>JBFRWI010000066.1:0-18262 GCA_051439505.1 Hormoscilla sp. | reverse complement strand
GTAATGGGCGATCGCACTGGCGCGCAAAGGGCATGGAAAGATATCCTGCGTCGGTACTCCCAAGATCCAGTAGCAGCGGAAGCGCTGTTGGCGCTGGGGAAGACAGATCCGAAATACTACTCAAAAGCGATGACAGAGTTTCCAGGCCATCCCAGTACAGTGGAAATGGTCTATAGCCTCCGAGCACAGGAGGATACCGACAAACTGCCGCTGTTGTTGCTATTGGCAAAACATGCCGAATATAGACCAGACTATATCGAGATTCTCAATGAGGTGGTGAGCAAATATCAAGATCGGCTGACAGCAGCAGATTGGGAAGCGATCGCCTTTGGTTATTGGGAGAAGGAAGCTTACGGAGAAGCTGGTGCCGCCTATAGGAAAGCACCAGCAACGCCAGAAAATCGTTACCGTGCTGGCAGAGGACTGCAACTGGGAGGCAAAAAAACTGCCGCGATCAGAGCATATAAACAGCTCATAGAAGAGTTTCCGGCGGCCCAAATAACAGCCCGAGGGATGCTTCACCTCTCAAGACTATCGGAGCCTAAATATGCCCTAGACTATCTCGAACAAGTCCAGAAGAATTTCCCGGACTTCGCAGCAGAGGCTCTATTGGAGAAATCAAAAGTTCTCGGTAGTCTGGGAAGTGCGAAAGCGGCTTTTGTGGCCCGGGAATCGATCCTGACCCAATATAGCAATTCTGACGAGGCCGCTGAGCTGCGATGGAGACTGGCCCAGAAACGAGCGCAGGCGGGAGAGTTGACGGAAGCGTGGGAATGGGCGCAGCAGCTGACGACGGAAAACCCAGATAGTCCCCTGGCCGCAAAAGCGGCTTTTTGGGTGGGGAAATGGGCTTCACGTCTGGGGCGGACCGACGCGGCCCAGCAGTCCTTTGCATATGCGATCGCGCGTTACCCTGAGTCTTATTATGCTTGGCGATCGGCGGTGTTATTGGGCTGGGATGTTGGGGACTTCAAAACTGTGCGCTCTCTGGGAACCGATTTAGATCGACTGCCGGTGCGACCGGTATTGCCAGCAGGCTCGGACGCTCTCAAAGAACTCTATCAGTTGGGTCAAGACGCCGATGCCTGGAAAAGGTGGCAGGTGGAATTTACCAATCGCTCTGGCAGAACTGTGGCCGAGCAGTTTACAGATGGACTCTTACGTTTGGCGATCGGGGATCACCTGGAGGGCATTTTTATGATTAATAGCCTCAGTTGGCGCTCCGAACCGGAAGACCGCGAACAGGTAAAAATGCTCAAGCAAGAACCGGCCTATTGGCATGCCCTCTATCCATTTCCCTATCACGAGCAGATATTAACCTGGTCGGAAGAATACCAGCTTAATCCTCTCTTGGTGGTCGGTTTGATTCGTCAAGAATCCAGGTTTATGCCCTCGATCGAGTCCCATGTTGGTGCAGCGGGATTAATGCAGGTGATGCCAGAGACGGGAGCATGGATTGCCGAGCAAATCAATCTCACCGACTACAAATTGAACAATGCCAATGACAACATTCAACTGGGCACCTGGTATCTGGATTTTACCCACTGGCAATATAAAAACAACTCCATGTTAGCAGTTGCTAGCTACAATGCGGGAACGTCAAATGTGGACAGATGGGTAGAAAGATTTGGTTTGCGCGACCCAGACGATTTTGTCGAACTCATCCCCTTTAGGGAAACGAAAGGCTATGTCAAATCGGTATTTGGTAACTACTGGAACTACGCCAGAATTTACGATCCGAAGATTAAGAAGCAGCTAGCCCAGGTGCAAAAAACATTGACAGCATCGGCGGGGGAGTCGGGAAAGTAGAACGGCGGTGACTTGCTCCCGAGTTGCTGAAAAGAAAGCGATGATGCTTTATGGAATATAAGGCATCATCGAACGTATGTGGAGGATGAACTTGAGATCGGAAATTGCTAGGGGATATCGATCGAGTAGGGCAAATAGCTTGTCCAGGGAAAAACCGGGAGACAGTTGATGTTAATATATTGACGGGAAATATCCGGAATAAAAAAGGCGTTCGTAGTGGGTGTAATGCTGGTAATGAATGATATAAAGGCACGCAAACAAGCGGAAATAACTCTTCAGGAGCTTTTCAAACAAAAGATGTTGCTGTCGATGATGCAGGAACGCATCAGACGAATGGAAAAATTGTCAGGAATTCTCAGCATAACAGCTAAGGAAGTCCGGGAGTTTCTGAAGGCGGATAGAGTGATTATATACAGAGCGAATCAGAAAAAAAGTGAGTTTGAGGTGATAGTGTCAGCCTGCGCAAAGGGTAGGAAAAGTATGTTAGGATTGCAGGTGGATTCCAGATTAATACCGCCAGCAGAGGTACAGGAATACCAGGAAGGGAAAATTCAAGCGATCGATGATATATATAAAGCCGGCTTGGAAGGAGCCCAAATAGAGTTACTCTCATCTTTACAGGTAGTGGCAAAGGTGGGCGTACCCCTGCGGGTGGGCTTAACATTGTGGGGATTGTTAATGGTACATCAGTGCAATGGTCCGAGAAAATGGCAGCCTTTGGAAATGGATGCCCTGGAACAATTGGCAACACAGGCGGCGATCGCCATTCAGCAATCGGAACTTTACCAACAGGTTCAAAATCTGAATAGCGCTCTAGAAAACCAGGTACGAGAACGCACGGCCCAATTGGAACAGGCATTGGACTTTGAGGCGATGCTCAAACGGATCACGGATAAAGTCCGGGATAGTCTGGATGAAACCCAGATTTGGCAAACAGCGGTGCGAGAAGTAACGGAAATTCTGGGCATCCGAGGTTGTAATGCAGCTCTGTACGACCTGGAAAAAGGAACATCCATTATCAGCGCGGCCTACAGTAAAGGTCCGATGGTTAATCAAGAGCGGGTAGGGCGAGTTGCTGCGCTCAATAAATTCCCGGAAATTTACCAGCAACAGCTGTTGCTGGGTCAGTATTTTCAGTTTTGTTCTTTGCTTCCTAACCCAGACAGGGGTAGGGTGGCCATGCTAGCTTGCCCGATTTTTGACGACCAAGGAGTTTTGGGCGATCTGTGGCTGATCAATCATGCAGATTATGTATTTGGGGAGTTACAGATTCGCTTGGTGCAGCAGGTGGCAAATCAATGCGCGATCGCCCTCCGCCAAGCGAGACTCTACCAAGCGGCCCAAAGACAGGTAGAAGAACTGCAAAAGCTTAGTCGCCTCAAGGATGAGTTCGTCAGTACGGTGCAACATGAATTACGGACGCCGATGACGAACATGAAAATGGCGATGAAGATGTTGACGATCGGTCTGCGTCAGGCCGGAGTTTTGCCGGAACCAGGTTTGAAAGATCCAGACAGAAAGCAGAATAAGGTGGCTCACTATTGGAAGATTATCCAAGATGAATGTAAACGAGAAATTAATTTGATTAACGATCTGCTAGATTTACAGCGACTGGAAAATCAATCAGAACCGATCCTGTCGGAAACCATAGAATTACAGTCCTGGCTTCGGACTCTGGTAAAACCGTTTATCGATCGGGCTCAAGGTCGCCAACAAGTCCTAGAGGTAGATATAGACTCCCAACTGCCACCTGTGATGTCCGATCGGGGAATTCTGGAAGGGGTAATACGTGAGTTGCTCAATAATGCTTGCAAATATACTCCACCAGGAGAACGCATTATACTTTCTACAGGCAGTCAGCAGGATAAAATTATTCTGAGCCTGACTAATTATGGGGTAGTAATTCCCGCTAATGAACTGCCGAAAATTTTTGAGAAGTTCCATCGGGTTCCCAGCACCGATCCCTGGAAGCAGGGAGGCACCGGGTTAGGGTTAGCTTTAGTACAAAAACGAGTTAGTCAGTTGGGAGGGGCGATCGAGACCGAAAGTGGAGAGGGTAAGACCTGCTTTACCATCAAGTTGCCCCTGTAAGTTTGAGAGGTTAAATAAAGTTTAACGAATTGATATAAATGATATATAATGGTAAAAAATCTGGAGATAACTACTATAGCAGAGCTGATGACCCCTGAAATGAAAACTGCAACTACCCCCGATCGAAATAGTAACGCAGAATCGACTACTAACCCTGAGATTGAAGATGAATATCTTGACGAACTCCCCAATGATGTGGAAATGTCTTTGTTTGACCATTTGGAGGAGTTGCGCCAGCGGATTTTTTATGCTTTAATTGCTGTTATCCTCGCGGTAATCGGCTGCTTCGCGGCGGTAAAACCGATCGTCGGGTTGCTCGAAATTCCTGCCCAAGGTGTAAAATTCCTTCAGTTGGCCCCGGGAGAATATTTCTTTGTTTCTCTGAAGGTGGCAGGTTACAGCGGCCTCTTGGTAGCGAGCCCCTTTATCCTCTACCAAATTATCATGTTTGTCTTGCCCGGACTAACTCGCCGGGAAAGCCGATTGATTGGACCGGTGGTATTGGGGTCTAGCCTGCTGTTTGTCGCGGGACTGGTATTTTCTTACTTGGTACTTCTGCCTGCGGCTCTGAATTTTTTCATTAACTATGGCTCCGGTGTGGTAGAACAGTTATGGTCGATCGACCGCTATTTTGAATTTGTCCTGCTGCTGATGTTCAGCACGGGTTTGGCCTTTCAAATTCCTGTCATTCAAGCGCTGCTGGGTTTGCTGGGCATTGTCTCTTCCAAACAAATGCTCTCTGGTTGGCGTTATGTTGTCCTCGGTGCAGTCATTTTGGGTGCTATTCTCACTCCTTCAACCGATCCGGTAACTCAAAGTTTACTCGCAAGTGCGGTCCTGGGTCTCTATTTTGGCGGCATAGGTTTGGTGATGGTGCTGGGAAATTAAATACTGCTAGGGTAAGGCTCACTACTGTTGGTCAAAATAGTGCAAGATATTAGCAGAGTCCAACAAAGCGCGTATATAATTCATGAACAGGAAAATTATAGCAGCGGCGACATTGTTGACCGGTATGGCCTTATCAGCCCCCGTGGCTGCCGAAAATCTGCAAGAACTCACCCAGCTACTAGGGACAAAAACCTGTCCCGGATGCGATCTATCTAATGCGGGTTTGTACTTGGCTAATTTGCGGAAAGCCGATCTGGCTGGTGCTGACCTGTCGGGTGCTAATCTGGATCGGGCAAATCTCAGTCGTGCTAACCTCAGGGGTGCCGACCTGTCGAGTGCGGTTCTCTTTGACGCCAACCTCAGCGGTGCTGACCTGTCGGGTGCCAACCTCATGGGTGCCAACCTCAGTCGCGCTAACCTGGCTAATGCTAATTTGACAGCTGCTAACCTCGCAGGTGCTAACCTGGGTCATGCCTTTCTGGGAAATGCAATTTTACAGGATGCTGTTTTAGAGGGGGCGAATTTGCGCGGCACCGTTGCCCTTCCCAGGGGTATCCTCCAGCCTGAAGACCATTATCATTTGGCTATAGCCGACGTGCAACTGGGAGACCATAGAGGCGCGATCGCCAATTACGAACAAGCATTAGCCCTCAATCCCGAATTTGCCCCAGCTTACCTAGGTCGCGGCCTCAGTCACCTCCAGTTAGGAGATGCCCCCAGGGCCATAGCAGATTGGCAGAAAGCTAGCGAACTATTTGAACTCCAACAGAACTCCCAGGGCTATGAAATTTCCCAGGAGTTTGTCAAAATCACCGAAGAGGCGATCGCAGAAAGTCGCCGCGCCGCTAAACGCCAGCGCTTTATGAATGCTGTAGGATCGATCGCCTCCATGCTGCTCCAGTTTGTCCTCTAAGGATTGTAATACTGAGCATAGGGATGAAATCGCGGATGCAGCAGTCTGGCTACGGGTTTACCATTGACCAAATGTTGTTCTATCACCTCGGGCACGTCTTGGGGCTGAACTCGGCAATACCAGGTTTGATCTGACAGCACCCGCACCGTTGGACCAGTGCTACATTGTCCCTGGCAGTCACTCCCAGTCACGTCCACTCCCTCTGTTGCCAAAGACTTAAACTCTGCCAGCACTGCTGCCGAACCGTTTTTCTGACAAGACCGGTACTGGCAAACCAATACAGAATGTCGCGCATCAGCTTTGGGATGTGGTGCCTTGCTGCTGCTTGGAGAAATATCCTGTTCCTGTTGAGTTATTGAATTCACGACTCGATTTTATTAAGGTGCCAGTTAACTTGGGATCTTAGCACTACTAAGGGACGAGCGCCGAAATAGAGTACCAGTTATACAGTAGACTTCGTAGCATTTATGCCAGAATCGACGGTTTGCGATGAGGTATAATCACGCTCGCGTAGGTCACAAGTAGTGTTAATGCATCCTTTACAGGATTTGTGACCCACCACACCGAGTCGTTGAGAGCGTTTATCTGGGTTCGACGAGTGTTTATTTGGACTTAACTTGCATTTATCTGGGTTCGACGAGCGTTTATTTGGACTTAACTTGCATTTTTCGGAGTTATACGAACGGGAAGGAGGGCAAAAACCAACGTCTAGTTGGGTTATACGAACGGGAAGAAGGGCCAAACTAACGTCTAGTTGGGTTAGATGAACGGGAAGAAGGGTAAAACCAACGTCGAGTTGGGTTAGACGAACGTTTATTTGAGCCAAACCAACGTCGAGTTGGGTTAGATGAACGTGAAGAAGGGCCAAACTAACCTCGGGTTGGGTTAGACGAACGGGAAGAAGGGCCAAACCAACGTCGCGTTGGGTTAGATGAACGTGAAGAAGGGCCAAACCAACGTCGAGTTGGGTTATACGAACGGGAAGAAGGGCCAAACTAACGTCGGGTTGGGTTAGATGAACGTGAAGAAAGGCCAAACCAACGTCGAGTTGGGTTAGACGAACGGGAAGAAGGGTAAAACTAACGTCGAGTTGGGTTAGACAAACGGGAAGAAAGGTAAAACCAACGTCTATTTGGGTTATACGAACGTTTATTTGAGCCAAACCAACGTTGAGTTGGGTTATACGAACGTTTATTTGAGCCAAACCAACGTCGAGTTGGGTTAGATGAACGGGAAGAAGGCCAAAACCAACGTCGAGTTGAGTTAGATGAACGGGAAGAAGGGTAAAACCCAACGTCGAGTTGGGTTAGACGAACGGGAAGAAGGGTAAAACCAACGTCGAGTTGGGTTAAATGAACGTGAAGAAGGGCCAAACCAACGTTAAAATATGCAAGTTAAACGTTTGTAGGAGCTGCACTGCATGGTACATTATTAAACCGCAAGTCCCTAACAGCGCTCTCAGCCACTGCCCAGATGAGCAGATGCTTGCCATGTAGCTTTACATTTAGTAACATAGTCTTTAGATTATCTTAAGATTTCTAGTAGGCACAGAGCCAGTCAAAGAGCAGAAGACTTAGACAAAAGAGAGGAAATATGCAAGGGACGATCGAGAGAGAAAGACGGATATCGAGCTGTCCGGACCTACTACAGTCGGAGGAAAGGGCTCTGCTTGGGCAACTGGCAAGACAGACGGCGATCGCACAGCTATCAGGGCGGGCCTTGAGTAGAATACCCCTGGCAACGCTGCTGTCGGAAGCGGCAGATATGGTGATGGAGACGCTCAAGGTATCTTTGGTGAAGGTGCTAGAACGAGACTCACAGCTGTGGGAAGTGCGTACCAGTGTAGGCCAAAAATATCCAATTATAGTAGGAAGGGAGAGAAAAACTGCTACAGAGAAAGAATATGATTCTTGCTTGTTACCTTTTGCCTCTGGAGAAGCTCAGATGGCTGACTATATTCTCCAGTTGAGCAAGTCTGTAGTGATAGAAGACTTGTGGCAGATACAAGGTGCAGGATCTGAAGAATTGCTCGCGCGAGGGTTAGTCAGCTGTGCGGGGGTGGTGATTCCCAGGACGGAACAGCAACTGCCTTTTGGTGTATTATTAGCTTGCAGCCGCCAAAGGCAAAAGTTTACCGATTATGACGTACAATTCCTGGAGGCGATCGCGAAGATTCTTTCCCAGGCGATCGAACAGCACCGTTCTCAAGAAGAACTGCGACTGTTGGCATCAGCAGTTCACAATGCTCAAGATTCGATCCTGATTACTAACACTAATCTCAAGTCACCCGGTCCCGAAATTGTGTTCGTAAATCCCGCCTTCACCCGGATGACGGGCTATAGTGCAGAAGATGCGATCGGGAAGACGCCCCGGATGCTGCAAGGTCGAGACACGGACCCGAAAGTGTTGGATCGACTGCGGCAAGATTTATCAGCAGGACGAGTGTTCTATGGAGAAGCGATCAACTACCGTAAAGATGGAACGGCATTTTACAACGGCTGGCACATAGAGCCAATTTACGATAGTAAAGGAGAGGTGACTCACTATCTGGCCATTCAGCGGGACATAACCGATCGCAAGAAGGCCGAGGAGCAATTATATTATCAAGCGTTTCACGATGGACTGACAGGGTTAGCCAACCGAGAATTGTTGAGGAAACAGCTGTGGGCAGCAGCGACGCGACTCCAACAAGAACCAGGATATCAGTTGGCGCTGCTGTTTTTAGACCTGGATCGCTTCAAGCTGATTAATGACAGTCTGGGACATTTGGCAGGGGACCAACTGCTACAAGCCATTGCCAAGCGTTTGAGTTTCTATCTCAACCCAGAAGATCTGGTGGCCAGAGTAGGAGGAGATGAGTTTGCTATCCTGCTAGAAAATGCCGATAAAGAGATGGCGATCGAGGTAGCAGAATTAATCCAAAGGGAATTGAGCGTTCCCCTGCGGATTGACGGACAGGAAGTATTCACTACTGCTAGCATTGGTATAGTTCTGGGGGTCTCGGAGGGGATGGATCGATCGGGATGGAATCTTGATTTATCCGGAAAGATGTACTCAGATCTGTCACAAGAGTTGCTGCGGAATGCCGATATTGCCATGTATCGTGCCAAGGCAGAGGGTGGGGCAAAAGCGGTGGTGTTCGACCAAAAGATGTACGATGTCTGTGTCTCGCGCCTGCGCCTGGAGAACGACTTACGACAGGCAATTGAGCAGCAGCAATTATTACTTCATTATCAGCCCATTATCTCACTCCAGACGGGCAAAATTACAGGTTTCGAGGCCCTAGTACGCTGGCAGCATCCCAGTCGGGGTCTAATTTCTCCATTCCAGTTTATCCCTGTAGCAGAGGAGACTGGGTTAATTATTCCTTTGGGTTGGTGGGTATTGCGAGAAGCTTGTACGCAGTTGGCCCATTGGCAACAGCGCTTTTCGACACCGTTAACTATGAGTGTCAATCTTTCTACGAAGCAGCTTTCTCAACCGGATTTGATCTGGCGGTTGGATCGGATATTGTGCCAGACTAAGTGCGATCGGCACAGTCTGAAGCTGGAAATCACTGAAAGCGCGATTATGGAAAATGATGAATTGGTACTGGTCACCTTGGAAAAGATAAAATCCTTGGGAATAGGGCTGAGTATTGATGACTTTGGTACGGGGTACTCTTCTCTGAGTCGTCTGCACAAATTACCAGTACATACCTTAAAGATTGACAAGTCCTTTGTCAGTCCCATGCACCTCGATCGGGAGAACGCCGAGATCGTGCGGACGATCGTGTCTCTGGCCCACAATTTAGGCATGGATATTGTTGCCGAGGGAGTGGAAGTAGCACAACAGTTAAGTCAACTGAAAGAATTAAATTGTGAATATGGGCAGGGCTATTTCTTTTCTAAGCCTACCGATAGCATAGCTGCTAGCAAGTTGCTTGCCAAAATGCCTCAATGGTAATATGTAGGGTGGGCACCGCCCACCACCTCTCTTGGATATCACTAAACAATTCAAAATTAAAAATTAAAAATTAAAAATTGGGAAAGTCCCTGAGAACAAGGATCTCGGCGGATGGACCCATGCAATTTAAATGGACGACAGCTTATGAAAATTTTTCAATCCTCATCATTCTGGTTTTTCGGCTTTACAGTGATAGTGCTTCTGTCCCTTAATTCCTGGTCTGGCAGACAAGGCATTTCTTTGTCATTCTTAAATCTGCCCGCCTGGTTCTTATATTTGGTCGGCTTGCAAATTGTCCTGACTGTTGCTATGCTGATATTTACACTGCAATTTTGGAATCCAAAAGAGAACGAATAATGTCAATAGCAGACCTCATGCCCTATCTGGCGATCGCCCTTTATTTGTTGGGGACGCTGTGGGTAGGAATAGCGGGTTATCAAAAGGAACAGAATACGGTGGAAGGCTATTTCCTCGCCGAGCGCAAAATAAACCAGATCGTGCTTTTTTTCACCCTGAGTGCCACCAATTTTAGCGCCTTCTTTTTTCTGGGATTTGCCGGTTCTGGCTATCGCATCGGCCTGAGTTATTACCCGATGATGGCCTTTGACACGGGTTTAGCAGGACTGAGTTTCTATTATATCGGCTACAAAGTCTGGCAACTGGGCAAGAAAAAAGGATTAATTACTCCTCCAGAATTGATTGATGTTTGCTTCCATAGCAAAGCCCTGAAATTGCTAGTGATGGCGGTGATGGTAATTTTCACCATGCCTTATTTAACTTTACAGCCGATCGGGGCAGGCTATCTGCTATCAAGCTTGACTAACGGACAAATTCCCTACTTTGTGGGGGCGACGCTTTTGACATTGATTATTGTTTTATATGTCTGGGTGGGCGGGATGAAAAGCGTCGCTTTAACGGATGTTTTGCAAGGAGTGTTAATGTTTGTACTCATGCTTGCTGCCTTCGGCGCGATCGGCCATGGCCTTGGAGGTTTTGCTACAGCTAACAGCAATGTCTACGAGATTTCTCCAGAACTTTTCTCTCGACAGGGAGTCAATAATTTTTTCACGCCGAAAAAGTTGTTTAGCTATCTGATTCTCTGGAATTTGGCCCTGCCGATGTTACCGCAAATGTTAATGCGGTTTTATGCAGCTAAAAATGCCAATTCCCTGAAAGTTTCTACTGTTTTATATCCAATTGTCACAACAATCTTATTTATTTGCCCCGTGATGATTGGGACGTGGGGGCATATTGGGTTTCCCGATCTGGTGGGAAAAGAGGCCGATCGAATTTTGCCCATGATGCTGGAACAATATGCTCCCATATGGCTGAGTTCTTTTGTGATGGTGGGGGCCTTGGCAGCATTTATGTCAACAATGGATTCCCAGCTATTGGCGATCGGTTCGATGCTGACGCGGGATATTTACATCACGTACTTCCGGAAAAATGCTTCTCTCAAAGAGCAAACCCTTGTGGGCAGAGTGCTGATTGTTTTAGTAGCGATCGTTGGTTTGATACTCGCCTACAAACCGCCAGCTTCAATCTTGGGCTTGGCCACCCAAGCATTTACGGGATTGTCGGTACTCTTCCCAACGATAATTGCGGCCTTATATGGCAAAAACATTCACCCCCTGAGTTGTATTATATCTATTGTAGCCGGAGAATTGGTTCTGCTGGGCTTTGAATTGGGTCTGATTCCCCCAAGCTTGACTTTTGATTTTCTCCCCGTTGTCCCGATCGTTGCTCTTTCGGCCCTGATTATTGTCCTGGGAAATCCGATTATTAACCAGCTACAGTCAAACCATAACTCTGGTGCTCATTAGACAAAGGCAAGCACTAAAGTGCTTACTACGAACGGGTAAGCACTTTGGTGCGTCACAAGGCGCGATCGCACCTTATTTAAGCCAGACCTAAGCGCCGCTTTACTTCTGCTAGGGGAATTCCTCCTTCTGCTTTCAAACTTGCCCTTGATTCTGCTAAAATGGCTAAAAACTCAGGGTTAGTGCTGAGACTGATTGTCTCCCTATCAAGATTTTCTGGCATAGATACTTCTGTCCTTTGGGCAAGTTCAACTTTTTTCATAGACCCTTAATCCTCATTAGCACTGTTCAGTTCAGATAGAGTTGACGCGAGGCGCGATCGCCAATCTTCATTTTGTTCCAGAGTCAGGATAATTTTCTGGAAAGACTCCTCCTGAAGTGATAATACCAAGTAATCCCGATCGTTCGTCACGTACCAGAACTCCTTCCCGCGATTACTGTAATATGTTCCCGCCTTGATTATACCGGGAAAGAAAGTTCCGGGAGCGCGGATTTCAGTCCAACTGCTGGCTGGTTCCTCTGTAGTCACTCCTTGGATATGACTGAGGGGAATTTTCCAGATTTTCTCCAGGTTTGCTCCCCATAATTGCTCGTACCATTCCCACTCGATCTGCAATTTGTCGCCTACTATGTTCAAAATCATTGTTTTCTTCCTCCCTTGTTGATTATACCTTGTCTTGTCTAAGTCGTAATTCTGCGCATGCGATCGCACCAATCCTTTTTGGCTTTATCCAAATCGCGATCGCCATTCAAACTCAATAATTTTTGATATATTCTATTACCAATAAACGGAGATAGTTCAATTTATCTACATAGCGTTTTATCTGTGGATAATGCAATTCAATCGAAAAATACCAATCTGCAAAATCCGGGATGTCAAACATGTTTAATTGATGTAAACTATCGACAATCTTTTCTTCTAAGCGATCGTCTGCAATAGCTTGAAAAGCATATCCTCGAATATCAGTCGCAAACATTTCGATCCCACCTAAGATGGTAAACTCTTGAGTCTCTTCCCATACTGCTAGCTGCTGTCTTTCTGATGAAGTTGTCTGATAATCAGTTAGTAGCTGATTTAATACTCGCTCAAGATATTCCTTGGCCCTTTTGGCCTTGCCGGCTTTATCTTTGATGTCTAATACCATTTGTCAAAAAATGTTGCTACACTTATTCCGCGAAATTTCTCTCACTTCGCTGTCAGCCCGCCGGGGGTTCAAAGATGCTCAGATCTTCCACCATTGTCAATTAATCAAGATGTTTCCTGGCCCGCCTTCGCGATGTCGTGGGAGCGCTAATCGCACTACCCACGACATCGCGAGGGTTCAAACCCACGGCTAATAGCTAAAGTCGGTTGAAAACCGACTGTTGCAAAGTGTTTTTTCCCTCGTTCCTCTCGTTCCTACAGGCGACCTCGTTTTAACGAGGAGGAGAAATCTTTATCTAGACAAGGCATACAGTGGGTTTTAACCCACTTAAGCTATTTACCTGGCTCCGCCTGGTAACGCCAGGGGTTTTAACCCCTGGCGGGGTAGCGGGCTTTTTGACATTCGCTATACCTATTCTAAGGTAGCCAAAAATTGGGCAACAAACCTTTGCCCACATCCCGTACCATCTGATTAACACTCCGGGCAACCTGGATATGAGGTTCATCTGGTTCTACGGGTATTATATCAGCTTTACTCCCCATCCCCAAGCGATCGATCGCCAAATTAGCAGCTTCCAGGCCCGTAACATAAGCCTTTTCCTGGGACCAAGAACCGTGGCGAGTAACTATCCAATCTCCACTCATAAACAGGTTTTCGATACTGGTCCGCCCTGGCAATAAATACTGGTAGCTACCGGGGGCAAAGTGTGTCACTCCTTGTGGCACCCGCAGGACGCTGCTGTCAATTACCTTAGCATGGGTAAACCCGGGTACGCAGGTGGCTAAGTCCCCCTGGACTTTATTAATAATTTGCTCGTCACTCAGGGCTAGCAGTTGGTTAGCATGGTAAAAGTCCGCTTCAATTACTGTACCGGGTTCCTGCTGATATTCGTCTTGCAAGGCGTTGAGGTCGAAAAAGGTCCATCCCGTCGTGCGATCGAACCCGAAGCAAGCGTTAGAGGGTAGGGGAACATCAACCTTGCGATCGAACCACAGTCTCGTAGCGAGAACATCTATAGCCCCGAGGTTCATCAAATTTTGGAATTCGGGGTAAGCTTGGAGAGTGGGGCTACCAGAGACAATTTTTTTCATGCCAGTGACGCTAACAGCAAAGATTACCGCATCTGCTGCAAATACTTCATCACCGCAAGCAACCCCTTTTACCATGCCATCATCATCCAAAATAATATCATTGACACGTTTATTCGTCAAGACATTGCCTCCAGCGGCCTGAATGCGCTGCACCCAGGGCTCAAATATTTTTTCGGCCACAGTTCCTCGGCACCAGACCACATCAAAATCCGGTTGATGGGCTAAAATGAAGTAATAAAGCATCCCCAAAGCAGCAGCAGCGGAACATTGTTCTCCCGGGGCAAATAATCCTACTAACAGCATGGGTTCAAAGGCATCTTGATAGAGTCGGGCGGAAACCCCAAACTGCTTGAATAGTTCCCGGGCCGTTACCCGATCGTACCTTTGCCATGCATCATCGGAATTATCAAAGTCGAGGACAGCATAGAGGAGGGGGAGGGCGGAAAGTCGATCGATCAAGGGTAAACGTTGGAATTGAGTATAGATAAAAGTTCCCAGAGGAGTCGGGAGTCGGGGTTCATCTTGAAAGATCGGAGATTCTACTTCTAACCCCGCTGGCGAATATTGAGACGATCGGGTAAAAGGAGTAAAAGGATCGAGTCCCAATTCCTTGACCAGGCTAAAGATATTATTATAAGGATACCAGAAGCCATGAATACCGCCTTCGACCGATCGCCCGCCGGGAGTTTTCCAACCAGCGGTCAAACCGCCAGGATAGGGAGCCGCTTCTAGGAGAGTAACATGGTAGCCTTGTTTAGCCAAGTGGTAGGTTGCGCCCAACCCGGCCCAACCGGCACCAACAACGACGATCTGCTTTTCTGCTGATGATTCTGACATGCTTGACCTCGGGAGTTTATGAATCTAGTATGACACAATGATCTAATTATTGTCAAGGGAGGAGGTCAAAATAAATGACGAAAACCGTAGATGCAAGCAGTTTAGTCTTAAAAGACGTTCATCGGCTGTTCAAAATAAATAAGACACTCAATAGCTCATTTACTTCCCTGCTATCTCTTGAACCTGTGACAGAGTTAGAACAGAAAGATTTAGAAGAAATCCGCATTAACTTTGACAGTTACTATGAAGCAGGGAAAATCATAGAAGGACAAATACAATTTTTGTTCCTGTCCCCCTTAATGTGGCTGTCGGGATACTACAATCCTAGCATTAAAATATCCCTGGAAGTTGAAATTGTGAAGATTGAGGTAAAAGATGCAGATACTGAAATCAAAGGACGGATGGATATCTTAGCTGCGACGAGGGTTGCCGAGGAGAAAAATAACTCTTTTTTATGGGTGCTATTGATCGAATCTAAAAATAGCACCGTGGATGCTTCAGAGGGTTTACCCCAGTTAATTAGCTATGCTTACACGGGACTAAACCAGCAAGAGTCAGTTTGGGGATTGACAACTAATGGTATGGATTATCAATTTGTCTACATCCAACAAGGAAACCCGCCAAGTTATCAACTATTTCCCAAATTGAGCTTGATGTACCCCGAACAGTCAATCCAGTTGTTGCAAGTCATGAAAGCTATTTGTAAATCAGCTTCGCCGCCCGAACCCTAAAGGGTCCGGCTACACCGAACAAAGCCCGCCTGCGCGGGCTAGATCACAAAAGGGAGATGCACCCCAATACTTCTCGGTTAACATCTTATTTGTCATTGCGAGGGGGGCGCACCATCCGACATCGTTCGGAACCCCGCGCAAGATCCCCCCGTTAGCGCAGCGGCCCGACGCAGGAGGGCTAGCAATCTCATGCGTCGTCGGGGAGATTGCTTCGGGGGGGTTAACTCAATTTCTCATAAGTTGATCGCGGTTGTCCCCCCCCCCTCGCAATGACAATCTATATCCTTAACCGATAGGTATTGAGATGCACCCAATTATCAATTATCAATTCTCAATTCTCAATTCTCAATTATCCCTTAACAATTCCTGAATTCGATCGATAATTTGCTGCTGAATGTAAGCATCATAGGTCATATTTTCATGATAAAGAGGCTGTTGTTTGCGACCATTAGAGCTACCAGGTTCATATCCCGGACAATAAACTTCCCAATAACTACAGTTTACTGTCAGAGGAGATCCATGAGCGTTCCTGGCAAGATTCTGTTCTTGTTGATCGCAAGTGCGGGCCCGACAGCTTTTGATTCTCCCATCCACGGCAATATTAACAGGAAAGGGGCGATTTCTTTGCCACCGGTTAAAGAAGTAATCAACGTGGGCGGGAACTTCCCGTTCTTGAATGGGTTCTCGCAACCCTCCTGGTCCTACTGGATCGATAACTCCTAAAAAGAGAATCCTTCTATCGATCTGATGTGCGAGACTCAGAAGTGAGTCCCCACCCAGACTATGGCCGATTAAAATTAATGGCCGATCGCCCGCCAGGCGATTGTTAATATATAGCAGATCACATTGCCCGTGGTCGTCATGTACCGGGAATTTTGATTCTAAATTCTGATTTAACTATCGGTGAGAATCTTGAAGAGTTGATTTTGATTGCTGAGGGTTCTTTTGATGACGAATATCAAGACCAAATCGTTAATCTGCCATTGCCTTAATTTATCCCATCGGAGGGCGATCGGGCAAGCAAATATACTTATGACAGGGCGGCCTGAGGGCGATCGCCCTCCCTATGAAAATGTTCGCAAAACTCATATCTTGCACCATTCAGCGGCAAGACTTTTAGTGGGTTTTAACCCACTTAAGCCTCGTTACCTGGCTCCGCCTGGTAACGCCGGGGGTTTGAACCCCCGGCGGGCTGACAGCGAAGTCAGACAGCTTCCCCACCAACAACAACATTTCTAATTCTCAAACTAGGTCCGCCACAACCTACAGGTAAACCACCTTGACCGCCCTTACCGCAGCCACCAGATTCATCCCAGAAAAAATCATCCCCGATCGCTTCTATATCCGCCAAAGTGCTAAACACATTTCCCGAAAGGGTAACATCCCGCACGGGTTCGGCAATTTGACCATTGCGAATCATCCAAGCTTCTCCGGCACTAAAGGTAAACATCTCGCCATTGGTCATTCCCCCCAACCAATTACGGGCATATACACCCTCCTTGATGTCATTAAATAAGTCAGCTACAGGAGTCTTCCCCCGGGCAATCCAAGTATTCGTCATCCGCACGATCGGGGGATAATGATAGTTCAAGCAGCGAGCATTTCCCGTAGGATTTTCTCCCAATTTACCAGCCGTTTCGCGAGAATGGAGCCTGCCAACTAACACCCCATCCTTAATTAACTGAGTAGTGGAAGCGGGGGTGCCTTCATCATCATATAAATAGCTGCCGCGATGTCCCACAGGGATAGCACCGTCAAATATTTGTAAATCAGTCGGTCCAAAACGACGCCCGAGAGTCATCACTTCCAGCAAGTCAGGATTTTCATAGACCATATCTGCTTCGGAAAGATGACCGAAGGCTTCGTGAACAAATAAACCGCTGAGAATGGGGTCAATTACCACAGTATAGCTGTTGCCTTTGACTGGGGGTAAGTCTAAAGCATGTACGGCACGTTGAGCAGCAGATTTGACTTGACTATCCAATCGGGTCAAGTCTTCGTAAGCACTGCGAGAACCTGTAGTTTCCCTCCCTGTCTGCACCGTGGCACCGCTGCGGGCAGTAGCCGCAAACCGCATTTCCATGTCCGTCCAGGATTGTTCTAGCAGAGTTCCCTCTGAGGTCGCAAGTATCATCCGTTGCTTGCAGTCCCCGTAGCGGACTGTTATACTGGCAATGCGGGGGTCCGTGCTGCGCAGAATCTCGGCATAGCGATCGCACAGTGCTTTTTTCTCTGCGATGGGAATGTCCCGGGGGTCCGTACCTGTCAGGGGCAAAGTCGCGGTATCCCGTACCGGGTAAACCGGGGCCAAGAGAGTTTCGCCATCCCCTACCAAACGGGCAGCAGCGATCGCCTCACCGACCCTATCGGCCAAACCCTCCAGGCGGTTAAAGCTGCTCGTACCCCAACCTCCTTTATAGCAGGCCCGCACCTGTCCGCCAATGGCAATTCCTTCGCTGAGGGTATCAATTTTGTCTTTTCGCAACAGGATATCAGTCCCTTCTGACTCTTCCAGGCGAATAGCCAGATAGTCCACGCGGGGCGAGTAGCGTTCGATCAGGTCAGATAACAAATCTTGAGCATCTATGATTCTGCAAGGCATAATGCAACCGATGTTACTAAACTGCCTTGATTTTAACAGTTTTATGCCCGCCCAATACTTCAAGGGATACAATCTGTCATTGCGAGGGGGGGAGCGATTAACTTATGCAAAGATTGAGTTAACCCCCCCCCCCGAAGCAAACTCCCGGGGGTGGTCTAAAGTGAATGTAAAGGTTCCCCCCCAAACCCCCCCTTCCCGAAAGGGGGGGCTCCGGGGGCCCCCCTAGTTCTGGGGGGTGTGGGGGGCTGAGGCGACGGGGGGCCTTGGGGGGGACCCCAACCCATTCCTAGACCCCACCCCCGGGACACTCCTCCGGGGGGGGGGGATAACTCAATCTTTGCATAAGTTAATCGCTCCCCCCCTCGCAATGACAGATTGTATCCCTTGAAG
>JBFRWI010000065.1:0-9199 GCA_051439505.1 Hormoscilla sp. | reverse complement strand
TTCCACCAGCCATTGAGGACATATCTTCGTCTGTCAGCTCAATCAATCCTGCTGGATGAGCCGGTAACTGGGCTTTCTCCTCCTCGCTCAGGCCGTCGCGATAGTCTTTGTCTTTCCAAGCACGGATGATATCGATATTGGACATATTTACCTCCTTTGGGCGTACTTTTTGTTTGTCCTATACTATGGTAAACGAGAATGATAACGATTCTCATTCTCATCCCAAAAATCTTTGTAAATTTTTGTAACAGCACTGCCGGTCATACAGGGTGTAACTCATTTCCCGTTGGTAGCAGCCCGAACCCTAAAGGGCTCGGCTACACGAACAAAGCCCACGCTCCGGGCCCCCTCCGCTGGGCAGGGGCTATACATGTACCTGGCTATCAACTAATGCATGACCACACCGGTCATAGAGGCAAGTCATGGGCACGTAAATCGTACCCTTATCTGTGCTACAAAAAATACAAAGTAATCATAAACCGCACCGGCGAGCGTGGGTAATGGTTATATTTAGTTAGTCAAACAAAGCGACTGGAGCAGTTCATGGCAATTTCCTACAGTTTCTCAAGCTTCGACATCCCAGAGTCAACATTTACTACAGTCAATGCGATCGATAACTTTGGGGCCATAGCAGGACAGAAGGCCCAAAACGGACCTGCGACAGGATTTTCCATCGATCGCAATGGGGAAACCCGGTTCTTCGATCCGGAGGGTTCTAGGGCCACAGCGGTATGGGACATCAACGATGGGGGCATTATTGTGGGATACTCCTTCCGGGACGAGGACTTTCTGGAGACAGAACCCTACATTTATGACGGCAGCCAGTTCTTCACCCCAGATCTGTTCCCCTCGGACAGCTTTCCCGACGTGGAGTTCTCCTCGATTAACAACGCCGGGCAGATCGTGGGGTTCTACTTCACGGATTTTTTCTTCAACCCCTTTGAGGTGCGCGGGTTTCTGTTGGATGGCGATGACTTCCTTAACCTTGGACCTGCCGATGTCACCCCGATCGCGATCCCTGGGGTGAGTGAGGCGACCAACATCCTTCCTTGGGGCATCAACGACGCCGGGAAAATTACTGGACAGTTCAGTGACTCCGAGGGTACCCACGGCTTTATCCTGGAGGGAAATCAAGTCTTCCAACTCGACGTTCCCGGCGCTCAGAGCACGAGACCATCAGGGATCAACAACTCTGACGATCTCATCGGCGTGTTCGAGATGGAGGAAACTTCTCATTCGTTTATCTGGAGCGACGGGCAATTCCTGGAAATCGCTTTCCCCTCAGCTTTGTCAACCAGGGTGCTGGACCTTAATGATGCAGGTACGATCGTGGGCCGCTACGAGGATGCCTCGGAAGTATTTCACGGGTTTATCGGCACAAAAACAGCGGATATTGCCATTTTCGATGGGGCAATTAACCTGATCGACGGCACCACAACTACGGGAATTGATTTCGGCAGGACTCAAGTGGGGGATGGGGCGATCGCAACCTTGACAGTTGAGAATCAAGGCGATGACGACCTGATGCTGACGGAATTGTTGCTACCAGAGGGTTTCAGTGCAGTCGGGGAATTTGTAGAAGACATTACCCTAGCTCCAGGGGATACGACGGAGCTACAGATTCAACTGGATGCAGAGACTGGAGGCAACTTCAGCGGCACCTTACAATTATCCGCTGCCGACAGTTCTGACGAACAGTTTATGGTGGCATCGGCTATTTCGGGTACGGCAAGGGAGACTGTCCGGTTGTTAGGCACTATGGGAGACGATCGGGGTGATGAGGCGATCGTCTTACCTCCACCCCCCAACGATTACATTGCCTTCGGTGGTGAGGGAAATGACCTGATATCTGCAGTTGCTGCTAATTCCATAGAGGTCGATCGCCTCATTGGCGGTGCGGGAAATGACGAACTGATTGCGGGCACCAATGACCGACTAATTGGGGGTAGCGGGGGCGATCGACTCGACGCGAGCAATGGTGGTGGCGGTAACCGTCTCTTAGGTGGAGATGGCAACGATCTGCTTCTGAGTGGATCGGGCGATCGCCTATTGGGTCAAGCTGGAAACGATATTTTGTTTGCTTTCGGCAATTCTACCGTCACTGGCGGCGCGGGAGCCGATCAATTTTGGCTGACTGCCGATCTTTTGCGCAATGGTGCTCCCACCATCACCGACTTTCAGTTGGGAATAGACGCCATCGGTTTTGGTGGCTTGAAGATTGATGGGGCGATCGTATCCTTGAGCGACCTCAGCTTCACCGATACTAGCAGCGGAGTATCCGTTTCCATATTAGCTTTGAGTGAAGACCCACTAGCAATTGTTCGAGGAGTTACAGCGGATCTGCTTGACAGCAGCAGTAATTTTAGGTTTGTCTGAGAATCTGCAAACTTGGCGCGAGGTGCGATCGCGAAGCCTGTGCCAATACTTCTCGGTTAAACATTTTATTTGTCATTGCGAGGGGGGGGTACGTAGCGAGCAACTTATGCTTTATGAGTTAACCCCCCCCGAAGCAATCCCCCCGCCCTGTATAATATGAAGATAACTTCGGCTTCGTCGGTGAGATTGCTTCGGGGGGGATTGCTTCAGAGGTTTTCACAATGTTAATTTGCTAGCCCCCCTCGCAATGACAGGTTGTTAACCGAGAAGTATTGAAGCCTGTGCGATCGCATCCTCAGGCGATCGTCAAGTTCACTCTGGTGAGTGTCAGACCAGGTAAAATAGATAAGCTCAAGTATCAAGGTAGTCATAGGAGTAGGAGTATGAAGATATCCATTGCACGAGAGTCATATGTAGGCGTGAGGTACGCCCTAGATCGGGTGGTGGCTCGTTTAAAACCGTTCATAGAGGAAGTAGCAGCCGGTGTCAAAAAAACCGGTCAGCTTGAAGATGGGGTGAAAGGCGCTATAGAAAAATATCCCATGGCGGCGGCCTATTTTGAGATCGACCCGGAGACGATCGAGTCAAGTTTTGGGTTGAGCGATCGCTATCTGTTCCCCGATCGCGACCCAGTGGAGTTGGTAGAATTCTACAATCGCCAAACGGACAAAAAATCTTCCCTAAACATCCAATACGAATCAATTTTGCCATCAATCCGCAAATTACTTTACTACAGTAGTGCGGGTAAATTCACGGCCAAGGAAATTCGCAGTAATCTGGGAGAACCTTGGGACAAGTTATTCGATAACCTTTGGGAACGAGGCATCTTTACAAACAAACCCCAATCAAACCGAGATTTAGCGCCGCCGGGAACACCGGGAGTCTTTCGCCTCCAACACGCATCCCTGTTGTATACTAGCAAAACAACAGGCATCCTAGTCGATCCCCATCTGCATTCAACTTATGAAATGTCCCGGACAGATTTGCAGGATAACATCGGTCGTGCCGAACTAGAAGGGAAAGTAAATGCCATCTTAATATCCCATTCCCATTTCGATCACTGGAATTTATCCACCTTAATGATGTTTCCTCCAGAAACGCCCATTGTCGTGCCAAAAGTTCCCAGAACCTCAATCTTGTGTAACAATATGCAAGAGGTGCTTTACCAAGCGGGGTTTGAAAATGTAATTGCTGTAGACTGGTATTCAGAACCATTGACGATCGGGGATATAGAAATCCATGTTTTGCCATTTTATGGAGAGCAGCCACTGGTTGACGAACAACCCAAACACCCGGACTTGCGCAACTGGGGGAATACCTATCTGCTGCGAACGGACTTTTATACATCTTGGTTTTTGATTGACTCAGGCAATGATATAATGGGGAGGATGGCGGAGGTAGCTGCTTACGTGCAGGAGAAATTTGATAGGGTGGATATATTACTCAGCAATTTGCGGGAATTTAGTTCGCATCATCCCTTCTATATTATGGGCGGGAACTATTGGCTTTCACTATCGGCAGACCAGATGAAAAGATTTCCAGCAATGTCCGATAATCTGCTAACATTGGGAGCAAAGGGGGTAGCAGAAATTGCTAAAATTATCGGAGCCAGCTATTATTTGCCTTGCGCTCATTGGTGGAGCAACTTGGGAACATGCGGCGATTCGGAAAAAATAGAAATTAAGAAACTAGAACAAGCAATGCAGGAAAATGAATGTACGACGCAGATAGTACCTTGGACAATTGGAGATGGCTTTACTACTACCCCAACAGGCAATACTTCTCGGTTAAGGATATAGGTTGTCATTGCGAGGGGGGGGGTACGTAGCGATTAACTTCTGCTTTATGATTTAACCCCCCCCGAAGCAATCTCCCCGACGAGGCATGAGATTGCTTCGGGGGGGGATCCGGGTGGAGATCCCGGGCATTATCGGTTTTGGTTTCCCCCCTCGCAATGACAAATTATTAACCGAGAAGTATTGCCCCAACAGGGGCATTGGTTAAGCTGTCAAGCTAAATATATCTAGACCACTGGATAATTTTGGATTTTGGATGATTACTTGTACTTCCCTAATAAATGCTTACAAGTCAGTTAACAGCCTGGCTTTTCTGAGAATAAAGGAGAGAACTGTTTCTTCTCGCGAAATTATATCAGCCCGGCCTTCCATTCCAGATTTAATTATACATTCTCGTGCCGACGCACTCAATTTTAATGTTTCAGGGGCGATCGTCACTTGGAAGTTGCCAGCAACTGAATTTTGGTCCCTCATTTCAGGGGCGATCGCATCTGGAGAAATAGCGGTGACGGTGCCAGGGAGGGTGCCAAAATCGGGATAGGGACAGGCGGAGACGCGCATGAGCACTTTTTGTCCCGTGGCGACTTTGCTAATATCAACTGATGAGACCAAAGCGTTGATTGCTAAAGGGGCTTCGCTGGGGGCAATTTGGGCGATCATCTCTCCGGGGCGTACTACTTGGCCGCTGTTGCGGAGATGCAGTTCCTGGATAATGCCCGATGCGGAGGCGCGGATCGCTGTTTGTTGGAGTTCTGTTTCCGTTTGTTGGAGTTCTTTGCTGTCCCGACTGAGTTGATTTTGCAGTTCCACTTGCCGCTGCATGAGACCTTGCAATTCTTGGTTTAATCTGGCCAAGGTAGCTGCCCCTGCGGCTTTTTCTTGCGCAACTCTTGACCTTGCCATTGCCACCGTGGCATCGGTGGGATTTTGGGCAGCTTCGGCCCGTTCCAGTCTCGCAAAAGCTGCTTCTATGGCTCTTTCTTGCTGGGCGATCGCCTGTTTTTGTGCTTCGACGATGGCTGTTTGGGATGCGAACGCTGCTGCTTGCTGTTCTACTGCTAATTGTACCTCTTCAAATTGGTCTAAGGCAATAGATCCAGACTCGACTAAAGGCTGATAGCGATCGCGTTTTTTGCTGGCCGCCTGCCAGGATGCTGCGGTCGATCGCAAGTTCGCCTCTGCCGATTTTAACTGTGCCCTTTGTTGTTGCAATTGCTTTTGGGCAAGCCCTAAATTCGCTTCTGCTTCCTTAACCTCCGCTGCGGAGGTAATTTCTTTGTCTTGGAATTCCCGTTGATCCCGTAGTAGTGCCGCCGATGCTGAGGCGATCGCCCGGTTGCTGCGATCGGTTTCTGCGGCAATTTGCTGGGCGATCGCCTTTATCTGGGCATCTACAGTTACCAGCTGCGCTGTCAGTTGACGGATATTTCCTTGCAGCTGACTCTTTTGAGTTTGCAGGCGTCCGTCATCAATATAGGCGATAATATCATCTTTTTTAACTTGCTGATTTCCATCAACTTCGATACTTTTAATTGTACCTTCCATTGAGGACTGAACGAGGCGCAGTTCTCCCGCCGGACGAATGGTAGCTGGGGCTTTTATTGCCATCTTGTATTTGAGGATAGCCGAGAGGGCGATCGCCGATCCCAAGGCAGCGATAAGAACAATTCCTCCAAGAGTAGTCCAGTTGCTAATGGGGGGTAAGAATTCCTCTGGGGTAGCCGGGTGAAGAAATTCCGGATGAGATTCGTCGAACATTTGATTGAAAATAAATTGTTTGTTATAATTAATATAGCATAATTATTATACAGCGAAAAACCATATTTTATGCTAGAAAACTAGGTAATATAGAGTGCGATCGCTTCTCCACCAGAACTCTTATAGCATAGCACTCATAGCGTTATCCCTTGTCCCATATAGTTTTGGACTCTCTGGAACTTCTGGGGGAATTATTGTACTACACAGTAATCTAAAGCGCTATCCCCTGACCCGTCAGTATTGCTGATTTGATGTTCTGGGGTAATTGTTGTACTACACTTTAGTCCGGACGTGAGTTCGACAGCCGCGATAACCCTTATTTCACGTCGGGTTGCAAATGCCTCAAACGCGCATGATTGCGTTCGGTGAGATCCCCAACGGAGAACTACGAACTACTTCCCTCACGTAGTCCGGACAGTTTTTAGACCCCAGAACCACGATCTAGCAAGGGTTACGGCAAAAGGCGCATCATTTTTTTCAAGGTCAGCCCCAGGGGTGTGGTCAAAAGTAGTTGGAGAGGATCCCCCCCAAACCCCCCTTTCCAAAAGCTTCCAAAAGGGGGGCCTTGCCAGTTGCCCCTTTTTAAGGGGTTTGGGGGGATCCGGCGACTAGGAGGGCCGCCCGTTAGATCGACGGGTTTTGACCACACCCCAGCCCCAGGGCTAGCTTGTAAAAAATGGCTCGATCTCCCAAAGGCTGACGCTGTAAGGCTTACAGCGTCGTTCTCCAAAGTTTCCGGAGTATTGCTTAACAAATCATAAAAATATAGTGTAAGATATCTGAGGGTGATAATCGTGCTCATCTTGCGCTGAGGGGGAAACGATCGATCCACATGATTAAGCTGCGATACGATCTCCGCACAGGCACGCCAACGAACCACCCAAAAACGACTGAACTATTACGACTGAATTGTTCGACGAATATGTTACTGACCCATATACGGACTGAACTCGCACTATGAAATTCTCCATTTCACCCGACGAAATCCGCAAGCAGGCTATCCTTACTGAAGCAAAGGCACCCGTCTCGGACGAGGAAATGCGGCAAGCGGTCCGCACCTTGCTCCTGGGTTTAGGGGAAGATCCCGATCGCGAAGGTCTGCGCGACACGCCCAAACGGGTCGTTAAAGCCCTTAAGTTTCTGACCTCCGGCTATAACCAATCCCTGGATGAATTGTTGAATGGAGCTGTATTCCAGGAAGATACCAACGAAATGGTGTTGGTGCGTGACATTGACTTGTTTAGCTCCTGCGAACACCATATCCTGCCTATTTTGGGACGCGCCCATGTCGCCTACATTCCCAATGGCAAAGTCATTGGTTTATCCAAAATTGCACGCATTTGTGAAATGTATAGCCGTCGTTTGCAGGTGCAAGAACGGCTGACTCAACAAATTGCTAATGCATTGCAGGGACTATTGCGACCGCAAGGGGTTGCTGTGGTGGTGGAAGCGACCCACATGTGTATGGTCATGCGCGGGGTGCAAAAACCGGGTTCCTGGACTGTGACCAGTTCCATGCAAGGGGTGTTTGCAGAGAATGCCAGTACCCGTCAGGAGTTTATGGATTTGATTCGCCATAGCCCATCGTTGCACTAAGGATTTTCGCCTAATCAGGAGGTAAGACTGATTCTTGCCTCCTTTCCTTCTAATCCCCCCTGGTTATACCTTTTCACCAGTTGATAAATTTTAAATTGGCTAGCCCTTGCCTGAACCAAGTGGTGTAAGATATCTAAGAAAAATAATCGTTTTCACTTTTATTGTCATATGTCGATTTCGTCTCCGCCGCAAAGGCCCGTAGCAGACCCTACTGAACCTGCACCCGAAAATAGAACCGATGCAGGGAGTTCCACTCCTGTGCAACGTCCACGTCGTCTGCGTCGTACTGATGCACTGCGGCGAATGGTACGTGAAACGGTGCTGACGGTAGATGACCTGATTTATCCGCTGTTTGTGATGGAAGGTGAGGGGCAGCAGGAGGAAGTATCCTCGATGCCCGGTTGTTTTCGCTATTCCCTGGATCTGCTGTTGGATGAGGTGAAGGCGGCCCGTGACCTGGGTATTGGGGCGATCGCCCTCTTCCCGCTCATTCCCGACGATCAAAAGGATAACGGTGGAACCGAAAGCTATAACCCTGAGGGCTTGATTCCCCGTGCGATCCGAGCCATCAAGCAGGCGGTTCCCCAAATGCTGGTGATTACTGATGTGGCGCTCGATCCCTATAGCAGCGAGGGACACGACGGCATTGTCAAAGATGGGCAGATTCTCAATGATGAAACCGTTGCGGTGCTGGTGAAGCAAGCCCTAGCGCAGGCAGAAGCAGGAGCCGATTTTGTCGCTCCATCAGACATGATGGATGGTCGAGTGGGAGCCATTCGTCGGGCGCTGGATGGGTCGGGGTGGATTAACGTGGGTATTCTCGCCTATTCCGCCAAATATGCCTCGGCATACTATGGGCCGTTCCGCGATGCCCTAGATTCGGCTCCCAAGTTTGGCGATAAGAAAACCTATCAAATGGATGCGGCAAATGCCAGAGAAGCCCTGAAGGAAGTGGAACTGGACATTGCCGAAGGGGCGGACATCGTGATGGTGAAACCGGCTCTGGCCTATCTGGATGTGATTAGTTGCATTAAGCAACACACGAATCTCCCCGTTGCCGCTTACAACGTCAGTGGGGAATACGCCATGATCAAAGCCGCAGGGCAGCGGGGCTGGATTGATGAACAAAAGGTGATGCTAGAAACCCTAACCAGCATGAAACGGGCAGGTGCTGATGTAATTTTGACCTATTTCGCTAAAGCAGCTGCTCTGGCGTTGCGATCTTAAGCGAGAGCAGAACTGGGCGATCAGAAGAGCGATCGCCCTTCTGATTCCCCAGATTCATATTGTCACAGGACTTGGAAGGTTAAGGCGAGCGCAATCTCCGCTTCGCTAATTTTAATGTTGTAACCCGGAAAAAGGAAAAAGCTTTTCCTCTCTCGGTTTGATTGGGGTTTGTTTGTAAAGATGCCTCGTTCCCAAAGGTTCTCGGGTGTGGTCATGCATTTGTTGGTACACCGGAGTTCTCGCGGGGCGCCCGGCGAACATGAGAGGAAAAAAATTTCCCTTTACCCTTGACAAGTTCCAATTCCCTAAGCTATACTAAATTAAGAATAAAGGTTCATGGGGGCTTGGAAAATCACACCCTCCCAAGCCCAAGCGAAACCAGGGATGCCCGGCCCGGACTGCGCAAAAAGCGCCCCACTTGGGTCAAGCAACGGTTCACCAGGCGC
>JBFRWI010000064.1:0-25102 GCA_051439505.1 Hormoscilla sp. | reverse complement strand
ATGCAGTCAGGGGCGATGGCGGGAATATCAACATCACCGCCAGGGGTTTATTTAGCTCCAATGATAGTGCCATCACCGCCAGTTCCCGGTTTGGAGTGGATGGAGTAGTGGAAGTTGACACCCCAGACACAGATCCAACGAGCGGGTTAATAGAATTGTCAGGCACGGTAGTGGATGCTGCTAGTTTAATCGGTAAAGACTTCTGTGCCATCAGGGGAGATAGCTCCTTTACGAGGATAGGACGTGGGGGTTTGCCTAGCAACCCGACTGAAGTTATCGACAGGGACAATACCAGGGTAAGTTGGGTAGAACCCGTGGCTCCAAGTGCTGTCCAGTCGGGAACAGAAGCTCCCCGGCAGTCAGAAACATCACTTGAGATATCATCAGCAGAAATTGTACCAGCAAGAGGCTGGATATTTCAGCCCGATGGTTCCGTGCGGCTAGTAGGTTACGATCCTACAGGTACAGCAGCTAGAAGCTTGCCACCTGCCCAAAGATGCCGCAGCATTAGGTAGGGTGTGTACCGCCCACCTTCCGACAAGATATACACAGCAGCACGACTCTTAGCAATGTCTGTTGTCATCATGGCAGGCCCTTTGGTCTTCCCGAGCCGATGGAGTGTGGTCAAAACCCGCTGGTAGCCCGAACGGTCTGCATGACCACACCCTGTCATGCCTTGGGAGGGTGCTGCGATCGCATCATATTGAGAAAGGAACAATTTCCTTGTCAATAAAAATTGCTTACTAGGAAAATTTAGAGAGGTGTCGGAGTCTAGAAGGCAATGGTGGCAAGGCTATCAGCCGATGAAGAGGAGCTTCGTCACCCGAGTCAGGATCGAGAAAACTGGGCCCAGGATCGAAGAAACTAAATCCAGGATCGAAGAAACTGGGCCCAGGATCGAGAAAACTGGGTCCAAAATCGAGAAAACTGAATCCAGGATCGAGAAAACTGGGTCCAGGACCGGTAAAGCTGAATCGGTGGAGCGACGATTACGAGTCAGGAGCGGCTTTGCTGAGTCGGTGGAGCGGCAATACTCGATCTCCGATAAGCATTACAGAGTCTCCTGTAACCGATCGTAGCCAAAAAAATAATATTTGTCCTCCGCGAGGGAGTGTAGTCATGCATTAGTTGCAGCGGGTTCTCCCCTTCTTCACTTCCCTTCGACTAACGCTCAGGGACCGCAAAATTATTTAAAAATGCGCAGGAGAACCCTGTCACAGGGCCCTCCTTGTGGAGTCTCAGTGAGCGCTAAAGAGATTTACCTGACCCGGAGTTACGCTCTTCTGCGCCGATTAACCGTTGTTTAACCCTTTTAGGCGCTAAGAGCGCAGTCCGGGCCGGGCATCCCTGGTTTCGCTTGGGCTTGTTCAGGTGTGATTTGTCAAGCCCCCATGAACCTTTATTTGAATCTAGTATAGCTAACGGGAGTGGAACTTGTCAAGGGGTTTAATAATTTTTTTTCCTTCTCATAGGATATTTATTTTATCTTCATATCCCTTTTCTCTTGTCACACAACCGGGGTGTGGTCACTGCCGATCGCTGTAGGGCTCGGTGCGGGCGTCCCGACCAATTATGATGACATAACTTGACAGACATCCTTGCTGCTGCGCAGCCGCTACGCGATCGGGGTAAGATTAGCATCAATATCGCAGTTGTTGATGGGTGGGAACAGTGCCATCACTACCAATGCGAGAGGGGAAGCGAGGGGAGGCAATATCGCGATCGCCACCGATACGTTAATAGCGAGGAAAAATAGCGATATCAGTGCCAATGCCGAAGCCAACTTTGGCGGTAGAGTTAGCATAACAGCCCAGGGGATATTTGGCACGGCCTTCCGAGAGGAGAATACCCTCTTGAGTGACATTACGGCCATATCCCAACTAGGTACCGAATTTAATGGCATTGTGGAAATCAATACTCCCGATGTAGACCCCAGTGCGGGGTTAATATTATTGTCATCGGTCAAGATCCATGCTTGCTGGGAAAGGAGAGTGAATCGATCATTACCGGAGGTGGGGGCTTGCCACCCGATCGGGATCGAGATATAATTACAAATACTGCCAGGGTGAGGCAGTTCAAGATTATAATGCTAGGATAGCAGAGAAGGTCGCTCCAAAAGGTGATCGGGCGCTCCTCAGCGAGAACCACTGGCGTCAGGCGAGTGGAACCAGTAAAACCAGATGGCCGATCTCAAGGCGAGGGGTATGATCCGCAAGTTCAGACCAGAGAATACGAAATTCACCAACTAGATGGTGAGGAGACTCCGAAAGAGATAACAGGAGAGGAGAAAGATGGCAACAGACGATGAAATGATGGCCATAGATGATGCAGAAACTAACCAAGACTGTATATTCAATTTCGACATAGATGGTAATGGGATAATTTCACCAGACTCGGACGGCTTGATGCTTGTACGTTATATGTTCGAGTACAGAGGTGAGGATCTGATTACGGGCTTGATTGCAGATGGGGCCACCAGGGAAACGAGTGAGGAGATAACGGAATATCTAGACCAACTCAATGAGTTTGGCCTGCTGGATGCGGATGGAGACGGCCGAGTAAATGCCCTCACAGACGGAGTTTTGGCCGTGCGTGCTCAGCAGGGGAGGACCGGTGATGAGTTGACCAGAAGGGCCATCGGGCCGGAGGCAACACTGACCACCTCGGAGATAGAAGAATTCCTGGGTCAAGTAAACAGCCTAGAAGGAGTCGTCATCATAGAAGAGTTTGGGTTCGATCTCACCACGGCGACGGACCTGGGCGCCATCAGCGAGTCGGCAAGCATCAGTGGTGCCACAGACTTTTTTGAGGAGGCATCTGATATCTATAAATTTACCATCGACGAAGGGAGCGATATAACAATTACTCTATCGGGTCTGGATGCAAATGGCGATGCAGAGTTGCTCCTGATAGAGGATATAAACGGCAATGGAATGGTTAGTGGGGAGGAGGAGTTTGAACAAGAGATTATAGAGTCTGAAGGGGGCTCCGGGGGAGACGCGACGATAACGGCGATTTTGTTACCTAGGGAATACTTTGTCGTGGTGGAGCCGTTTGCGGGACAGGCGAACTACGACTTGAGCATATCAGCGACAACTGTAACCATTCCCGATGATGGTGCGGGAAACAACGGTGAGACAGCACGAGATATTGGTACTCTCAGTACCCAAGAGCAAGTATTTAACGACTTCGTCGGGGATGCTGACGAGAGAGATATATACCGATTTAACCTGGATGCCGAGAGCGAGGTGAGCATTAATGTATCCAATTTGAGTGCGGATGCTGATTGGTTTATAATTCAGGATCTCAACGGGGACGGGAGGGAACAGGAAGAAGAGTTTATCGATGGTTCTTTTAATGAAGGAAACGCTGACGAAGCAGGTACTCTCAGGTTGGCAAGTGGAGAGTATTTCTTGATAGTCGAGCAGTTTACGGGCAATACGGACTACAACCTGGCAATATCGGCAGCAGCGGCCCCGGAAATACCAACTCTCAGCGATGCGATCGACCTTGCTACCCTGAATAATACTGCAAATGATTCGGTCTCCGATGATAACCCGATCGACCTCTACAGTTTCACCCTGAACAACCCCAGCGAAGTCACCTTGACCTTGGAGGGACTGACGGCAGATGCAGATCTGTTCCTGCTTCAGGATATCAACGGCAATGGCCAGATCGATGCTGACGGGGTGGCCGAGGGAGAAGGAGAACTGGTAGATTTATCTGACGAACCAGAAACAACATCGGAGACGATTAGCGATTTTTTGGAAGCAGGAACCTACTACGTAACAGTCGAGCAATTTCAGGGGAATACGGACTACAGTCTGAATCTGGCGACAGCAGAATTTTTCATAGTAGGAGATGATAACAATACGATTGCCCAGGGGGGTGATTTGGGGCCGGTAAGGGACGATATGGGTGGACTTAAGCCTATGACTTTTAGTGGTAGCGTGGGAGATGATGACCCGATCGACTATTACACCTTCACGATCTTCGAGCCACCAAATTTGCCGAACATGGAGGATCCGAGGGTAGATTTGGAGGTGAGGCTGGAGGTGCGGGGCGGAAATGCCGACTTGCGGGTGATTCTAGATGAAAATGATGACGGTGAGGTGTCCGAAGAAGAGGTACTGGATATATCGGCAACTAATGGAAACGACCCCGACCGCATCTTTATCCCCGATTTGGAAGCGGGAACCTACGTGATTGAAGTGGAGCAGTTTTCTGGAGAGGTACAGTACGATTTGACAATAACACCAGAACAGTCTCGCAATCCCAGGGACACTCGACCTGACGACTTGGGGGAGATATTTGGGACCGAGGGCATTATCCTGACTGAGGAGCCCGTGATGTTCGAGGATTCCGTGAACAACCGCGATGGCATGGACTGGTTCGTATTTACGATTCTAGAGGACGGAGAACTCGACATCACCCTCACGGGATTGTCTGCTGATGCAGACTTGTCCTTAATTGCCGATGTCAACGGCAATGGCGAGATCGATGCTGGGGAGAGAATCCTCATCTCGGCTAATAATAGTAACAACGATGAGAGTATCCAGACAGGTGCCTTACCTGCAGGTGACTACTTTGTCTCTGTCGATCGATTCGCGGGAGAGACAGAGTACCGCCTAGCAGCCTCTGTTACCCCATCATCGGTTCCAGGCATGATTCCCCCTCCACCTGCTGGTAGATCCATGGCAACCCCGATCGCCCAATCATCAGCTAATTTTGCAGCTAGCGGGGGAGTCAGTCCCGGCAATCCCTTTGTATTCTATCGCTTTACCGTCGATCGGTCTGGAATCTTCACGGCTAACCTGACAGGTCTGACTGAGAATGCAGACCTGCGACTGATTCGGGATTTCAACGATAATAAGATGATCGACCCGGTAGTAGACCGCAACGGCAATCAATATATCGATAATGGGGAAGTGGAGATCCGAGCATTCCTGCCAAATAGCGGCACGGAAAGCGAGCAGATCCGTGCCTTCCTAGAACCAGGGGAATATTTCCTGCAAGTGACTAACTCGGTTGAGAAGCAAACAACAAACTATAACGTCGAAACCCGCTTCCAGGCTGCCCAAAGCGATCCCCAAGCCTTTGACATCGAGGTCACCCTCTCAGAAGCAGCGCAAATGGTGCTCACCGACCCCCTGGAAGAAGCGGTGGTCAAAGCCGCCGATTTCTGGGAGCAAGTAATTACCCACAGCACCTTCAGTGGCAAGCATACCGTCAGCATCGCGGTAGATGTGGACGAACTGGGAGCAGGGGTGCTGGCATCGGCAGGACCGACGACCTTGAGAAGGGATGAGAATGGCAATACCATGACCGTAAGGGGAGAGGCCACCATCAACAGAAACCCGACGATCCAGGCACTGTACGATCGGGACCTGCAATTCTTCTACGACACGATGATCCACGAGTTCGCTCACGTGCTGGGGTTCTTTGGCGGCAGCAATCAGACCACAGCCTTGCGAACCTCTGATGATTCTGACGGATTCTCACAACGAGTAGTATCTTTGCCCTCCTTGAGCGATCGGAACTTAGTTACGACGGAGGATGAGAGTAATCCAGTATACAATGCCGATACCTTCGCAGGCATCGCTTATGGAGAACTGCTTGGAACTTTTATGGCAACGGAGTTACAACTGACGCGGGGTGTAGGTGAGGGATCGGACCTGTCTCACTGGTGGGAGGATATATTCGGAAATGAGATGATGACCGAGTCCGGCAGTCCTGGCATTAACGAGCTGCTGGATGAAATCACGATCGGCGCGATGCGGGATCTGGGCTATCACGTCAACTACGGTGCAGCGGAGCGCTATACACTAGAACTGTAGGGTGGGCACCGCCCACCAGAGAGGGGTGTGGTCTTGCGCCCGTTGGTAGCCCGAACCCTAAAGGGCCCGGCTACATGAACAAAGCCCGCCTGCGCGGGCTATCAGGCATCGAGCGTCCGCACCCAGCTATCAACTACTTTTGACCACACCCACCAGAGAGGGCACCGCCCACTAACCTTATGTACCACTGTCTCTAACAATGCTTCCAAGTGCCATAGGTGAGTTCGTCCTTCGGAGTTGGGGCTCTCTAGTGAACGCAATCATGAGGGTTTGAGGCATTTTGTTGCTGACGAAAAATCCGGGTTTGAGTAGCTGTCGAACTCACGTTTCCCAGATAGAACCAGGAGAGGTAAGATTGTATATGAAGAGGTGATTATGTCCGAGCAAAGTTTAATTAGCAAGCCTTTTCCGAATGAGTCAGAAGGGAATTATCCAGAAATAGCGATTACGGAGTTACTACAAGAGATTCAAGCAACGCCGAGAGTATACTGGTCAAATTTACTCTTGATAGTTCGCTTGTTTCGCGAGAGCGTAACTAGCAAGCCAGTCAGCTCAGATAATGAGTCTTCAGAAGTAGCTCCAGAGGCTGCTAGAGCAGAGCAAATCAAGAAAAACCAAGCAGCAATTGAATTATTGCGATCGTGGCGAGAGTACGGGGACGAACAGGAGCAAACAGAAACCTGGGAATATCTCCGTCAAGCCCTCGATGAAGATCGTTTATCCAACAGACCATTGTTTCCATGAATAGAGTGATTATTTTGGACTCTGGTCCTTTAGGAATGGTGACAAACCCGAAAGCATCCTCTGCTGTAGTGCAGGAGTGCCAACTTTGGCTCGACAGTTTGCTGAAAAAGGGCGAAAAAGTCATCCTGCCTGAAATTGCCGATTATGAAGTGAGGCGTGAATTGATTCGAGCGGGTAAGCTAGCAGGTATCAGACGACTCGATCAGTTCAAAAATGTCTTGACCTATCGTCCCATAACTACAGCAGTCATGATGCTAGCAGCTAAATTATGGGCTGAAGCAAGACAACGAGGAAGACCAACAGCAGACCCTAAGGAGCTTGATGGGGATGTGATTTTGGCAGCGCAGGCAATATTGGAGGCAAATGGCAGCAATAATGTGATAATTGCGACAACAAATGTAGGACATTTGTCCCAATTCGTAGATGCCCGTGAATGGCCAGAAATTCAGTAGGGTGGGCACCGCCCACCAACCTTAAGTCAGTGACATTTGATGTAGGGTGGGCACCGCCCACCAACCTTAAGCCAGTGACATTCGATGTAGGGTGGGCACCGCCCACCAAGTAGGGTGGGCACCGCCCACCAAGTAGTTTGGGCACCGCCCACCAAGGAGTAAAAACATGAGATCGCGCTCTGAAAAAGCCAAAGATCGGAAGATAATGAATCTTTTGACCTCTGCCCTCCTCTGTGGCAGTCTGGAGTTATTTTTGCCTTCGGAGGCCACCGGACAGATCCTACCAGACAGCACTCTGGGGGCCGAAAGTTCGGTCGTCACCCCAGAAAATATCAATGGCATTCCCAGTGACATAATCAATGGCGGCGCCACAAGGGGTGCCAACCTGTTCCACAGTTTCTCAGAATTCAATGTCCGCGAGGGCGGGGCAGCCTATTTTGCCAACCCCGCAGCAATAGAGAACATTCTCACTCGGGTGACAGGAAGCAATGGCTCCAATATTTTCGGCACTCTGGGGGTATTAGGCAATGCCAACCTCTTTTTGATCAATCCCCATGGCATCGTCTTTGGGCCCAATGCCCGCTTAGACCTAGGGGGTTCCTTTGTCGGTTCCTCCGCCAACAGCGTGATATTTGAGAATGGGTTCGAGTTTAGCGCCACCGACCCCCAGGCGCCGCCCTTGCTGAGGATTAATATTCCCATGGGGTTGAATCTCAGGCAAAATCCCGGCAGTATTGTCGTGGAAGGACCGGGTCATAATCTGAGAGAATCAAATTTTGTGACTGTCAGGGACGATCGACCGGAAGGACTGCAAGTGTCCCCCGGTCAGACCCTGGCCCTGGTGGGGGGCGATGTAGTGCTGTCGGGAGGAAATCTCACCGCAGAAGATGGCACAGTTGCACTTTGGTCGGTGCTGAACGGTTCATTGCAACTCACTACTAGCAACGGACAATTAAGCTTAGAAAATTCTCAATCGACAACTTGGGGAGATATTCGCCTGGGAGAAGCAGCTTCTGTCGATGTCAGCGGTAATGGAGGTGGTAACGTCCAGGTACGGGGGCGAAACATTCAACTAACTGATGGCTCAGCAATAATAGCAAATACCTTGGGAAACTCCCCTGGGGGAAGTTTCACTGTGAATGCATCGGAGTCAGTAGAACTAATGGGGATATCAGCGGATGGCAATTATTCCAGCAGATTTTTGACTGAGGTTGAACCAGACGCAACAGGGGACGGGGCTGCTTTGACAATTTCTACCCAGCGCTTGACAGTACGGGATGGAGCATTCATATCAAATACTACCTTTGGTGCTGGGAACGGGGGAAATATTACCATGCAAGCAACTGAGGTAGAAGTGAGTGGCAGGAAGGGTGGCTTCCCGAGCGGTTTGTTTAATAACGCAGACGAGCTTGCTACAGAGAATGCCAAGGCGGGAATTTTGACAATAGAAACAGAGAACCTGACAGTCAGCGATGAAGCACAGATAACAACGAGTACCTTTGGTGCTGGAGATGGGGGAACTATTAGAGTCCAGGCTACTAATATGGAAGTGATTGGTGGCAATTCTCGCTTGTTGGCTAATGTCCAAGCAGGATCTACAGGGGCTGGGGGTTTTTTAACCATAGTAACAGAGTTCCTGACGCTACGAGATGGGGCACAGATATCAACGAGTACTGGGGGCGCTGGAAATGCAGGAACTATTAGCTTACAAGCGACTGAGCTAGAAGCGATCGGCACATCAGCCGATGGGAGGTTTCCCAGCGGCTTGTTCGCTAATGTGCGAAGAGGAGCAACGGGAGATGGGGGATCTTTGACGATAGGCACAGAGCGTCTTGTTGTGCGGGATGGAGCACAAATAACAGTTAGCACTTTTAGCACTCAGGAGGGGGATGCGGGAGATCTGACCGTCCAGGCGACTGAGGTGGAACTAATAGGCACCGATCGCACTGGTGAAGCTGCTAGCGGCTTGTTTGCCAGCGTCCAACCAGGAGCCACGGGAAATGCAGGAGATTTGACCATAGAGACCGCGAGGCTGGTAGTGCGAGATGGGGCCAGGGTTTCAGATGGGACACTAGGCAATGGGAATGGAGGAAATTTAACAGTGCGAGCAACCGAGTCAGTAGAACTGAGCGGCAGGTCAGTTGCGGGGTTTCCCAGTCTGATCATTGCAGGTGTTGAGGATGAAGACGCCGCAGATGTTCGGGGAGGAAACTTGACCATTGACACGGCCAGGATCGTCATTCGCGATGGGGGGCAAATCTCTGCTGGGACAATAGGAGCTGGTAAGGCGGGAGATATTACTATCCGGGCGTCTGAGTCAGTAGAATTAATTGGAACAGTTCCCGAGGTTTCCGATGAGAACATCCCCCAAAGTGAGTTCTCGTTCCGGGAGGAACGGGAATTGCCCAGCGGAGAGGAAGTAACGGTATTTCCCAGCGGCATATTGGCAGCTTCAACTGGAACGGGAGATGCGGGCACCCTTACCTTGCAGACCGAAGAGTTCTCAGTGCGAGATGGGGCTACAGTCACGGTCAGCAGCGCAAATGCCGGGGAAGCAGGTAACCTGACGATCGCTGCTTCTGAGGTCCGCCTAAAAGGCCGGGACAGCGGTCTCAGCGCCGAAACCGTAGAAGGAGAGCAAGCAAATATCAATCTCACGGCAGGAGATCTGCAACTGCGTCGGGGGGCGGAAATTTCCACAAACGCCACAGGAACCGCCACGGGGGGCAACATCACCCTGTCCACAGAGACCTTAGTAGCGTTAGAAAATAGCGACATCAGCGCCAATGCCCAACAAAGCTTTGGAGGTCAGGTGCGAATAACAGCAGAGGGGATCTTTGGCACCGAATTCCGGGAGGAAGATACCTCAGAAAGTGACATCACCGCTACATCTGACCTGGGTGCCGAGTTTAGTGGCACAGTAGAAATATTAACACCAGATATAGACCCCGGTAAAGGGTTAATCGAATTATCACAGAATGTGGTGGATGCAGCGGAACTGATCGCCAAGGACTTTTGCCGACAGGCCCAGGATAGCGAATTTATTATCACGGGACGAGGAGGTTTGCCACCTAACCCCAATGAAGATATCATTAGTAATGATACCAGGGTAAATTGGATCGAACCCGTGGGGGCAAGTTCAGGTGCGGGGGGCACTAACAACGGGACTAACAACAAACCTCAAACAGCAAGCATTTCCTCATCGGAAATAGTCCCCGCCAGAGGATGGATATTCAAGGAGAATGGTGAAGTATTATTGGTAGGTTACGACCCCACCCAGACCGGACCAATACGCAACCAGCCTACCCCCCATACCTGCCGTTCTGCCGAATAGTTCATTTGTAGGTTGGGTTGTCCCGCGTTACCCAACCTAGGTCAGTTCGACATCTGTCAGTTGTCAGTTGTCATCTGTCAGTTGTCATCTGTCAGTTGTCAGTCCTATAATAATATAATCGAGGATTAAAAAGACAGCTTATAGAGGAAAAGAAACAATGACTACCGAACGTTGGAACGATGAAAAATTAGACCGTCTGGCAGACATAGTGAGCGGCATAGCCCAGCAAGTAGAAGGTTTGACCCAGCAAGTAGAAGGTTTGACCCAGAAGCTAGACGAGACGACCAATATAGCCAATGGTAACGCTCGTGTCATTCAAGCTCTAGCTAATGCTATAGCCGAAGCCGCTGAAGAACGGCGAGAAGCTGCTGAAGAACGGCGAGAAATTCTGCGGCAAATTAGGCAACAACAGTCAGAAATTCGCGGCCTGCAAACAGAAAATCACCGCATGTGGGAGATGCTGATCTCACAACGCAACCAAGATACCTAAGCAGTCACGAGGGCAGCACTAAAGTGCTTACTACTAACCACCGCAAGCACTAAAGTGCTTACTACTAACCACCGCAAACACTAAAGTGCTTACTACTAACCACCGCAAACACTAAAGTGCTTACTACTAACCACCGCAAGCACTAAAGTGCTTACTACTAACCACCGCAAGCACTAAAGTGCTTACTACTAACCACCGCAAGCACTAAAGTGCTTACTACTAACCACCGCAAACACTAAAGTGCTTACTACTAACCATTAACCATTAGCCATGAAAGCTCTGAAAAGATTATACTGGCGGCGCATATTTATCCTGACTCTCCTGTTTTGCCTATCCATGGGCTTACAGCCAGTCCTCGCACAAATGTCACGCCCGATCGCCCTTACTCAACTATCTGCTGAGTCTCTGGTCGCAGAAAGTAAAAATCTCTATCAAAGGGGAGACTTTCAAGCAGCAGCAAATCTGTTACAAAGAGCAGCAGCAGCATATGAAACTCAGGGCGATCGCCCGAACGAAGCCATGGCCTGGAGCAACCTGTCTCTAACCTATCAGCAACTGGGAGAGTACCCAGAAGCGCAAAAGGCGATCGCCCAAAGTCTGAAGCTGCTCAGTGAAGAAACTCTGCCCGAACTGCTGGCCCAAACCCTAGATATTCAGGGGAACCTGCAACAGTCACGGGGACAGGCCCAAGAGGCGATCGAGACCTGGGAAAAAGCAGCCCAAATCTATGCTAAAATTGGAGAAAGGGAGGCACTGGAACAAAATAAAATTAACCAAGCTCAAGCGCTGCAAGATTTAGGTTTATATCCCCGGGCATGCCTAAAATTGATGTCAGCATTAGAACTGCAAAATACTGAATGTGAGGTGACATCTGCGCAGCTAGAACAGATGAAACAAGGGGGAGAAAATGTATTAGGACTAAATGCGATCGGGAATGTCTTGCGAGTGATAGGTAAGCTGGAACAGTCGGAAAAAGTATTGACAGCAAGTTTGCAATTAGCCCAAGCATGGGGAGATACTGAAGCAGTAACGAGAATATACTTGAGTTTAGGAAATACCGCCAGGGCCCAAGGAAACAGAGAAGCTGCTGCTAACTATTATCAGCGATCGACCCAGTCCAGTCAAACCCCGATCGGGCAAATGCAGGGGGAACTAGCGCAACTGAATGTCTTGCTGGAAGCAGAGAAATTGCCACGCCCAGAAACCGAGTTATTATCCCAGTCTTTAAGGTCAAAAATTCTGAACTTGTCAAACAGCAGTCGCCCGGGAATATACGCGCAGGTAAACTGGGCAAGCAGCATGATGAAACTTTTAAAAAGAGGTGAAAATTGGTCCGGTGTCAGCAACAACAAAGAAATAGACGATCTATTAGTAAGAGCGATCGCGCAAGCAAGAAGTTTGGGAGACCAACGGGCAGTTGCATACGCGCTGTTAAATCGGGGCAAACTGTACGAGGAAGAAGGGAAGTGGAGTCAGGCGAAAAGATTCACCCAAGAGGGATTAAATATAGCTCCCACCTACAGAACGCCAGAGATAGCATACCAATTGTTCTGGCAACTGGGCAGGATAAATAAATTTCAAGGAGATCAAGAACAGGCGATCGCGCAATATACCCAGGCAGTAAATATACTGGAGTCTCTGCGGACAGACTTAGTCGCGATCAGTTCGGACGTGCAGTTTGACTTTCGCGAGACGGTAGAACCAATCTACCGAGAGCTGGTAGGATTATTATTGCAGCCCGATCGGGAGGTAAAGCAGTCAGATTTAAAGCAAGCAAGGCAGGCGATCGAGTCCCTGCAATTAGCAGAACTAGACAACTTCTTTAAGGATGCCTGTTTGGATGCCGAACCCGCTCAAATCGATCGGGTAGATCCCACGGCAGCCGTATTATATCCCATAATATTGAGCGATCGGCTAGAAGTGATTGCCGCACTGCCGGGACAACCGCTACGCCACTACAGCACTATTTTACCCCAAGCAGAAATCGAAAAAACAATCTTGCGGATGCGGACAGCCTTGACCAGCAGGCGGATGCGAATTTTGATCCGACGCTTTTGGCAGCCATCGCAACAACTGTATGATTGGTTAATTCGCCCGATCTCAGCCGAACTAGGGGCCAGTGAAGTAGAAACGATCGTCTTTGTCTTAGACGGTGCTCTGCGGAATATCCCCATGGCGGCCCTTTATGATGGGGATGAGTATCTAGCTCAGAAATATAGCGTCGCCCTGGCCCCAGGTTTGCAATTAGTGGACCCCAAACCTTTAGCAAGAGAGGAACTCACTATTCTGACTGCCGGACTGAGCGCAGCACGTCAGGGATTTTCTGCACTCCCGGGAGTAGAATTAGAATTAGAAAAGATCCAAGCTTCTGCTCCCACGGAGGTGCTGCTAAATCAGTCCTTTACCGACGCCAACTTTCAAACAGCAATCAATGCCTTTCCTTTCCCCGTAGTTCACTTAGCGACTCACGGCGAATTCAGTTCCGCCGCTGAAGACACCTTTGTGCTCACCTGGGACGATCGGATCAATGCCAAAGAGTTGGAGGATCTGCTGCGCCGAGAGATAGAAGACGATCGGGCGATCGAATTACTGGTCCTGAGTGCGTGCCAGACTGCTGCGGGGGATAAACGAGCAGCATTAGGATTAGCAGGAGTAGCGGTGCGGGCGGGTGCTCGCAGTACAGTAGGATCCCTGTGGTTAGTCAGTGATGAAGCCACTTCCAAGCTGATGACTCAATTCTATCAGGAGTTAGCAAATACCGAAGTTACTAAAGCTGAAGCCCTCCGCCGCGCTCAAGAGTCCGTTTTGCAAGACGAACGCTTCTCTCACCCCTATTTCTGGTCAGCGTTTATTCTCGTAGGCAATTGGTTGTAAGTGGTTAGTTGTCAGTTGTCAGTTGTCAGTTGTTAGTGGGTGCATCCCATAATAGATGCGATCTTACGTTCGTTGGGTCTAAAGATACCCCACTTACGAATATCTGGCATCATCGATGCACCCCGGTCAGAGGTCAGCGGTTAACGGTCACTCGGGAATTTTGAATTGTCAGTACCTGCTGGTAAACTGTCTCAGTCTGCCGCGCCAACTGGGACCAAGAAAACCGTCGTTGCAAATCCAGATAAGCACTCTCAACTAACTTCTGAGCATCGTCAGAATTCTGCAATACCTTCACTATCCCCCAGGCTAAAGAATCAGCATTATTTGTGCAAGTGACAATTCCTGTTTGACCGTCACGCACTACTTCTGGGAGTCCGCCCGCATCCGAAACCACCACCGGTACTCGTGCGGCAAAACTTTCGAGGGCGACAATGCCAAAGGGTTCGTACAAACTGGGGAAAACTGCACAGTCGGCAATGGTTTGGAATTTATCCAAGTCTGCTTCGGCCATGAAACCGGTAAAATGACAGTTGTGCCAAATCCCTAAATCCCATGCCTGGCGTTGGAGATGGTCGGTATTACCGCCACCGATAATCACAAATTTGACGTTGCCTCCCATTTCCCACAATACCTTGGGTGCTGCCGAGAGTAATACATTCACTCCTTTTTCATAGCTCATGCGACCGAGATAATAAACTATTTTCTCGGCATCGTTAGCAAACTGGCGGCGGAAGCGCCAGGCATCACTAGGGGGGATGGGTCGTTTCTTTTCCGGTCGGATGCCGTTGTAAATTATATCTATTTTGTCGGCAGGACTCTCTAGGGTCCGTTCTACTTCCCCCTGCATATATTTGCTACAGACAATTATCCGCGACGCTTCCCGAGCTAAATGCTTTTCTTTGCCGTTGATGTAGTAATGAGTGTCGTTGTACAGACCGTTATAGCGTCCATACTCCGTAGCATGGATGGTGGCCACCAGGGGCGCACCGAAGCGCTGCTTGAGGGCGATCGCCGCATCTGAGACTACCCAATCATGAGCGTGGATCAGGTCGAAGGGTCCTTCTGCTAATATAAGCTTGCCGCCTTCTGTACCCATACTTTCATTCATATTCACCACCCAGTGAAAGAAGTCGTGACCCTCCAAAACGCCGATCCGATGTACCTTTATCCCCTCGACTATCTCATAGAGCGGTGCGTTGTCAAACTCGACTGTCATTAAATGAATTTCATGTCCTAGTTTGACCATTTCTGGATATAATTCGGCCACATGTCGGGAGATACCGCCGATAATCCGAGGTGGGAATTCCCAGGCAAGTACGAGTATTTTCATCGATTTCAAGTTCATACAGCTTACATTCTATACAGATTGACATATATCTTAATCTTTGGCAGCATTCCTGTCGGGTTGTCGGATCTGGGAAAGAGGGGATAGTGGGTGCATCGATGATGCATGCATGTCAGGGCAGCTGCTGCGCGGTTTCGCTCCTACAGATATGTTTGCTTCTCACCAGATGCGCCGGGATGATGGCATCGGAGATTGAGACCCAGGATGCATTTTATGCTACGATAGAGGGGGTTATATGGGGATGCGCTCAGAGGTTAGGGGTGAGGATGGGGAAGAATTATGTGCAACGCCTTTTAATCGATTAAATCGGAAGGGAAAAAATGAAGTCTGCAATCAAGTTAACAGTTATGTTCCTGCTAGCGCTGTTGCTGGCATTAAGTCCCTTAGCGCCGAGAGTGATAGTTGCTCGGCAGACAGCACCATTGCTGGCCCAAGACTCTGTACAGGATGAGATAGTTCAGACAATATCGGAGGTAATTCCCCTGAGCAAACAGGCAATTCGCCTGATCCTGAAACCTCTTCTCGCTCAGGTGACGATTACGCCAGAACAGGAAATGAAAATAGGAGATATCTTCTATCAGCAATTAGCAGGAGAAATGGCAGAAAAACTAGATCGAGATCGGCGAGATGTTGCTTATCTCAATCAGGTGGGCAGTCAGTTGGCCCAGAATGTGAAACGTCCGGGCATAGCCTATAAGTTTCACATTGTCGAAGATAGCACGATTAATGCTTTTGCTATTCCTGGAGGTCATATTTTCTTCTATCGAGGAATTATGGATTTCTTTGTCAATGAAGCGCAATTAGCTGTTGTCCTCGGTCATGAAATCGGTCACATAGATGCGGAACATACGATCGATTATGTGAAAACAGTGAGTGTCATCGACCAACTGCCAGTAGCCGATGAAGCGAAAGTAATCGCTCATCTGACGGCCAAACTTCTGGACAGGGTTTACAGCGAAGCTCAGGAAATAGAAGCAGATACGATCGGCACCGATCTGGCTTTTTCTGCTTGTTATGAAACTCGAGAAGGTGTAAAATTGTGGCAGCGGATGATGAGTATGGAAGGTTCGGATGGAAACTCGAATCCCGTATCGGATGTAATCGATGCCTTCTTCCGTTCTCATCCCCCTTCGGAACGCCGTGCTGAAAATATCGCAGCTCAAGCAGAACGCCAGCATCGCCTCCAACCAAATAAAAAGACTCATATTGGGGTGGAAAACTACAACTCTCGTCGTCCAGTAGGAAACTGTGTTTCCTCTTAATGGCGATCGCAGCCAATTGGGACGGCCAATTGGTAGAGAGGGGGAGGAAATCGTACATAATATTGATGGGGTGAGGCTAGTGGCAGTAACAGATTGTCCCTATCCCATTCCCACCAGACCGGAAATCATAGCAACCGGTTCATCCCAACATAGTAGCTAGAAAAGAGGATAGCCTGAAAATGCAAGATCCGACAGTGGTAGGAAACGATCCCTACCTAGAACTGAACAATCAAGGGGAGGTCATACGCCTGCCATTAACCAAAGCAGAGCACAGACTCGGACGGGATAGAAATCGTGGTGCGGATCTAGTCGTGCCCGACCGCTGGCAAGTAATGTCCGGTTGTCATGCCCTGTTAACCAGGGTGGGAAACGACTACCATATTTATGATGGAGACGGCAATCATCCCAGCACCAATGGGTTATTTGCGGACCGGTCGAGGATTACGCCATTAGAAGGTCACAGACTTCAGCATGGCAGTGAGTTGACGATCGGAGTGAAGGCCGGAGATCGCATCCAGTTGAAATATATAAATCCGGCCTTAGCTGTGACTAGGCAACCGGATCGGCGTTCCATTTCCCTGACCAATGGAGTGTTGCTAGGACGCGGTCATAATGCCACCCTGCCGCTGGAAGCTCCCACGGTATCCCGTCAGCATGCCAGAATTGAACCCGATGGCAAGGGTGGCTACCGGTTACAGGACAAGAACAGCAGCAATGGGGTATTTGTCAACGGACAGCGAGTGAGAGGCACGGTACCGCTGCCGGACAAGGCCACAATTCAGATCGGACCCTTTACCCTGATTCGCCTGGGAGACCAACTAGAGGTGATCGACCAGGGCAATCAAATCCGCTTGGATGCCTACGATCTAGTGCGAAAGGTAAAAGATAAAAAGGGGAATAGCAAAACCCTGCTGAACGAGATTTCGGTGGCGATCGAACCGGGACAATTAGTCGCTTTAGTAGGAGGTAGCGGCGCGGGGAAATCAACCTTAATGCGCACATTGCTGGGCATTGAGCCGATTACATCTGGAGAAGTATTATTGAACGGAGACGATCTGCGGCGCAAGTTCAACATCTACCGTTCTCAAATTGGTTACGTACCCCAGGACGACATTATCCACCCGCAACTGACGGTATATGAGGTGCTGACTTACGCGGCCCAGTTGCGACTCCCTCCAGATATTGAAGTGGAACAGGTAGTGGAAAGAACTCTCAATGAGATTGAAATGTCCGGGCGTAAGGACGTGTTAGTCAGTAAACTCAGTGGCGGACAGCGCAAGCGCGTCAGCATTGGGGTAGAATTGCTGTCGGACCCCAAGCTATTCTTCCTGGACGAACCCACTTCGGGACTGGACCCGGGTTTAGACAGAAAGATGATGAATCTGCTGAAAAAATTAGCCCGTCAGGGACGGACCGTGATTCTGGTTACCCATGCTACCGCTAATATTACTCTGTGCGATCGGGTAGCGTTTCTGGCCTGGGGTGGGAGACTCTGCTACTTTGGCCCGCCCCAGCAGGCCCTAAAGTTTTTCCAAGAACGAGAGTCCAGAGTGAAAGGCTTCACTGACATCTATGACATGTTAGAGGTAGGAGAAGATATAAAGCGAGGGGAACAAAAGGTACAGTATTGGGCGGATGAGTTTAAAGATTCTGACTATTATCAGAAATACGTATCCTCTCACCTCAGTCAGGGCCATCAACAGCAACAGTCGGACGATCGCCAAGCATCGAATCCGAGAGGCATCCCCTTATTATCCCAGTTGATGCTGCTGACCAAGCGCTACTGGCAATTAACCCTGCGGGATCTGAAAAGTCTAGGATTGAGTTTTCTGACAGCGGTGATTTGCCCAGTGATGCTGGCCTTAGTAGTGTTCGATCGAGAACCCTTGATTCTGGGGAGTGAAGATGACCCCGAGCTAGCATTTTTAGCATTGCGGGTGTTATTTGTGGTTTCCTGTACTGCTATTTGGGTAGGACTTTCCAGTTCGGTGCAAGAGATTGTCAAGGAAGCGAAAATTTACTTCCGAGAACGGTTGGTAAACTTAAAATTATTGGCCTATCTGGGCAGTAAGGTGGTAGTACTGAAAGCTTTTGTGATCTTGCAGACTCTGTTAATGACGGGAGTAATTTTAGCAGGATTATCCCATCCGGAATCCGATTTACTGGCCTGGCCTCTCGGGTTAGCTATTACCACTTTTCTCACCCTCATGGCCAGCACGAGTCTGGGTTTACTGGTCTCAGCGATATCAGAAAATAGCTCTCAAGCGAATAAATACCTGCCCCTGCTGTTGGTGCCCCAGATTATCTTTTCTGGGGTATTATTCGATCTAGGAGATGCGATCGACAAAGTATCTTGGTTAATGTTGAGTCGCTGGTCTGTAGGAGCCTATGGTTCCTTAGTGGATGTGAATAACATGATTCCCGAACCAACTACATTACCAGATGGCAGCACCCTGCCACAAATATTTGAGTCCACTCCTGTCTACGACCCTACCTGGGAAAACTTGGGTTTTAATTGGGGCATGCTGATTCTGCACGCGATCGTCTATCTCCTAGTCACTCTCTGGCTGCAAAAACGCAAGGATATTTTTTAGGCTAATGGCTAATGGCTAATAGCTAATAGCTAATAGCTAATGGCTAATGGTTGTTGATGAGCAATTCTTGCCAGTGGGCGTATCCTCTTGTTGGGGGAGAAGCAATACTTCAAAGTTTTGGATATAGTTTGTCATTGCGAGGGGGGGTACTCCGCGATTAATTTATAGGAAATTGAGGAGACCCCCCGAAGCAATCTGACAGGCGCAGTCGGATCATCTGACAGGCGCAGTCGGATCATCTGACAGGCGCAGTCGGATCGTCTGACAGGCGCAGTCGGATCATCTGACAGGCGCAGTCGGATCGTCTCCCCGCCTTGGTCGGAATGATTGCGTTAAAGAGATCCCCAACGGAGAACTCCGAACGGAGAACTCCTCCCTAACCGAGAAATATTGCTCCAGACCCAACCTCTTTGCCGGTTACGTCCCCATCTTTCGCACTAATCGAGAGCAATTGACAATTGAGAATTCACAATTAGCTAGTTAGCAATTTCACTGCGAGAAGTGTTGCTCTTCCTTTCGGGTAATGGTTTCAACTCTGAGGGCGGAGATGAAACGGCTCCCCAATGCTTGACAAAAGTCTGTAATAAAGCTTCTTGTTCGGCGCGAAATCCGACTAAATCATTGCCGAAATTCATAATGGCAAACCAGACTGTTTCTTGCTTTTGCGTTGGCAAGGCACCTGCTAAGGTACTGACATTATTCAAAGTGCCTGATTTGACTACTGCTAATTGCGGGATCCTGGGGCGAGTATCTAATATGCCTTCATCTTGTCCGACGATCGCGAACAGATCTGCTACAGTCATGTTATAGGGCTGAAGATAGCGCCCGATCGCCAGAAACATGGCCACAGCGGCCCGGGGAGAGATCTGGTTAGCGACACCCAAACCGGAACCATTAACCAATTTAATTTCGCCCCTAGGGACTCCGGCGCGATCGGCAGCCTTCAGGGCCACTATTTGAGCACCACCGACAGTACTAGCTAGCATATCAGCCATCAGGTTATTGCTATAGCGATTCATCTTCTTGAGCAGTTCTGCCAGGGGAAAAGAATAATGGCGCACCAGAGTTTGGGCATTGGCAGGATTTTCCTGGGCAAGCTGCACGAAACCGTTAATAATTACCTGAGGTCGAGGGGTGTCTGGAGGCAAAGTTTGATATTGGGTTTCTACTTCTGCCGACCAATTCTGATAATTCAACCCTTGCTGTAACAGTTTCCCAGCGGTGAGTTTGTTAACCTCAAAGTTCATATAAAATTTGCCCACTATTATCAGATTACCCGCGACGCGCCTGATGCCCAGCTGATTTAAAAGGTTGCCTAGGGCGATCGCATCTTCCCAGACAAAAAACGGGTCTTCTCCCCCCCTGACCACCAAATCACCTTGCAGTACCCCTTCATAAATTGGTCCCCTAGCGCTAATTAAAGTCACAAACCGATGGTCGGGGCCAAAACTGTCCAGGGCCGCCAGAGTTGTGGCCACCTTAGTCACCGAAGCAGCAGGCAGAGGCACGGTGCCTTGGTGATTTGCCAGCAGAGTATTGCCAGATTGGATCCAGACTCCTTGGAGTCGGGAGAGATGTCCTTTGGCCGCCAACCCGTTCAGGTATTGTTGAATTTGGTTATTCGTGGCAGGATCGGGATTATCTGGAGGCACCAGACTCAAATGGATCTGCGGTTCTGTGGGTTCTGTCACGGTCCCCTCTTCGTTCCTGACTGGCGGGCGATCGGGCGCTGTTGCTGGAGGTAGATCCTCAGAACATCCAGCCATCAATGCTATAATACTTGCCGATAGGATCGCAGTCACAGGTTTGATATTAAGCATAAACTTACAGATATTCTCCACCGAGAGATATGATTTGTGTAGGACGGGCGACAATAGCTGCCCCCTATGTGCTAGCTTAAGACATATCATAGGCGATCGAGCGAGTAGGAATTCTGATCATAACTCGAACAAATAATAAATAATGTTTGAAGTAACTGGAGAGTGCGAAGTTCTCAGACAATCCTACGATCGCCCAAAAGCAGCAAATCCTTGCTGTGAGCGGCTTACAGGTCGTAGTATCTCGCTCATTGCCCCCTTTAGGTTTCTCAGGGTACCTCGCCTTCTGTGTCCCCCGGGTAGTGCGACTAGCGCTCCCGGGGGACACAGACCGAACCCTAAAGGGCCCGGCTACATGAACAAAGCCCGCCTGCGCGGGCTATATATATACATGCAATACTTCAAGGTTAAGGATATAGATTGTCATTGCGAGGGGGGGGGACAGCCGCGATCGACTTATGGGAAATTTCCTTAACCCCCCCGAAGCAATCTCATGGGTCGTCGGGGAGATTGCTTCGGGGGGGATCTTGCGCGGGGATCGGAACAATGTTGGATGGTGCGCCCCCCTCGCAATGACAAATAAGATGTTAATCGAGAAGTATTGTGACCGCACCCGTATCGGTGTTGGGTTTCGTGTTGCTTAGATATGTTTGGGCGGCAGAATTAAGCTTTCTAAGAAATCTGCTTCTCTGGTTGATGCTGGTTTCCCTCCTCCTTCCTCTAATAGTCTCAGATAATTCTGTAATAGCTGTTGCATTCTCGGGGTTCGGTACTGCGGATTTATTTCCTCTAACCCTTGCTGCCATTCTCTCTGGGTCGGTAACTTATTATATCCGGCTAGATATACCGTTTCTCTGACTAGCTTGTCTAGTTCGGCCCCGGTAAATCCCCCTGTATTTGCTACCAGATATTCCTGGGTTGCCGACTCTAGGGACGGCAGTTGGTATGTTTGCGCTTTTTTCTGGATGATTTCTTTCCTTTCCTGGCCGTTGGGTGGCATCACTATAAATATTTCATCGAAACGTCCCGCCCGAAATAACTCTGGCGGCAGTTTGTCTCTGTCGTTCGATGTGGCGATGAAAAATATCGGATAGTTGTGGTCGTTTAGCCAGGAGAGAAATGTGCCAAATTGCCTCGTTGTTACCCCGCTGCTGTCTCCCCCTACTCCCGAAAAGGCTTTCTCGATCTCGTCCATGAACAATATGTTCGGCGCTGATGCTTCGATCGCTCTTAATGCTTGATAGGTGTTACTTTCTGATTCTCCTACCCATTTTGATTGCAACCTCGATATCTCAAAGTTGATTTGCGGCACCCGCCATTCTTGCGCGATCGCCCTGGCGATAAAGGATTTCCCACAGCCGGGAAATCCTTCTAGCAGGATGGCTCGCGGGCGCAGGAATGGCCGATCGTCTTGTTCAAACCATGTCCGACGATTTGAGATCCAGCGTTTTATTTCTTCTAAACCCCCCACATCCTCTAGTCCTTCTCCTTGGGGGGGGGTAATATTCTAATACTCCTGTTTTTCTGATTTCTTTTGTTTTGACTTTCAGTAGCAACTGTCCCGCTTCTTCTGGTTGGTCCCAGAGGCTTTTGGCGGTGATTAATCTCGCCGTTTGTTTAGCTGCTTGCAATGGCATTCCCTGGGCTTCTTCTGACAAGCCTCTGGCTTCTTTGTCCCCCAGTTCGTATTTCCTCACGGCTACGCTGAAGACATCTTGATATAGTTCTTCTCCTATGGGCAGGGGCAGGTCTAATATATGCACGTGGTTCCGCAGAATCGCCGGTATTGACCAATCTGAACCTATCACGATGAGCGTCATTCTCGGTTGGGGTCTTTTTTGTTCGATCGCCAGGACTAATTCTTTGAGTTTGCGGGCGGTTAGATGACAAGTCGGTTCTATGAGGGTTGACCAGTCTGGTAACAGATAACTGTGCTGACTGCTGGGGTGAGCCGTTGCTTGTTTCTCTAGCCTTTCTTGTAATAGGTTCAGGGCTTGCATTATCGGATCTTCTTGTGGGTTCGGAGGAGATCCCAGTCTTTTCCAACTGGCTTTACTCCGATCCTCTGCTAGTACCGATCGCCTCTGGAAGCCGTCCAAACTGTTCCATCTCGCTAGTTCCCCCTCGGGGATCTCCCTATTGGCTAGCAGGGCTTCGTGGGCCCCGATCGCGCAATTGACCGCCCGACTCTCTTCGGGCGATCGGAGGAAGATCAGGGGGTATTGGGCTTGCAGGAGTGCTTGAAGTTACCGCTGGCATTTATTGTAAGGAAGTTCCATTGTCGGTCACCTGGCTAAAAATCTGCTTCGTTGGTCGAGGTCTCAATAGATGCTGTCGGTTCTTCGGTCTTTTCCTCAACTGGGGTGGTATTTGGCTGAGGGGTTGTGGAGTTGCTGGCAGACGAGAAGGGTTACTCAAGAATATTTCTGTACCTACCTATCATTCCCACAGTGATGAAAGCTGCCACCACTGGGAGAGATATGAAATCACGGTGAAGGTTAGAAAAGAATATTTTCCAGATTATCTTGCATTCGATCAACAAGAATTGGCTCACATTCCAGCCTAGGGAGGCAAAAACAGCGCCTGATATTATGTAAATTATCCATCTCATTTTTGCTAAAGTTCGTCAATTAACTTTTGAACGCAATTACCAAAATACAGAGCTTTTTCTCCGTTGTTCTTACATCGAGCAAGAGATTCTCTTGCTTCCTCGCCTTGATCTTTTTCAAAGCTCTTTACTAAGAAATTGTAGACGAGTTCAACTTGAGCATCTCTTAATATTCTCGACATAGAAAACCATGTCTCATATGTCACTTCACCATCTGCTATGATGCCCTCGCTCCTCTGATACTCTTGGATAGCTTCCTTAGTTCGATCCCCAAAATAGCCTGTAATAGGACCATTATATACCCCAGCCCTTGTCAAAATTTGCTGTAAAATCACTACTTCTACTTTTTTTTTGTTAGACTTTATATCTAACAGCTCAGCGTAAGGTAGAGTATCTGGCATCAATGAGTCTTTGATTTGAATATAAATCTCATTTCGACGATCTGCCACTTTCAAGTATTTCATAATTTCTTCTTTTATTTGCGATCGCTCTTCTTCTGAAGCATTCTCGTAACGCTTCAGATCGTCAGATAGGGTGATTTTTGCCTTTCCCAATAGTGACAGGGACTCAAATTCGGGTATTTTCTCTTCATATTCATAAATAAGATATACTGAAATAGCCCCTATAGCAATAGTTCCGAACATTCCAAAAATTATTAGTAATTTGGGCAATACTCTCTGCTGAATCTTGTCCCATACCCATAATGACCTTTCTGGAACAAATGGAATATCTCCAATTCCCCCCCGCTGGAACCGATCGTAAACTTTTCGTGGTACGTAGCCTCTACTGATTTGAAAGAATATAGCTGATAATTCGTACTTCTCATATTTTTGAACTAATTCAGCTATTTTATCGTAGTTACCTTTTTTGAATCTCCATTGAGTTGCTTCCATTTCTTTAAAAGTTACAGACAGTTTTCTATAGAACTCATCCTCCTCGCTAGTTTTTTCTGGAGACATGAGTATAGCCAGTTTGTCTAAAAGCTTGTCAGCATAACTATTGAACCTGCTGTGCCAGATATTGTGATTTTCTTGTATAACCAGCAACCACTCTATGTCCTGATAATTTTGCTGAGAAATATTATCTATTAACTCGCACAACAGTTCTGAAATACCAGCCTGCACAAGAGACTTAAGTTTTTTGTAGCCACGACCCGACGACCTACTGGCTTCCAAAAATTGTTCTTGAAACGCCAGTGAATCTTTGGCGATCTTTTGGTTCGGTAAATTTTTCAACCAATGCAGCCATTCTGGAACTTGACTGGGAACCAGCATGGCTGCCAATGCTCTATAATTGACGCTACTAGGGGCTGGTTTTGCTTGAGACTGACTTAGATTTAGGGTTTGTCGATCGAGACAGTCTTTCCAGATATCGATCGGGTAAGTTTGCAAGTAATTTAACATTTCCCTAATTTTTTCCTCACTAGATTCCCGAAAATTTTTCTCACCAGAATTTTTAGTAACCTTGGTCAGAAGTCTTCTGATATCGTCGTAAGGTACAGACAGGTTTTGTGCTGAAGTTTCCAGGTTCTGGCTAGAAGCATCACCATCATCAGTTAAATTTTTATCTTCTGACAGTCGTATTACTTGGCGTTGTTTAATTCCCAGGCTGTCAATCCTGCGATCTATATTTTGATAGGCATCTCTGTCCGCACATCTAATAACAGCAAATCTCTCCGGATATGCCAACCGTGGGGGACTGTAAGAAACTTTAGTCTTATTTTTGCCCTGAGTACGAGAACCGAA
>JBFRWI010000063.1:0-29004 GCA_051439505.1 Hormoscilla sp. | reverse complement strand
ATCCATCACATACTGAGATAAGTAATTTTTCAACAAGCACCGGTCATCTCCACCCGGAAAAACACATCCCGGAGAACAGGAGAACCTGTAAAGGTTGACCGTTCGATGTTTGAGGGGTTGCCTGCGTTGCATCCCGAAGACCTCGGTTAGCTTCATCCCCCCACCTGTCAGGAACCGATGCTCCGCTGTCTGTAACCAGTGCGCCGCTGTCTGTAACCTTTGCGCCGCTGTCTGTAAAAGTTGCGCCGCTGTCTGTAACCGTTGAGCCGCTGTCTTTAACCGTTGCGCCGCTGTCTGTTACCGTTGCGCCGCTGTCTGTAACCGTAGCGCCGCTGTCTGTAACCGTTGCGCCGCTGTCTGTAACCGTTGCGCGGCTGTCTGTAACCCTTGCGCCGGGGTGTGGTCAAAACCCGTTGATAGTTCTAGGGCCCTCCCAGTTGCCCCGATCCCCCCAAACCCCCCATAAAAAGGGGGGCTTCCGGAGCCCCCCCGTTTGGAAGGGGGGGTTTGGGGGGGATCGGGCGATCAACTACTTTTGACCACACCCGTTGCGCCGCTGTCTGTAACTCTTACATGCTTGTGGCGGCCTGGGCTATATGTATCATCAATGCACCCGGCTATCAACTACTTTTGACCACACCCCATTTGAACCTCTAACTTTCACTTGTGAGTTGAACGCGAAAGTCAAGTGGGTGTTGGGTTTCGTGCCTCAACCCAACCTACAGATGATACAATTTTTATTATGGGTACCTGACATGATATAAGGGTTCGTAGTAAGCACGAAGCGTGCTTACCATCCATTCTACTATTCATCAGGTGCATTGCGGAGAAACTCCTCCAGATTCACCTTAATATAGATTTGGCCGGAAGCAGAATCATGTCGCGCGGGCTCACTACTACTACCTTGAATAACCGCGCTAAGCTGATCGAGAATTTTCCGGGAATCATCTTTATGCCGCAGGGTGAATAGCAGAGTCTCGCAATCCCCATCCTTGACACTCGCCGCACAGATCACGGGTTGATCCTTGCCATTCTTACCTTTCCAAGTGCCATTCGTCATGTAATTGAGAGTGCCATTATCGTAGGCTTCCTGAAAGCGAGGCGATACTTCCTCGCACCGCTTCATCGGAGTGTAGCCCATAGCTTCAAAAACATCTGTTTCCCAGCGAACCAGAGCTTTTTTTCCCTCTTGGCGCCAAGCGTAGGTCGTGGGTACACGCTTGCCACTCTTATTATCGTAACCCTCCCGACAGATAAATTGCCACCCTGAAGCTGACGGCGGTGGTAGTTCAGTTGGGGTCGGGGTATATTCTATCTGATTATTCTTGCAACTGCTGCTAGCAACTGCTAGCGCTGCTGCCAAAACTGCGATAAATGATTGACCTTTCATGATACATCTCCCTGTTCGTGCCTTCTCGTAATCATCATTGTTAATGGCAAATGATTTGGTAGGGTGGGCAATGCCCACCTTACTTATTTATACACCACTGTTCCGGAAAAATCTGACAATGCGGTTTTCCATTTGCGGACTGACAGGCGATCGCTCGCGAATGTAGTCGCTGACGACATCTGTTAGCATATAACCTGTATCCTGCTGATGATTACCTTGGGTGAAGATGCTGTAACCATCCCCACCTTCGAGGAGGAAATTGTTTGTAACGACGCGGTAAGTAGCATCGGTTTGGAGGGGTGCAAATGACCCATCTTGCTGTTGGACTTGGATCCCGACGATGCGATCGCCCGCAGCTGCATGGGGGTTCCAGACAAACTGCAACCCGGCAACTTGGGGAAAACTTCCCATACTTAATTCTACTTGACTGACTCCATGTTCTAAGGCCGCTTGAATTTGCTCTCCGGTCAAGTCCAGTCGGGCGATCGTATTGCCAAAGGGTAGCATTTCCAAGACTTGTCCGACCGTTACTGGACCTGGGGGAATGCTAGTGCGAATACCGCCGCTGTTAACGATCGCAATTTGGCAAGCGTCAGGGCGAGTTTTGGCTAGCATTGCATCAGCGACCAAATTGCCGAGATTTGTTTCGCTGCTACGGATGCGGGCCCGATCGCCTTCCAACTTGACCTCGGCCTGACCAATTACCTGCTGTTGCAGTGTTTGCAGGGGTTCGGTATAGCTTGCTAACTTAGTTTGGAATGCCGGATCTGGGGGAATGGTAGCATCAACAATATGGGGTTTGCCGGCCCAGTCAGTTAGGGTCCCGGCCCGATCGAAGGTCAAATGTAAATCCCCCAAATACTTACCCCATTCCCAATCTGTTACGATCAATACCGGGCTACCATCGGGAGTTTTTGCCCGTACTGGGTAAGGATCGGTAGCGCCAGAAATATTGCCCAGAGGGGTATGGGAATGTCCCCCCACCACCACATCAATGCCATCTACCTGACTGGCCAATTCTAAATCGGAAGCAAAACCGATATGAGTCAGGGCAATAATTTTATTCACTCCTTGGGAGGTTAATTCTCGGACAGCTTGTTTCGCGGCCTGGATGTGGTTGATGAAGCGAACATCCACACCCGGGTTGAGAATGGATGTTGCTTCCGTTGTCAGTCCGAAGATGCCGATTTTTTCACCCTTAAGCTTGAGGATAACCCAGGGTTTGATTTTCCCGGCCAGGGGGGAATTATCATCGACTTCAATATTAGCTGAGACCATGGGAAACTCAGCCCCGGCGATGAAATCAGCTAGTATTTGTTGTCCCCGATCGAATTCATGGTTGCCAATGGTAGCAGCATTGTATTTCATGGTATTGTAGAAATCCAGGTCTGCCTGACCCAGATACTGGTTAAAATACAAGGTGCCTTGAAAGATGTCGCCAGCACTCAGCAACAGCAGGGGTTCGTCAGCGCTAGCGCTTTCTGCACGCAACTGCTTGACGAGGGTTTGCCGCTGGGCAATGCCACCCAGGGTCAGGGCACCCATTTTCACGGGTTCCAGGTGACCGTGATGGTCATTTGTGTGTAGCACCCGCAGGGTAAAGTGCCTGTCGGGGAACAGGGTCGGACGAAATACAGCTAGCAGCAGGCCAGCAAACAACAGAATTAAGAATAAAGGCGATCGCCACAAATGTCGCATAGGATACTTTGATGAGCTATGTTTGACAAACTGATAGTATTATATAATAGATTGAGAACGACAGGTTCGTAGTAAGGACTTTAGTCCTTCTCTGCCAAGCATCGGAAGCAGGTGCGTTTGACAGCTGACATGGTGGGCAATGCCCACCCTACCAACTGACATGGAAAATATGACTTTTTACATCGTGGATGTGTTTGCTATTGGCAAATATACTGGCAATCAACTGGCGGTGTTTCTGGATGCGGGAGCAATATCTGAGGCCGAAATGCAACAAATTGCTCTGGAAATGAATTATTCGGAAACTACATTCATCACCTCAAATGAGATGCGATCGGGGGGTGGATACGACGTGCGAATTTTCACCCCGAACAAGGAACTACCGTTTGCGGGTCATCCCACATTAGGTACGGCCTTCATTATACAGCAAGCGTTGATTAAAAAGCCAGCTTCGCGAGTCAACTTGAATCTGAAGGTTGGGCAAATTCCCGTTACCTGGGAAGGGGAATTTCTCTGGATGCGGCAAAATCAGCCGACCTTTCACCGGGAATTGCCCCCAGAGGCGATCGCGCCTTGGGGACGGCAAAGTTAAAATCCTACCCATGTGAGCCCATCTACCTCCCCTAACCCCAGATCCGTTCGCCATAATAGATGATGACCAAACCCCAGGGGCGGGGCTATGCGATCGCCCGTCGGGATGTGAGGCACGGACAATACTTATATACTGTGAGGTTTACGCTATGACTAACGAAGAACTACTCCAAATTATTGAACAAGCAGCCAGGGAGAGGGCAACATCCCTTGACCTATCCAATAAAGGACTGACCGCGCTGCCACCTGAAATCGGTCAACTGACAAATCTGACGACGCTATACCTCCACTGGAATCAACTAACGGCCCTGCCACCTGAAATCGGTCAACTACACAATCTGACAGAGCTAGGTTTTAGCGGAAATCACCTAACGGCCCTGCCACCTGAAATCGTGCAACTGCGCCATCTGACAAAGCTAGACCTCTACGGGAATCAACTAACGGCCCTGCCACCCGAAATCGTGCAACTGCACAATCTGACATATCTATACCTCAGGAACAATCAACTAACGGCCCTGCCACCCGAAATCGTGCAACTGCACAATCTGACAGAGCTAGACCTCGGCTGGAATCAACTAACGGCCCTGGCACCTGAAATCGTGCAACTGCACAATCTGACAGAGCTAGACCTCGAGGGAAATCAACTAACGGCCCTGCCATCTGAAATAGTCCAACTGCACAATCTGACATATCTAGACCTCGACAGGAATGAACTAACGGCCCTGCCATCTGAAATAGTCCAACTGCACAATCTGACAGAGTTATACCTCAGCTACAATCAACTAAGGGCCCTGCCACCTGAAATCGGTCAACTGCACAATCTGACAGAGTTAGACCTCAGTGACAATCAACTAAGGGCCCTGCCACCTGAAATCGGTCAACTGCACAATCTGACATTGCTAGACCTCTGGAACAATCAACTAAGGGCCCTGCCACCTGAAATCGGTCAACTGCACAATCTGACAGTGCTAGACCTCAGGGGAAATCAACTAATGACCCTGCCACCTGAAATCGGTCAACTGCACAATCTGACAAGCCTAAATCTCAGGGGCAATCAACTAACGGCCCTGCCACCTGAAATAGTCCAACTGCACAATCTGACAAGTCTAGACCTCAGCGACAATCAACTGCTACTAGCTGAAATCGATGAACTCCACAATCTGATCTGCAGAAAGCTCATTATTAAACAAGCAGCCAACAATACGGTAACATATTTAAACCTCTCAAACAAGAGACTAACAGCGCTGCCACCTGAAATCGGTCAACTGCACAATCTGACAGGGCTAGACCTCAACGACAATCAACTAACGGCCCTGCCATCTGAAATCGGTCAACTGCACAATCTGACATATCTAGACATCAGGAGAAATCAACTAACAGCCCTGCCATCTGAAATCGGTCAACTGCACAATCTGACATATCTAAACCTCAGCAGCAATCAACTAACGGCCCTGCCACCTGAAATCGGTCAACTGCACAATCTGACAGAACTAGATATCAATGAAGCTCCATCGATTGTGAACAAAGGGCTATATCTCGGTAATAATCCCCTAACCTCGCCCCCGCCAGAGATTTTACAGCAAGGCACAGAAGCAGTATTCGCCTATCTTCTGCAGCTACAAGCAAAACAACAGCAATGAGTTTCCCTCTCAGATGGTATGATCGTAGGGTCCTCCGTAAGGACGAACGTCCTTCTCTGCCAACCTCCGGGCAGGCGATCCGCCCGCCCTACGTTTTTATGAAAAATATGACTTTTTACATCGTGGATGTGTTTGCTGTTGGCAAATATACTGGCAATCAACTGGCCGTGTTTCTGGATGCGGGAGCAATATCTGAGGCCGAAATGCAACAAATTGCTCTGGAAATGAATTATTCGGAAACTACATTCATCACCTCAAATGAAATGCGATCGGGGGGTGGATACGACGTGCGAATTTTCACCCCGAACAAGGAACTACCGTTTGCGGGTCATCCCACATTAGGTACGGCCTTCATTATACAGCAAGCCCTGATTAAAAAGCCAGCTTCGCGAGTCAACTTGAATCTGAAGGTAGGGCAAATTCCCGTTACCTGGGAAGGGGAATTTCTCTGGATGCGGCAAAATCAGCCGACTTTTCACCGGGAATTGCCCCCAGAGGCGATCGCGCCGGTAATTAATCTCGGGGTAGAGGACATAGATACTAGGTTTCCCATCCAAGAAGTTGACACGGGAATTCCGTTTATAATTGTACCCTTGCGGACCCACAAAGCCCTGAAAGCTTGTCGGACCGATCGGGCGAAATACTTTGAATTAGTGGAGAAGACGGCAGCGAAGGAAATGCTAGTATTTTGCCCAGAGACATACTCACCAGAGAATAATCTGAGCGTGCGAGTATTTGCCGAATATTTAGGCATTCCCGAAGATCCGGCAACGGGGAGTGCCAATGGTTGTTTAGCGGGATATTTGGTAAAACATGAGTATTTTGGAGAAGACTCAATTAACGTGCGAGTCGAACAGGGATATGAAATTAACCGACCGTCTTTGCTGTTGCTAAAAGCGCAGAAAAAGCAGTCAGAGATTGAGGTAAATGTGGGAGGAAAGGTAGTAATGGTTGCCAAGGGAGAATGGGTTTAGGTTAGATCTGTAGGGTGCATATCATATTTGCAAATCTATCTGTAGGGGCGAAGCATTTGGGCGACAATATAAGTCATAAATTGACAAATTTACTATCCAAATGCTTCGCCCGTGCGAAAGTGAGATGCACCCGATCTGTATATCTGTAGGTTGGGTTGAGGCACGAAACCCAACAGCGGTGACCCAACCTACAGATATGGTATTATAATAGAGGCAGGACAGCAGGGTAATCAAATGAAAAATCTGAAAGTCAAGCTACCAGAAGAGAAGATAGAAGAGTTTTGTCGCCGCTGGCAGATAACAGAGTTAGCTGTGTTTGGTTCAGTCCTGCGAGATGACTTTCGACCTGACAGCGATATCGACTTTTTGGTGAGTTTCGCACCGGATGAAAACTGGAGTTTATTCGACCTGGTTGACATGGAACGGGAATTAGCGGCTATCGTGGGAAGAAAGGTTGACTTGATTGAAAAAGTGGCGATCAAACGCAGTCACAATTTGTTACGTCGCAAATAAATTTTATCAACTGCACAAACTTTTTATGTTATGATTGGGAAAGTTTTAGATCGGGTAGAAAGCTGACAAGAAGCCCGAACCGCCCGAACCCTAAAGGGCCCGGCTACAGGAACAAAGCCCGCCTGCGCGGGCTAGATTACAAAAGTGAGATGCACCCCTTTTCGGTTAAGCATCTTATCTGTCATTGCGAGGGGGGGGGTACGTAGCGATTAACTTATAATTTCTTGAATTAACCCCCCCCCGAAGCAATCCCCCCGCCCACTATGATATAAAGAACACTTCTGCGTCATCGGTGAGATTGCTTCGGGGGGAATCTCGGCGGCGATCCCTAAATTGTCGGTTTTGGTTTCCCCCCTCGCAATGACAAGTTGTTAACCGAGTAATAATTATGCTTCTCAAATCCATTAGTAAATCAGAGTTCAAGCAAATTGACCCCGCGAGGCAGCTAATTGTCCACGAGTACCCCCGTCAATTTGCTATGCTAGATTTGGGCCAACCTCTAGGGTGCTATGGACTCAGTTGGGAAAGTTCCTCCCATATTCAGCCAGTTATCGAGCGATCGACAGACCAGCAGACTCTCTGGATCGGAGTCGATCGACGCTTGGCCGCGATCGATCTACAGCAAGGCAACGTTTGCATCTCCTTATCCGTGATAATGCCAATTTTCCAAATCCTGATTGTCGAGGATCTTACAGCTATCCTCACGGAACTGGAAGTTTTACTCTTCAGTGCAAATCGGACTCTCAAGTGTTTTGATGTTTTACCAGATTTAACGGCAAATATAGCCGTGTATGGTTCTGATTTTATGATTCAAATGTTCGATGGTTCCAGCTTCACTTTAACTCGATCGGGGCTAATTAAACCGATGGTCCCAGCTATGCAGTTGTGACCGTGCGATCGGCAGCAAAAGATAATCTAGCCCGCGCAGGCGGGCTTTGTTCCGGTAGCCCCACCCTTTAGGGTGAGGGCGGTGGGAAGAAGATTGGGAGTCAGAAAAAGTGGACTTAAAAGAACGGCTACATAGCCATTTGCTACAGATAGTGCGCGATCGGGATCCATACTTTGCCAGTGCCGGACATTTCTTCGTGCGGGAATACATCCGGGAACAGCTATCAGAATGGGGAACTGTAGAAACAGATGAATTTATAGTCAATGGCAGGACTCATGAAAATCTCATCGGACACCTGGAAACTGCTACCAACAAGCACAAACCTCCCATCTTAATTGGCGCCCATTATGATACCGTACCGGGAAGCCCTGGAGCTGATGATAATGGCACGGGAGTAGCAGTTATATTAGAATTGGCAAGAATATTCGCTGCCAAACCCGGGAAACATCCCCTGCAACTGGTGGCCTTCGACCTGGAAGAATTCGGTTTATTGGGTAGTAGTCATTATGCTACCAAACTCCAGCAACAGCAGCAACCACTCCGTTTAATGATTTCTCTGGAAATGCTGGGTTATTGCGACCATTCTCCCAATTCCCAAGACTACCCAGTAGAGGTGTTAAAATACTTTTACCCCGATCGGGGGAACTTTATCGCCCTGATTTGTAATTTGCCCACATTACTTGACATGCTCCGCATTTCCCATAATATTAGTAAAGGGGGCACTAATTGTCGATGGTTGCCAGTGCCTTTTCGGGGTTTAATTCTGCCGGATACGCGACGCAGCGACCATGCCCCTTTCTGGGATGCGGGTTATCGATCGATCATGGTGACGGATACAGCTAATTTGCGCAATCCCCATTATCATAAAAACAGCGACAGTCTTGACACTTTGGATTTAGATTTCCTTACGGGTGTCTGTCGCGGTTTGGCAGCTAGCATCCGTTATCTATAATATTCAGCCCGCCGGGGGTTCAAACCCCCGGCTAATAGCTAAAGTCTGTTAAAACCGACTATTGAGATAATGCTAAAAACTTAGATTCTTTTGGAGATAACATGTTATTATAATTATGAAAAAACAAAGTGGTGAAAAGTAGTTGATAGCCCGAAGCGCAGCGGAGAGCATTTCAAATACATGTATATAGCCCGCGCAGGCGGGCTTTGTTCCTGTAGCCGGGCCCTTTAGGGTTCGGACAGCGATGCTAATATGAGATACACCCTTAATTATTGTAATCATATGTTATAATAATTATAATGAAAAAGACAAGCGAGGACAAATGACCAATCAAAAATGGCAATTCTGGATTGACAGGGGCGGCACCTTTACTGATATCGTAGCTAAAGGTCCGGACGGTAAACTGGTAACTCATAAGTTGCTCTCAGAAAATCCCGATCGCTACCCCGATGCCCCCGTACAAGGCATTCGCGATATCTTGGGGCTGAGTCCCGATCGCCCCATTCCCCGCGATCTGATAGAAGTGGTAAAAATGGGGACAACCGTGGCGACCAATGCTTTGCTGGAACGCAAGGGCGATCGGGCGGTGTTGCTAATCACCAAAGGTTTTCGAGACGCCATCAGGATTGGCTATCAAAACCGTCCCGACATCTTCGCCCGTCAGATTATTTTACCAGAAATGCTCTACGAACGAGTCATCGAAGTTGCCGAACGCTACAGCCCCTACGGGGAAGAATTAATTGATGTCAATATAGATGCGATCGCCCCAGCATTGCAAGCAGCTTACGATGACGGGATCCGCAGTTGCGCCATTGTCTTCATGCACGGTTATCGCTATCCCGAACACGAGCAAAAAGTAGCTGACTTAGCACGGGCGATCGGGTTTACCCAGGTTTCGGCATCCCATGGAGTCAGTCCCTTGATGAAACTGGTCAGTCGGGGGGATACTACCGTAGTTGATGCCTATTTATCTCCCATTTTGCGCCGCTATGTCCATCGGGTTGCCAGCAATTTGGGCCCTGGGACAAACCTGATGTTCATGCAATCCAATGGCGGGTTAGTAGACGCCCAATTGTTCCAGGGAAAAGACAGTATTTTATCAGGTCCAGCAGGGGGAATTGTCGGTGCCGTCCGGACCAGCGCGATCGCGGAAATTAAGAAAATCATCACCTTTGATATGGGGGGCACTTCTACGGATGTGGCCCATTACAATGGGGAATTGGAACGCAGCTTGGAAACGGAAATTGCTGGGGTCCGTTTGCGCACCCCCATGATGGCAATTCACACCGTCGCAGCGGGTGGCGGTTCCCTTCTCCAATTCGATAATGGGCGCTATCGCGTCGGTCCCGAATCAGCAGGGGCAAATCCCGGTCCTGCTTGCTATCGCCAGGGCGGTCCCCTCACAGTAACCGATGCTAACGTGATGCTGGGTAAGTTGCAACCGGAGTTTTTTCCCCAGGTGTTCGGTCCCCAGGGTAATTTGCCCTTAGATGGGGACATAGTCAAGGAAAAATTTGCCCAACTAGCAGCGGCAATAGGAGACGATCGCCCCCCAGAAAAAGTAGCAGCAGGATTTGTCGCGATCGCCGTAGAAAACATGGCCAACGCCATCAAAAAAATCTCCCTCCAGCGAGGATATGACGTTTCCGAATACACCCTCTGCTGCTTTGGGGGGGCGGGGGGACAACACGCCTGCTTAATTGCGGATGCCTTGGGAATGCAGCAAGTATTTCTTCATCCTTTTGCGGGAGTATTGTCAGCTTATGGCATGGGTTTAGCGGATATCCGGGTATTGCGGGAACGGACAGTGGAAGCGCAATTAACCCCTGAATTAGTGCCAGACTTAGAACGGCAGTTGGAAAATTTAGCAGCGTCAGCTTTGACAGAACTCGATGGAGAAAATGATATCTCGATCTTGCGCAAGATTCACTTAAAATATCAAGGCACGGATTCATCCTTGATGGTGAATTTTACCGATGCCCCAGAGATGCGATCGCAGTTTGAGGTCCAGCATCGCCAGCGTTACGGCTTCGTCATGGAAAATAAACAGTTGATAGTCGAAGCAGTTGCGGTCGAACTGGTGCAGTCTTCCGATATTCCCGAAGAACCGATCGCGCAACGTCGCACGGATGCAGCACCCCAACCGATCGCCACCGTACCAATGTATAGTGGTAATAGCTGGCGGGAAACCCCCGTATTTCAGCGATCGGACTTACAACCGGGAGACTGCATTACAGGTGCAGCTATTATTATCGAACCCACGGGCACGAATATCATCGAACCCGGATGGCAAGCAGAATTAACCCCCCGCAATCATTTAATTTTGCAAAAGAATCAGAATTCAGAAACTCCCCATCACCAATCTGCGATCGCATCTCTAACTTCCCCAGATCCAGTCATGCTGGAAATTTTCAATAATCTATTTCGTTCGATCGCGGAACAAATGGGAACGACCCTGCAAAACACCAGCTATTCCGTAAATATCAAGGAAAGGTTGGATTTCTCTTGTGCCATCTTCGACCAAAAGGGACAATTAGTTGCCAATGCACCCCATATCCCCGTACATCTGGGTTCCATGAGTGAGAGTGTCAACAGTTTGATCTCTGGGTGCAAAGATATCCTCAAACCGGGAGATGTTTACGTCCTCAATAATCCTTATAATGGGGGTACCCATCTGCCGGACGTGACAGTAATTACTCCCATGTTCGATCGCGAAAATAAATCTTCTCCTCTATTTTATGTGGCGTCCCGGGGACATCATGCCGACATTGGCGGGATCGCGCCCGGTTCCATGCCACCTAATAGCAAGACAGTAGCAGAAGAAGGAGTGCTGTTGGACAATTTTCACCTGGTCGATGGCGGAAAATTCCGGGAAAAGGAACTGCGAGAAATTCTCAGTGCTGGTAAATATCCCGTCCGCAACCCGGTTCAAAATCTCGCCGACTTGCAGGCCCAAATTGCTGCCAATGAAAAGGGTTTGCAGGAACTCCAACGGATGGTAGCATCCTATGGTCAGGCCACCGTGCAAGCTTATATGGCCTTCGTTCAGGATAATGCTGAAGAATCAGTGCGTCGGGCGATCGAGACCTTAAAGGATGGCAGTTTTATTTGCAAACTGGATAATGGCAGTCAGATTCAAGTTACAATCGAGATCGATCGGGCGAGTCGCAGTGCCAAGATAGATTTCACCGGCACTTCGCCCCAACTGGAGAATAATTTTAATGCCCCATCTGCGGTCTGTAAAGCAGCAGTTCTCTACGTCTTCCGCACCCTGGTAAATGACGATATTCCCCTGAATGCGGGATGTCTGAAACCTTTACAAGTGATTATCCCGGCAGGATCGATGTTAAGTCCCCGTTACCCAGCGGCGGTAGTAGCGGGAAATGTCGAAACTTCCCAAGCAATTACCGATGCTTTGTATGGGGCCCTGGGGGTAATGGCCTCCTCTCAAGGGACCATGAATAACTTCACCTTTGGGAACGATCGCTATCAATATTATGAAACAATTTGTGGAGGTTCCGGTGCGGGACAAAACTACCATGGGACCGATGCAGTCCATACTCACATGACCAATTCTCGCCTGACAGATCCGGAAGTATTGGAATGGCGATTTCCGGTACTTTTGACCAGCTTTGCCATACGTGAGAATAGTGGTGGACAGGGGCGTCATGCTGGGGGAAATGGGGTGGTACGTCGCCTGCGTTTTCTGGAACCGATGACTGCTGGAATACTTTCCAGTCGGCGTGTAATTGCACCTTTTGGGTTGCAGGGTGGTGCAGCGGGTGCTTTAGGAAAGAATTACGTGCAGCGCAGTGATGGGACTGTGGTAGAATTGGGCAGTACCGCGACTGTCGAGATGGCAGCGGGAGATGAATTTGTCATTGAAACCCCAGGTGGTGGCGGATATGGTATGCTAGAGTAAGAGTAGTAGGGTGGGTTAGGCGCAGAATCATCTGGCAGGCGCGAGGGAGATCAATTATGATTTTTGCGCCGTAACCCACCACAACGGCTAACTTGTCAAAGATATTCTCAGAGTAAGTTCATACCAACTGTGGAGGATAAGAGAGGTCATGACCGACAATTCTTTTTTCGAGAAGCCTACAGAACAGTCCCGCGTCAAAGCCGAAATAGTCGCTAAATACTTTTGGGCTTGGGCAAAGGTGATTATACCGCGTGCAAAGAAAAAACGGACAAACATCGCCTATATCGATCTGTGTTCTGGTCCTGGTATTTATGAAGATGGTTCTCAGTCTACACCATTACTGATTTTGAAGCGTGCTATTGCCAATCCCAATATGCGAGAGATGTTAGTAACCATCTTTAAAGACGTAGACTCGCAGAACACTCAGTCGCTTCAGCAAGCCATCAACTCCCTACCCGATATAGACAGTTTAAGACACAGACCAATGATTCTCAACAGAGAAGTGGGAGAGGAACTTGCCGGGGAATTGGAGAAAGTAAAGTTATATCCTACACTATCTTTTGTAGATCTTTGGGGTTACAAGGGTTTGTCACTAAGTCTGCTCGGAACATTAATCAAGGGTTGGGGTTGTGATTGTATATTTTTATTCAACTACAACCGGAGCAATATGGCATTGAATAACCCAGTCGTAGAGAAGCGCATGGATTCTTTGTTTGGCAAGGAGCGAGCAGATACCCTTCGAGAAAAAATTAAACCCATGCAACCGAAAGAACGAGAGTCAACTATTGTAGAAGCTATTTGTCAGGGTTTGAACGAAGTAGGTGGGTCGCACGTTCAGGAGTTTAAGTTCAAAAATGCTAGCGGTAGCCGCACTAGCCATTATTTGATTTTTGTCTCCAAGAATCAGCTCGGTCACTCAATCATGAAAGATATCATGGCTCAAAAAAGCTCTATTTTCTCTCAGGGGGTACCGTCTTTTGAATACAATCCCGTACCTATTCAGCTTTCACTGTTTGACCCTAAACCACTTGACGAACTTGAAGATATGTTGCTCGATAAATTTGCAGGTAGAACCATGACTATGATCGAGGTTCATAACGAGCACCACGTTGGTACGCCCTATACCGATAAAAACTACAAGGATGCTCTCCGCAAGCTAGAGGAGGAAGGCAAAATAATAGCCGATCCGCCTGCTAGCCAACGACGCAAAAACAAAGGAAAACTCACATTTGCAGACAGCGTGAAAGTTACATTCCCACCTAAGCAGTAGCACCTCTATTTATTGGTTTTCGGTTAGGTTTTGCTCGATACTTTTTCCATTGTTTCCGATGCTGTTCCCAGGCGGCTGGCATTTGGTCCCAAATTTGCCCATCCAAAAGCCGCCCTCCAGCCTTCGGGGTGATACCGCCAACCTGCTTGAAGAAAAATGCTACCCCAGCATCCTGACATCGATCGCGGATACTCTGGGCCCACTCTATTTGCATCGGACGGTATTTTGGTCCCGACTCGCCACCAACAATCACCCAGTCAATTCCCGTTAGATCCAGTTGCAAAGGACCTAAGAGAGGTTCGCATGAAAGAAAGCGCACCGCAGAGGGAACTTGCCGCAGACAGTCAACGCGGTGAATGTAGTTTTGATTCTCCACAGACACCCCCATCCAAACATTTTCAGGCCAATCTATTTTCAAAGCTAACTCAAGCAGGCGATCGTGCCGTTTGGTAAGAATTTGATATATATGCCAAGGTGTTTCACCCATTACCTCAAAAACTTTCTTCAGGAACTCCACAGGCACTTCTTCGTGGAAGAGGTCACTCATCGAGTTAACAAATATTCGACTGGGTTTGCGCCACCGCTTTGGTTGTGCCAAACGGTCTTCATAGACTGTCAAGGCAAACTTATTCGGGAAATTTGTATGGAACCGTTTGGTGAGTGCTTCTGCATAGCAGTGCGTACAACCCGGACTGACCTTATCACAACCAGTCGTCGGGTTCCAGGTTCTGTCCGTCCATTCGATCCCAGTATTAGTGCTAGCCATATGCAAATTTTACCACGATAAATTAACTAAGGACTATGGGTTACTGGCTGATTGTTATACTCTATATGATTTGGTAACTAATGCCAATAACCCTATTTATAATATAGCTTAAATTGGCGAAAAAATCAAGAATTTTAATAAGCTTTGGGGTAGAAATGTATGGGAGTAAATCTAACACAAAATCCTCAAATTATGTAAAGGTGAGACCATTGACTCAGACCGGTTGCTTATGGGACGGCCAGAACAACAGGTGCCCGATCGAGGGGACTGTGCGGAGGGTAGGAATGTATTTGCGATCGAGACTTGCTGGTGGGGAGTCACGTCTTCTATTATAGTAAGATTGATGGGAAGTAATTTCACCATCAGAACTGAGAACCAGAGTGTAACGCAATGACAATATCTCAAGAGGGGACAAAGCTATCTGAGTTAGAGCGGGCGATCGCGCTTTATCAGACAGCTCCGGCGCACTGACCTCAGAAGGACAGCAAATTATCAGCAGGGAGAGGCGGAGGAAAGTTTCTTACAGGCGCTCCAACTGAACCCCCGATGATGAGAGGAGCAACATTGCTCTGGGAGAAGTTTACGAATTACTAAGCAATATCGACAAAGCGATCGCCCCATAAACCGTCACACAATGTAGGGGCAATCAGTTAATTCTCACCGAAAATAAGTCAATTTTCTCGCGCCGTGCCCTGGCCCCATGCGCTCGGCCCATACATGCGATCGAAAGGGCGATCGCATGATGATAATTTAAGAAACCAGGTTTTTCCGAAAAACCTGGTTTCTGGCCTACGCGAATGGTTGGCGACCCCGGGCGATCGGGACTTAACAAATAATGTTTGTAGTCGGTTTTCAACCGACTTTAGCTATTAGCCGGGGGTTTGAACCCCCGGCGGGCTAACGGGACAGATGCAATATCTCTCAACACCTCCGGCGGGCGATCGGGACAGATGCAATATCTCTCAACACCCCCGGCGGGCGATCGGGACAGATGCAAGATCTCTCAACACCCCCGGCGGGCGATCGGGACAGATGCAAGATCTCTCAACACCCCCGGCGGGCGATCGGGACAGATGCAATATCTCTCAAAACCCCCGGCGGGCGATCGGGAAAGCAAGAAAGATCAAGCGAGGTCAAAAAGCAGGAATTCCGCCTTTTCCTTACCCACAAGTTGCAGAGAATCTGCCGCACTCACCGCCGCACCGTCGCCAGCTTCTAGCAAATCATCATCCAGCATCATCTTACCCCGGGCCAGCTGCACCCACACATGGCGATCGGGTTTCCCCTGATAGACAATTTCCCGGCCCGCCTCCAGCACAGAAGCATAGATATTCACATCTTGATGGATGATCGCAGAACCGTCCCGTCCATCGGTAGAAGCGATCGGGCGCAGCTGATTGAGTTTTTCCGACTCTGGATAAAACTTCTGGTCGTAGGTGGGGCGCAATCCTTTTTCGTTAGGGAGAACCCAGATTTGCAAAAAATGCACCAAGTCCTTGTCAGAATTGTTGTACTCGCTGTGCATAACCCCCGTACCGGCACTCATGATCTGCACGTCACCGGGCTTAATCACCGAAACTTCTCCCATGCTATCCTTGTGTTCCAGGCCACCTTCTAGGACGTAGGAGATGATTTCCATGTCTCTGTGACCGTGGGCACCAAACCCCCTGCCACCCTTGACTCGGTCTTCATTGATGACCAGCAGATGGCGAAATCCCATGTGCCTGGGGTCGTAATAGTTAGCAAAGGAGAAAGTATGATAGGTATTGAGCCAACCGTGATTGGCATGTCCCCGTTCTTCGGCTTTGCGGATGGCTAGATGCTTCTGATTCAGGGTTACGTTACTCATCTGATTTCACCTGCTACGATACTTCTTACTATACTTTGAAAGGGAGCGACTTGCGCGAAAGAGACTTGTTGGTGTCATTGCGAGGGGGGATCTCAAAGCAGTAACTCTAGTCAGCACAGCAGTCTGACCCCCCGAAGCAATCTCCGCTGGTCCTGCGGGGTAGGAGATTGCTTCGGGGGGTGTTACTCTTAACTTAAAAGGATCTCTCAATTATGATCCCCCCTCGCAATGACATATTGGCTGCTCTTAGAAGCGCAGTTCCTGACCATTCGCAGTATATCTAAACTGTAAATCAGGTACAGTACAACTGTAAAGAAGGCACATTCTAGTGGGATACTACCCAAAAAGTTACTATGGAAGCCAAGACCCAACCTCATTCTCGCCTCACCTGTGCGGTGGAAACCACCATCAGAGTCTTTGGCGGACGCTGGAAAGTCTTGATCCTGCGGGAACTGTTCGACGGCGTTAAGCGCTTTGGCCAACTGCATCGGGCCTTGACTGGCATTACCCAGAAAATGCTTACCCAGCAGTTGCGGGAACTCGAACAAGATGCTATTATCCATCGAGAAGTCTATCCGCAAGTCCCCCCCAAGGTGGAATATTCCCTGACTCCTTTGGGCCAAACCCTTAAACCCATTATTGATGCCATGCATGATTGGGGAGTATATTATTTGGAGGCCAGAAATGAGTAACCCTAATCACATTTTTACCATCGGTCACTCTAATCATAGCCTGGATGCTTTCCTGGCTTTGCTGCAACAACATCGCATTACTGCCTTGGCTGACGTGCGATCGCATCCTTACAGCCGCCATCTCTCCCATTTTAACAAGTCTCCCTTAGAAGCATCTCTGAAGCAGGCCGACATTGGTTATGTCTTTCTGGGTCAAGAGTTAGGGGCCAGACCTGACAACCCCGACTGTTACCTAGATGGTAAAGCTTTATACGATCGCATCGCCGCCACCCCCGACTTTAGCCGAGGAATTCAGCGCCTGATCAAAGGAGTGCAAAATTATAGAATCGCCCTCATGTGTGCGGAGAAAGACCCCATGACCTGCCATCGGGCCATTCTGGTTTGCCAGCATCTACGAGAATATGACTTGGACATCAATCATATCCTGAAAGATGGCCAATTGGAATCCCATCAGCAGCTGGAAACTCGGTTGTTAGCAGCCCACAGTTTAGATGATGCTACGGTGAATAAACCCCAGCAACTGTCCCTCTTTGAACAGCCCCAAAAAGACGATCGTCCCCGTTCCCAGAGGCTGAAATTAGCTTACCATCAACAGGGCGATCGCATAGCCTACGTGGAGAAAACCCATGACTGATGCCATTAACCTATACACCATTGGTTTTACCAAGAAGACAGCTCAAGAATTTTTTGAAAGCCTGAGCAAGTCTGGGGTGAAACGAGTAATAGACACCAGATTGAATAACGTTTCCCAACTAGCCGGATTTGCCAAGCGCAAAGACCTAGAGTATTTCCTCAAAACCATCTGTAAGATCGAGTACCAGCACGCGATCGACTTAGCCCCCACCAAGGAGATGCTAGATGAATATAAGAAAAAAGGAGGTGATTGGGAAACCTACGAGCAAAGATTTTTAGAGTTAATGGAGTCCCGGAAAATAGAAGATAAAATCTCTCCCGAGATAGTAGAAAGCAGTTGCTTGCTGTGCAGCGAAGCCAAACCCCATCACTGTCATCGCCGCTTAGTAGCAGAATACTTGCACCAAAAATGGGGGAATCTTAACATATGTCATCTTTAACCAGGATAATCTGTTTGGCAAATTCATGGAAACATGGAGATAGATGCATTGCCGGCATCAATCCCCAGACTGGCAAATGGGTGCGGCCAACTTCCAGTTTACCTGACGGTCGCGTTCCCAAAGAAATGCGCCAGATAAACAGGAGAGAACCAGCATTATTAGACCTGCTGGAAATCCCCCTGGCCGAAACAGGAGAAGACTTTGGCTTTGAAAGTGAAAATCAAGACATCTTGCCCGGGAAATGGCGGAAAATCGGACATGTGACTCCCCAAGAGGCCAGTCAATATTGCAGCCAAGACCCAGATATTCTCCACAATGACCATCGCTATGTTACCGTAGATTGGTTGCAGTCCTTACCAGTAGAACGGAGAATCACCCTCCAACTGGTGAAAGCAGTAAAATTATCAGTCAGGGCTAAAGGTGAGCGATTTGCAGGGAGTGAGAAATGGGTAGGTGACTTGGTGACAGATAAAGGAAAAAGACTCACCGCAACCATTACCGACCCCATATTTACCAGACGTTTGGAGTTGGGCTATCGTCCAGAACAGCCCTGCTTAGTGACCGTTAGTCTGAGTATGCCCTGGCGACCCGATGATTGGGAGGGGGGTGACCCCTGCTGGAAGTTGATCGCTGCCGTGATAGAATTACCCCATAGGGACGATCGGGCCCATACCGTTCCGGAAAAATCGGATTGGACAGATGCCGATTTGGATGACCTACCCTTTTAGGATGCTATGGGGTCATAAATGGGGGGTCATACCCCTCATTTATATCAAGTGCTGATTGGGCTTGACTTTCCCCCCCCTACCCATCATTTCGCCTCGACCAATTTGCGGAAAAGACAGAACCTGCTAAAATGCATCCAGAGCCAGAACTGGTACCCAAGATACCGGATCTGGTCCGTAGCAATCGGGACTACTCAGGAGAAAATTTATTTCATCTACCAGATATTTACAAACACCATAGTTGAGATTGAGTTGGAGTTGTAATTTTGGAACTAACGTTAAGAATAAAGCAACGTTTCGGTCTTTCTAATAGCAAGCTACGCCTGCTTGCAAAATTGCTGTTGATGGGGGCCTCTGTGATGGCGTTGAAAGTGCTGGGCTACTCGACAGCTAATGCTCTGTTTTTGAGCAACGCCGGACCAGAAAAACTGCCCCAGTCTTACATAATGATGGGATTACTCTCAATTCCAATCTACACTGGGTTCTCGCAAATAGTAGACTCCCGCCCTCGCCCCCAGCTATTCCAACATATGCTCCTATTGGCGGTACTATTGGCACTGGTGCTGCGGATAATGGTGAGTTGGAACGCCCTGCCAGTATATTACACCATCTTCATTGTCTTCTACTTCCAATGGACATTGCTTGACATCCTGTTTAACAGCTTGGTATCGGACTATTTTACCTCTCTGGAATATAAACGTTGCGTGCCTCTACTAGCAATGGCTCAGGGGGTAGGTGGTCTGCTGGGCGCTGGTCTGACGGCTTTGCTTTCAGGCTACTTGACAACGGAAAATATGCTACTCAGCGTTCCCGTCCTAGATGCCGTGTTAATAGGTCAGCTAGTTTACCTGCAACGCACGGAAAAACCCTTGAAGGTGACGAAACCTAAGGCAAAGACTGGGCTGATAGCAGAACTGAAAAGCTTCCCGGCCCTGGTAAAGCAGACTCCGATCGTCTTTTTCATCTCCGCTAGCACCCTACTCGTGATGCTCATCTATAGCATGGCCGAGTTTCAATATTTGAGCATGTACTCGCGAGTATTCCCCGACGCTCAAAAACTGGCGGCCTTCCTGGGACAGATGTGGGGAGTGAATAACATCTTGCAACTGGCGGTCCTGGGCTTATGTACCCAGCCCCTCCTCTGGCGACTGGGAGTGACTCGGATGAATTTGGCCTATCCGATGACTACTTTTATCAGCTTCTTGGGGCTGGCCCTTAACTTTGGTCTGCCCACGGCGATCTTTGCTAACATCAACAATGATTCTCTGTCTAAATCTATCAACAGGCCCATCCATACCTTGAACTATAACGCGGTTCCCCATGACTATGTGGGACGGGTACGGGTGCTCGGGGATGGTTTATTCTATTCAATTGGGGTAGCTGTGGCCGGGCTGTTTCTGTGGACCTGCCAAGGGAGGCTGACCCAGAATCAGATGACATTAATTGGCATAGGCTTGATCGGTGTATTTCTGGTGGTGCGCTACAAACAGGGCAAGAGCTACGTCACGTCCCTGCTAGCCCTGTTGAACTCAGATTCAGTCAAGCTGTCTGATGTCAGTGTGGGATTAACCAAGTTGCCATCCAACTATAGCAGCCAAGTCCGCAAACTGCTCAACAGCAGCGAAGTCAACGCTCAAATCAATGGATTAGAATTAGCAGCCCGCCTCGAAGAACCCCGCATAGTATTGTGGGAAGTCGATCGATTCTTGGTGGCCGATGTCGATCGCACAATTATACCAGCGGTAGTCAAGTTTCTCACTAGCAGCAGCCATCCGAACATCACTCGTTACCTGGGGAGTCTCCTAGCATCAGATAACTATCAGTTGCAACTGATTGCTTTGGAAGCTTTAATTGCTAGCAAGCAGTCCGTAACCAATGCGGAAATCCGCCACCTGCTGAGAAAAACTCCCTTCAAAGCAATCACTCAGATCCTAGAGTCCCAAAGACAGCCTCTAATATATGTAGAAATCAATCAGAAGCTCAAGCAAACTCCCCTCAAAGCAATGGCTTCGATTTTAGAGCCAGAAAAACAGCTTCTCAGTGCAGCAGAAATATCCTCCCTGGTAGCTGCGGCCTCAGAAGTTCAGGCAGTGGCCTGCGTTGCCGCTTCCCAGGCAGAGATCCGCGACCCCGAAATAGTAGCAGCCTGCGATCGAATTTGGCAGTCCCAACTGTCCAACAGTACCCGGGAAGTAGTGATTCGGTCCATCCACAGCAGTGGCAACCGGGCGTTAATACCCTTGCTGGAGAAGGTCCTGATCGATGCCCCCGCTGAGGTGAAACGTTCGGGGTTGGAAGCTTTGACGGAACTGGCGCGGCCTGGGGACTTAGGTCTCGCAGAATTGGCCGTAGCAGAACTGGGTCATGCTGACTCCCTGGTGCGGGCGACGGCCCTGCATCTGCTAGGGGTGGTGCGCAGTCCCACTGTCTTAAATCAAGTGGCGGCATCTTTGGAACACCCGAATTTGGCAGTGCGGTTGCAGGCCGCTCAGGCTTTGGCAAATTATGGCACAATTAGCCTGCCTTTAGTGCAGCCTCTGCTGTACTCGCCCCGCCAGGAGGTGGTGGAAGCCGCAGTGGCAGCAGTGGCCAAAGTGGGGAGCCGCAGCAGCAGAAAAATCCTCTATAGCTATTTGAAGTCAGATTACCGCCTGGTGCCGCGCACCCTCAACTGGATAGAAGTTCTGCCGGACGACGATCTGCGCTGGCAAGCTTTCAAGATCGCGATCGCAGATTACCACGCTCGCCTGATCCAGCGAGTCATGCACGTGCTGGCCTCTCTCGACCGGGAAGGCACCCTCAGTTACGTCCGGGAAGTGCTCGACTCCAAAGACCCGGTCAAGCGGGCTGATGCTTTGGAAACTCTGGCTTCTATGAGAAACAGGCGCTTTGTGCTGCCGATCATTCCTTTGCTGGAACGAACCGATGGAGAACAGGAGCGTCCGATTAATACAAGCAATGGAGCGATCGGAGTTATGCTGGAAGAGGCTCTGGAATCGGGCGATCGCTGGATTCAAATTGTGGCCCTGCTAGCTAATACAAACCAGCCAGTGCCAGAGTATTTAAGGGCTCACCAGGACGCTTTGATGCAGGCAGCAGTGGCCTACCTTACCACTCCCCTGCCCGATCGGCAACCCCAAGAGGACTTCTTTTTGTATCAGGTGCTATTTCTGAAGACCATTCCCTTGCTAGAGAGTTTGTCCTTCGACGAACTATTGCAAGTGCAAGAAGCTTTGAAACTTCAGGAGTGCGCGGCTAACGAGCAGATCTGCGCCGCTGAGACTCCGGGGAGCCAATTGTACATTGTTTACAAAGGCAGTTTCTCTCTGGTGGAGCCCGATGCTTCGGGAGAAGCCGAACCGCAGCAGTTAATAGTCGGTCAGCATTGGGGTGAGACAGGCTTATTTGGAGATTATCCCCTTCCCGCTACCATGATAGCTGATAGTGATGATTGTAAATTGCTCACTTTGCCCCGGGAAAACTTTCAGGAGATAGTTAACCTTTGTCCCCGTCTGCTGAAGTGCTTATTTTAATTTGTGAATGGTAAATTGTTCACTGTCAGTTGAATCCGCTGGCGAGGGCAATAGTAAGCCGAAAATTTAATCAACTCGCCAATGCTTGCATTGAGATGCTACCCTGGATCTATTCTCATTAACGGTATCAATCTGGTTGTTCCGCGTATTGGCAGGTTTTTGATTTTTCCTCAACAGGGTCGCGAACCTGCCGAACGGGAATTTCTATGAGAAACTCTGCTCCTTCTCCTGGTGCCGAATTACAAATCATCTTGCCCCCATGCTTGTCCACGACTATTTGATAACTAATAGACAAACCCAAACCCGTACCCTTGCCCACAGGTTTGGTAGTAAAGAAGGGGTCGAACAGCTTCCTCATTACCTCATCAGTCATGCCCGGACCGTTATCCTGAATGCGGATCCTTACCCGATCGCTATCTTTCACCTCTGTTTTAATCCAAATTTTCGGGATTTTGCAATACTTGGGAGCTTGGCAATTTCCCGTTGGCTCTGGTTTTTCCATTTGCAAAGCATCGATCGCATTACTGAGGATATTCATAAACACCTGGTTTAGCTGTCCCGCGTAGCATTCTACCAAGGGGAGGTTACCATACTCCTTGAACACCTCGACGCTCCGTTTTCCCAGTTTTCCCTTAATATTATTTTGCAGAATCATCAAGGTGCTTTCGATGCCTACATGAAGATCCACCTGTTTGAGTTCTGCTTCATCCAGGCGAGAGAAAGTGCGCAAGGATTTAACTATTTCCCGGATCCGATCGGCCCCCACCTTCATCGAGTCTATCAGTTTCGGCAAGTCCTCAATCATAAAATCCAGTTCGTCGATTGCTATTTTCTCCTCTATTGCAACTGTCGGCTCTGGGTATTGCTGCCGATATATATTTACTACTTCCAGTAATTCTTGAGTGTATTCCCAAGCATAAGTCAGATTGCCAAATATGAAATTTACCGGATTATTTATTTCATGGGCCACTCCTGCTACCAACTGTCCCAGACTCGACATTTTCTCAGAGTGAATCAATTGGGATTGGGCCTTTTTCAGTTCGGACAAAGTGCTTTCCAGTTGCCGATTTTTATCCTGGAATTCTAGGGATGTCTGTAAAACATCTGCCGCTTGCTGCAAAGCTTCTTCTGCTCTTTTTCGGTCAGATATATCCCGAAACATGCCCGTGTAGAACGCCCGTTCATCCACCATCCCTTCCGTTACCGTAATTTCCAGGGTCACATTTTTCCCATCTGCCCGCAGTCCCACCACTTCATGACGTCCTGACTGCAACCACTTATCCAGCAACAGTTTTCTCTCACTGGCATTATTAGTTGGCCATTCCAGCAATTGACTAATGTACATTCCTTCCAAGCTACTGACCGAATAGCCAAATATTTCCGACGCACTGGGATTCGCTGTCAGGATTTCCAGCGTTGACTGACTAAAAGTAATAATTGCATCTGTAGCTGTTTTAATTATTACTTCCGTCCGGGTCACTGCTGCCGACAAGGCATCCATTACTTGGTTGTAACGGGCAGCAATATGTCCCACCTCGGTAAAGGGTTCTACTGGCACTCGCAAGCTTAAATCTTTAGTTGCCGCTTGATGATCCATGACTTGAAACAGATCGTAGATTTCCGTTTTCGCTTCATGTTCGGAAACGTTCAGACCCATAGCTTCAGCTTCGGCAGAGACTCGCAGGGGAAATAAACGATCGATCGCAGATAGCAGCAGGTAAGTAATGCCGAAAGCCCAGATAAATGCGATCGCCACCGACAGCAACTGCACCCACAACTGGTCGCCTCTACTCAGACCGCTGTGCAGCAACTGCAGATTGCCAAATAATGCCACGGCTATAGTCCCCCAGACCCCAGCCCCGGCGTGAACCGCCACCGCATCGACAGCATCATCAATTTGCCAGCGTTCTAACCAATAGCTGACCGACATCATCACCGCCGCCCCTATGGCCCCGATCGCGAACGCCTCTGGAGTCGTCACCACCTGACAGGAAGCCGTTATCGATACCAGTCCCGCGATCGAGCCATTGATCAGAGACTCCACTTCCGGCACCTGGCGCTGGTACCAACTAATCCCTCCTGCTGCCATCATACCTCCGACCCCAGCCAATACCGTATTGGCGATCGTTCCGGGTACATAATCATTTAATGCCAAAGTGCTGCCGCCATTAAAGCCCAGCCAACCCAGCCACAACAGCATTGCCCCCAATACCGAAAGTTGGAGATTCGAGCCTTGAATTTTGCGTACAGGTCCATCGGCTGGGAAGCGACCGTGGCGCGGACCTACAACCAGCAAAACTGCCAAAGACACCCATCCCCCGATACTATGAACCACCGTCGCCCCAGCCGCATCCACAAATCCCAGTGAGCCCAGCCAACCCGTCAAATTTCCCGAACTTAGCCCATTCCAAGCCCAATGACCGAACATTGGATAAATCAGACCAGAAACCAAACAAGAGACGAGCAGATAGGCACTGAACTTCATCCTTTCTGCCACCGCCCCAGACACTATCGTCGTTGCGGTGCTGCAAAACATCATCTGGAACAGAAAGAAGGCTGCCAGTTCTGGAGAGGAGTCTATGTGGGTCAAGAATCCCTCATATCCCAGCCATCCTGCCCAAGATGAGCCAAACATCAGGGCATAACCGAAAGCCCAGAATAAGGCCACCGATATGCCAAAGTCTGCCAAATTCTTGACAGCCACATTAATACTGTTTTTCGATCGCGTCAGTCCCGACTCCAGGCACATAAACCCTGGTTGCATTAGGAATACCAAGCCAGAACAAAGCAGAAGCCATAGAATATTTATCACAGTAACATCCGAGCATAGCTTTACTCTGCTATTATTCCACTTTTTTTCGGATGTTTTTGTCAATTTCTATACAGTTTTTTGCTAATCTTCGTAGTCAGTCAGCACGAAGCGTGCTTCCCAGGCGCGAAAGCGCCGAGAGAGTCGGTCGATTAGGGTGTGGTCATGCAACAAATGCATGACCACACCCTGTAAGTATATAAAAATACTTTTAGCGGTCAGTTTTGATCGGTCAGCTTGAGGGTTGAAGGCTTATAACGGTAGGCGATTAGCTTCGCCCCAAGTGATGTCAGTGATTAGTATAACCACTTACAACTGACCACCCACAACTGACAACTAACCACTAGCATTACAGAGAACTTTCTAGAGCCGCTGCTACCACCCGATGGTCTTCATCCTTCATCATATAGCTAATAGCAGACTTAGCTTTAGGATCGTCAAATTTTCTCAGAGCCTTGGCAACTCTAGCTCTGGTGCGCCACTCGGAAGCATTCACCAGGGGCAGGAGTTGCTGCAATACCGATGCTTGCTTATTCCCACCAGCTAGCACGGCCAATCCATCAATTGCTGCTTCTCGGACGGTGAGGTCTTCCCCTGCCAGACCGCACACGCAGACATCGAACAGTTCTTCGGGGCAGGGCATTTCGCACAAGGCGGCCAGAATGCTGCGCCGCACTAACCAGTGGTCGTCCTGGTGAAATGCCAGCACTAGATGAGATGCTGCTATTTTCCCAAACATGGACAGGGAGTTGGCAGCTTCCGCCCGCACATTCGGGTCTCGATCGCACTTCATTAACTCCAGCAAAGCGGTAAAAGACTCTGGCGTCTGCTGGCGTCCCAGTCCCATGGCTACAAAGGAACGCACCAGAAACTCGGGATCCCGCAGTTTGCTCCGCAGCAGGGGGACTGCTTGCTTGGGGTTGTAACCTCTCAGTTGGGCGATCGCCTTGAGGCGATCGTTGGAATCGGAACTAGACAGAGCTGCTTCGATTTGATATATATTCATAAGACAGTGAATGTTTTGGGTCTTATTTTCTTAATACTGTAGCAATTGCGGACAGTATTTGGGAACATAGTATCCGGCTACCCTCAAGAAAGCGAAGATTATGTCCGAAACTACACAGAAGCCAGCATCTGCCGAAGACATTGCCGAAGTGATTGCCGGGTTGGAGCAATATCGCCAGCGAATTATCGACGATGGGCTAGAAATGGCGAAGCGGGTCAAGTTACCCAAGAAAGAGGCAATGGCGCAATTGGCCAAACACCCGGATATTATCAAAATTGATGCCAATCTGGAACGCCTCCGGTCCCGGCAAGGGGCCACCTGATAGCCCCCTCCTGTTCTCAGTAAAAGGGAAAAAGTCCCCGATTAGCCTCTATCGCTGGATTGATTTTCCTTTCGCCCCGCGATCGGGAGCGAGATCTCACTTATGTCAGCGGATAAATAACATATTAACAGATCGTGGAAACCTCAGCACTGACGCCAGAGCAAACCGATCGCTTGCTGGCACAGATAGAAGCAGAACTGGCCGCAGGAACCTTTGACAGTAGCGACTCCCAGCTACTGCAACGCCTGGTGGCCGCCTTAGCAGACCATCGGGGGATGGTCAGATTTGGCTTTGTCGAAGCATTTGGCAAAATTGGCTCGCCTATCGTCCCCTTCTTACTAGACTCTCTGGCCCATCACCCCAACCCCGTAGTACGGCGTTCTTGTGGCAAGAGTTTGGCGAAAATTGGCGACCCGCAAGCTATTCCTATTCTCATTCAAGCTTTACTCTACGATTCCGATACTGTTGCTCGCAGTTCGGCAGCCGGTGCCTTAGCCAAAATGGGCCCGGAAGCGGTGCGGGCCCTGCTGGATGTTTTGGCTGGAGATTACCCGGAAACGGCAAAAGGTCACGCTAGCTGGGCGATCGCCTTTATTGGACCATCCGCCCGAGACGAACTGTATGGGGCGATCGCCCAGGACTCTGTTGATGTCAGAACTGCCGTAGTTAATGCGCTTGCCAATATTGTGCAAGCAGAGGCGGACGATCGGGCCTTAAAACTTTTGCTAGCAGCTTTAACCGACTCTTCCGAACAGGTGCGTGCCGAAGCTGCCACAGCTTTGGGAAGCGTCGGGCATCGACCGGCGGTTACCGAACTAATTAACTTACTGGCAGATGACAGCAGTGAAGTCAGGAAAGCGGCAGCTTTGGCCTTGGGCAAAATCGGTGATGTCGCTGCTATTGTACCTCTGCAAGCCAAAATCGGTACTAGCGTCCAGTCAGAAAGCCAAGTTTTCGCTGTCGCCATTGCTCAGATAGAGAGGAAGAATTCCGATGACGAATGAATTGTCCGAACGGGTCAAACAACTGATAGCTAAAGCCAAAATTGTCAGCTTTGACAGTTGGCAAGCAACCTATCCCCAAGTAGTAATAGAAATCTGCCAAAAGGCAGATGATGAAGGTCGCTATCTCACGAATGGGGAGTTAGAACAGATTCAAACCTTAGTACCAGAAACAGCGACTTTGGTAAAGATCGCCCAGTTACTGCGCGATCGGGCATCAGAAATTGTCGATGAAGCTAGAGAAAAAGTCTTGGGGGAATTTCCCGATATTACCAAACCAGGGGGAGGACTCTATCCTGCCAAACGGGCCGAAAATTGTTGGCGAGATTTCTGGCATTTTCTGCGCTGCATCACCTATGGCATAGCTGGGAGCAATACCCAGTATACCAGTGCCGAAGGCATGCATTATATGGAATTATTGTATCAAGAGTTGCGCGTGCCTCTGGATGCCATGGTAGTAGGATTAGAATCCGTCAAAGCGGCCAGTATAGCGCGGGTCACGCCTGGAGAAGGAGATGCGATCGGGCCCTATTTCGATCATTTGATTAATCAGCTCAGACAGTTCCAGACAGCATAAAATAGGAAGATAATGTCGAAATTTCAATACTTCTTTGATTGTTGTGTCGGCAAGTGGCAGACAGAACGGACATACCATTATCTGAGCGATCGGGAAGTAGAGCGATCGCGCACGGAATTTCACATCGAAGCCTTGCCGACTGCCGGTAAGGTGCAAGTGTTAGAACAGAATCAACAGGAGAGTAATCAAAATATTGAAAACCTGTGCGGATATCATCTGGCTTTTGATACCGTTTCCGAAAAGGGCGATCGGGTATCCCAGTCACTGAATACGCTATTCGTGCCAACTCTGGAAACGGAACATATTGTAGAAGGAGATTATTTACGCGATCGGGCTTATGAAGAAGCAAAACCAATAGTAGCTCATTTTCGCTTCGACAGTAGCAACCTCGAACTGTTAATGACCACTTACTACACCCGCGTTGTCTCCGTGGATTCGATTACACTGATTAATCCCAACTTACGAATCCGCAAGATTCTCAACTACCAGCGTCCTCCAGAAGATCAACCCTTAGAGAATCTAGTCCTAGTCGGTTTTGGCGTAGAACAGAAAGCAATTTAGCAGTGAAGGGCGATCGGGAGAGGGACCGGTAACTATCCGATCGCTCTTAAGTATATGCCGGTACTACTCCGGCTCCCGGCTCCCGGGTGTGGTCATGCAGAGAGTTGCAGCCAACCGCGCAACGGTTGCAGACAGCGGCGCAACGGTTGCAGACAGCGGCGCAACGGTTGCAGACAGCGGCGCAACGGTTGCAGACAGCGGCGCAACGGTTGCAGACAGCGGCGCACCGGTTGCTGACAGCGGCGCAACGGTTG
>JBFRWI010000062.1:0-34377 GCA_051439505.1 Hormoscilla sp. | reverse complement strand
GATCCCCCCCAAACCCCCCCTTCCAAAAGGGGGGGCCTTCCTGAAGCCCCCCTTTTTAAGGGGGGTTTGGGGGGATCCGGCGACTGGGAGGGCCGCCCGAACGATCAACGGGTTTTGACCACACCCGGGGGGCCCATCCCGGAGGAGTCCGCCCCAGGATGCTAGCAAGTTCGGCAACTGCGATCGGGTGCATCTCAAAAGGGCGAAGCATTACTGCGGCACTATGGTTGCAGCTTGCGGCACTATGGTTGCAGCCAGCTACTAGAGAAAACAGAGAACACAGAACACAGAACACCGCATCAGGGCTCCCGATGAATTGTCCGTAGCATGCATTATAATTACTCCCACTCCGATCGCCGGTGGTAGCAATGAAGCAATTTTCAATGTTCAATACTAGGAGGATTATTGACTATGCCTAAAGTTGCAGAATACATCTTTGAAGTGTTGCACCAATATGGCGTTCAACACGCCTTTGGCATTCCTGGGGATTATGCCTTAAGTTTTTCGATGTCCTGGCCGACAGCCAGATTGAACCTGTAGTGATGACTCACGAGCCTTCTGTGGGTTTCGCCGCAGATGTCTACGCTCGCATAAGAGGCTTGGGGGTGGCTGTAGTCACATACGGAGTAGGTGGCCTAAACATGATTAATCCGATCGCGGGCGCTTATGCTGAGAAGTCTCCGGTAGTGGTCTTGAGCGGTAGCCCGGGAGTAGAAGAAAGACAAAAGCGAGATTTGCTACACCATAAGGTAAAAACCTTTGATTCCCAGCGACGGATATATGAAGAAGTGACTGTCTATGCTGCTACCCTTGACGACCCATTAACTGCCGCAGGGGAAATACATAGGGCGATCGACTGCGCCTTGAAATTTAAGCGCCCCGTGTATCTGGAAATCCCCCGGGATATGGTTAACACGGAAATTGAACTAATATCAACCCCACAAAGTGCGATCGCACAAACGGATCCAGATACCTTGGATGAAGCCATAGGGGAAACGATAGCAATGCTAACCGGGGCAACTTCGCCAGTGATTCTTGCTGGGGTGGAGGTGCATCGGTTTAACTTACAGGAAAAACTGCTGGCCCTAGCAGAAAAGCTAGGGGTTCCGGTGGCAGCAACAATGTTGAGTAAGAGTGTTTTCCCCGAAGGACATCCGCAATATGTGGGGATTTACAACGGTGCTGCCAGCAATGATGTGGTACGGCATTTGGTTGAAGAATCAGACTGTCTGCTGATGTTGGGGGCCTTGATGACGGATGTTAACTCGGGCTGGTTCACGACGCACCTAGAACCCGCAAACACGATCTCGGCAACTTCTGAAACTATTACCATCAAGCACCACAAATACCACCACATAATCTTTTCCGATTTTATCCAAGCCTTGTGTAGCTGCAGGGATCTGCCCCATTACAACCACGCTTTGGTGAGACCGATGCACTGTCGGGTAGCAGGATGCGCAGAAGAAATTTCTATGGGCGGCCTGCTTGACGAATTGAATAAGTTCATAGATGCAAATACTGTTTTGGTGGCCGATTCAGGAGACTGTTTGTTTGCAGTCAACGATATCTGGATGCAGGAAGGAAATTCATTCCTCAGCATTGCTTACTATGCTAGTATGGGGTTTGCCGTGCCAGGGGTTATAGCTGCCTGCTTTGCCGACCCCCTTCGTCGCCCGATCGCCCTGGTTGGGGACGGGGCATTTCAGATGACTGGTATGGAACTGCTGACAGCCAAGCGTTTAGGACTCAACCCCATTGTCATCGTTGTTAATAATGCCTCCTTTGCCAGTATGGGAGCAATGGGGAATAAGGAAGCTAGCTATGTCAACATCTCCGAGTTAGACTATGCTAAGTTAGCTGAAGTCATGGGAGGCAATGGCTTTGTTATTCTTACTCGATCGCAGTTGCGGTCCGCGCTGCATCAGGCACTCCAAAGTGATACTTTTAGCATTCTCGACGTTCGCCTATCGCCCGAGGAAATCTCTCCTACATTAGAAAGGATATGCAATGTGTTTGCTAAAAATTTGAAGGGTTGATGTTACTCCCAGACAAAGCCATGGTAAGCTTGGCATTGTCAAGGTATGTGTTGGTTGCATTCTGGCAGTAAATAAGCGTGAAAAGCGTATATTGGAAGAAAGTTAAGGAAAGGAGAACAATCACAATGTATTAACCGGCACCCTGGATCAAGACCCAACGTTACGGGATCAAAAAGAGTTTCCCTGCTGAATCGGCTCTAATTTGGTACAAGGCGCTTCTGCTGTGTGCCAACGGGGATGGAGAACTGGCAGAAGCAGAACGAGATTGGGTGATCAATCACGCTTCGACTTTTCACCCTCAAATGGAGCAAAGTTGCATCGATGAACTGAAGAATTATGACGGCACAGGATCCACTGAGGACATAGAAAAACTGTTGTTCAGCGACCCACTGGCGAAAATGGCACGTATTGAAAGCCGAGCTAATACAAGCCTGGTTCCCTGAAAGCATACCTTTAGGAGAATAGCATGATGTTGGGGTGTGGTCAATTCAAAAGTTGTATGAGTAGGGTGGGCCGCACCCAATGTAGCAGGTGGGAGCAACTATTTTTGACCACACCCATGGGTCAGGGCGAAGGTTCACCGACGCGGACCATGTGCTCTCCAAGGCGTGGGATGCGCTCGGTTCCGGCGGCGAGGTCTCCTACCAACGGGCGCAAGACCACTGGAACCTCGGACGCTATGTTATAATAGATTATGAGAGAAACCTTTTTTACGCGATGGGAGAAGAAATTTTTCTCGGTGAGAGAAGATCCTTTTCCGCTATGAGAGAAGAAATTTTTCTCGGTGAGAGAAGAACCTTTTCTCGGTGAGAGAAGAACCTTTTCTCGGCGAGAGAAGAACCTTTTCTCGGCGAGAGAAGAACCTTTTCTCGGCGAGAGAAGAACCTTTTCTCGGTGAGAGAAGAACCTTTTCTCGGCGAGAGAAGAACCTTTTCTCGGTGAGAGAAGAACCTTTTCTCGGTGAGAGAAGAACCTTTTCTCGGTGAGAGAAGAACCTTTTCCGCTATGGGAGAAGAACCTTTTCCCTTGAGGGAGCGGCCTTTTGTCATAATTGTCTATTATAGAGCAATGTTGATTACCTTTTATACCCCCTCACCCCAGGGGTGGCCCTTCCTACAGAGAGAACAAAAAAAGGCCCTTTTGGGAAAACAGCCTATTTTTACGGTCTCATATACCCCCCCCCTGTGGAGTTGTACAAAAATGGCCATGTAAGCAATTATTAAATTCACATCACTTTATTCTGGCATGGGGAAAGTCTTTAAGAACAAGGAGCGGGCGAGACTTTTGGGAGTCTGATGTGTAGCAAGCATTGGTAAATAACCGTGACGGCGCCACATACAAGTAGTTCGTAGTTCGTAGAAAGTGGGTGAGTGGGATGGACAAAAGTCAATACTTGTCTATAAGTTTTCAGCCAATTTACCACTATTAAGGGGGTGTGGTCAAAACCCGTTGATCGAACATCGCATACCCCAGTCGCCGGATCCCCCCAAACCCCCCTTAGAAAGGGGGGCTTCCGGAAGCCCCCCCTTTTGGAAGGGGGGGTTGGGGGGGATCCTCTGCAACTACTTTTGACCACACCCCTATTAAGGGAGTTCGGTAAAATCAATTCCCCAATTTCCATGGCTGTACCAACCGGTGCATCCAGGCGACTAATTTGGGAGGATTATTTACGCGCTTAGTTCCCTAACTACGAACTACTACTGACAACTGACTACTGACAACTGACAACTGACAACTGACTACTGACTCCTGACTACTGACAACCTAAAATAATGGGAGTCAATAGTTCGTTTTTATGCTTTACCAGGTCTGACAGAATGCAACCCAGGCCAAAATTATCTGTCCAAAATTGTTCTGAATATCGGGGATAACGGCAATGGATGAAGCGCTCAAAAAAATGCTGACTCTCGGCATACCCGGTTTGATATTCTGGATCTTATTTCAGAATAAGATTTTGCTGATGTTAATTAATTTTTATATTCCCTTTGGCATCTGGGGAAAGTTGACTATCCTGGTGATGGCGATCTGGGTGTGGTCATGCATTTGTTGTAGAGGATCCCCCCCAAACCCCCCCTTCCAAAAGGGGGGGCTCCGGAAGCCCCCCTTTGTAAGGGGGGTTTGGGGGGGATCCGGCGACTGGGAGGGCCGCCCGAACGATCAACTGTTTTTGACCACACCCTGGCGATCTTAGCAATGAATGCCTTCAGTCAAGTCATGGTTGATGATTTGCTGCTCTGGTTCTATCAGAAACGACGCCAGCAAGAACCCTTAGAAAATCTGGTTGTCGAGATCGATCGCTTGCCAATATCGCGGAAGTTGAAGATGCAACTCAAATCTCTTGTTAGTGGCAACCCGGTGCGATATAAATTCAGGAAACTGCTAGTGCCGGGATTTATGTTGATAACGGTTTTCACCACCTTATTTTCTCTGACTGGCTATCTGGGAGAATTTCACCAACTGTTTGAACTTACCTCTCATTTTAAGTTACAATATCTGGTGATTAGCTGCTGCGCCTTCTTTTTCTTCTTACTCAAACGCAAAAAAATCTGGGTCATAGTCAGTCTCGGTTGTCTGTTAATTAATATGGGCGCGATCGGCCCTTGGTATTGGCCCCAAGGGGAAGTCTCAGCAACTACAGACATCCGCATCCTAGAGTTAAATGTGTTGACTTTCAACCAGGAAGGCGATCGAGTCATCTCCCTAGTCAGAGAATCGCAGCCAGATATTGCGTTTTTTTTAGAAGTTAACAAATCTGTGCAAATCGCCCTCGAATCTTTACAGGACAGTTATCCCTATCATATTATATCTGACGACACCGCCTTTTACAGTAAACTACCCCTCCTGGACGGAGAAATTCATAAATTTGATGAGAGAAAGACCTTTATAGCAGCTAAGGTAAAAATCAAGGGAAAAGAATTGCAGATTGTGACAGCGGATAACTATATTCCAACTAAAACAAAAACCTTTAAGCTGCGCAACCAACAGCTAGCGGAACTGGGCGATCGTGTAGCCAAAATAAAAACTCCAGTTGTGGTGGTCGGGGATTTGAATATGACGATGTGGTCGCCCTATTACCAGCGCTTTGTCCGCCAGACGGGACTGCGAAATGCCCGCTATGGCTTTGGCATTTTACCCACTTGGCCCACCTTCATGCCGCTGTTATACATTCCTCTTGACCATTGTCTGGTGAGTCGGGAGATTCAGGTTGTTAATATTCGGACGGGCGATCGAGTTGGCTCGGATCATTTACCATTAATTATAGATTTGGCGATCGCCGATGAAACCGCAATCGGCGATCTAATATGAATTTGGCCAACAAATATGAGGCGCGATCGCCCGTTTCTGGGGCCAGTCAGCTACTAGAATAAATTCCCCGCTGTTGCAACTGCTGCATAAAGAACTCTTCCAAGGACTGACGCTGCATGTTCATAGAAATCAGATGAACATCTAGGTTAGCGAGATTCGCGAGAAACTGATAAGGATTTCTTTGCAACTGACCCTGCCAACCATTAGCCCCAAACTGCAAATCTGAGAGCCATTGTTTCAGCAATTCCGGGTCCCCACCCTTGCCTTGAATATGGAAAGTTTTGCTATTCCCCAATAATTCATCCAAAGAACCGATGCAAATCAGTTCTCCTTGGGCCATAATCGCCACCCGATCGCAAATCTTCTCCACATCCGAGAGCACGTGGCTATTAAAGAAAATCGTCTTACCTTGGCCTTTGAGGGATAAAATTATTTCTCGGATCTGGAAACGTCCCATCGGGTCCAGACCAGACATGGGTTCATCCAGGAACACCACCTCTGGGTCATTAATCAGGGCCTGAGCCATGCCAATTCGTTGTAGCATACCCTTAGAATACTGGCGCAACTGCTTCTTTTTAGCAGCCGATTTCGCCAACCCAACCAATGAGAGCAGTTCGGGAATTCTTTGGCGTTGAACCGATGTCGGAATTTGAAATAAGCCAGCAGCAAATTGCAAAAATTCCCAACCCGTGAGATAATCGTAGAAATAGGAATTTTCTGGCAGATAGCCCACTCGTTGCTTCACCGAGCGATCGCCTATATTCCGGCCCAGCAGCCACCCGCGTCCGGAGGTAGGGCGAACAATACCCAGCAAAGTTTTCAGGAGAGTAGTTTTCCCAGCACCATTAGGGCCCAACAGACCAAAAGTTTCCCCCTGAAACACAGTAATTGAGGTACTTTTAAGAGATGCAATTTTTTTGTTCATCCAGAACCCAGTGCGATAAACCTTAGTGAGGTTTTCAGTTTGTACCACTGGAGTTTTATCAGTTTTGGTAGATTCAATAGGTAAATCAGTGACAGAATCCATCGAGCGTCATAATAAAGTAACTAAATCTAGGTTCGTAGTAAGCGCTTTAGCGCTTTCGGGTTCGTAGTAAGCGCTAAAGCGCTTCCGGGTTTATTTCCTGTAGAATGATGGTATTAGTCGGTTTTAAATCACCGGAATGCACCTGTCGCAACAAGCTGCATCTGGTTAACACAGGGGGCCTTGAGCAAAAGTATACTAGCATTGGGCGCTTATCCTTTTAACGACTTTGGTTCCAGTGGGTTTTAACCCACTTAAGCTATTAGCCCGGGGTTTGAACCCCGGGCGGGCCAGGAGAGGTTCTTGACAATGGTGCATTCCGGTCAATTTTAACCGACTTTAGCCTCTAGCCTTTGGGTTTGAACCCACGGCGGACCAGGAGACATATGATGATGATATTTGGCAGCTTGACAGAAAATCTCTTCTCAATTATACTTAATCATATCAAATCCCAGATCCATATAATAGTGGTAATTTAAAATCAATGGAACGTGGAAAAATAGTAGCAATTATCACAGGAGCGATTTCCCTGCTGCTGGCGATCGCCTACCTAATCTTAGTACAACTGCTGGACTTCCGGGGGGAAATGATCCCAGCACCCCAGTCGCAGTCGAGTCCATCAATAGAAATTACTCTCACCTCTTGATATTAGAATAACCGCCCCAAGGGTTTCCACTCACCCCACTTCTCCAGGTAGGATCATTAACAACCCGCCAGTTGATATTAGCTGGCACGCGATCGGGGCCATAGGCACCTCGGAAGCTAGCATAGACTCCATCAGTAGCGATCGGGATTACCTGGACCTGGCGCAAACTGAGAGTATCGATATCGAACAGCACCCGTCCGATCGTGCTATCAGGGCCACCGGAAAGGTAAGGATGGATAAAGTCACCCAGACTTTCAAACATAACACCGCGCTTTCCACTAGCTGATTCGACAATGCGCACCGGTTTTAGAGTATGGGGACCATGTCCAAAAACAATATCGCCATTAAAGTAACGAATGAAGCGGATCCCCGTATTTACCAAATCCCTCTGAGTAGCAGCATTCCAGCTATGGATCGCCAAAATCCTAATATCAGCATTCGCATCCCGGAGCGATCGCAAAACCGTCTCCTCGTCAGTCACGCAAGTAACGTAAGTGCAGTCACCCCCTCCAATATACCAGCTAGCAAAGGCCACTCTCACCTGTCGGCCCTTAACATTAAAAGTCTCCACTCTGGCCGCCTTCTGGGTGCCCACCCCGTGCCAGAGCCAGGGCCCTGACAATTCCCGTTCCAATCTTTGCATGTGACGGGCCGACATTAAGGCACCATCCATAGCATTTTCCCCCGCCAGGCAATCGCGAGTGTGATTGTTAGCCAGACCAATGAGATTGAAACCACGATTGTAAACTTCTATCAGATTATCTGGGTGAGAAACAAAAGCAAAGACTTGGGGTGCCGGAGGAGCCCAAAATTGGCTGCACCGAGTGCCCACCACCGTTTCCCAGTTAATAAAAGAAATGTCCCCCCGGTAGGACTTACCAGTAGGATCGAAGCGATCGAGCATGCGCCCAAAGTGAGCCGGTGCCCCTTCAGGATAAGAGTTTCTGGGCAATTGCTGCTGCAAACTCAAAGGCGGTGCATGGGAAACCCCCATCCCCGAATCTCCCACCCCGCGAATGTCCAAAAATTCCGTCGCCCTTTGACTGTCCAGGGGTACTGCTGGCAAGGAATCTGACCAATTCGTCTGGTTGGCCTCCTGGGACACACTCACAGCCACGATCGGCTCCTCTTCATACACCACCACCGGTTCTGATGAGGTAGCATCGGTGGTTAAAGCCGGTTCTGGGTCGATCGGGGCAGCGTTACCGGCAGGTCGATTCCGGAAACATCCAGTGACTCCAGACAACAGCATAGCCAGAGTTACTGTCAAAACCCAATGAGCATGTGTTTTTTTCATGTTTTCCCGATGTGAAGCTCTCGATGGAGCCGGACTCGCTTACCCATCATAGCTTACAACAGCAGGCAGCCGGGCTTACGCCTGCTTGTCGGGTGCTAAGTTAATGGCTCAGGGCAGATTTGAACTGCCGACCTTGGGCTTATGAGTCCCCTGCTCTAACCACTGAGCTACTGAGCCTTACTTTCCTAATATAACATACAGCAATGAAACTGTGCAAATTTTTTTTGGGCGATCGGGGGAAATTTAAGTTCCCCCGATGTCTCGGAAGCAGCGACTAATTCCGGGGAGGGAGATAAGATATGGGGTTATCCGCTCCCTTACCGGATGGATGGAGCTCAAAATGCAGGTGCGGGCCAGTGCTGTATCCGGTGCTGCCCATTTCGGCAATTTGCTGACCTTGCTTAACTTGCTGACCCTTGCTCACCAGAATACGGTGATTATGGGCATAGCGAGTTAAACTGCCATCGGGATGGCGAATCTCAACTAGATTACCATAGCCACCACGATTCCAGCCAGCAAAGTCTACCACTCCAGAACCTGCTGATAAAATCGGCGTTCCGATCGGTCCTGCAATATCAATCCCCCTATGCATCCGTCCCCACCGCCAGCCATAGCCTGAAGTCAAAGTTCCCTTAGCTGGCCAGATATAGCCATTAAAGGGGGCCGTTCCTTCTGGCAAGTATCTGTCCGGTGCTTGTAGCGGTGGTAACTGTGGAGAAACTGTCTGATCCCATGGCATCAAAGGATCGTAGGTATTCCTCCACATAGGGGCTACTGCCACCGTTTCTGGTTTCTTTTTCTTTTCCGTTGACGTCTCCCTGCTTGCTGGCGGTGCTACAGCTGCTGGAGACGGTTCCGGCTGGACAGCGGGCAAAAGGGCCCCATTTTCCTGGTGCTGCTGCCTTCTCTTGATCTCCAAGAGCAACCGATTTATATACCGGTTATGTTCTGCAGTCTCTAGGGCATTATTGAAAGTTGAACTTTCAGCCCTAGCAAACCCGAAACTGCTTGCTGGCCTTTTAGGGGGAATGTTCAGAAGTTGATTAACTTTGATCTGATTCTCATCTGTTAGTTGATTGGCCTCGATCAATTCCGGTATAGAGACATCATACTGACGAGAGATTTCTGCCAGCGTCTCTCCAGGCATCACCCGATGTCGGTTCCTGAGTGGACTAGGGGACTCACCCATCTGTTCTGAACCCAGACCAGTCGCAACTATCCTGGGAGTCTCCAGATATTGCCGGTCCCTAGACCGCTCTTGGACGTGATATTTTTCCCGTAATCCCTGGATTTCCGCCCTCAAGCCATCCACATATATGGGATGAACTGAGGTCATTTCTGGAATATTGGATGGTACATTGCCAGCCAAATCCGGGGCCAAAACCGATGTTTCCCTACTGGTAGTAACCAAGCCCTCATCGGGCCCGAATGACTGGGAAACCATAAATGGCACCATATCGGTACCCACCGTGCCGGAAAAATCGGATAGTACAGCCGTAGAGGTCAACAGCTGGGGCACCTGGCTAGTTATGGGCTGCGATCGATCTCTAGTGACGGTTTGATTGACATCGAACCTTTCATACCCGCTCAACTGATTAGCTGAACTCGATTCAATAACCTCTCCTCTTGGCTTCAATGGCAGTTCCACAAAGCCTAGCGATTCCGTCTCCTCAACAGATATTTGGAACTGGGGTTGTGCCTCACCACCAGACCAGTATAATGCTGGCGACCACTCCCACTCATGCCCATCTGTAGCGTCGGAGAACCAACTTGTCACGGCCCCGAGAGCCACCGTGCCGGAAAAATCGGTAGCTGGCATAGTTGGGGTTTCTGTGGCAGCAGAACCCAAACCTGTCCCGATCGCCGGCGCCTTTCCCACCGGTTCTGCTGCCATTGCTCTGTCACTCTTTTGGTGCATAAACAGGCTAGATATGGCGACTAGCCCTATTGCCGCAGCCGCCGAGCCAACCCGACGATTTGTTTCTGGTTGCGTCTGCTTTGAGCTTACGTTTGATGCACCCGAGCGTGCTGCTGGAGCATTGCTTAGGCCATCAACCGACTGACAAACCTTCTGGGGTAATGTTCCTTTCAAAGGACGACCTCCTCATGGCGAACACTTAACTGTCCTTTCCGAACCTAAGTCCCATGATCGTGACCTAACTCACCTATAAGTGGGGATGGCGATCGCAGGCATTAGGCTCGGGTTATGATATCATCACTGTGTGAGTAAAGCAAGGAAATTGCTTGCTCTCGTTTCGATCGGTATCACTCGCGGAGCACTCAACTGCCATCGCGCGGGATTTTTATCCTTTGACGATCGCAGATGGTGGTCCCGATGTTATAGTCACCGATTCCCAGATCTGACTGTTACCAGAAATACTTTTGGGCGAATCTTCTCTCACTAGCAACCCTGACTCTCTTCGGGAGACTTTCATCGGATGCCCGGTCTGGTGGAAGCAGATCGTAGTTGGGACATAAATTATATGCTAGTTCTGGGGCCAACTACAACCGTATAACTCCCTACAGATACAGCTTCACGGAGATGACTGCGGGCTACCCTGGGCTGACAGGGGGCTGATGCCAGAGAACTTCCAAGCAAGAAAATTCCCATCTATCTTTCGAGAAGACCTAATTGACGCCTGGCTTCAAACAAACCCACGGCGGCGCTGACGGAAAGATTGAGGCTGCGAACCCCTGGCTGGGTCATGGGAATATAAACGGTAGCAGCGCAGGCTGCTAGTAGAGATGGTGCCAGACCGGTGGTTTCGCTACCAAATAACAGCCAGTCACCAGGCTGGTATTGGAATTTGACATAGTTATAGCTGCCTTTAGTGCTAAAACCAATCCATCGTCCTCCTAGCTGCTGTCCGAAAGCGGTAAAGGCTTCCAGAGAACTATGTTGATGCAAGTTGACGTAGGGCCAGTAATCGAGACCGGCTCGCTTCAAATGGCGATCGCTAATCTCAAAACCCAGTGGCCCCACTAAATGCAGTTCGGTGCCTGTGGCCGCGCAGGTGCGGGCAATGTTACCAGTATTGGGTGGAATTTGTGGTTCAATCAAGACAACTCTCAGCATCTAGCAGCTATTTAACTCTGTTCAAGGAATTTAAGATCGGATCGGGAAAAAAGCAAAAAAGGGCGTTGCCCATTTTGGGGATGATAGTTGTCAGTTGATAGTTGTCAGTTGTCAGTTGTCAGTTGTCAGTTGTTACAAGTCATTAACAACAGATGCTAGTCGCATCGGACAAGCGGCGCGCTGACGTTCTCAATCGGGTCAAGATTAAGCAACCAGGGAATGGCACAATTGATCTTCTAGTTCTTGTTCTCGCAACTGAGTGGCAATAATTGCTTGCTTGATGATACTATGGGTCGTCAACCCCTGCTCGGATTGTTTTAACCACCGCTGGGCTTCATTGCCTTCTCGGAGAATTTTTTGCAGGGGCGAAAGGAAGCAGCTAAACCCGCCTTGCTTGGCGTAAGGCCAAACTTCTCGATAAAGTTCCCAGATCCATTCTCCGGCGGAGATCGCGCGACCATCTTGCCAATGTAATAGTTGAGCATCTAGACTATGGCGAGCTGCTGCTGCTTCATTAGCATCGGTGAGGGCGATCAGGTCGGCAGCACGTGTCGCAGATGGTAAGGTGCTAGCTTCAAGGGGGTCTAAACCTGGGTCGTTAATTAGTTGCCACAGGCGGGCTTCTAAGAGGGCAGTGATGGCCAGTAAGGCGATCGGGTCTGTGACCAAGTCGCAAATTCTCAACTCCAAACGGTTGAGGTCGTAGGGGCGGCGATCGCCATTGGGTCGCACTGAGGTCCATAGGTGACGGATATTTTGCATTGTACCTGCTTCCAGTTGTGCTTCCATCCATTGGGTATGGTGGGCGTGGCTAGTAAACAGGGGCACATGTGCTGGTGTTTTGGGGAAAACTTGCCAGCGAGTCGAGTGAGAACCCGTTGCTAGACCGTCAATAAACGGTGATGAAGCGCTAAGGGCCAGATAAAGGGGCGCTTCTACCCGCACCAGGCGACAGGCCCGCATGAGTAATTCTGGGTTGCTGATGCCAATGTTGATATGAATGCTGGCGGTGACTACTTTTGTCCCATAGGTTTGTTCAATGTAGCTGTGGTAGGGGTTGTTCGGGTCGGAACGGTAGAAAATCTTGCTGCCCCCTAAGCACAAGGCACTCCCAGGAATTAGGGTATAATCACCCAAACTCTGAATATATTTTCGCAGCCGCCTCCGGGGTTGTAGCAACTCACACAACAAGGCATCATAGCGGCACAAGGGGGCTGTCGTGTATTCTACATTACGGCTGTCTGGTTCCCGTACAAACCCATCTAGTGCCGCCACAATTTTGTCAGAGAGTCCGACTATCTCACCGGATGGCGTGCCCGTGTACATTTCTACCTCGAAGCCTTTTGATAGTAGCATGGCAATTATTTCCCACCCTCTTTAGTTCTCTTCTGCTCTTTCTATTATCTGCGATCTTGACCCGGCTGTGTCTTTTCTTTTTATGTGCTTATTAGCCAAATCACCGATTCATAGTAGAAAATCATATCAGATGATCTGATATCTGTCAAGTTATCTGTTGATACTTGTTGGATATGGACAAATTGCAGCAAGATCGTCAAGTATGAATGTAGAGGCAAATTTTCGATCGAGTAAAACTGAAAATAGTTAAAATTTCTATATCCGAAGGGATGAGATTATGGGAGGATGCAGGATGAAGATGATTTATAATTATAAGCAGCATTAAAATCAACCAATTGTCGAGTTATTTGGCGAACATGACAGATTTAAGCGGTAGTTGGCTAGGAACCTACTGGCAAAGAGAAATGCCTACCCGATTTGAAGCTACTCTCCTCCAGAGTGGAAACGCCTTGAGTGGCAATATCTTGGATGACGGTCCCTTAGGGGAAGCTTTGTTAAGCGGTGAGGTAATTGGACGCCGCGTCAGCTTTATCAAGCGCTACCTGGGTGCTGGTAGTGAGCCAATCAGTTATACTGGTGTTGTTAATGAAGATGAAAATTATATACAGGGACAGTGGCAAGTTGGAAATTATGATTCTGGACCCTGGGAAGCCCATCGCAGTGGCTCTAACCTGACTCTGGAATTTGCAGAAAGTAAAAGCAAGCGAGAACTTGTCGGGGTTGGTAAGGTTTGAATGGGATAAGAAACCCGGTTTTGACAAAAAACCCGGGTTTCTGGGCTACAGGGGGAAATGTCACTTGACAGTGTTATGGCAACAGGTGTAATATGTGAGTTATTTTTGGGGCGATCGCAAAAATAACTTCTTCAAAAATTGGAGAAAACCTGCTTTTTTAACTCCCCCTGCTCCCTGCTCAGAGATCCTGGAGCTATCCGGGATTGGTGTGTTTTGATTGACAAGTGATTTTGGTTCGGAACACCCCAGGCTGGCTCGCGTAGATACTCCGGTGACGGGATTGACTCCCGAGGCCCGATCGCACATTAATTTGACCTGATAGCGGTCAATAATTGCATCGGAAAAATCAGCTCCGGTGATATTTGCCTTCACAAAAATGCTGCTACTGAGCATGGCATAGGTAAAAATGGCGTTGGTTAAATTGGCATCATAAAATGAAACCCGATCGGCAAAGATATCTGTGAGGTTAGCTCCGGTTAAGTCAGCTTTGATAAAAGATCCTTTGGTAAGAATCGTTTTCTGGAGATTAGCGCCGCGAAAGTTGGCTCTGTACATATCAGCCCCAGCAAATGAGGTTCCGGACAAGTCACTTTGGGAAAAATCCCGACCCTGGAGGTCTGTGAGGGTGTAGTTGACAGTATTTGCTTGTGCTAGAGTCGGGCGGGCATCTACAATTATCCCAGTTACGACCAGCAACAGGATAATCAAGATGGCGAGCGGACTAGGTAGCCAATTTTTCTGGTTTTGCTTGATGACCATATCAATCTTTGTCTTCAACTTTGTCTATTATGATATCATAGTCCTGACGGCGAGCATGACAATAGCGATGAGTAGACTAGCAGCTTTTATTTTTGATGTTGATGGCACCTTGGCTTCCAAGGAACGAGATGGCCATAGAATAGCCTTTAATGGCGCTTTTGCTGAAGCATATCTAGATTGGCATTGGTCGGTATATAGCGAATCTCGGCATTGATGTGGTATATGTTCGATCGCCTATTTGTCATTGCGAGGGGGGGGATAACCGCGATCAACTCATGCTTTATGCGTTAACCCCCCCCCCGAAGCAATCTCACCAATCGCATATCACACAAAGGGCGAGAACTGCTATAACTGTATGGTAAATTGCTGGCAATCTCTGGTGGCAAAGAACCTATCCGCCCGTCAAGCTGGGTTAAAGACAGTGTTAACAGTTAACGATTATACCCGATATCAAGATTTTACTGATGCAATATTGCTATTGAATCATCTGGGAGAACCGGAACAACCTTTTACTGTTCTGGCTGGAAATGTGCCAGATGCAAACTATATGGATATGGCATTAGTGCGGCGTCTGCACGGTAGCCGATCGAGTAAGGATCGCATTTTTAGGTAAATTAATACCAAATGTCGGCAAATGTTGCTACACTTCGTAGCCTGTACTTTTCTGACTTCGCTGTCAGCCCGCCGTGGGTTAAAACCCACGGCTAATAGCTAAAGTCGGTTAAAACCGACTAATAAGAATACGATACTTTGAAACTAATTGTAGCATTTTTTTTCAAAATGGTATAATGGCTTACGGGATTAGATTACCATGTAAGTTGGACAGTTACTTAACAATTTCTGACACGGAGAACTCGCGTTACAAACATTGTCATCAGGATCCCAGACGCCAAACCTTCACAGTCCTGTCCTTACTGCCACTCACTAAAGTTCGGCCATCAGGGCTAAAAGCGACAGCATAAACTGTATCGGAATGCCCCAGAGTCTGAAGCGGTTCCCCTGTGGATAAGTCCCAAATTTTGATGGTGCGATCGGCACTACCGCTGACCAGGGTGCGTCCGTCGGGACTGAAAGCTACCGAATAAACTGCATCAGAATGTCCTGTCAGAGTAAGTGTTCGTTCTCCATTACTCACGCGCCACAGTTGAATAGGCTGCTTCTCTCCGCCACTGGCTATAGTAGTGCCATCGGGACTGAAGGCAACAGCATGAACGAAATTGCGGCTAAAAAATGATGGAACTAAACCCAATAATGGATCGGAACCCGGTCCATTCAAATTGCGGATTTCTCTGCCAGTGTTGGGATTCCAAATCTTGATATTACTGTCCCAGCCGCCACTGACTATTATGTCCTCATTGGGACTGAAAGCAACGGTCTTAACCCCCAAAACATGACCTCTGAGGGTGTGCAGCAATTCCCCCGTGCCCAAATTCCAGATTTTAACCGTACTGTCTACCTGATGTCCGCTGACCAGGATTTGTCCGTTCGGGCTAAGGGCGATCGACCAGACACTAAGCACTACCCAATCATCTCCCTTGAGAGTACCTTTGAGTTCTCCCGTCTGGGGATCCCACAGTTTTATTGTACCATCAGGATTGGCACTGCTACTAGCAAGAGTTTTGCCGTCATGGCTGAAGGTGACGCAAGTAATTCCACTGGAATGTCCAGTGATATTGTATAACAGTTCTCCAGTACCCAAGTCCCATAGTTTAATCGTGCGATCGACACTGCCACTGGCAAGCATCTGTCCATCTGGGCTAATGGCAACTGAATTGACAAAGTCTGAATGTCCAGTCAGGGTGTATGCGCATCTCCAAGTTACAGTATGGGGATCGAAAAAAGGCTCTCTTTCCTTATCAATACCTTGAAATCCTTGCCAAGTGGGTGGTTCTACTGCTGGATTTTGACATATTGTTGGCAACCAACTAATTCCGGGATATTTTTCATTATAAGCATCTTCCAGCTTTCGCCGTGCAGATAGCACCGAGGCATAAAGAGACTTGTCACTTGCAAAGCTAGTGAGAAAATGCTGTAAGAATTCCTGTGCCACCTGGTCTGGTATCTCTTCGCGCATGAGAATGCTTTGTGGCAGATGCAACTCAGCCAACTGATTCCCTAACCCTAAGCCGTCACAAGAATTAAAAATGACTAACTGCAACCTTTGGGATATAGCAGTTCTCAGAGTATTTTTTAACTCATCTATTCTGATACTCTCATGGGAATTTATATCAAGCTGACCGAACTGACCATCTGGCTGACTGGAACTGTGACCCGCAAAGAACAAAATATCCCAGCCTCGTTCATTTCCCAACCATTCCAGTAACTCTCTCTTTGTCGGCTGTTCGAGAAATTTAATTTCTGCTTTGGATGCGCTGCGTTCCAACTCCTGCCGATCGAACTCGATATCAATACCATCGCTATCGCCCATAATAGCTAGGATTCTCACCTTTGAATGCTTATGAGTGGCGGATCTCCTCCTGGGATCTTTATACTCGGGCGCACTCAAGGCAATTTCCGCCTGGGTGTATGTTTCGGCGAACAAATCCCACACCGACCAAGGTAGTCGCCGTAAATTCCTGTCCCCAGTTTGAATAATCACCCGAATCTCTTCGTCTGGACTCAAGTTTTGCTGTAAAGCATCCCGGATTTTTTGCCACTCGGCACTATTTCCCGAATTCAGCCAACTATTCATGTCTGTTGCTAATTTCTTAGCGGCGTCACTACTGGAAAATGTAGTCGCCTTTATCGCTTTAGCACGAGTGCTATTTGACTCTTGGCTATTTGACTCTTGGCTACTTCGCCCCGGATTCACTTTCTTCCGAAAGTATTCTTGCCACTGGCTGAATGATTCAGAAATGTGGGGTGCTGGAGGCAGGTTGCCTCGAATTTCAATTTCAGGTCTCCTGCCATCTAATCCTATCTCTAGGAGAACAGAAAAACCCCGTTCCAAGTTTCCTTCTAGTAAATTTACAACGACAAGCTTCCCCATTGTTCCTTCTCGGTAAGTGTTAATAGACTGGGATTACAAATCTTCTGTAATGATAACATCTCCCAGAGTTACTCTGATACTGAACATTTCTCCAGGTTCGATCTCGATTTTCAGTTGCATCGAGTCAGCGGCAATTCCAGCTTTATTCTCCAGTATAACGGCTTCCGATTCATCGATCGCCGCCAGTTGCAAGCCCGGATACAGGTAACGATCGTCCCCAGCGGGATAAACCTCTACCTCGACATGCACTTCTTCTGGAGATACAGGCGTCATCTCCACCACCAGTACCGCCGATCTGTTTGCGCCTAAATCAATTGGTTTCGCCCGCCGCACAGACCCTTCTGGCGGCGCGATCGCGAGATGACGGGAACGCCGTTTTCCCGAAGGCAATACCGATTCTACAGATTGCCAATCTTGGACTAGCACGGCGCTAGTTATATCAAGTTTCTGTGTTTTCACGATCGCGTCGGGCGATCGCTGCTGGACTTCAGCAATAAGGGAGTCTATCAGTGGCTTGTCAACCTCATCAATAGTGGCTTTCAGCTCAAGTAACCATAGAGTTTCAGAGCTAGTTTGGGATTGACTATTTTCTTCTCTTTTCTGAGTTGAATCAAAAATCTCTTCCCACTTTACCCCGACAGTCTGACAAATACTGACAAAGTTCTCTTGGAGAATTGGCATCCGCCGCCAAAATCGCCGCAAACCAGCTTTACCCACTCGGGCATCGTGACACCAAACATCAGCGGTTTTTGTCCAGCCCTTCTTTCTTCTGGCTAGATCCACGATTTCTAATCCCTGTTTGGATGCTCTGAGCGAAACTGCCATATCGCCTCAACTTTAGTGCTGACTCAATTCTGGATCACTTTTGGGGTCAGTGCAAGTAGTAACAAAACTGGATCGGAAACTAAGACGCCCAAACCCAGATATATCAAGGATTCTGGAGTTGTGGAGAAAAAAAGCAGTTAGGCCTAACTCGATTCTCCTCTTTCACTCACCAACCGATGTTGAAGGAGAAACGAGCAATGAAACGAGTCTTTATTTCCCTCCTGACAGTCATGATGATGGCCCCTGCGACACTGGCGGTAGCAGCACCAGTCCCAGAACTGCTTGCAAGTCAGGATGCGCAGGATTCCCAGGATGCGCAGGATTCCCAGGATGCACAGGATTCCCAGGATGCGCAGGATTCTCAGGATGCGCAGGATTCTCAGGATTCTGAAGAATGCGAGGAAGACGAAGAGCAAGTTTGTCCTAAGGTGTAATACTAAATCCGGTTTATAGCGTTTCTCAAATTAATGTAGTAGGTATAAATCGCCTACTTGTCATTGCGAGGGGGTCCGTAAAGAGCGAGTAACTTATAATTTTTGAGTTCCCCTCCCCGTTAGCGCAGCGGCCCGACGCAGGAGGGCTAGCAATCTCCTCCGACATATCACAGTAATATGAGAACTGCTATATCCATCTCCCGCGCCGGCGGACTTTGTAACCTGTAGCTTCACCCGTTCCCAGATTGGCCTGGGAACGAGGGGTTTGCTCAAAAACAGTTGGCGAAAGAAAAGTTCACGGCCTCGCGTGGGGCTCAGAAACCGGGTTTCTTAGTAAATGGCTGCTTTTTGCCCCTGATTTGATCGAAGAAACCCGGTTTCTTGTCTGCTGGCGATCGGGTGCAATCAACTCGTCTCCAAAAGGCGCTGACGGGTATGGTCCTTTAACCAAGCCTCGAATTCTGGCGGGTTATTGGGGTCACTTGGGCAATTTTGGAGATGGAAAAGTGCCCCTTGTTTGTCCCCCAATTTGTCCATAACGGGCGCGCGCAGACAATGGGCTACTGGATTGCGATCGTCTATTTTAAGTGCTTTTTGCAGGTTAATTGCTGCTTCTGGATAACCTTCCTGACACTGTTTTGCCCTGCCTAGGTTGACGAATAAAGCATATTTGTTGTAGTTCCGTTTAGCCTGTTGCAAACCTTGCTCTAGCAGGGAAATAGCCCTGTCGCATTTTCCTGCTAAAATCTGCAAGCGAGCTTGATTATTGTAAGCAGCAGCAATACCATTTTGCATTGCCTTTTCATAATGGAACATAGCCATATCTGGCTTTCCTTGTTCCTCGTAAAGGGATCCGAGATTGTATTCCAGCTTCCCATAGTCGGGTTTTAGGAGTCTGGCCGCCCTGTAGGAAAATTCGGCGATCGCCATTTTCCCAGCGCGATGATTTTTGACTCCCGCCTTATTCAAAGTAACTGCAAGTGGCGATGCTACAGGAAAATTTATTAACCCCAACAGGATTAACGAGCCTAAAGCTAAATTAATTCTTCTCGCAGCAGGCTTCGCCCTACTTTTTATTTCTGACAATCGTTGTAAAATATCTTTGGTATTTCGCGGTCTATCCCTTGGCAATGGTGCGCTCATCCGATCGATTAAATCCGCTAGCTGCTGCGAAATCTGGGGCGCTTGCTTTCGCCAAAGTAATTTACCCCTTTCATTTTTTGGCAATTCCCAACATTCTTTTCCTGTTAGCAGATAAACAAAAGTATGACCTAGAGCATAAAAATCCGATTGGGGGACAGCTTTTCCATCAAATTGCTCTAAGGGCGTGTATCCAGAAGAAACTGACCTTGTTAATTGGCGATCGCTGCCGATTTTTGCCAGATAAGTGTCGCTAATTTTTCTGACTGTGCCAAAGTCAATTATCACCAGTTTTCCATCCGGTTGTAGCATAATGTTGGCCGGCTTAATATCCCGATGAAAATAACCGTTTTGATGGAGATAATCTAGAACTTCTACCAGTTGCTGCAACCAATCAAGTGCCCGCGCTTGGGATATCGGTTGATTGGCACCCATCCAGTCCTGCAAAGTCGGCCCTTCTATTTTCTCCATTATTATACAGTGCCAAGGTTTCATGCTCCAATTAGGGTGAAATTCGCAGTATTCCTCCCCCTTGGGAATTCCTGGATTCCTCAGTTGCTTTAATACCTCTGCTTCTCGCTTAAACAGAGAAATTCTCTTGTTTTTAGTTTCTCGATCGCCACACCTCTCCCAATTAAAAACTTTGAGAGCTTTTGAATCGCCGCTGCTCTCATCGACCACTTCAAACACCTCGGCAAAGCCGCCTGCGCCCAGGGACTTAATTCCCCGATAGCGAAAATCGCTAATTTCTAGTAACTCTTCGGCAGTAATCATGGCTCCTGCATCCATTCTGAGGTTCTACCCAATAAGATCGTAACATTCCTTGTTGCATATCCCACTTCTTGGGCCGATCGCCCTTCTAATCTTACCCTCATTCCCTCTAGTTGCGCTTCCAGGCTGCGATCGCCGCTCAATTCTTGGCTCAGTTTATCTTTAATTGGCTGCACCAGAAGGCGGAGGTTGGTTTTCACCCGATCGGGGTCTGACCCTGCTGTAACTAATGCGTGACTTTTTAAAATTCCCAACTTTGCTATTTCCCGACTGCGTGCGAAAGCAAAGAGGGATTCAGTAAATTTTTCTCTCAACTTCCGAATGGCATATTTCCGGACTACAGGTTCTAGCTGAAATCCGCATTCCGAGCCATCGGGAGTTTTTTTAACAAGCGATCGCCCCTTCAGCGACAACAAAGCCTCGACAAGTTCCGCCCCAACCCCAAGATCGTCTCTTAATTGGGAGAGAGAAAGGGGCTGACCGGCAATTGCCAGCCAGTAAACAATATCCTTTTCCAAAGCTGACAGCCGCTCAAACTGCTGACTCAAAAAATTAGTCAGCACGTTACCCAAGATCAGGGTACTTTCTTGAAGATAATTGACAACTTTGCCGTCATATACTTCTTTAATCTGGTCTGCAATCATCTTTAATACGGCGGGATTTCCTCCATTTTGCTGCATCAGTTCTGACAAAACATTATTGGACAGATCCTCCAGACCAGTGGCGAGCAACAGTTTTTGCGCCGCCTCCTGCTGCAAGCCGGACAGTTCCAGGTAGCGAACCGGTACGCCTGCCAATGAGGGAATTTCTTGGGGTTTCTCGCGGGTCGCGATTAGCAAGCAGCTTTTGTGCCGTGATTCTCCTAGCAGTTTCAGCAGTTCTCCATAGCCTTCATAGCCTGGTAAATACTGTCCTGTCAGTTCCTCGCCGCGCAGCACCATTTCCCAATCATCCAATATTAGTAGGCACCGGTGTTCCCATAAATGCTCTATCAGCCGCAAGATGCGATCGGCTTTAGTAGCTGGCAGATCCGTTTCCTCCTGTTGATAGAGGAATTGCAGCAAACTTGCCAGCAGATCTTCCACCGGTGGTGCATTCCGGAGGCTTCGCCAGATCAAATACTCAAACTGATTCTGAATCTGTTGTGCCAGTTGGGCCGCCAGATATTTTTTGCCAATTCCGCCCATGCCCGAGATGGCCACTAGCCGGCACCTGTCCTGCGCGATCCATTGTTCTAGGGTGGCAAGTTCCTCGGTGCGACCAAAGAAAACCGAGACATCCGGTGCCTCCCCCCAATCTTGACGCCGGTGATGCGGGGGAGGCGGAGGATTGTCATCCAGGATTTCTTCCCAGTCAACCTCGATAACTTCACAAATCGCTATAAAGGTGTCTGGTCGAATTGGCGTCCCATTCCAGAACCGCTTCAAAGTTGATTTTGTAGTGTGAGCCTGCTTCCACCAGTTTTCATCCACTTTATTCCATCCCTTCTTGCGTCTGGCTTCATCGACAATTTTTAGCCCTTGTGCAGAGGCTCCGAGTGACTTTGTCATCTTTAATGTTTTACCTAAACTTTCTCCACATGCAATTGTACTTTAAATCTTTAGCAGATGGAAGTGAGACAAGTGAACCAACTGGGACAAAAAACTGAGACAAAAACTGAGACAAAGTGAGAGCTCCAGCCCTTAAATATTATGTATCGTAAGAATATAGGAGGCAGTAACTAGCTGACTCTCGCGATCGAACCAGCACCGCTGCTACGATGCTGTTGGTGTTGCCGGGTTGCATCTGCTGGAAAGGGGCGATCGCCCCATATCCTTTACTACACGCAATGTCCGAATGCGATCGTTTTAGGAAAAGAGAGAGTTACCGATCTGATTCTGTTAATGTGGGCGATCGCACGGCGTCGGCGCCCGAACCCTAAAGGGTCCGGCTACATGAACAAAGCAATGTCATTGCGAGCGCAGCGTGGCAACCGCCTGCGCGGGCTAAATTACCAACGTGAGATGCACCCTCTAGCTTTAATATGAACAAGCAATTTGCCACTTGATTACTGGTTGTTGCTGGTTTATGGTTGGGCTGGAGATATTAGTTAGGTCGCGCGATCGGTTTTGCTAGTGCCGGTGCGATTCGCGCAACAGAATGTATTGTGGATTCCAAAAAAAGGAGGCATAATATGTCATCTACCAATAATTTCGACCAATGGATGCGGAAAGTTGCTAGCAGTGTAACTGCAACTGCTGTGCTAGGAGGTTGTACAGTGGCATTCACTTTAATGCCATTAAAATCTGTTTTGGCAGTGTCACTGTACAGACTTCCTTATGCTGCTGGCGAAACACATTATGTGACTGCTGGAATCAATGGCGACAATAACAGTCATCACGGTAAAGATTCTAAGTATGGGAATTATGGATACTTGAGTACCTATGCATACGACTTTGGTGGTACTTTTGAAGTTGTAGCAGCAAGAGATGGAATTGTTCTTGAAACTAAAGGAACAGGTGGTTATAATTGCACGCCGCCAAACTACAGTGCAGCTTGCGATCGCTCAGCAAATTATGTCGTCATTAAGCATGATAATGAAGATGGCACCAGTGAATCTACACTTTATCTTCATTTAGCCAATGATAGTTTGCTGGTTAAAAAAGGAGATCCTGTACTTTCGGGTCAACCAATAGGCACCAGTGGAAATACTGGTTATTCAACTGGTGCTCATTTGCATTTTACTGTTCAAGAAGTTCCGACAGGCGAAGATAATGCTGGTGGTTTAATCCGTAATGCGACCAGTTTATTTCGCACTTTTGCAGATGTTGAGGGTGGATATCCTAGATTTGATCAATACTATACTTCTGGCAACACAGGATTTAGCCGTGAACAGGCAGAAGAAGATGTCGAACAGATTTACCAAGATGTTCTCGATCGCCCTGCCGATTCTGAAGAGGAAATAGCTAGCTACGTGGACGATTTGGAGAGCAAAAACAGGACACTTGAAAATATCCGCCAGGATATCCTCAACAATCACAAGGGAGAAGTCAAGGGAAAAATCAACGAGATTTACCTAGAAGTTCTGGGTCGTGAAGTAGACCATGGCAAGCCAGAAAATGGCTTAGAAAGCTATACAAATTTCCTGGCTAATGGTAATTCTCTCGCACAGGTGCGTGAGGATGTTGCGAACAGTCCTGAATCGAAGGACAATATTAACCGGATTTATCAGGAAAAAGCCGATCGCGATGCCTCCCCTGAAGAAATAGAAAGTTTCGTGTCGTCTTTGGCAGCCAACGATGCCACCGTCGAGGATGTAGAATGGGCTGTCATTGAGGGAGTGCTTCTGTTCCCCGATGTCCCTCGCGATTATCTCTTCGCAGACGACATTTACAACCTGGTATCGAATAACGTCGTTTCTGGCGATAACGGATACTTTCGACCAGAAGACCCCGTGAAGAGGGGAGAATTCGCCAAGTTCATCACCAATGCCTTTGGATACGAAACCAACACCAGTTGCGGTGCTTTCCCCGACGTGCCCTTCGGCAGTCCCTTTTATAATGAAATCACCACCCTCAAATGCAACGAAATCATTCGCGGTAACGACGGCTTGTATTTACCGGAAGATCCCGTAAAGCGGGCGGAAGCCACGGTATTTCTGGTCAAGGGCTTCAACAACTTAGTAGACGAATCACTACAACTGACCAGGACCTATGACAAGGCACTCTTCCCAGACATTGGGCACCTGGGAGAAGGCTTCCAAGATTTGATCATGACAGCCTACGACAACGATATCTTTAATGGCAATAACGGGAATTTTTTACCTGACGACGAACTGAAACGCGGTGAAGCCAGTAAAGTTGTCAACTTCACCCGAAATCTGTTGGAGACAACCCAAGCACAAAATCAAGACGGTGCAAGGCAACCAGACAAAGTTTTCGATAACTTTAAATATTTTCTATCAGTGGTTAGTGGTGGTTGGTTCGATCCGCCCACGAATTACGGCTTTGAATTCGAGGCATTAGGAGATACCCTGTTTACCGACATTCTCGACTTCCCGACCGGCATCGACAGTGATGGCTTGTTCACTGTATCAGTAGGAGGCGAAGAAATCGGCGTATTTGGTGCTGGTCAGAGTGTTGATTTTGTTTCATTATTGGGTGAAGGCATCTCCAACTTTCTCATCACCGATATCGATCCGCTGTCTGGAAACGACATAACTGACTTTGCGCTCCAGCTTGAATTTAATGAGGAGATAGGTAGTTTCCGGATGCGACCCTTTGATGAATCAGAGTTCGATAATGTTAAGGTTCCCGAACCCAGTTCCCTGTTAGGCTTATTGGCTGTTGGTGCCTTGGGTGCATTAACCTTGCGCAAAGGCAAACGGTTTTGATAAGTAGTCGTGCAAACTCATATCTTGCACCATTCGCAACTAGAGGCTCCGCCTCGCGCCGCGCGTTCCCAGGCGGAGCCAGGGAACGAGGGGAAAACGCTTTCTAGATAATGCTTTTAGTGGGTTTTAACCCACTTAAGCTATTAGCCGTGGGTTTTAACCCACGGCGGGCCAGGAGGCTAATCGACTTTGGCACGGGGCACGGGCGAAGCATTCCGGCATAATATTTATCACTTACGAGCGGAATTTGATCGCCGGAATGCTTCGCCCCTACAGGTTCGGAATGCAAATATAAGATGCACCCTTGCACAAGGATCTTTTCATCCTTTTCATCAAATATATCGTTCTAACAAAGAGAGAGGTTAATGATGCAGAAAAACAATTCAAAAGTTGCATTTATAGGAGGTATGCTTGCCATCCTAGCAAGTACAATATCGATTCCAGTTGCGGTTCAAGCTGGTAACTGGTGGGCAGGCCCGGAAAGACGTGGTTCCTGCTACATGTCAAGCTTGACAAGGAGTTTCACTTGTAAGTTTGGTTCCTACAAACGAGTATCAGGTGCCAGGCAGATCGGCGGTTTCTATGTCAATCCTACCAACAACGTAGGTCAGACTGGTAAAATTCCACTGGAATACAAAATCAATCGTGGCGGATGGCAAAGGACTGAAATCACGATGAATGCCACTAGCGGGAACTATATCGATTTTGGTAATGGCGTGCGGCGTTTCGACTTCCGATTTATCCGTCCCGATCGCGGTCCTATGAGCAGTCGAGAAGGCACAATATATTTCACCATGAACTACGACCTCGATCGCTAATTGAAACTTGTCCTTCCCTGCTGCTAGCAGTAGGTAATGAGTAAACTATGCTCTGTGTCTTGTCACGTTGTTAACCTTAAAACATGAGGGATGTTTTCATGTCATCACTAGACGATAAAATTAAAAACTGGGTCGAACAAGGAAGAGAGATTCAGGGCGAAAAACCCCCAAAGCGTAATTCTAGCAGTAAGTCTGGGAGTAGCAGCCAACTTGAGAGGATTAACAAAGAACTGCAAAAGCAAAACTTGACTGCACCTGCTCGGAAAGCACTGCAAGAGAAGAAGGCTCAAATACAGGGAAAGAAAAACGGAAACTCTTGACAATGAAGTAATCAACCCTGGTTCTTAATTCTCACGAATCATTACCACTCAGTTAGAGATGTGAAACGGTCCAGAAACCCGGTTTCTCCGAGAAACCGGGTTTCTTAACTTTAACGAACTATTTTATAATTGCCATAGCAAACAAAATCAAGAGAGGTTTATCCCCTGAAATATGCTTGGGCTGTTCGATGATGACATGCGCGATCGGGGCAGTAATTTTGCTAATAACTCATTGGCAATTATTGACAACGCTCCCTTTTCCGGTCCTTCTATCTATTGGGGTTCTCCTCTACCTGCCCGCGATCGGAAAAATCTGGATGCAGTTCAAGCCATACAAGATAGCGGCCATGTTTTCACAGTTGAGTAGCAGTGGTTTGTCTGTTTTATGCAGGGCTCTGGCTAACTCCCAATACTTCTCGGTTAACAACCCGTCATTGCGAGGGGGTCTTGCCAACTAACTATTTGGAACGCCCCTGAAACAATCCCCCCGAAGCAATCTCACCGAGTCTGTTACGCTTGCAGGGGATTGCTTCGGGGGGGGTCAACTCAATTTCCCATAAGTTATCGCGCTTGTTCCCCCCCTCGCAATGACAACCTATATTCTTAACCGAGAAGTATTGGGCTAACTCCCTGGTCATTAATGGGATGGGTTTTGAAAGTATGATTTATCGCCAACTTCTCCCTTGTCTGGACTCTGACGTTAAAAATTAGGTCGCAATATGCAACTTGCCCCTGTCATAATTGTCCAGAAGGACGCTTTCCCCTTTGCTCCTACAGTATCCCTCGGATTTCTCCATTAGCTAATAAAGATTTTTCGGCATCAGATGGCAGCGATCCTGAAGCGGATGATTTCGTCAGAGCTTTACAGTCCGTTTACACTAGCCATTCGGGATGAGTGTATTCCCCGTGCTAATATGCTAAGAACCCCGGTTTCTGATTGGAAATCGGGGTTTTCAACATCCCTTGATTCATGGCCTCAATTTCCTCGGCATTCAATGCATTGGGAATAACGGCTAGCCCCGATCGGGCTACGCAGATTAACCTGAAACATTTATTACCTGGGGGGTATTTCCAAAGATCCTCTGGGATCGATCGCAAGGGCCAACAGCCAACCGCTGATATCCCCAAAACTACGACATAGGGCCCGATCGGGATGACAAAATGCCGTATTTTAGGTTAAGCTCGAAGCTCAGAGACTGTTCTACACCGACCAATGGATTATAGAGAAAATCCGGAGCTGTTGAAGCTATTTATCGAGCAAACCCCAGCGGCAGTGGCGGTGTTAGACCGTCAGATGCATTACATTGTCACCAGCAACCGCTGGCTGAGAGATTACGGGTTGGGTGAGGTAGACTTACGCTCGCGCTCTCATTATGAAGTGTTTCCAGACCTACCCCCTAGCTGGCAGCAGATCTACGACCAGTGTTTAGCTGGCCAGTCACAGCAGTCAGAGGCCGATCCAGTGGTGAAAGCAGATGGCGAGATCTTTTGGGTCAAGTGGGCGATCGAACCCTGGCGCACCAGCAGCGGCGAGATCGGCGGCCTGATCCTGTGGACCGAGAAGATCGGCGATCGCCCGTTGAGAGAGTCCGCCCTGGAAAAGAGCGAGAACCGTTTCCAGAAGCTAACGGCCAACGTGCCGGGAATGATTTATCAATTTCTGCTCCAGGCCGATGCTGGAGTATGCTTTCCCTATGTGAGTCCTCGCTGTCTGAGCTTGTGCGAACTAGAGCCAGAGGCCCTTCAACAGGACGCTCATCTTTTCTTTCAACTGCTGCATCCCGACGATCGGCAGGGGTTTGAAGCATCCATTACCGCCTCAGTGGATACTTTACAGCCTTGGCATTGGGAAGGGCGGATCATCACCCCTTCAGGTCAGATAAAATGGCTCTCGGTCACCACGGCCCCTCCAGAAAGACAACCATCTCCAGGGAATGGCAAGGGCGATCTTCTGTGGGATGGCTTGATCGTAGACATTACCGATCGCAAGCAGACGGAAATTGCTCTGCGGGAACAGGAAGCGGAACTGCGGGCCCTGTTTGAGTCCATGACCGATATCATAATGGTGCTGGATCGGCGGGGACGCTATCTGAAAGTTGCTCCGACTAATTCCCAGCTATTGGTACAACCAACGGTAGAAATGCTGGGCATGACCTTGCATGACATGTTGCCAGCAGATGCAGCTAACCGCGTGCAGATCTGCATTCAACGTGCTTTGGATACTCGTCAGACCATTGATGTGGAATATAGAGTACCCATGGGGGACAGTTCTGTTTGGTTTGCGGCCAAAGTTTCGCCCCTGCACCGGGTAAATGTGGAAATCTCTCAGTCCGATGGCTTAAAGTCATCATTGATCGATAATTACGAAGACACGGTCATCTGTGTGGCCCGGGACATCACCGCTCGCAAGCGTTCCGAAGCCCAATTAGAGCGGTATAAAGAAGAGTTAGAATTGCGGGTGGAACAGCGGACGGCCCAACTAGCTGCCGAAAGAGCCGAATTACAGCAAGTAGAACAAAGTTTGCGGCAGCACGTCCAGATGCTGGATCTGGCCAATGATACGATTATGATTCGGGATCTAGAGGGCAAGATATCTTACTGGAATTACGGTGCCCAAAAGCTCTATGGTTGGACAAGGCAAGGAGCCAAAAACCAAATAGCCCATAGATTATTGCAAACTAAGTTTCCGCAACCCTATGCAGAAATAGAAGCAGTGCTATTGGAGCGAGGATATTGGGAAGGGGAACTGCTCCAAACCTTACGAGACGGTCAACAAGTTACTGTCGGGACGCGCTGGACCCTACAGCGGGATAATGCAGGAAAAGTGGCGGCGATTTTAGAAATCAGTAACGATATTACCGAACGGAAGCAAGCGGAAGCAGCTCTGCGTAAAAGTGAAGAACTCTATCGCACTCTCGCTCATAATTTCCCTAACGGTGCGGTGCTCTTGTTTAACGCCGAGCTGCACTTTACTTTAGCAGAAGGCCGAGAAATTAATTTCCTCGCTAGGGGGCAAAAGCCTTTGGAAGGTAAGACCTTAGATGTAATTTTCCCCCCTGAAGTTCGCGCGATCGTCGAACCGAACTATCGGGTCGCCCTCCAGGGAATTGCCCGGGTAACGGAAGTGGCGATCGCGGATCGTTTCTACCTGGTGCAAACTTTACCGGTCCAGAACGAGCAGGCCGAAATCATTGCCGGGATGTGTTTAGTGCAAAATATCACGGAGCGCAAGGAACAAGAGAATGCTTTGCGGGAAAGTGAGGCACGACATCGAAAACTCGCTCAACGGAAAGAACTGATCAATCGTCTGGCCAGTCAGGTGCGCAATTCTCTGGATCTAGATCGCATTCTGCAAACAGCGGTCACGGAAATTCGCGACCTGCTACAAATAGATAGATGCATGTTTGTTTGGTATCGATCGGATGCAGGAGAACCCGCCTGGGAGGTAGTGAAAGAGGCCAAGCGATCGGACCTACCCAGTCTCTTGGGTCGCTTTCCTTTGGATACTGGACCTTTAGTAGTCAAGCTTTTAAGTCTGGAAACAATTCGCTCGGATAATTTAGCAAATACTTCCGATCCTGCTTTGCAGCAGCTTCACGCTCAAGTCGGCTACACTTCTACTTTAACATTGCCCATTAAAAGTTCTCAAGGTTGTCTGGGGGCAGTTAGCTGCGGACATTTTAGCGGACCTCGCCCCTGGAGTGACGGGGAAGTAGAATTGCTGGAAAATGCGATCGACCAACTGGCGATCGCCATTAGTCAAGCTGAACTCTACACCCAAGCAACAGAAGCAGCGGCGATCGCGAACGAAAAAAGAGAGCAGCTGGAACAAACCTTGCATCAACTCCAGCGGACCCAAGCACAACTAATTCAGAGTGAGAAGATGTCCAGTTTGGGGCAACTGGTAGCTGGAATTGCCCACGAAATCAACAACCCCGTCAACTTTATTTACGCCAATATCGACCCAGCAAGAAATTACATTTATGACCTCTTGAATTTGCTAGAATTATATACAGCAACTTACCCGGAGACAACAGCAGAAATTCAGGAGGAAATTGCCGATATAGATTTGGATTTTATGACGCAAGACTTGCAAAGAATGTTGGATTCGATGCAAAATGGGGCCGATCGCATTCGTAAGATCGTCCTATCCTTGCGCAACTTCTCGCGGTTGGACGAGTCAGACATGAAAGCTGCTGACATTCACTCTGGCATCGACAGTACCTTAATGCTCCTGCAAAATCGGCTGAAAAACCAGAACGGCGAGCCGATCATTCAGATGCTCAAAGAATATGGTAGTCTGCCGGAAGTTGAGTGCTATCCCGGGCAACTAAACCAGGTGTTTATCAATATCCTTAATAATGCGATCGATGCGTTGGAAGAAGCTTATGGTTTATGCGACAGTTCTTCGCCACAGACTCCCGAGTCTGGAAATTCAACTAATCCTATTCCTACTATTCGGATTATCACAGAAAAGATCGATTCCGACCGCGTCGCCATCCGTATTGCCGATAATGGACCGGGGATAACAGAGTCGGCGAAAAAGAATTTGTTTAACCCCTTCTTCACTACTAAACCTGTGGGCAAGGGCACGGGTTTGGGATTGGCCATCAGCTACCAGATTGTGGTAGAAAAGCATGGAGGCACTCTGGAATGTATTTCCGCACCAGGTGAGGGGGCCACATTCGCGATCGCGATACCCATTCAGCAGTCTTCTGTTCAGAAACGGGAGAAGTCTCACGGCCCATCGGAGGTTCACAGTCCTGATTAATATACTCCGCGCGGTCAGGACTTGCGTTATCATAATTAAAATTAAAATGTACTGCGAGCACCATACTAGATATGTCCAGCCAGTCCCAAACCAGGATGCCAACGCCTGATGATGCAGCATTGAAAGCAATAAGACAGCTGATTGAGGTAGTTGCCTCATTGCGATCGCCCGATGGGGGATGTCCGTGGGATCGAGCCCAAACGCCCCAAACACTGAAGCCTTACATTATTGAAGAAGCATATGAAGTCGTTCACGCGATCGAGAGTGGAGATATAGAAGCCATCTGTGAAGAATTGGGAGATTTACTTCTGCAAGTGGTACTGCAAGCTCAAATTGCCAGTGAGTACGGTCAATTTAGCATGAATGAAATTGCCACTGGAATTGCCGAAAAGCTAATCAGACGACACCCTCATGTATTTGCCGATGTGCAAGTAAACAGTGTGGAGGAAGTCCGCCAAAACTGGGAACAAATTAAGGCAGTAGAAAAAGGGAAAACTGACCAGAAGCATGAATTAACCGATAAACTCAGTCGCTATGCTAGTACTCTACCACCGCTGATGGGGGCGATGAAAATATCCAAAAAAGCGGCTGATGCTGGTTTCGAGTGGGATGACGTGACGGGTGTATGGGATAAGTTTTCCGAAGAATTGGCAGAATTAAAATACGCCCTAGAACATGACGATATTACCCATCAACAATCAGAGTTGGGAGATTTACTGTTTAGTATAATTAATATAGCCCGCTGGCACGAATTAGATCCCTCGGCAGGTTTACAGGGAACGAATCAGCGGTTTGTAGCTAGGTTGAGGAAGATAGAGGAACTGACCACCTCACGGCCCCTTTCTGATTACAGTCTGGATGAATTGGAAGCACTCTGGCAGCAGGCTAAAATCCAACTATCCAGAAGCAGTAGGATCTAGAAACTGTGGAGACACCGCCCGCACCGCAGGTCGATAAAGAGGAGGTAAAGATTTCCACAATTTTTGCCTATTATCGACTGCGAACGACCACATAAAGCCCGACAATTTCTATTTTTTTGTATCGATAGCCAACAAATCCATTGTTAATTTTATAGCGTTTCTCAAATTGATGTGGTACAGCTAAATTGTCTAACTTGAACTCATTGCGAGGGGGGTACGTAGCGATAAACTTAGGTTTTATGAGTTAATCCCCCCGGAACGCGCTGCTGCCCGACGCAGGAGGGCTAGCAATCTCCCCAACAGTATATCACAGTAATTTGAGAACTGCTATATTTGTTGTCGCGAACGACCACATTTCAGATTTTATCACCTTCCAGAGATAATTTTACTTTGAGAATGTAGTGACAATACATGTTTATTCCTACCAACATTTTCAAGAACAGGCGACATTGGGAAGATGTTGTCACAAATACATAAAGTTAAAATATTGTTTAAATTCTGCTCGCTTACCTGCCATCACCAGAAAAAGATAATTAAATTATCTGCGATCGGTAATAATAGAAGAGGAAGTCCTAGACTTCAAGCTGTTTATTAATCTCTACAAGGATTGATGTCAAACTTACTGCTAGCAGCTATAGCAGCTCGTGCAAGTAAGCTAAATTATCACTATGATTGAGCTTCTAGCCGCACTGTCAGCCTCAGCAGCAGGAGGAATGAGAATCGCCCTGCCCCTGCTGTTAATCGGATTGTTGCACGGGGATAGTCTCTGGTCCCGCGTGCCGATTTTGTCGGCCATCCACCCACAAATAGTACTGGGAGTCCTAGTTAGCTGGTCATTATTTGAGCTGTTTGCATCCAAAAGGCTGTTGGGACAACGTGTACTGCTTTTGATCCAGCTTCTGTTTAGCCCGGCAGTCGGTGCGATCATGGGAATGGCGATCGCGCAAGCAACCACAGAAAACCCCACCCCTTGGCTGATGGGGATTATTGGTTTAGTGGGCGGTCTGCTAGCCCTGGTACTACAATTGGTACAAGCAGGCTGGTTCTATCGACTGAGGGGTTTGCCCCCCTGGGCGATCCTCATCCAAGATGGCCTGTGCATTGCCCTAGTGCTCTTTGCCTTTGATGCTCCCCACGAAGGAGGGATAATAGCTTTACTCTTACTTTGGCTAGCAATTCGCAGCTCTAAGGATTGGTATCGGTGGTACGTACAGCAGCGCAGTAAGGGATCGCGGAGCGCTCCGCGCCGTCACAAAAGTAATCCCGATTAATTCGTGAGGTGGTGATTTTTTAGTGAGAAAGAGCAAGTCCAGGATTTATCGGACTTGCCGATCGGAAAAATTACATTACAGTAGTCCCACAAAATGCAGCAGTCCTTTGCCACTAATCAGTTCCACCAACAGCGCGATAAAACCAATCATCGCCAGACGTCCATTCCAAATTTCGGCAGTTGTGGTTATACCCCACTGCCAACGTTCTTGCGGGTACATCTTTACCTGCTTCTGCGGATGCATTACCTGGGACAGCTTCACAGGAGGACTCTCCAGAGATTCTACTACGAGATCGGCTAAATCATTAATAAACCCAGAATGGGTATCCAGGGCTGGCACCCGGTGAAAGTTTTCGATCCCCGATGCTTCAGCAAGCTCTCGATACTCTATGTCAATTTCCTGTAAAGTCTCGATATGTTCTGATACAAAGCTAATCGGAACTACCAGCAAATCTTTCACCCCTTCGGACCCCAATTGCGCGATCGCATCTTCGGTATAGGGTTTGAGCCATTCCACTGGACCTACCCGACTCTGATAGGCTAAAGTATGAGCATTCGGTCGATTCAGCGTCTTCATGATCCGGGCAGTGCAGTCCTCGATCTCCTGCTGGTAAGGGTCTCCCGCCTCTTCAACGTAACTTAGGGGCACCCCATGGGCGCTAAAGAAAATATGCACTTCCGATGGGCGATCGCACCGGTCGAGTTCAAGAGCGATCATATCCGCCATTGCTTGCAAATAGCCCGGACGATGATACCAGGAAGTAACAACCGTGTATTCCATCTGCTTTTCCAGAGTGGGGTCCTCTTGCCACAGTTTTTCTAACAACCGGAAGCTTGATCCGCTGGTGCTAATCGAGAATTGGGGATACAATGGCAAAATCACTAGCTGTGAAATCTCGTCGCTCTTGATCTGGGCGATCGCCTCCTCTGTGAAAGGATGCCAGTAACGCATACCCACATATACCTTAGCCTCTACCCCTTTGACCCGCAAACATGCTGCGATCGCCTTCGCCTGCGCCTCTGTTATTCTACGTAAGGGAGAGCCACCACCTATTTCCTCATAATTTTTCTGAGATTTTTTCGCTCGCATAGTAGAAATCAGCCACGCCAGGGGCCTTTGCAACCAGCGGAACGGCAAGCGAATAATTTCCGGATCGGAGAACAAATTGAACAGAAAGGGACCCACGTCCTCCAGTTTCTCCGGTCCCCCTAAATTTAGTAGTAAAACCCCAACACGACCCATAGCAGCTACAGTTTCCCTATTTTTTTCATCTTTGTCACTTATTTTAACAGTTGTCAGTTGCTCTGGGAGGGCGTGGAGCCTGTTCCTATTCTTAAAAGCAATACAGCCCCCTTGCTGAAAACACACAAGAGAGCTGATTGCTGTTTTAAATAATCATCCTGGCACCGAGCTATTTTCCCGTCGGGTCACCCCGAAAGTATCGTCGCCGCTACAATGTTTCACCTCCGAGTTCGGGATGGTTCGGCGTGGTTCCACCGCGCTTGAGCACCA
>JBFRWI010000061.1:0-2676 GCA_051439505.1 Hormoscilla sp. | reverse complement strand
GAATTCATCAATCCTGCCCGATCGCCCGCTTCTACACCGGTGCCCATGAAGACATCCACTCGTCCAGCACCTTTGATGGCGCTACCGGTATCCTGATCCAGTACGTAGCGGCTGACAGAGCGAAACTCCAGTTCGCCCCTAGCATTAGCATAGGGGATCTGGGTGCGAATCAGGGCTAATGCCCCTGGTGGCATGAGAGATTTATCCGTAGCAATGGAACGTTCCGCTGTCACTGGCAAACCTAGGCTACCGGTAGCTGGAGTGCCATTGGTTTCCTGAAAGAAGACAAAACTGCGGTTGCGGGGTAAATAGCGATTCATGGCCTGGGGTGAGGCCCGGAAATAGGAAATCAGCGCTGGCAGATTAATATCCTCTAAGCGCATGATACCATCTCTGTATATTTCTCCGCCGACGCTAGTGTAGGGCCGATCGGTCTTACCCGCATAGCCCACAGTCATCACCCTGCCATCTGTCAGCTGCAACCGGGCAGAACCTTGGACGTGAACTAAAAAGGCTTCAAAGCGATCGCGCAACCAGACCAATTCTAATCCCCGCAAAGGACTTTTTTCTCCCAATAGACCATCCGCCCCTTCCAACTCCCACCTTGTAGGATGAGGACGAGACCAGTCAGCAAAGTCCGGGGGCAGTCGGTAGAGGGGATAGCGGTATTCGGCAGTTGGCCTGGCGCTAGCAGCATAGGTAGGTTCAAAATAGCCGGTAAAGGCCACGGTACCTTCACCATCTTCCCCTACGGATTTGTACAAGACAAATTCCCGCTGCACTGCTGCTTCTAGTTCTGCTGGCGTCTGGGATGACAGCAGCAGTTCGCGAAAACGTTCCAAAGAACCCATCACCCGATCGCGCGTTATTCCCGGTACCGGATATTGGCGATAAGCTGCTGCTGCACTTGGGGTCTGCAAATACTCCAGACTGCGGGCGATCGCCCCTAACAGGACCTCTTTATCAGCCGGTTGACTGCCCCAACCCCAAAGTTGTTCGTCCCAACCCAGCTTGTCACTGGTAACTGACTGGTCTGGACCGAGGGGGCGCAAGGGTACAGTCATGCCAATACCCGGTATCGATAGGGCCATTGATAAAGTCAGACCCAGGCAAGCTACTATTTTTTTCATTTCACCTGTTATTCTCTGCTGCTGGAGTTCGACGCTACAGGTAAACGCCGGTTCCTGGTTCCTAAATTCGCTCAAACATCCATTGGCGTGCGGTCAATACTGGAACTGTACACTGGTTCCACCCTAATTGCTAGGATGCTGCGGGGACGCACTACCATATACTCCCCCTGGGAAATTTTCATCGGCACATTAATGAAGCTGCTGTCATCTGCTTTGGGCACGACATCGCCAGCGTACCATTTTTGAAACTCTTTAATTGTCTGGAAACGCACGGTCTCCCGGTGACCGCCATCAAGTAGTAGGTGTACGGCAAATTCATCAGGGGTTCTTGGCATAGTCTTTTCTCAAGGCACCGACATCATTATGGAATGCTTGCAGTCGCAAATCATCTCAAAACCGAATTTTACACCGATTAGGATAGCAAATTGAACCGCAACAGCAGGGCCTCGATCGTCTGGGGCAGCATCTCCTGTAGTTCTGGCCGATTTTTGTACAATAGGCGATTTTGACTGGGCAAGTCAAAGGGAAACTGCCCGGGCATGTCCTCTCGTTCTTGCTGGACCAGCAATATCTGTTCCCATCGCTTGCTCTTGAGAGCATAACCCATTTCTACACAGACATTCGGACTGGGTATCAGCTGAGGCCCTCCTTCCCGGGCCACCTGGGCGATCGCCGTTCCATCTGCCACAAACAGCAAACTCTTGCGGATCCGTCCCATCAGTTTACTCTTTAATCTGATGGGTGCGTTGCTAGGGCGATGGGATCCTTCTACCGATATTGTCAGGCGCGATCGTCTATTAATATCGGAGACCACCTTATCGAGTTCTTCGGAGAGAGCTTCACTTGAGGCCGGGTATTCCGTCTGATAGCATAGGAATATTATCGGATCCAAATGGCCCATCACCTCTTGCTTAGTGAAATAGATCTCGTGACTGGTCAGGTCTATATTAGAGATTGCGTACCCACCACTGCCTTCAATGTAAAATTCTACGACATCTCCTTCCAGATAGCGCCCAAACCACACCGAGTTTCTCACTTCTTCGCTATCTTCTAAGAAATCTGCTCGCAGAGCATATTTTAGCAGACTATTTTTACTCAAGCGGATATCTGGAGGACGCTTAATCAGTTCTCTTATCGGTTCGTACTCCTTAATATACCATGCTTTCAGAGCAATTATCGCCATAATCTCTTATTCGTCGCTTCCCATATTTAAACCACAACAGCACCCGGTTCGCCCGACCTAGTGACTTCCTCTCTCTACCGGTGATTCTAGTTGGAGTTGCACTGATGAGACAGTTGCCTTGCTCCCAAATCTCTACCTTGAGGACGTTTCGATCTTTTGCTTGGGTGCTGTTGTCTTTTTACTCGACCAAGACAGATTATAGTTAAACAGCTTTTTACCTCTTTACTCTCTTGACGTGGACTTGGCTGCTTATCTGCCAGGGAAGCTTACATGCTTCATATAACTACCTTAAACCCTGAATGGTTCCTCTGGCAACCCCTTTTAACAATTCTTTACATTTCGACCCTGAAAACACAACAGCAC
>JBFRWI010000060.1:0-33515 GCA_051439505.1 Hormoscilla sp. | reverse complement strand
AGATCCTTCGATCGGCGAGAAAAGATCCTTCGATCGGCGAGAAAAGATCCTTCGATCGGCGAGAAAAGATCCTTCGATCGGCGAGAAAAGATCCTTCGATCGGCGAGAAAAGATCCTTCGATCGGCGAGAAAAGAAATTTTTCCCTTGAGGGAGCGGCTTTTTGTCATAATTGTCTATTAGAGAGCCATGTTGATTGACTTTTATACCCCCTCACCCCCTCACTACCCCCTCACCCCCTCAAACAAACCAAATACCCCTGTGAGGGGGAGGTTATGGATCGTAAAAATAGGCTGTTTTCCCAAAAATGGCCTTTTTTGTTCTCTCTCAAGATAGGAAGGGCCACCCCAATACCTTAAGGAAAGGCGCAACTATGTGTTGCGCCGTCATCGTTATTTTCCAATGGTTGCTACAGATCAGGAGATGAAAGTCTCCCCGCTACTTGCTCTTAAAGACTTTCCCAATGCAATAATTTGGTGATGTGAATTTTGAATTGCTTACTATATTGTGTGAGTAACCAAAGCTTCTTTCCTTTATGGCCATTTTTGTACAACTCCACAGGGGGGGGGTATATTAGACCGTAAAAATTGGTGGTTTTCCCAAAAGGGCCTTTTTTTGTTCTCTCTGATGGGAAGCACCTGTAGGGCTCCCGCATTTGGGCGATACAATGGATGGATGTGGTCAAAACCCCTGTCTCCTTGGGTTTGGGTGATAAGTAAAACTTATATATCCGCCAAATATAGGCTTTCAGCCTGTTTTCTTGCCATAAATTGTATCCTGCGATACAATTTACACTTGCGATCTTGCACTATTGGAGGTTGGTCTCCTGGCCCGCCGGGGGTTCAAAGATACTGTGGGGCAATTAACTGGGGGGTGAAACCCCCCAAATCTCCCCCACCCCCACCACTCCGGGACTTTCTCCCCACTCCCCACTCCCCACTCCCTACTCCCAAACGCGGAGATCTCGTAATTCGCCCACAGCATCTTCAAACCCCCGGCGGGCCTGTCTAACAAATAACAAATAACAAATAATAATGAGTGAAGTCCTACTTTCTGTGGAAAATCTGCGAGTCGCTTATCCCCAACTTCACGGAACAGCTAGTTGGGCGGTGGATGATGTCTCTTTTACTCTCAAACCTGGAGAAAAATTGGGTTTGGTGGGAGAATCTGGTTGTGGTAAGTCTACTCTGGGACGTGGGGTGATGCGACTTTTACCCACTGGTTCTCGCCTGGAGGGACGGGTAACTTTTGCGGGGGAGTCGGTGTTCGATCTTTCTCCAAAACTGTTGCGCCGCTTTCGCGGAGAAGCTGTGGCCCTGGTGTTTCAAGACCCCATGACTCGTCTGGATCCTTTGATGACGATCGGGGAACATTGTCTGGAAACTCTGCGATCGCACGAACCGCAACTTTCGCGCCGTGAAGCAAAGCAAAGAGCAATTTCTACTTTAGAAGCGGTAAATATTTCTGCTGATCGCTGGGGACAGTATCCTCACGAGTTTAGTGGTGGGATGCGACAGCGGGTGGCGATCGCCCTAGCATTGGTGCTGAACCCAAAAATAATTGTCGCCGACGAACCCACTACTAGCTTGGACGTGACGGTAGCGGCACAAATTCTCCAGGAACTGACGCGCCTCTGTCAAGAACGGACCCTGGCGCTGCTGTTAATTTCCCACGATCTGGCTATGATCGGAGAATACTGCGATCGCATTGCGGTCATGTATGGCGGTGAGATCGTGGAAATGGGAACTACGCAACAGGTGCTGCAACATCCCACACATGACTATACCCGATCGCTCCTACAAGCTGCACTCCACATTCAAGCCCTCGAGGATAAAATATCAGAAGTCAAAACTGACAATTCGCCTCTACTGCGGGTTACCGACTTACAGCAGCATTATACCTTGGAAGGCAATTTTGTCGAACAGCTGTTTAGAAAAAACACTCCCATAATTAAAGCAGTGGATGGAGTCAGCTTAGAATTATATCCTGGGGAGATTCTGGGATTAGTCGGAGAATCTGGTTGCGGCAAAAGTACCCTATCTCGCAGCATTTTACAGCTTGTGCGCCCCACCGCTGGCAAGGTGGAGTTTCTGGGAGAAAATTTAACGAAAGCTTCACCTCGCAGTCTGCGGGGGTGGCGCCGACAAATGCAAATGGTGTTTCAAGACCCCCATGCTTGTCTAAATCCCTTGATGACTGTAGGACAAAGTATAGCAGATCCGCTGTTTATTCACAAGTTGGCTACTCAAGGTGATGCTAAAGCACAAGTAATGTCCATGTTAGAAAGAGTCGGGTTAACTCCAACTGCTGATTATTATTACAGATATCCGGGTGAGTTGTCTGGGGGACAGCAGCAACGAGTCGCGATCGCCCGGGCTTTAATTACCCGTCCGCAACTGCTGATCTGCGACGAACCGGTCAGCATGCTAGATGCCAGCGTCCAGTCCCAAGTGCTAGATTTAATGTTAGAACTCAAACGGGATTTTGACCTTACTTATCTGTTTATTACTCACGACCTCTGGGTGGCCAGGTTTCTGTGTGATCGCATTGCCGTGATGAACCAAGGTAAAATTGTCGAACTCGGTTCCACTACCGATATCTTTACTAACCCTCAGCATCCTTACACTCAAACTCTGCTGCAAGCGGCTCCTTTACTTGCGAATAGTGAATAGTGAATAATCATGAACGATGAACAATTAGCAATTAGCAATTAGCAATTAGCAATTAGCCATTAGCAATTAGCCATTAGCCATTAGCAATTAGCAATTACCCATTAGCAATTAGCAATTAGCCAAAAGGGTTGTCAGAGTGGGAAGGATAGAGTATAATGGAGGGAGAGGGAGAAAGAAGAGAGGAATAGATCGGTGAGAATACTGCTAGTGGAAGATGACGCTGCCATTGCTGAAGTAGTAAAAAAAGCTCTGACAAATCAGCATTATCAAGTAGATATAGCGACAGCTGGTCAGGAGGGCTGGGAACTGGCAAAAATATTAGAATATGATTTGATGGTGCTGGACTTGATGCTGCCAAAGTTAAACGGAATCGAATTGTGCCAAAGACTACGAGCAAAGGGCGATCGCACTCCCATTATGCTGCTCACGGCACAAGACAGTAGCAAGAAAAAGGTGCAGGGATTAGATGCGGGAGCAGATGATTATGTCGTCAAACCCTTTGATGTCCAAGAGTTATTAGCGAGAATCAGGGCTTTGTTGCGTCGCGGAAGTGCGACCAATAAGCCCGTGTTAGAATGGAGAAAGCTGTGTCTAGACCCGAGTATTTGCGAGGTAAAATATGACGGAGAAATGTTGCAGTTGACGGCGAAAGAGTATGCCCTAATGGAGCTATTTTTACGCAACCCCAAGAGGATATTCAGCCAAACCGTACTGATAGATAAAATATGGGAATTTGACGAACCGCCTTCAGAAAATGCTGTCAGAACGCAGATTAAAGGCTTGCGGCAAAAGCTGAAAAAAGCAAGTGCCCCAGCAGATTTTATAGAAACTATTTACGGACTGGGATATCGATTGAAATCAATAAAAGCAGAAGGAGAGAAAACCAGGAAAGAAGGTCAAAAGCAAAAATTCCCAGATAGTGGAGACGGTACAGGGCTAGAGGTGAGAGCGATTTGGGAACAATATAAGCAGAACTATAGCGATCGCCTAGCGGTAGTCGATCGGGCGGTAACGGCTTGGAGATCGGACCAGATGACGCCAGAATTGCGACAGCAGGCTTTGCGGGAAGTTCACACCCTAGCGGGCTCCTTAGGTAGCTTTGGCTTTCGAGAAGCTTTTCTGAAATCCCGGGAAATAGAAGAGATTTTGCAAGCTCAAGAATTGCCCGATCGCCCTTCGATGGAATATCTCGAAGAACTGATAATAGCGCTAGGGCGGGAAATAGAGCAAGGTACTGCGGACTGGGCGGCAGAAACGTCGGATAATCCCATATTATCTAGCTCGGGGGATATCAGCAGTATCCACTATCATAAATCTCCATCGATAAAGCAATCGAGATTATTAGTTGTGGATGATGATGTGGCCCTAGCAGAAGCAGTGGTAAAAGAGGCGATCGCCTGGGGAATGGAGGCAGAGGCGGCTTTGAATATCGCCCAGGCCAGAGCCGCGATCGCCCGCAAGCAACCAGATGTCATACTCTTGGATCTCGGGTTTCCCGAACAGGCAGAAAACGGGTTTCAATTGTTAGCAGAACAGACTCAATCCCCCGTACCCGTGTTAGTATTTACCGCTCAAGAGAACTTTATTGACCGGGTAAAAGTGGCTCGTTTGGGAGCGCGGGGCTTTCTCCAGAAACCCATATCTACCACTCAAATCATGGAGGAGATCGCTCAAGTTATGGAAAAAACCGACCCGCCCGTGGCCAAGCTGCTGATAGTAGACGATGACCCTCAGATACTGGACCTGCTGCGCACAATCCTAGAACCTTGGGGATTTCAAATAACCTTGCTAGACGACACCAAGCAGTTCTGGAATACCCTAGAACAATCTGCTCCAGATTTACTAATCTTAAATATAGAAATGCCAGAGTTTAGCGGGATAGACCTGTGCAAAGTAGTGCGCAATGACCCACAGTGGAATGATTTGCCCGTGCTGTTTTTATCAGCTCACATAGATGCCGAAACATTGCATCAGGTGTTTACATCTGGCGCTGATGACTACGTGCAGAAGCCAATTGTACCACCAGAACTAATTGCCCGGGTTATGAATCGACTGGAACGCCATTTCATGCGGCGCAAACTGTCGGAAACTGATGGGCTAACTGGTATTAAAAACCGGCGGAAATCGGAACAGGAACTCACCCGCATGCTGCATTTGGCAGAACGCCACAAACAGCTTTTATGTTTGATACTATTGGATTTAGACAAGTTCAAACAAGTCAATGACCAGCACGGTCACGATGCAGGCGATCGGGTCCTGAGTCAGGTGGGAGAACTGCTCAAGCAACAGTTCCGCAGTGAAGATGTGGTAGGTCGTTGGGGCGGCGAAGAGTTTGTCGTCGGGATCTACGGGATGTCCAAAGATATGGGCGTGGAACGACTGACCGCATTCCTGGAAAACCTGCGTCAGCACGCCTTTACCGATGCCAATAATCACCAGTTTTATGTCACCTTCAGTGCGGGGGTGGCCGAGTATCCCCAGGATGGAACTGACCTGCAAGCACTCTATCGGGCCGCTGATACCACCCTCTACCAAGCTAAAGCAGCAGGTCGAAATCGGGTATTACCCGTGCAATAAAGCTCATCTCGAAGGCATTGATGTGGTACAGCTTTCATAGCCTATTTGTCATTGCGAGGGGGGGGGTACTCCGCGATCAACTTATGCTTTATGAGTCAACCCCCCCCCGAAGCAATCTCCCCAACAACATATCACACTAATTTGAGAACTGCTATAATTTGGTAAAATAGATATTAAATCGATCCAGGACTGATAAATGAAATGACATCCACAGAACCACCAGTACCGACAATGCCGATGAGAATGGCAATGCATCGCCATCCACTTACGGTTAGCCCCAATACCGCCATTCAGAAGGCGATCGCTCAAATGAGTCAAGCACGATCCAGTTCGATATTGATTGTCGAGGGAGGGAGTCTGACTGGTATCTTTACAGAACGAGATTTGGTCAGATTAATTGCCTCGGGTACCTTGACAGAAGAGGCGACCATTGATGGGGTGATGACCAGAGAACCGATCGCCTTAAGAGAAGATCGAGCCCAGGATTTTTTGACCATCCTGAACATCATGAGCCAGCACCGCATTCGTCACCTGCCAGTTGTAGATGGACGGGGACAACTGGTGGGACTGATCGAACATAGCAGCCTCCGCCAAGCCCTGCAACCGTCAGATTTAATGCAACTGCGGCAGGTAGAGGAAGTGATGAACTCTCAAGTAGTTCGCGCATCACCTGAAACTCCCCTATTGCAGTTAGTACAACTGATGGCTGAAAACTCGGTCAGTTGCGTTGTTGTTACTCGCGCAGATGCTGACGGGGCGATCGCCCCTCTAGGAATTGTCACCGAACGGGACATTCTCCAGTACCAAAATCTGGGCTTAGATTTCCGCCACACCCCCGCCCAGACAGTCATGAGTACGCCCTTGCTACCCATATCCCCCGAAGATTCTCTTTGGGTAGCCCATCAGCAAATGCAGCAGTATCGGGTCCGGCGTTTGGTCGTCTGCAATGCTGTCGGGAATTTAGCCGGGATCATCACCCAGACTAGCATTCTCCAAGCGATCGATCCAGCCGCAATCTATCGGCGCGTACAAGTATTGCAAAAGCAGGTGGAACGAGAACGAATATTATCCAGCATTTCCCTTAAGATCAGTCAATCAATAAATATAGCAGAAATTCTCCAGGATACTGCGACAGAAGTGCGTCAGTGGCTAGAATGCGATCGGGTGTTTATTTACCGCTTTGGTCCAGACCGGAGTGGAGAAGTGGCCATCGAAGCGGTTAGTGACGAACGCTGGTCAATTCACGGTAGGGAGGTAAGCGCAGATCCTTGTTTTCCCGCAGCCAAGATCGATCTATACCGACAAGGTTATCCCATTCAGGTCATAGAAGATATTTCCCGCTCCCAGCTAGCTCCATGTTATCTTGAATTGATGGAACAGTTGCAGGTAAGAGCTAACTTTGTCATTCCCATCCTGCTGAATATTCCCGTAGAAAAGGTGCGGATCCCCCCCCAGCCCCCCCTTTCGGAAGGGGGGGATCCCTTACCCACGGGTTTTGACCAGGTAGAAAAGACCGAATCAGAAAGTAATAATCGCCTGTGGGGATTACTGGTTGCCCAAGAATGCTCGGCCCCCCGAAAATGGCAGCAGTCGGAAATAGATTTGCTCGGAGAAATTGTAACTAAGGTGGCGATCGCGATCCAGAAATATGAACTATATCATAAATTACAAACGGAACTTGCCGAACGCCAACGCTCAGGAGCAGAAATTCGCCGCCTGAATGTCCAACTGGAACGGCGCGTGACTGAACGGACCGCCTCACTGGAACTGGAAATCAGGGAACGCCAGTTGCTCGAACAGAAGATCCGCACTTCGGAGGCAGAATTTCGCGCCTTCTTTGAGGCAATGACTGATATAGTCCTGGTGATTGATGTCACGGAAAATTCTATCAAAGTTGCGCCGACAAATCCCCAACGCTTCTACGGTGAGACCTCTGACGTTATCAACAAAACGATAGAACAATTTGTTGATGGCGAGCGGGCCGAAAATTTTTACAGCCAAATTAGACTGGCTTTAGAGACACAAGAGATCGTTAATTTCGAGTATTATATCCAGGTTGAAGAGTCCGAAGTTTGGTTTGCGGCCAATATCGTGCCCATATCAACGGATGCAGTCACCTGGGTGGCTCGCGATATTACCGATCGCAAACGGATAGAGTCAGCTTTACAAGCAGCTCACGATCTGTTAGAAGTCAGAGTAGCAGCATTGCGGGAGAGTGAAGCCCGCTTCCGCACAATGGCAGACAGCGCCCCGGTGCTGCTGTGGGTATCGGGAACGGATGGCCTCTGCACATTTTTCAACCAACCCTGGTTAGAGTTTACCGGACGGACCCTAGAACAGGAACTGGGCAACGGCTGGACTGAAAACGTGCATCCGGAAGATTTTCACTACTGCTTAGATATTTATCTGACTTCCTTTCATGCCCGGAAACCTTTTCAGATGGAATATCGCCTGCAACGAGCCGATGGCGAGTATCGTTGGCTCTTAGATAGAGCCATTCCTCGATATAATGCTGATGGCAGCTTTGCAGGTTACATTGGCTCCTGTATCGATATCACCGATCGCAAACTAGCCGAAGCAGAACGAGCTAAACTGATCGCGATCGTCGAAGCCACTCCTGACTTCATCTCTTCCAGCAGCGTTGATGGACAGGTATTATACTTCAACAAAGCTGCCCGGAAAATCCTCGGTTTGGGTGAAAATGAAGAGATTGACAATTTCCAGATCTCCACAGGACATCCCGACTGGGTAAATGATATTATCCAAACAGAGGGTATTCCTACAGCAATGCGAGATGGCAGTTGGATCGGGGAAACAGCTATCTTAAACTGCGATGGCCGCGAAGTGCCCCTCTCCCAACTGATTATTGCTCATCAAGGAACCGACGGCAAGGTGAATATGCTTTCCACTATTGCCCGGGACATTAGCACCCTGCGAGAGTCAGAAAGACGTTGGCGCAGTCTCCTAGAGAACGTGCGCCTGGTAGTTGTCGGACTCGATCGCGCGGGGAAAGTTGAATATGTCAATCCCTTCTTTCTAGAATTGGTGGGGTATACTGAAGCAGAAGTTTTAGGTTCAGATTGGTTTGCTACCTTCCTGCCCAAGCGCGATCGACCGCAGGTAAACGAATATTTCTGGGAAATCCTAGAACGAGATTTTGAACCCCACTACCAAAACATAATTCTCACCAAGTCGGGAGAAGAGAGAATGATTGCCTGGAATAATACCAGGCTGCACGATGCCCGGGGAAAGGCGATCGGGACCATGAGCATCGGAGAAGACATCACGGAACGCTACGCCCTCGAACGGATGAAAGATGAGTTTATCTCCGTTGTCAGCCACGAACTCCGCACCCCCCTAACGGCAATTCACGGTGGTTTGAACTTGCTATCGAGTGGTCTAGTGGAACCTCAGTCTGACAGAGGTAAGCGGATCCTGCAAATTACCACCGAAAACAGCGATCGCCTAGTGCAACTTGTCAACGACATTCTGGAGTTAGAACGCTTGAAGTCCGGTAAAATCAAGTTATCAAAGCAGCAGGTGAAGGCAGCTGACTTGATGTTCAAAGCCACAGAACTGATCCAAGTAATGGCCAACCAAGCTGAAGTAACTATATCCGTATGCTCCCAAGACATAGAGTTACATGCAGACAGCGATCGGATTATCCAGGTACTGACCAACCTGCTGAGTAATGCCATCAAATTTTCCCCCAAAGGCTCCACAGTTTTGTTGACAGTTCAACAGCAATCAGAGAGCGGAGAATCCTGTTCTGCCTGCCACGACAGTAATGACTCCGTTGAATCTCATCCCTACTGTCTAATCCCTGATTGCTCGCAGCCGATACTATTTCAAGTCAAAGACCGAGGTTGTGGCATTCCTGCTGATAAACTGGAAAGCATCTTCGAGCGCTTCGGTCAGGTTGATGCCTCAGACTCGCGCCAAAAAGGAGGGACCGGTTTGGGGCTAGCCATTTGCCGGAGCATTATCGAGCAGCACGGCGGGCAGATCTGGGCTGAGAGTACCCTGGGTGAGGGCAGCAGTTTTAACTTTACATTGCCAAGACGGGAGGATCACCATGACCAGCAAGCGAATTCTAGTGATTGACGATGAAGATGGCATTAGAGAAATCATCCAATTCTCTCTGGAGGAGGCGGCGGGATACTCAGTATTGACTGCGACTTCCGGTAGCGAGGGATTAGCCAAAGCTGCCGCCGAGCAACCAGACGCCATTTTGCTAGATGTAATGATGCCGGAGATGGATGGTCCAGAGACCTTCAGGAAGTTACAGGCAAATGCCGCCACTGCCCAGATCCCAACCATTTTCCTGACTGCCAAAGCCCAGATTAGCGAACAACGGCAGTTTATCGATTTGGGGGTAGCTGGAGTGATCGCCAAACCTTTTAAGCCCCAGTATTTAGCTAACCAGATCGCCGAGATCCTTAACTGGTAATTTCCGTAGGGCGGGCGGATCGCCTGCCTGGTGCGCGGTCAGCAGGCATGATACGTGGTTACTGGCGCTGGTCATTAGAGAGCCGGTCGGTGAAACCCAGTTTCTCGCCGTCATCATTGATAGATCCACAGATAGCATGGGCGTGAAACCGGGTTTCACGCTTGCTACTTCTTTCTCGGAACCGGTGGTATCCGATCGTCGTCCGGTTGGCCTTGCCAAAATAGTGCTGAAAATTTTTTCGCTCAGCTCACAAAATCCTCACAATTATTCTCTAAGTTAGAACTGTAGCTAGATAAGTTATAGCAGTTGCTCTCTTACGTGTAATACAGAAAAAACGCGCTCAACCCTGATGATGTAGGCAATTTGCAGTACCACATTAGCTGAGGGTATACTACATATCTACAGATAGCGCTTATCGATATCCGCCATCAACGATCGTCGGAGGGAAAGTGCTCCAGGACACAGTGAAGAACCGAACGCAGGAGAATAATATAAAGGAGAAGAGAAGCATGAGGACAACAATTTTGTTAATAGAAGCTAATGATCTGCTGCGTTCGGGTTTGAGCAAAGTGCTAGGATTAAAAAACTTTAATGTCATTGGTGCTGAAGATGGCTGGGTTGGCTTACAGTTAGCGAAACATCTACAGCCAGATCTGATCCTGTGTGACATTAATATGCCCAATATCAATGGCTATGGCCTGCTCCATATTATCCGCTCCGAGGCGACTACAGCAAAGACTCCGTTCATTTTTATGACATCTAGATCGGACCCGGCAAATCGCTCTCAAGCGATGGAGTTAGGAGCTAACGATTATGTCAAGAAGGGCGGAAAGCTCACGAGATTATTGCAGGCGATCGCCCAGCAAATAGATGCAGTTAGGACACAGTGAATAGCTGAGGAAAACAGGAGAATAAACTCAAGGAGAAGAGAAGCATGAGTCCAATAATTTTGTTGATCGAAGAGGAGCAAATGCTGCGGAATGATTTGTGCGAAATGCTAGAAGCAGAAGAGTTTAATGTCATTGGTGCTGAAGATGGATTGGTTGGCTTGCAGTTAGCCAAACATCTACATCCTGACCTGATCCTGTGTGACATTAACATGCCTAATCTCAATGGCTATGGCCTGCTCCATATTATCCGCGAAGATGCAAGTCTAAAAAATACTCCTTTCATTTTCCTAACATCGAAATCAGACCAGGGAAATAGCAGTCAATCGATGGATTTAAGTGATAATGATTATGTAAACAAGAAGGGAAGTTACACGCAATTCATGCAGGCGATCGCCCGAAAGCTAGATGCAGTTTATTGTTGATTGTTCATAGAAGCGGTTATTGATGGGAGAGCATTGCCTGTTGTATATATATGCCTATTAATTGCCGTCTTTGTTCCGATCTGTAATAAGGAAGAGGAGGGAAAAGAAGCATGCTAGATGAATTTGACAGCAAAAGTGCAGAGTATGTGACATCAAAGCTGTATCAATTGGCAGAATGGATAGAAATTAAGACTGAATTTCCCCAAGGGATTTACTACTTTGGGCCATTTGCCAGAGCAAAGGAAGCTCAAGTTGAACTGCCAGGTTACATTGAAGATTTAGAACAGGAAGGGGCGAAAGTCACGGCTTTCCAAATCAGGAAAGGTCAGCCCAAGAAGTTGACAATTGTAACCGAATAATTGTGCTTCAAGTTAAGAGTTCAGAACGAAAACCGGGGAAGGACTAAAGTCCTTACTACAAACGGGGAAGGACTTTAGTCTTTATTATCAACGACGAGCAGCTTCTAGGAGGAGGCGTTGTTCCGCCCGGGCGATCGCCTCTCTGGTGTTATGGACCGCACTAACATCCACAGAAATGGAGGTGATCCCCCAGCGCACTAAAGCATCTATTAAATCGGGATACATCGCGGGTGCCTGACCGCAGATAGAACAGGGAATTCCAGCTTGCCTGGCCATGGTAATTAACTGCTCGATCGCCCCCATAACAGCAGGATGACTGGCATTAAGAGTATTTCCCAGGGCAGTTGAGTCCCGATCGACCCCCAGCAACAGTTGAGTCAAATCATTAGTACCAATAGCAATTCCCTGGACTCCAGCTTTAACATATTCGGGTAATAAAAATAAGACAGAAGGCACCTCCGCCATGATCCAGAGTTGTAGAGAACTAAAAGCAAAGGTTTCTACCCGACGGCGACAAAAGGAAAACTCCTCGACCGCACGCACAAAGGGCAAAATTAAATTAACATTGGTTAAACCCTCCTGGTGTAACTTGGCCAAAGCAGCTAGTTCCAGATCGAATAAAGTCGGATCTAACTGATAGCTGAGAGTCCCTCGCAAACCTAAATCATTACCATCGGAGTCAGACCGCAAATCAAAAGAGCGATAAAATACCGGTCGGGGGGCAAAGGTAGTGGCAAACTCCCGCAGAATCTGATGCCATCGCTCGATCAACTCGGCCCCGCGCCCCTGCTGCAACCACCACTTGGGATGCTTGTGCTCTAAAACCTCTGGAGCCATATGTTCCGATCGCAATAATCCTACCCCATCTACGGGCAAGTCTTTCACCCGTGCCAGAGAACTGGGTTGACTCAAATTAACTAGCAGTCGCGTAGCAATGGAAAATGACTTGTGCTGTTCTTCTTTGCTTACCTGTTGTCCCGCCACAAAGGACTCTTGCTCGGAAAGCTGATAAACTTCACCCTTACTGCCATCAACGAGCAATCTCGCACCAGTGGGAATTACTTGCGTGGCATTAGTGGCACCGAGAATAGCTGGGATACCTAATTCTCTGGCCACGATCGCCCCATGGCTAGTCAGTCCTCCCCGTTCCGCGATCGCGCCAGCAGCTTGTTTGAGCAGGGGCAAGTAATCAGCGGTAATTGCCCGCACCACTAAAATAGTACCCCCCGGGACTGGTTCTCTGGGGTGAGAAAGCACCGTCGCAGGGGCGATCGCGCGTCCGGTTGCAGCGGCCAGTCCTCTGAGGACTGGCGTAGGAGATTTCAGATTATCCATTAGTTGGGGTCTGGGACTAGAGGGTCGTCTATTTTCCTCAGTTTTCCCTCTGGGAATTGTTTGCGTCAGCACGAGTTGCGGGTCATTACCTGACGGTGTCTCCCGAATAGTCCATTCTAAAGTAAATCTAGGACCAAAGTCGGCTCCGATCTTCGTTGCTAACTCAATTAGCTGTTGCAGGTAAGTTTGGTCTAGGGAATTGGTGGCGATTAGTTCGGACCTGACTGTATAGCTTTGTAAAGGCATCTGGCGATCGGCATCGGCAACTAAGTCATAGGCAAGGCTTTTTTGACCGGGGATCTGCACTTGGATATTGCCAGTTTCCGCCTCCACTTCCCAGTAGTCTGGGATGACTTCTCCTTTTACCAGAGACATTCCTAACCCCCAGGTCGCCTGGATGCTCATCTGGGACATATTTGCCCTTAAAACCCCAGAGGCGATCGCCTTGTGGATCGGTTGCACCAATATTGCCCAGTTAATCTCTTCGATGTTAATACCTCTACGCTGCCAGAAAAACAAGCTGCGGGCTCTAAATAACTCCGCCCAGGCAAGGAGAAGGGTGCGGGCGATCGCATCATTATTGGTAAAGCTGACATGAGATTGCCAAAGTCCCGTAACAGGATCGCCTAGAGACAAAACATGGACGGAAGGACGAAAAATCACCGCAGGAACTTGCAACTGTTCGATCTCTTGACAAAGGGTTGCCAAGCATTCTGGGGGTAGGGTGGTGGAGGTAATCAGCTGACGGAGACGTTTAGCTTCTGCTTGCAGTTGGCGGGGGTTATCCACAGCCCCTGATGCTAGTTCTAACCCATCAAGAGTTTCCCGAAACTGCCGCCAGATGCCGCTGTGTACCACCAACCCCGGGACTACCGGATAGCCACGCTGCATTAATTGGCTCAGGTAAAAAGCTTTATCCCCTACCAGGGCCCGGTCCGTTGGTTGAATTTTCTCCAGCCAGTAGAGATCCACAGTTAAAATGAAAATAATCCTTCCTCAGCAGGAGTATGGAAGATGAGCAGCCCGACTCAATGGTTAGAAAGCTTTTTGAATCTGTTTCTGAAGTCCAATTGTCCTCTGTGCGGGCGTCCAGCCGATCGGGAATTATGTCCATCTTGCGATCGATCGCTGCTGCGGTGCCAGTTTACCAATCCCGGTCAGTTTTGGGAAGGACAGTTGCCAGTATTTGTGTGGGGCCGATACGGCGGCATCCTCAAGCAAGCGATCGCGGCCCTCAAATACGAAAAGCAGCCCCAGCTAGCCCGTCCCCTCGGTACTTGGCTAGCCCAAGCTTGGATGAAATCACCCCATTCTCAGGTTAAAACAGTAGTTGTACCTATCCCCCTGCACGCCGATAAGCGCAAGCAGCGCGGCTTCAACCAGGCCGAACTGCTGGCAGAAAGCTTTTGCCAATACACGGGTTTACCCTTGAACCGTCGGGGTTTAGAACGGGTGCGGGCAACTCAGCCGTTGTTTGGTTTATCTCTTACTGAACGGCAAGAACTGTTGGCTGACGCCTTGAGTGTGGGTAAAAGCTTAACTCAGAAGCGACCGCAACGGGTGCTGCTGCTAGACGATATCTATACCACCGGTACTACTGTAGGCGAAGCCGCTCGCGTTCTGGACCGTCAGGGTATTTCCGTCTATGGCGTAGTCGCGATCGCCACCACCAATAAATCTCCCTAGATCGATCGTCACCCATAACGGTCACCCATAACGTCAACTCCGGCTACTATACTCGGCACGGGAAGGAACCCTCGCTTTTTGTCAAGGGTAAGTTTGTCGCCCCAACCAAGACACCGAAAGGGTTTGGGCTACTTGAAGTATTTCAAATATTTATCAGTCTCGGTTCTTCTCTGTCAGTCCTAGACCAGCTACTTCCATCAATAGGGCCACGCCAGCAAATCCCGGCGGCAGGCTATCTAATGCTAATATACCGGCGAACACGCAGCCACCGCCCCCAATAAACAAAACTGCTCCTGCGATCGCCAGCATTAGTCCTACTTTTGCTTGTACGCCTCGGTCCACCGTCGATTCCTCCATCTCGCTAACTTTGGGTCTGGATCGCCACCGGTGCGACTAGCGCTCCAGTGGGGATACTGAATGTTACGTAAGATAACGTCTTTATATAACGTCTTTTTAAGTTTTTGTCATATTTTTCTGACAAATGCTAATTATTTGCAGATAGAATGAGCCATTTCATGTCAGATAGCTGGGGCTGAACTTCTTTCTCTAGATGGATTCAAGCCTATGCAGGTCCCTTCGGTGATGGGACTCGCTCTTAAAAAAATTATCATAATGACTATCTAACTGGATGAGTATAAGTTAATCAGACCTGGCGGTTGCTCTTCAAGTTCCTTAAGGAGAAGCTACAGGAAAATTTGGTGGTATCATAAGGGAAAGGCAAGAAATTAACCATCAATAGCAGGTGAAAAGCTATGGCAAGATTATCGTTCAACCTCTCAAACCTAGACGGCAACAACGGCGTGGTCATGAGGGTGCTTGATGAGAATGATAACTCAAACTTGATAAGTACGAGTGCCGGGGATATCAACGGGGATGGCATAGATGACCTGATTATCGGGGCACCAGCAGCATCGACAAATGGCAGCTTCTCTGGGAAAACATATGTAGTTTTTGGCTCGAATAGCCGATTGGCAGCTAGCATAAACCTGTCAGAACTAAACGGCAGTAATGGCTTTATCCTCAACGGCATAAGTACGTATAACTTTTCCGGGAGTTCAGTTAGTGGCGCGGGAGATATCAACGGGGATGGTATAGACGACCTGATAATTGGGGCACCATTGGCAGGCTCAAATGACATATTTTCAGGATCGAGCTATGTGGTGTTTGGCAGTGATGAGGGATTTTCTGCCAGCATAAACCTGGATGAGCTAAACGGCAGCAATGGTTTCGCGATCGACGGGGCCAATGCATACAACTTTTCAGGCAGTGCAGTCAGCGGTGCGGGGGATATTAATGGGGATGGCTTAGATGATGTAATTATCGGCGTACCAATAACTGCAAATTATATGGGTACTAGCTATGTGGTATTTGGCAGTGATGTCCAAGAAGCAGCCAGTATTAACCTATCAGAACTAAACGGTAGCAATGGTTTCGCCCTGAACGGGATTTCTGCCGAGGACGACACGGGCACGTCAGTCAGCAATGCTGGAGATATTAACGGCGATGGCATAGATGACCTGATTATCGGTGCGCCAGGGGCTGATGTAGGTGGATCCTCAACCGGTTCTAGCTATGTGGTATTTGGCAGTGATGGCGGATTTGCTTCTAGCATAAACCTGGATGAACTAAACGGCAGCAACGGGTTCGCCCTGCATGGGGGAGTAAGTGGGGAGGGCGCGGGATTGTCGGTCAGCGATGCCGGAGATATTAACGGCGATGGCATAGATGACCTGATTATCGGTGCGCCAGGGGCTGACCTAAATGGCGATTTAAGTGGCTCAAGCTATGTGGTGTTTGGCAGTGATGGCGGATTTTCTGCGAGCATAAACCTGGATGAACTAAACGGCAGTAATGGTTTCGCGATCGCAGGAATATCCCCAGGAGACCGCGTGGGAGCCTCGGTTAGCGGTGCCGGAGATATTAACGGCGATGGCATTTCTGATTTGATTATCGGTGCGCCAGGAACTCATGTCTGTGGCACATCCAGTGGATTGAACTATGTGCTATTTGGTAATGATGGGGGGTTTGCTTCTAGCATAAACCTGGATGAACTAAACGGTAGCAATGGCTTCGCGATCGACTCTCTGTCTACTGGTAACAATATAGGCATCTCTGTCAGCGGTGCTGGAGATATCAATGGTGATGGGATAGATGACCTGATTATCGATGGCCTAGAAACTAACAATAATCCCGCCCAAAGCTATGTCATCTTCGGGAGTACGGACCTCCAGAATAATACTCCTGTGGCTAACTCGGCCCCTGTGGCTAACTCGGACAGGACCATTACTGATGCAGACACAGCTATTACCATTGAGGTGCTGGCTAACGATACCAATGCAGATGGAGACCCGATCTGCTTGACTGACTTTGGTTCTGCTTCTAATGGTACTGTCAGTCGGGATGATAATGGCACCAGAAATGACTTGACTGATGACCGACTGCTGTACAGCCCGGACTCTGGATTTACTGGTGCAGATAGCTTCGTCTATACTATCAGCGACGCCCTGGGCAGTACGGACACAGCTACTGTCAACATCATCGTCAACTCAGAGAACGAGGAGATTAATCTAGACATTGATGGGAATGGGATAACAGATGCCCTGACAGATGGATCTTTGGCGATCCGCTATCTCTTCGGGTTGAGAGACTTGCCTCTGATTAATAATGCGCTCGGCCTTGGGGCCAGTCGCGCCAGTTCCGAGGCAATTGCTGCTTACTTAGAGGGCGGGCTTACCACTATGCTGGATGTAGATGGCAATGGCATAGCAGATGCCCTGACTGATGGCATTTTGATTGTCCGTTATTTGTTTGGCTTTACCGGGGATTCTCTAATTAGCGGCGCTGTTGCCTTAGATGCTACCCGCAATACTGTTGCTGAAATTACAGGCTTTTTGCAATCCTTCGATCTAGCTGGTACTCTGGCTTTGTCTGAGTCCGGAACTAGCAATACTTTCATCTAAGCTGAAGACTAAACTGAAGGCGATCGCCTGACTGGAAAAAATGTTATCATAAAAGGGTGTGGTCATGCATTTGTTGGTTCCGATCCCCCCCAAACCCCCCCTTCCAAAGGGGGGGGTTCTGGAAGCCCCCCTTTCTAAGGGGGGTTTGGGGGGATCCGGCGACTGGGGTATGGGATTTTCGATCGACGGGTTTTGACCACACCCATCATAAAAGAATCACCATACTAGGAGGCGATCGCCTGACTAATTCATCTTTTGAGGGGGACTTGCCCACAAAAACTATTAATCTCGGCGTGGATGCCAAGGGTTGGGAGATTTACGTCACTTCCCCCCTTGATATAAATGAGGCAATTGCAAATGCTACCGCGTCGCCAGATCCCGATAAGCAGTTAGAAGCAACAGTTGCCAGATATGTCCAGCAAGAAGGATGTACGGTAATCAGGTTTAACGCCTTATTTTACAGCATAAATCCTCAGACCGGTGGTCAAAATCCGATTGGGGAAATTGATATAGAAGTAGCAGAGGCGATTATTGAGGTGAAAACAAGAGCAAAAAATAAAGCAGGCCAAGTTCAAAAGTTCTTAACTGACACGAGGTTAAATATGACGGGAAAACCGGTTATTTTGTATGCCCCTAATATTACGCAGGGTGCGGGGAACGCCGTAATCAATGTCGGAGGTATTCTGGCGGTCAATCAATCAGAATTGAATCAGAAAATTCAGAGATTAAGGAGTAAATAAAATGCTGAGAACAATTGTTTTGGTGGCGAGTAAGCTAATTGCACATTCTGAATTTATGCAGTTTCTCCAAACAATGGGAGCGGACATTTCCAATGAGGATAGGGTATATGATGGACAGCTACATAATCATACAGGTGGCTATCTATGGATTAAGTACAATCCAGAAGAAGAGTTATCAGGGTCGGAACTAGAAGCGAGAATTAAAAGCATTACTGAAAAACTGGGAAGTCCGCCGCAAACACAGATCCTCATCGATATAGGCAAAAATTTTTCAAGTGGGATTTTTTGGCAGCGGAATTTGTCAGCAAGTGCTCTCAAATATGGTCCTGTGTAGTGGAGGATGATGATTCTATCGTCTACTCTGTACCGGAATTTATGAAAGTATGGCTCCCCCAGATCGCTCATCTAGTAGCAGGACAGCAGAAATAACAGAAAGATCTAAAATAACGGAAGTAATTAAATGCTTAAAACAATTGTTTTAGTTACCAGCATAACTATTGTCAAGTCTGAAATTATGCATTTCGTCGAAATTATCGGTAACTACAGTGAAGATCCAGATAATATATATGATGGACAGCTATACAATGATAATGGGTATTTCTGGGTAATGTACGATCCAGAAGAAGAGTTGTCAGGTTCGGAACTAGAAGCGAAAATCAAAAACATTATCCCGAAACTGGGAAGTACCCCCCAGACGGAAATACTCCTGGATATTGGGAAAAATGTCCAAAGCGAGATTTTGGCAGCGGAATTTGTTAGGAAGTTCGATCGAGTATGCCCTGTGTGGTGGATACTTTACCGACTGTATACTCTGTGCCAGATTTCCTGGAATTATACTCGCCCCAAAGGAGTAGGACAGGCCGATCGCCCGCCGCAGTGGCCCCGTAACACCTCGAAGACGGTGTGGTCATGCATTAGTTGCATCTCTTTGGGTGGGCCGCACCATTGTCGATCGGCCCCCTGGCCCGCCGTGGGTTCAAACCCCCGAGTTACCAGGCGGGAGCCAGGTAACTCGGCTTTGTGTCGGTTGAAAACCGACTCTCTACCTTATAAATAAAGTATTTTTTCCCCTCGTTCCCAGGCGGAGCCTGGGAACGAGTTCCAGAGGCTCTGCCTCTAGTTGAGAATGGTGCAAGATCTGAGGTACTACCAACTGGCGCAAGACCACCGCCCACAATGAGCGGGTGTGGTACTACCAGCTGGTGCAAGACCACCGCCCACCTCGGACAAGCATAAATCTTAAGAAAAAGTATAAATGCGACAAAAGCTACAAATAATCATTCTGGGACGTGATAACCTGCAAAAGCTGGTTATCTAGAGTTATGTACGAAAAGATTACTCCCCCTAACACGGGTGCAAAAATTACCTTCCAAGATGGTCAACCGATCATCCCTGACAACCCGATCATTCCTTTCATTCGCGGCGACGGCACGGGGGTAGACCTGTGGCCTGCTTCCGAAAAGGTGTTTGATGCTGCTGTGAAAGCTGCCTACGGCGGCAAGCGCCAGATCACCTGGTTTAAGATCTATGCTGGGGATGAGGCTTGCGAACAGTACGGCCAGTATCAATATTTGCCCGAAGATACTCTCAATGCCATCAAGGAATATGGTATTGCCATCAAGGGTCCGCTGACAACCCCGATCGGAGGCGGTATCCGTTCCCTGAACGTAGCATTGCGTCAAATTAACGACCTCTACGCCTGCGTCCGTCCTTGTCGCTACTACCCAGGCACCCCCTCTCTTCACAAAACTCCGGAGAAACTGGACGTGATTATCTATCGGGAAAACACCGAAGATATTTACCTGGGGATTGAATGGCGTCAGGGTACGGAAATTGCCGATCAGTTGATTGAACTACTCAACAGCAAACTGATTCCCGCTACTCCGGAACATGGTTCCAAACAGATCCGCCTGGACTCTGGGATTGGCATCAAACCCATTAGTAAGACGGGAACCCAACGCCTGGTGCGCCGCGCTATCCAGAATGCTTTGCGACTACCCAAGTCCAAGCAAAAGGTGACCTTCGTGCATAAAGGCAACATCATGAAGTATACTGAAGGGGCCTTCCGCGATTGGGGTTACGAACTGGCGACGACGGAATTTCGGGCTGAATGCGTCACGGAACGGGAATCTTGGATCCTGGGTAATAAAGAAGATAACCCAAATATTACTTTGGAGGAAAATGCCCGCAAGGTGGAACCCGGATACGACGCGCTGACGGCGGAAAAACAGGAGGAAGCGCGATCGGAAGTGGAAAGCGTTCTCAATAGTATCTGGGATACCCACGGGAATGGCAAGTGGAAGGATAAGGTAATGGTGAACGATCGCATTGCCGATAGCATCTTCCAGCAGATCCAGACGCGCCCGGGAGAATATTCCATCCTCGCGACGATGAATCTGAATGGGGATTATATCTCGGATGCGGCAGTGGCCATTGTCGGCGGTTTGGGCATGGGACCGGGGGCTAATATTGGCGATGAATGCGCTATTTTTGAGGCTACCCACGGTACGGCCCCTAAACATGCTGGTTTGGATCGAGTCAACCCTGGTTCTTTGATTCTTTCTGGGGTGATGATGCTAGAATTCATGGGTTGGCAGGAAGCTGCCGATCTGATTAAAGATGGCCTCGGGAAGGCCATCTCTAATGGTGAGGTAACCTATGATTTGGCCCGGTTAATGGACCCTCCCGTGAAACCCCTGAAATGTTCGGAGTTTGCTGACGCGATTATTAAATACTTCAAGTAGTCAGCTACTACCTACCCTAAAACCCCTACCCTAAAACCCCTACCCTAAAACCCCTACCCTTTAGGGTGGGGCTACTCCGCAACATTGCCCGCCTGCGCGGGCTTAAATTATTTTTTTGCGTAGGGTGGGCACCGCCCAGATGAAGGGACGATCGCAAGGAGTGCATTTCCGGCAATAATCAAGGCGCGATCGGGGATATCTGGGATATCGGAGTGATGGGCGATATGGGGAACTTATGAAAAATATCACTCTTGAGAGTTTCTTCTCTTTGGGCGATCGCTTAAGAGATATGATAGAGGGGCTAAAGATAATTTTTGAACTTTTAAGATAACAATCTGCATCTGATAGCAGTGCTCGCACAATAAATATCCGATACTATTATAATTAGTTTGGCTATTTGCCTAGGGCAGACATGAGAAAAAATCCGACTACGAATAAGGACAATAGTTTGAGTGTAGAAGAAACAGATGTAGTCGCGATCGGGAGTGGGGTAGGGGGTTTAAGCTGCGCGGCCCTGCTAGGAAAGTATGGCTTTTCGGTGAGGGTTTGCGAGAGTCATGGCATTCCTGGCGGTGCTGCTCATGGTTTTACACGCAATGGATTTAAGTTTGATTCGGGACCATCCCTATACTCGGGTTTATCCTATAGTCCCTCTTCCAATCCTCTCCGACAAGTCCTAGATGCGATCGGGTCCGATCTGCCTTGGGCGAACTATTCTACTTGGGGTTGCTGCTTGCCGGAAGGTGACTTTCTGACGGAAGTGGGGGCGGACCAATTTTGTCAGGTTCTGGCCCGACTGCGGGGAGATCGAGCAGTGGCAGAATGGCGATCGTTCCAGCGGGCGATCGCGCCACTTTCCCAGGCCGCGATCGCCCTGCCGCCCATTGCCCTGCGCTGGGATCTGGGTGCGGTGATGACAGTAGGTCGATATATTCCATCATTGCTGCCCCATTTACCGAATATGGGCAAATTAACAGGACCCTTCAGTGCCATCATCGATAATATCATCACAGATCCCTTTATTCGCAACTGGTTAGATTTACTCTGTTTCCTGCTGTCGGGACTGCCAGCATCGGGAACCAGTGCCGCCGAGATGGCATTTATGTTTGCCGAATGGTATCGACCCAACGTTATATTAGATTATCCTCTGGGAGGCAGTGGCGCATTAGTTGATGCCTTGGTCCAGGGAATGCAGCGATATGGCGGTCAGTTGCAACTAAATGCTCACGTGGAGGAAATTATTGTCGAGAAGAACCGTGCCGTTGGGGTGCGTTTGCGAGATGGTAGGATCTACCGGGCCCGTCGGGCGGTGGTCTCCAATGCTTCTATTTGGGATACTCTCAAACTATTACCAGAAAATGCCCTGCCAAAAGAGTTTATCTCTCAACGCAATGCAATTCCCGGATGCCATAGTTTCATGCATCTCCATCTGGGGATTGATGCTACGGGATTGCCTGATAATTTAGCCTGTCATTATATTGTCGTCAATGACTGGAATTTGGGCGTAACTGCTCATCAAAATGTGGTGCTAGTTTCCATTCCTTCCATGCTAGACCCCGGACTCGCCCCCCCGGGAAAGCATGTCATTCACGTATATACTCCCGGGAACGAACCTTACTCAGTTTGGCAAGGACTCGATCGCACCAGGGAGGAGTACGACAAACAAAAAGAAGTGCGATCGCAAGTCATGTGGCAAGCTTTAGAGCGGATAATACCAGACATTCGCTCTCGCATGGAGGTAAAATTGGTAGGTACGCCCTTAACCCACGAACGCTTCTTGCGTCGGCACCGGGGTTCCTATGGTCCCGCAATACCTGCCGGAGTGGGTTTCTTTCCCGGTCCCACGACCCCATTACCCGGACTGCTATGCTGTGGAGATTCTACCTTTCCCGGCATTGGCATGCCAGCAGTGGCCGCTAGTGGGGCGATCGCGGCCAATACCCTGGCCCCTTTGGCCAAGCATCTAGAAATGCTGAAGAATCATGGTTGATGGTTAATTTTCCTGTCAGCTATAAGTTGCGGTCAACTGTTTGTGGTGTTAGTATGGAAAAGCCAGCAAGGGCCGATCGCACGTATAATCAGATCGGTTAAGTTAAGGGGAGATTGCTGAATATGTCCTCAGAAAACATTACCACAGTCATTAAAATGATGGAATCTTTACCAGAAGCTGCTCAAGGGCAACTTGTCGAGCATCTCCGAGAATATATCGAAAATCTGCGTGACGAGCTTGAGTGGGATAGTTTATTTGAGAAAACCCAAAGTCAATTAATTAAGGCGGCTCTTCAAGCACGAGAAGAGATAGCGGCAGGAAAAACACAAGCAATGGACTATGACAAATTATGAAATCTGCAACCTTACCAGATCTACTGCTAATTGCGAATCGCTGCGTATACGCAGTGCGCGTAGCGCTATAGAAAATAGCCCCTATCTCAATTCTCAATTCTCAATTCTCCATTCCCGCCTCCTATCTAAAGCAAGATTGTAAAGATCGCCCCTTGGGGTTGGTTATCTGCCACGGTAATTTGACCGCCGTGGGCCTCGATCGCCATTTTGCAAAAGGCCAATCCTAAACCCGTTTGCTTAACTCCTTTAATTATATTGCCAATTTCATATTGCTGGAAAATTTTCTCTCGCAACTCTTCACTTACTCCCGGACCAGAATCTCTTACCTGTATTTTGGCACCTCCTGTTTCTAGATAGCTAGCCCCCAGAAATATCTGGCTGTTGCTGGGAGAAAACTTGATGGCATTTGATAGCAAGTTGTCCAGTACGCGGCGAAATATCGCGGGGTCTAGCTTCACCCTACCTCCCGGTTCGGGAAGATCGCTAATTATTTCCAACTGCTTTTCACCTGCGATCGCCTGAAAATCTGCTACTGTTGACTTACATATATCCTCAAGGTCTATTTCTGTAGGGTCAATCGCCATTTTGCCAGATTCCAATTTTGCCATCAGCAGCATGCTATCAATTAGTGATTGCAAGTGAGCGGCGTTTAACGCTATTTCTTCGATAGTTTTTTTAATTTTTTCAGGCGATAACTTCAGCAATCTTATCATGTCAATTGCTAGAAAAATTGTCCCCAGGGGATTCCGCAGGTCATGGACTATCATCTTGACCATATCCTCTCGCAGTTTCAGCAATTCTTCCAGACTGTCATGCTGCTGCTTGATGCGCAGCATGGAGTTCACCCTGGCTCGCAATTCCAGACCATTCACCGGTTTACTGATAAAGTCATCTGCACCAGCATCCAGACATTTCGCTAAGTCTTCTTTTGCCGTTAATGCTGTCACCATAATTATCGGCACCGCCTGCCATTCTTGATCTGCTTTTATCCGCCGACATGCTTCTATCCCGTCCATGTCTGGCATCATTACATCCAGCAAAATTACGTCTGGTTGGAATATTGCTAATTGCCCGATCGCTTTCTCAGCGCTGGGGGCATAATGTAATTGGTAACCTTCCTTGTATAGCAAGGTTTCAATCACGTCAAAGTTATCAATTTCGTCATCTATGACTAGAATAGATGGTAGCATTTGCTTATCTCTTGGTCAACTGCTGAATCTGATTTGCTAGTTGCTTTAACTGCAAGGGTTTCGCCATGTATTCATTGGCCCCCGCTTCTAGACATTTGGCCCGATCGCTGGCCATGGCCAGGGCCGTCAGGGCAATGATGGGGATATCTGCCAGTTGGGGTTGGCTACGAATCTGTCGAATGGCCTCCAGTCCGTCTATTTCCGGCATTTGAATGTCCATCAAAATCAAGTCTAGCATTTCTCTTGTGGCTATGTCAAGGGATTCCCTGCCATTTTTGGCAACAATTATCCGATAACCGCGATTTTCTAGATAGCTGGAGATGGTGATAACGTTGGCCTCATTGTCCTCTGCTAGCAGGATATAAGGATTTTTTCGCACCTCTGGGAATTCCTTTGTCGATGGTAGAGAAACCATCTCCTGAGTTTCTGGTGATAAACCATCAGTCAATTCCTTGTCAGAACGGTAGGGAATGCCCACGGTAAAACAACTACCCTTACCTAACTCACTTTCCACCGACACCCACCCTCCATGTAGTTCCGCAATGCGTTTAACCAGGGCCAGTCCCAGACCAGTCCCCGCATGATGACGGTTAAGACTGCTGTCAATTTGCACGAAGGTTGCAAACACCTTGTCCATGTTTTCCTTAGCAATACCTATACCAGTGTCCCGTACAGAGAAAGCTACCACTGGTTCCGATGACGAATTTTCATTTGTTTCTAACTGGACTTCTAAAATTACAGACCCACCCGATGGCGTAAATTTTACCCCATTGGAAAGCAAATTGATCAATAACTGGCGCATGCGCCGTTCGTCCAACTGGATACTGTCTAATCTGTCGCCAATGCGACTGCTAAGATGGATGTTTTTTTTCTTTGCCATTTGCCGCACGAAAGTCATGCTGTTCTCGCAGAGATACTTAACCGTCACCTCCGTAATTTCCAGTTCCATTTTCCCCGACTCGATTTTCGAGAGGTCGAGGATATCGTTAATCAATTCTAGCAGATGCTTGCCACTGCGATCGATTGTACCTATTGTCTGGAGCTGCCGATCGTTCAACGTCCCGAACACTTGCTCTTGCAAACCCTCGGACAGGCCGAGAATGGCATTCAGGGGAGTGCGCAGTTCGTGAGACATGTTCGCCAGAAATTCGTCTTTCAGGCGGGTGGCCCGGGCCAGTTCGTCATTGACACGAGTCAATTGTTCGTTGGTCTGGCGTAGTTGGGTTTCCCTTTCCTTGCGATCGCTGATATCGAACTTGATGCCAATCATCCCTTGGAGTTCCCTTTGCCCATTATACTTGATGGTACCGTAAGCTTTCAAAAATCTCACGGTACCATTGGGGTGAACAACTCTAAACTCGGTATCGAATTCTTTTTCACCTGCCAAAGCTTTTTGAATTGCGGCATCAGCTTCACCCCGATCGTCTGGATGCAAGCACTGCAACCATCCCTGATATGTTGGAGTAAAATCACCTTTACCCATCCCATACAGTTCGTACATGCGATCGTCCCAGATCAGTTCTTCGGACAGAACATCCCATTCCCAGATCCCGATCGCCCCTGACTTGACTGCCAAACTCAGGCGATCGGAAAGGGCTTGCAGTTGTTGGGACGTCTGTTTGAGATTAGTAATATCCAGGACCGTGCCCAACAATTGCACTGGGTTTCCCCTAGCATCCCTAATTACTTCTCCCCGGGTCTGGGCGTAACCCAAACTGCCATCATCCCGATGAAAGCGAAATTCGATCGCGTAGGGTTGTCCCTTTTCCGCTGCCTGCTTGACAGCTCGATCGTGGCGAGAGCGGTCCATCGGGTGCAGGTATTGGCGCAATTGTTTGTAGGTAGGTGCGCCCTGGTTCGGGTTGCGCCCGAAAATTCTCAAGGTTTCGGCTGACAAACTAATGGACCTAGTTAGCAGGTTAAATTCCCAACTGCCAACATTAGCAATACGCAGAGCGGCTGCTAAATGTGCTTCACTTTTACGTAATTGAGCTTCCACCAGTTTTCGCGCTGCTAGGGCCTCCCTGTTTTCCGCAACTTTATTTTCCAGTTTTTTATAAAGTTCCGCCTGTTGAACCGCGATTTCTATCTGCACCGCCAGTTGCTCGATCGTCTCCACTTCCCAAGCTTCCCATTGGTGAGGTCCGGAACATTGGTGGGAAATCAGTAACCCCCAAAGGCGATCTGAATTATTGTCATCTTGCACCACGATCGGCACTACTAAAATCGCCTTAACTTCAAACTGTGAGAGCATTTCCAAATGGCAATCAGTCAAGGAAGCTTTGTAAATATCGGGCACCACCCACTTCTTACCTTCCCGATATTCACCTCGAATATTTTTGGGAAAACAAGTATCTTCAAAATCAAAATGCAAGCAGCTAGTCCAGGGAGGGACCACTGCTTCAGCAACAATTTTACCGCTCATATTCGGGTTGAACCGGTAAACTAGGACTCGGTCTGCCTGGAGTAACTGCTGCACTTCCGACACCGTGATTTGCAACACTGTTTCTAACTTGACCGACTGGCGAATTTTCAAGGCCGTGCTGGCCACTAACTGCTGCTGCTTTTCTGCTTGCTGAAGTTCATACTGTACCGCCATCTGCTTCAGCACTATGTTGATGACACTGCACAGTTTCTCCCGGGTAAGTTGACCTTTAACCAGGTAGTCTTCAGCTCCCATTTTCATTGCCTGGACGGCAATTTCTTCACTTCCCTGTCCCGTCAGCAAGATGACTGGAATCTGACGATGCCAGTTGCTACAGTTATTCTTTTGCTCTAAATTGAGTTCCAGCATAAACTCCAGTCCATTCATATCCGGCAAATTGTAGTCCAACAGGATCAGGTCGGGCGGAGTTTCGTTAACGGGACAGGAATGCAAGCACCAGTCAATTGCCTCAGAACCAGACTCAAATTCTAAGATTTTATACCTGTTGGGGTTGTCCCTAGTTAGAAACCGGCGGTACATGTCCCGGTCTTCTGGGGAGTCCTCAACTATCATAACTGTGATGGGATTTGTCATTAATAATAGCCTCAAAAACTACAGTCAATTCGTCTCCTGGCCCGCCGGGGGTTCAAACCCCCGGCTAATAGCTGAAGTCGGTTAAAACCGACTAGAGATTTTTTCTGAGGGAGTTGTTTACCTTTGATGGTAATTAATGGAAGTTAAACCCCTGGCGCTGTGGGCGATCGTCTAGATGGGTCATTTTTTCTAAAGATGCTATTTCCGTCCCTTGAGAATGATGTTCTTTCTGCTTTTGCACGTAGGCGATCGCCGTATCCAGTTGTTGCGTTCCCATAGAAAACACACCATAGCCGTCTTGCCAGGCAAATTTTTTCGGTCCTGGATCCAAATGATTCATATGATAGGCACTGCTTCCTTTGATGTTTTTGACAAAATCCGCTATAGATAGCTTGGGAGGTATAGAAACCACCAAATGAATATGATCTTCTATCCCAACGATCACATGGGCAATACAATTGAGGGAGTCAGCTTTACCAATTATATAATTGTAAAGTTCCGGTTCTTGCTTGGGATCGATCAGAGGCTGACGCTGCTTGGTTGCCCAAACCAGATGATAATATAGTCGCCATAAAGCCATAATCTTTATTCTCCCCTCCCCAATATGATAACAAACATTTTCGCGCGATCGCCCGGAATAACGAAGCCAAATATTGTCGTCGATTTTAACTCATATCTTGCACCAGTCGCAACTGAGGCTCCGCCTCGCGCCGCGCGTTCCCAGGGGTCGCCTGTGGAAACGAGGGTAAAACGCGCATCTGATAATGCTTTTAGTGGGTTTTAACCCACTTTAGCTATTAGCCGTGGGTTTTAACCCACGGCGGGCTAACAGCGCAGCGAAGATGTTTTTACCACCGGCGATAACAGCGCAGCTAAGGGGTTTGAACCTCATTCTCGCTCAACATCAATTGATATCATCTTTATTCTCCCCTCCCCAATATGATAACAAACAGTTTCGCGCGATCGCCCGGAATAACGAAGCCAAATATTTTAGCTGGCCTGCGGGCTAGCTATTCTGTTTCCAGGGCTGACAAGCCTACTAAATAGACAAGACATCTAGTGGGTTTTAACCCACTTTAGCTAAAAGCCCTTGGGTTTTAAGATACTGTGGGGTAATTAACTGGGGGGTTCCACCCCCCAATTCTCCCCAACCACGAGAAATCAATGATTTCACCCCTCTCCCCTCTCCCTGCTCCCTGCTCCCTGCTCCCTGCTTATAGCGTATGATCTGGTAATTCGCCCACAGCATCTTTTAACCCCCGGCGGGCCATGAGGCTAATCTCAATTGTTCAAATTTGATCCCGTTCGCTAGGCAGGACAGCATATTTAAACCAGTAATCAAACAATTCTCGAATGGTTTCCCTCAACAGGGTAACTCCCATGGGTTTAAGCATGTAACTATTGACTCCATAGTTGTAACAATCTTCAATATCTCTGGCCTTAGAGGATGTAGTAAAAGCGACGATCGGAATATCTTTGAGGCGATCGTCCTGCTTGACTTGTTGGATAACTTCTCGTCCATCGGTTCCCGGCAGATTTAAGTCCATCAAAATAATAGCAGGACGGGGAGCAGTCTTGGGGTCAGCATAAGCACCTTCGTGGTAGAGATAGTCGAGTACCTCATCCCCATCCTCAACACGAGTAATTTGGTGAGGACTGTCCAATTCCTGCATTATCCGGGTGAAGGCAGTAAAATCTTCGTCGCTATCTTCTACAACTAGAATTATTTTGTTTTTTTGATTCATCTTTTTTTTGGGGTAATGTGAAATAAAATGTGCTGCCTTCACCGTAAACTGACTCGACTCTAATCTTACCACCATGACGTTCGACAATTTTCTTGACAATGGTTAACCCGGCCCCAGTACCGCCACCATACTTATTTTGACCGTGCAACCGTTTGAAGATGCGGAATATACTATCCAGGTGTTTTTCTCGGATGCCGATGCCGTTATCCCGAATGTAAAAGCTTTGCCAATAATGTCCTTCTGAGTTATAGTTGACTGGGGGTAAGGATTCTCTCTCATCTTTATAGCCAATTTCCACCCATTTTTCTGCTCTATTGTTGTATTTTATTGCATTGCCAATTAGGTTCGTTAGCAGTTCTTCAATCATCACCCGATCGCCCCATACTTGAGGCAGGGGACGAGGAATGCGAACTTCGACGTTCTCCTCTACCTTACTCATGGATATCACTTCCATAACATTTTTGACTAAAGCATTCAAGTCGAGGAATTGCAAATTCAAATCCTGTCGTCCCAGGCGAGAAAAATGCAGCAGAGACTCGATCAGGTCTTCCATGCGCTTAGTCAGGCGCACCAGGGTCTCCAGTTTATCAACTCCCTCTGCATCCAGAACATTGCTATAGTCTTCTAACAGAAAGGTGGAGTAATTGTGAATGCCGCGCAGGGGTTCCTTGAGGTCGTGGGAGGCGATATAGGCAAAGGCATCTAGTTCGATATTGCTACGTTCTAGTTCCCGGTTAATGGCAGTCATTTCTTCAGCTTTGCGCAGCATAATGCTGACGATCGCGCTGCGGAGTTCCACGGCCCCTTCAATTTCCCAGGGTTGCCAGTTCAGAGATGTTTGATAGACCGTCTCCTGCCATTGGGCAAAGGACTCGCGAGGCGAGAGAGTCACGGTGCCATCTTCTTCCAGGCGCTTGTTTTTGTTGGGGTTCCCTGCCCAGGTAACTTGTTGCAGAATCTCCGGACGAAACCAGAGTATATAGTTTTGCTGCACCTTGGCGATCTCAAGTGCTAACAGTCCGCTAGCTACTTCTTGAAATTCTGCTGCCTGGGGATACAGGTGGGGCAGGCGATCGGTAACGAACAAATGCTGCTGGAATTTGTCTTCTAAGCCAACTAGCAGGTCGCGAATCTCTGCTGAGTTAGGGGTTTTGCCGATGTAGGTAAAATCCCCATCGAGACAAACAACGGCACCTTCAGCATTTACCAGTTCTAGCAATGTCGCCCGATCTTCTTCGGTGCCCACTAAGGCATCGAGTAAATTATCAGCAGCAGAGAGGCGATCGACAAACTTAGTCTGGATCTTCTTCAGACTAATTTTCTCAGACTGGTTTTCCCTTTCCTCTTTGGATGTCAATTCCAGAGACATCACCTGTCCTAAGAACTCGCAGACCGTGCGAATTTCGTAGGAAACAAAGCGGGGGGTGAGGTGGTGACAAGCAATCAGGCCCCAGAGTTTACCTTCCTTCTGTAGAGAGATAGACATGGAGGCCCCGACGCCCATATTTTTCAGGTACTCAATGTGAATGCTAGAAACGCTACGGAGAACCGTATAACTCAGGTCGAGACTTGACGGAGAAAATACTGCTGTCTCTGCCACTGCTGTTTCCTCTGGGGATGCCATGAGGATGGGGGCGGCGGGTTGGTAGTCCACATCGGGAATCAACCGCAACCAGTTGAAGCAATAGAGATGTTTTGCCTGTTTGGGAATGTCCGTGTCTGGATAATGCAGTCCTAAATATGGTTCTATTTCTGCCAGTTTGTCTTCGGCAATGACCTCACCAGAACCATCCGGGGCAAACCTATAGATCATCACCCGATCGAACCCGGTAAGTTTTCGCACTTCTGCCACTGTCAGATGGCATAGTTCCGTGAGGTTAGTTGCCCGTTGCATCTGCCCGAGGATTCCCTTAGTAAGTTTGTAAAACTGGAAAAAGGGATTCTCTTCGGAAAAGGTGCGTGGTTCTAGTTCCAGGATTATCTTGTCCTGTGGCGATCGGTGAACGATGCCATTAAATGTCAAAACCTTTTGAGAGATTTGCAGTTCCGCCTTCAGGGGGTTGAGGTGGGCAAAATCCCCTGCTGTTGCTAGTGCTGGCGGAATTTTCGCCATTGTTGCGGGTGACATCCAGGTTTTTAGGCGTTGTCCCAGCATTTCCTGGGGGGGGATGCCGAGGATCGCCGTTGTCGTGTTGCTGACTTGCTCGATCCGCAGGTCAGGTTCCGAGAGGACAAACAGGATGCCGTGGGGCTGAATGTGGCCCGGAATATGGATCGGTTCGCGATCGCAATTAGTCAGATTTACCGTCTCCTCCGGGTTCCACTCTAATAAATTCATGGTTTTCCCCTTTTTTAATTCTTTTTCTACTCTTTTCTCCTGCATTTCTTCCTCTCGGCCATTTTTTCCTTGTCAACGAGCCCGGCAGTTCGACTCCGCTCACTGCAAGCGGCTGGTTTTTCCTATACTTCTATCATAACCATATCCTACCTGCTTGTCAAGGGTCGGCCCTCTAATTTATTAAAGTTCTGTATATTCTGGCAATTAAATTGCACCCAGATGTAGTGTGATCGTAGGGTGGGCACCGCCCACTATGAGTGGGCGTGGTATTTTTTTACCAGATGGTGCAGGACCACACCCTACTACAAACGGAACGCTCGAAGTTAGCAGTTCCAACTAAAGTCCTTAACTACAAACAGCCTAGGGATTAAAGAACCAATCGAATGGATCTCCATCTCGGCGATTTGTCTGTTCTTGAGTGGAGTTAGACAAAGAGGCTGGGGTTGTCAACGGTTGCTGCTGTGGTTGATTATATAAATTGTTAGCGACTCCTGGGTTAGGATTAGGCAACCCCGGTTGTGGGATCAGACCTGGACGGCCCACAGGCGCAATTAAGTATGGCACAGCTGGGCCACCGCCTGGGGGTGTTTGCATCACATAATTGTAGGAATCGATCGGCACGGGAGTATAGGTACTTGGGCCTGGGGTCTCCGGCCTCCCGACAGCTGATGGCGATGGTAAGACTTCAGGTGCGATCGCCCCATAAGCACTAGGTCTTAATTGGTCCGATGTGGATGGTGACTGGGGTCTCAGCTTTGTGCCATAGGCACTAGGTCTCAATTGCTTCGAGTCTGACTGGGATGGTACGATCGCACCGTAGGCACTAGGTCTCAATTGGTCGGGTCTTACTTCTGGTTTTGGCAGCACCGGTGTTTGCGATCGCCCCGGTGTCGAGTTAGTTGAAAGTCGTCTCTCTAATGCTGACTTTAGCGGATGCACTGGTAGATTCCGATCTTTCGGCTTGGTTCTATCGATCGACATTTCTGGATTATAGAATCCGGTGTCTGGTAGTTTTGACGCATCTGTTGTCCCTTCTGCAACCCCAGGGTACGTCAACTCATCGGTAGAAACTAATTGGTCCTGGAATTGAGGATCTAAAGTTAATGAACTGGTCCCAGATGGTTTCTGACGGGATGAAGCGCGACTTTTTGATTGCGGTTTTTCGGGATTTACTGTAATATTGATATCTAACTCCTTAATTAATCTCTCCAATTCATCTACCTCGGCCATCGCCCTTTCTGCCGCCGACAGTTCCGATGTAGCAGTTATCGAATCTCCTTCTATTTCCTCATCTGCTAACAGTTCCAGTTCTACATCGGACGAGTCGGAATTCTGGAGCCAAGACCTGATGGCATCTGGATTTTTTCCTACTTCCCAGACCGCTAGCACCGCCAATAACAGCATTGCTGTCGAGCCCCAAAATCCCGGACTCATTAAAGGGCGCAGTCTTGCCAAGGAGTAACGGATCGATGCCGGGAGCCGGTTATCATGTTTCATCGCTCTATTGCAGCCCTAGTCTGCACTTTCATGCTTTCCTCCAGTATAACCCGTTGAGCCAGGAATTTCACAAAAATTTATACCAACTCCCCCAGGGATCCACCGTTCCGGAAAAATCACCAAACAACCACCTAGCCAGCTAGTCGCTATATTGGGATTAGCAGACTACTACTTTAAGCCATAACATGAAAGTGCAACTGTTTAACCCGATCGCCTTGGCCTGGGATATTATCCTGAAAAATAGTCCCTGGATGGGTTGGAATCTGTTTTTGGCCTTTATCCCATTGTGCCTAAGTTTCTGGCTTTTCCGCTCCACCAGGTCCCGATCGCTGTTATGGTGGGCAGTATGCTTGGTTTTTGTCGCCTTTTTGCCCAACGCCCCCTACGTGTTAACCGATACCATTCACCTAATTGAAGATATTCGCCAAAATTACTCCGTGTGGATCGTAACCCTGGTGCTCATTCCCCTGTATACCCTGTTCATTTTACTAGGGTTTGAAGCTTACGTGCTATCTTTGCTTAATCTGGGTAATTACTTAAAGCAGCAGGG
>JBFRWI010000059.1:0-29131 GCA_051439505.1 Hormoscilla sp. | reverse complement strand
TTGTCAATGGTTAATTGAGAGCGTCATTTATAGTCATGAATAGATAGCTTTACTCTTTTCAATTAGCAATTAGCCATTAGCAAAGTTGAAAAATTGGCTGCTATCATCCCCTCAATGTGCAACGCCGATTTTTTGTCAATTTGCAAATCTGAGATGCTCCCCATCGTAAGGTGGGCACTGCCCACCCTACATTTATTAGCCTCTAAAGCAATCCCTTAAACAATTTTATCCCATCCGTAGCGCCCAACATGGGGTCTGATGCTCTTTCGGGATGGGGCATCATTCCTAAAACATTCCCTTGTTGGTTACAAATACCAGCAATGTTATTTAAAGAACCATTAGGATTTTCCCCTTCGTAGCTAAATAGCACTTGTGAGTTCTTTTCTAATGATGCGATCGTCTCATCATCAGCATAATATCTCCCTTCACCGTGAGCAATGGGTAAGGTAACAATTTCCCCTTCTGAGTATCCCTCAGTCCAAGAACTGTGGCTAGTTTCTACCCGCAGGGGCACCCGATCGCAGATAAAATGCAAGTCCTGATTTCTGACCAGAGCCCCGGGCAACAATCCCACTTCTGTTAAGATCTGGAAGCCGTTACAGATGCCCAATACCAGTTTACCTTGTTCTGCATGTTCGACAACCTCGGCCATCACCGGCGAGAAACGGGCGATCGCGCCGCAGCGCAAATAATCACCATAGCTAAAACCGCCAGGGATAACCACCACATCAAGATCGGAAATATCCGTTTCTTGATGCCAAACCATGCGAGTTGGTTGCTTGAGTAAGTCCCGGGTAACGTATTCGACGTCCCGATCGCAATTCGATCCTGGAAACACCACTATCCCAAATTTCATTGCCACTATTCCTGATTTGTGCTAATATCAAATAATGAATCATCCAGCTTTCGGGGCAGTAGCAGATAATTCAGTAACTTCAAAGCGGTAATCTTCAATAACTGGGTTAGCTAAGAGGCGATCGCACATTTCATCCAACTTAGTTTTAGCATCTTCGGGATCTGCCGCAGTCAAATTAAGTTCAATATACTTACCAATGCGCACCCGAGCGACGCCATCATAGCCCAGATGCTTCAACCCAGAGGACACAGCCACCCCAGCTGGATCTAGCACGGAAGGTCGCAGAGTAACATAAATACGAGCGTGATATTTCTCAGTCATAGCAATTCCTTGTCAGATTACCGATTTGATGATATCATAAATTATGGTACGACAGGTCTGACCAAATAACCCTGGTCCGATGCACCCATACCAACCAGCGATATGATATTTGACGATGGAGAACCGACCGATAAGTAACCGTCACCGCACTGCCATGAAGCCCAGATACAGCAATGACTTATTTGTCGGCGGGAATATGTTCGTATCCGATGTATGATGAATAGAGTATTTGCCAGACAGGTCGATGAAAGTCAAACGCACCCGGAGTCAAGAGCGGATTTTGCAACTGCTGCATTCCATAGATCGATCGCTTTCTGCCCAAGAAATTTACCTAGAACTGCGGAACCGCAAGCAGAACACTGGTTTAGCAACAGTTTACCGCGCCCTGGAAGCCCTCAAGCAAGAGGGCTGCCTGCAAGTGCGGACTTTGGCTAACGGCGAATCCCTTTATGGCTCGGTCGATCAAGACCAGCATCATATCACCTGTCTGCGCTGCGGTGAATCCATTCCCTTAGATTTCTGTCCCGTCCAGCAGATGGCAACTGAGTTACAAGCAGCTCACAATTTCAAGGTTTACTATCATACCCTAGAGTTTTTCGGACTCTGTAACCAGTGCCAGCTAGCCAAAGAGGATTAACTCAACTCTTGAACCGATCGGGTGCAAAATTCAGTTCACCTACTTCTGCCTTATCCTCAGAGACGATCGATCGCATACCTTCCAAGGTAGCAGGAATGCTGCGGGGGTCCATAAACATCACCTTACTGCTGTCGCTGCTGCCAATCTTCATGCCCATTTCCAGATAATTCTGCGCCAGTAAAAATTGCAGCGACTCCCGGGCTAATGGGTCTTCTTGGAGAGTTTGAGCCACAATTTTCAGCGCGGCAGCTGTACCTTCCGCCTTCAAAGCTGCCTGTTGGCGTTCTGCTTGCGCTTTGAGAATCGTTGCTTTCTGTTGCGCCTCGGCCTCCAGAATTGCCGCTTTCTGACGTGCTTCCGCATCCAGAACTTGCGCCTCCGCCCTACCTTTAGCACTGTTAACTGCTGATTCTCGTTCCCCTTCCGAGGTCAGAATTGCTGCCCGTTTTTTCCGTTCCGCTGACATCTGCAATTCCATCGACTCCTGCACCGCTTTAGAAGGAACGATGTCCCGCAGTTCCACCCGCGTCACCTTCACCCCCCAAGGATCGGTAGCAATATCCAATTCCCGCAGCAGCACTTCATTCACTTCCGATCGGGCAGTAAAGGTTTGATCCAGTTCCAGCTTGCCCATTTCTGCCCGAATTTGAGTCAGCACCAAGTTTACCATCGCATCCCGGAGTTTTTCCACCTTGTAATAGGCTTTCTCCAAGTCCATAATCCGCCAGTAGACCACCGCATCAACGCTGATCGAGACATTGTCCCGGGTGATACATTGTTGGGGCGGCACGTCTAGGACTTTTTCCCGGATGGTATCTTTATAGACCACGTTATGGTACACTGGCACCAGGAAATTCAGTCCCGGTTCCAGTTTTTTGCCGTTGTATTTCCCCAAGGCTTCCACTAAGGCTTGGTCCCCTTGATTGATAATCTTAACAGAGCCTCTTAAGACATACCCGCCCACTCCCAGAGCAGCAAGCAGTCCAAATAATGCTTCCATAGCGTGAATCTCCTTTTCGATTAAGTTCAATGATGCTTCTATTTATTCTGAAAGCGGAACCCCGCCTTGTGTTACCAAACTTGACAATTTTCAATTTTTACGTTTGCTATTTTCAATGCAAGAGATGTTCGGGCATGACAATCAGGGTATTGCCTTCCCGGCGGAGGACGTAAACCTTCTGGTCGGGGGCGATCGCGCTAATGCTATCATCACACTTAGCCCGCCAGGAATTGCCTTCATAGAGGACGCGGCCCGCCTGACCGGGCAAGATCTCGGTCAAGGTTTCGGCGGAGGTGGCGTCGGCAATGGAGTAAACTTTGCGTGTGGGCAGAAAGCGGCGGGAGCCAAATACCAGAGCAAGGGACAATCCCATCCACAGGGCAATCTGTAGGCCAACGGCCAGTTGGGGAAAAATCAGTGCAACTCCGGCGACCATCAAAGCGCTGAGTCCCATCATCAATTCCACAAAGGCGGTTGGGGTGACCACTTCCATCACGCACAGGACAATAAATGCCAGTAACCAAAATATAGTAGGAGTAAGAGCCATATAGCACCTTCGGGAGTGACTGCGCCATCGGGGTAGTATAATTAATAGTTTAATCTCAGGTTCCGTAAGAAGTGTGGAATGATTAACCTATTTTTAAGATAGTCGGAAAAATCGTTTTAATCCATGAGCAGTCAAGAGCGGCTGATTGGGCGCTATCTCTGGGCAGTGGGTGGAACTGCGGCCCAAGTGAGAGTAGGTAAGTTGGTAGCTTCCAGATACCGGGTGGAGGCTCCGCAAATCTGGCTGGATACCTTACCGGAATCCCAGCCCGGACTACCAGCGGAGTTGAACAGCCTTGGGGAAATTATACCTTATTTACGTTTATTTCCCCACCGACGGCATGTGCCAGAGGTGTATGGATATGCGCGACTGGAAAACCGTCGGGAAGTTAGCAATATTCTGTTGCTGGAGAACGTGCCGGTAACAGCATCTGGAGGTTTGTACCCTGGAATAGCAGAAGCTTGGTTGGGAGCAAGGACTGTGCTTCAGGTTTATTGGCTCTGGCAAATGCTGATGCTGTGGAATCCTTTATCCGCTTCAGGGGTGGCATCAAGTCTGCTGGTACCGGAGAATATCCGGGTTCAAGGTGGGCGGGTTTGGCTGCTGGAACTGCACGCAGATCGGGTACCGGGGAGTCCAGATATGCCAAAGATCCCATCTTTGGGGGATTTGGCCAGTTGCTGGTGGAGTTGGATTACTCAAACAAACTCCGCTGTGAGCAAGGAATTGCAAGATATCTCTCAGCAGATGTATGCTGCTGATGCGAAGGTAGAGGCGATCGCCCCAGCCCTAAATCAGCTATTACTAGAGGTGGCGGCCCAGCAGCCTTTGCAGTTAGAGTTTGCTGGAGGTTCGGAGACAGGTCCCCGGCGGTTCCACAACGAGGACAGTTGCTTTCCTCAGACAGTGTTCCCACCAGACAGCACCATACCTGATGATGATACAATTCCCGGACTGGCGATCGTCTGCGATGGGGTGGGCGGTCATGAAGGGGGAGAGGTTGCTAGCCAGATGGCAGTGCGAGCGCTATGTTTGCAGGTGCAAGGGCTGCTGAGTGAGTTGGCGCAACAAACGGAACTGGTAATGCCTTACGTCTGCATGGAGCATTTATCATCTGCGATCAGGGTAGTGAATAACTTGATTGCTGCTCAAAATGATGAGCAAGGGCGAGAATCACGACAGCGGATGGCTACTACTTTAGTGATGGCCCTTCAGATGCCCCAGAAGGTATCGACAGCGGATGGTTCGCAATTAGAGAATAGTCACGAACTTTACCTAGCCCATGTGGGAGATAGTCGCGCCTATTGGATTACTCGGGACTATTGTCAGCTATTGACCGTGGATGATGATGTTTCTGTTAGGGAAGTGTCCTCGGGACGTGCGACATACCGGCAAGCGCTGCGGGCTCCCGATGGTGGATCCTTAACCCAAGCTTTGGGGACCCGAGACGGTGAATCGATCTTCCCCAACGTCCAGAGGTTGATCCTAGTAGAAGATGGGGTGCTGTTGCTCTGTTCTGATGGTTTGAGCGATCGGGACTGTATTGAGAAATCTTGGACTGATTGCGTCGGGATGATGTTTGATGAGAATAGATCTCTTGACGAGGCCGTCCAAGCTTGGATTAATTTGGCTAATCGCAAGAATGGTCATGATAATACTTCCGTGGTGCTGGTCCGCTGCCGCATCTCATCCCCGCGCTCAATGCCCGAGGTGACTACTGGGACAGTTAATGCTGGTAAGCCTCGCGATCGCGATCCGGACTTTTCCCCTCAGCAAGCTGCGATCGCCGATGCCGAATCACCGGTGGCCACCTTAGACCAGCAATCGGTGGGACAAAGGATGAAAAGAATAATGATGGTCTGTGGGTTGCTGGCAATATTGTCGATCGTGAGTATTGTGGGGTTGGTGTCCTGGTCGCAGCTGGATACCGAATGGTTTAAGCGGCTGCGGGAGAGTTTACCGCTACCGGGGTCCAATTCCTCTTCTAATTTATAGCAGTCTCGTCTATTTTTCCGACTGGTTTTATGGTATTTTGCAAGATTATCTAATCTAGCGCCAAGACGCTCGGGCTTTGTAGGAGAGAGAATACACATGGACATCAAAGTAGGCGATCGGGTTCGGGTCGCAAAATCTGTGGTAGTTTACCATCACCCTCAAAATCGCAATCAACCTTTTGAACTCCAGGGACAGGAAGGGGAAGTGCTCGATATCATTTTGGAGCGGGATGGGAAACCGATCAGTGCTAATCTGCCGATTCTAGTCAAATTCGAGAAAAAATTCAAGGTTCACTTACGGGAAAATGAACTTGAAGTTATCACTAATGGGTAATCGTTTGTAGTAAGCGCTTTAGCGCTTCATTCTGCGGCATAATCCTCTCGGTGCTAGAATCACCCATCCCCAGAAACCCTGTTTTGACCGAAAACAGGGTTTCTTTATTCACCGGTTAATTCACCAATATACTGTCAGTTATCGCCTGTATCTCAAGTCGATTTCTGTAGAGATGCAAGCGATCGCGTCAGACTACTTTATGCTTGCCAAACGAGGCGAGACTGCTGTGCCAACAAACGGGCAAGCCGATCTGCATTATTACGGTCATCTTCACGATACGGTAGACCTATGATCTGAGCATGAGATGGGGAGTCAGGCACTACATCTAAACCCAATTCACGTACTTGACCTACCTGGAGACTAGCAACTCCATAACAATTTCTGAATCTGGCAGCACATTCTGATGGAGAGCAAGCGCTAGCAAGCCTGACAGAAAGACCCGATTCGTTTTTATTTTTACGCAAAAAGTAGGCATCATCTGTGACTTCATATGTCTCCGAATCTATCCACCACTTACGGAGTAATGCCCGGTAGACAATGGCGCTATCAGGTAATGGTTCCAACTCTGACCCACTATTATAATCTTGTTCTGTCATGAAGCATTCAACCACTCTAACCAATGAACTAATGTTGACACTGAAGAGACATCCTCTACATTATACTCATCACTACTATCGTGATAAATATCAACTGGTTGCTCTGAATTACACGGACAAAACAGGCGAACTAACCGTTTTTTGTCTCTGTTCTTCCAAGTTATCCTGATACTACCTTGATGATCTGTAGAAGCAGAACCTTTTGGAAAGGAAATTTCCATTATTTCATGGGCCTCGACAACCAACTGCATGGCTGTCTTGAAAGCATATTCATTTGGTTTTAGAATCCCGTAATCATCCTCCTCTTCCAAGTCTAATAGTTCCAGAATACTTTTCAAGGTGGTCGTGAAGCTTGACGGGCTGACCCGATCGATGCTCTTAGTTGGTATTTCCTTTGTTACAGTCATTATCTCAACTCCTTTGCTATTATCGTAACATAACCCGAGCTTTTGTCAACATAAATTTATGGGCGATCGCCCTTCTGGGGTCCGATCGCCATTTTCCTCAACCTTGAGTTCGGCGTTTCCCTAAAAACCAACCAAAAATATTCAATTCCGAACGCATTTGCTCTAATTCTTGCTGATTTTGCTGAGCCGTGAGATAATACCAATCACAATAACGATCGAACTCTTGGCGATACTGCAATTCCTGGTAAAACTCCCTAGTTACCTGATGGGCCTCTAGAATTTCCATCATTTCCGGTTGAGGCGCAGGCACGATCCGTTGAAGCTCTGAGGCCATAATATTAAGTGGTTAGTTGATAGTTGTCAGTTGTCAGTTGTCAATATTATATCACTAACTACTGACTACTGACTACTAACCACTCACCTACAACCATCCTCGCAGACGATAAGTAACTAGGCCCGTATATTCCTTTAATGCCTTAGTTGTGTGTCCGATTCTCTGTACATCGGGAAGAATATTGAGTAGGATCTCTCCAGGAGTAAGTTCCCGCTCGTGCAGAGGTGGTTTGGTGGTTAAAAAGTCTGTGGGCGCAGCCGTTGCATTAATTCCTTCTCGATCGAAGGTCAAGAAAGCTCGGGGCATATGCATGGCCGATGTTACCAGCAGCACCCGCTCTATACCCCTGTCAGCCATAATTTTGCGCACGTTGACGGCATTTTCGTGAGTATTTAGAGCATTGGGGTCTTGGATAATTGCTGCCCTGGGCACCCCCAGATATTCAGCAATTTCTGCCATATCCTTTGACTCTGATGGGCCAGTCCCCTTTTGCCAGTCTATCCGACCGCCACTGAGAATTAATATGGAACCCTTATACTGATTGTATAGCTGGGCACCGTAGACGATCCGATCGCCCCCTTCACTCAAATCTGGCCAAGGACGCGGTTCTTTCCATTCCTTAATCCCACCTCCCAAAACCACGATTGCATCAACTACGGGCAAATCTTGCGAGGGGGTATTCTGCTCTTCGAGCGATCGCACCAACCACTCACTCACCCAACCATTGCCGCTGACCAGCAACAGTATTAGGGCCAGAGCAAGGGGGATCGCCGCCTTTTTGGGAGACTTCCATAGCATCCCCAGCGCCACGAGCATCAGCAGGCAACTCAAACCCAAGGGATAGATTAACAATGGCAAAACTTTCGAGAGATATAAAAACATTTTTCTGCTAATTCCTCATTCTCATTTATATGAGCGCGAACATGCCGATGTCTGTCACGGGATCCTAAATAATACCCCCGCAGCCATCTCTGGTATCATAGATGAGATTGCTGCGGGGATTCTCGTGCCATAGGACAGGGAACTGAATGCTGACGACATTTTAATTTACATGTTCGTCACATTCCTATTGCTGTTTCTTGAAGAGCTTCAGCCAATTTTGAGCGCCACCCAATAAAGAGCCTGCTGCTGCCGACTTGTTCCAGACTTCAGCACCAGCCTTGCTCTTGTCAAAAGGATTTTGCTCGCTAGTCTTAGTAAATGGTAATTCCACTGACTCCGACGATGTTGTTTCATCCGTCCAAGATTCCATTATCCAGCGAGCAGCGATCGCCCCAACTATGGCCAGACTGATACTCATAACCATGGGATATTGCAGCAGCACAAAACCGATCAGGAAAAATAAGCCTATTTTCGCCCCTGCCAATTTATCTTTCTTCATTTTCCTGCCATTATTTCCGCCAACTTATTGGCCTGGGATCCCTCCAGACGGGGGCCGTAGACCTGCACCACCTGAGAACCCAAATAGTTTCCCCAGCGGGCTGATTCGATCGCACTATAGCCGTGGGTGAGTCCGAACAGCACCCCACCAGCAAAAGCATCTCCAGCTCCCACCGTATCGATCGCCTGCACTGGATATCCTGGCACTGTAGATATCTGTTTATTTTCTACCACCAGGCAGCCCTTGCCACCATCGGTAATAAACGCCAGATCCACCAACTCACCCATTTTCGCAGCGCAGTCTTCTATAGATTCCAGTTCGCAGAAGCGGCGCACCTCATCCGCATTGCAGAAGAGTACGTCACAATATTGAGAAACTATCTGGCGGAAATCATCAGCAAAGCGATCGACCAAGAACGCATCCGAAAAAGTATATGCTACCCGCACTCCGTGGCGCTTCGACTGAGACATGGTCTCCACACTCGCTTGGCGCGGATCTGGCCCATCCCAAAGATAGCCCTCCACATAGCTATATTTGCAGCCTTTGAGCCTGTCCACATCGATATCCGCCGCCGACAAAGTGATAGAAACACCCAGATTCGTACACATCGTCCGTTCCGCATCTGGAGTCGTCAGCACCACGCATGTTCCTGTCGGGCCACTAGAAGACGTTGCTGGAGCTACATCAAACTTAATCCCAGCATCCAGCATATCCTGGCGATAGAATTCACCGTTGCTGTCCTGGGAAACCTTACCCGAATAGAAACCACTACCACCACTTTGGGCGATCGCGATCATCGTATTTGCCGCCGAACCACCCGATCGCAATTGCAGCTTAGTCCCTTCCAAGTCGAGCAAAAGTCCCCCTTGCCTTTGGTCGTCCACCAGAGTCATCGCCCCGCGATTCAACTCGTGGGATACAATAAAATCATCCTGCACTAATGCCAGAATGTCCACCAGGGCGTTGCCCACTCCAAATACATCCACCTCTTTACCGCTTGCCGTCATTTTCCGTTCACCACCTATTGATAATTGCCAATTGAAAATTGAGAATGGAGATTTACGTTTGCTCCCTTCTCCATTCTCCTTTCCTTTTTACTCTGTATCTTTTTGTGTTTTTGTCAACCTGCTCGCCAGCACTGTTGCCAGAATTTGTTCCGGTTCGCTAGCAGCTTTCACTCCTGGGGGCAAAACCAATTCCTTGACATGCAGGGCCTTGCCTACCTGCAGTTCCGACACGTCCACTTCGATCGCCTCAGGGATGTTATCTGGAGCACACTCCACCTCTATTTCCGTCGAGCGCGTTTCCAATATACCCCCTTGTTGCTTCACCCCGATCGCCTCTCCTACAAATTTCAGTGGCATCACCACCTTGATAGACGATTGAGAGGCGATCGAGAAAAAGCTGAGGTGGTATGGATAGCCCTTCCAGGGATGAGTTTGCACTTCCCGCAGTAAAGTCTTGCCCCTCCAGGGGATATCTGTTATTTCTAGATCGATCAAAGTGTTGTTAACGGTAGCTTCTTTCAGCAAGTGTTCCACCGTTTTTGCTGGCAGAGTTAGAGAAATTGCTTCTGCACCATTATGACCGTATAGGTTAGCCGGAATCAACCCCGCGCGACGCATCGCCCTCGGTTTGCTTCCCTGTTCCCGTTTTTGACATTCAACTTTTATTTCCATCTTCCGCTGCTATCTTTTTACCTCTTGATTTGCATCCACCGGACTGCCATTAGCGTACAATAAGGCCCGTTTGGGACCGTGAATGGGATCTTCCACTATTATCGTCTGTTCCCGCTTTGCTCCCACCGATACTATCGCGATCGGTACTGCCATCAATTCTGCCAGGAATTTGAGATAATCTAGCGCTTGCTGCGGTAGATCTTCTAAACTGCGGCAGTCAGTTGTCGAGCGCAGCCACCCGGGAAGAGTCTCGTAGATCGGTTGGCAACGGGCCAATTTCCGATAACTGCTGGGAAAATCTTCGCACCGCTGTCCGTCTATTTCGTAAGCGACGCAGACTTTTATTTCCTCTAATTCGTCTAGCACGTCCAGTTTCGTGATCGCCAGACAGTCTAGACCATTTATCCGCACCGCATAGCGCCCGATCGCCGCATCAAACCAACCGCAGCGCCTTGGTCTACCGGTTGTCGTGCCAAATTCCGCTCCCCGCAAGCCCAACATCTTGCCCACTTCACCCAGTTGTTCAGTAGGAAACGGACCTTCTCCAACTCTAGTAGTATAAGCTTTCGCCACCCCGATCACCCGATCGATCGCCGTCGGTCCCACCGCTGCGCCCACGCAAGCACCGCCTGCGACGGGGTTAGATGAAGTGACATAAGGATAGGTGCCGTGATCCAGATCTAGCAGAGTTCCTTGAGCCCCTTCAAACAAGATATTGCGTCGTTGCTGAATCGCCTCGTAAAGCAACAGGCCACAGGAGGTTACATAGGGTCGCAAGCGTTCTGCATACTCTAGATACTCCGCGATCGTCGCCTCTGGATCCTGGGGTGGCAGAGCGTACAGCTTTTCCAGGATGACATTTTTGTAGTTAATCGTCCAGCGCAGCTGTTTGCGTAGGGTTTCTGGTTCCATCAAGTCGATCACCCGAATTCCCGTCCGTTCCGACTTATCCGCATAGGTCGGACCTATACCCCGCTTGGTCGTCCCCAGCTTATGAGTTCCCCGCTTTTCTTCCGATGCCTGGTCTATTAACCTGTGATAGGGCATGGTCACGTGGGCATTCTCCGATATCTTCAGGTTTTTCGTAGAGACCCCCAGGGCCTCCAGTTGGTCTATTTCCCCGAGTAGCACCTGCGGATCGACGACCGTGCCATTGCCAATCACGCATTGGGTATCCGGATAGAGGATCCCAGAGGGAATCAGGTGCAGCTTGAATGTCTGGCCCTGAACCACTATCGTATGTCCGGCGTTAACGCCACCTTGGTAGCGCACCACCACATCCGCTGACTTGCTGAGCAAATCAGTTATTTTTCCTTTTCCTTCATCGCCCCACTGGGCACCAATCACTATAACGTTAGCCAAGAGTCTCTCGCTTCACCAGTTACACAATCTACCATCATAGCTCCCGATCGCCCCGATGTCAACTTTTGGGATCGGTTGGGTTCGGTGGGCAGTGCCGGCACCGCCCACCATCTTGCCAATGATCTATCTGCCGATTGATGCGATCCGATCTCTGCGCGTGCTCTCTTAAGCGTAAATTGCAGACAGCATCAGGGTTTCAGCTATCGAGCGCGGCTAGCAGGGGCTCTATGAGAAATGCTATATTTATGTATTTAGCTGGACATGCTCGGGAAAAATAGTTAAAATGAGAAGCTCATTTGCTCCCTATCCCACCAGCTCTCATCTGGGGGGTAAGGATTTTGCTTATTATTTTATCCAAATTGTCAATGATGAGTTCATTGATTATTTCCAGCATACTTTTTTGATTCGCGATCCGGCTCAAATGCTGCCTTCCTATTATTATAAAATGCCCGATCTTGATTTTTAGGAATGCGGTTATAAAGAACTTTTTGAACTTTTCAATAAAGTCGTCGATCGTACAGGTAAAATACCTGTTGTTATTAATGCTGACGATCTTGTATAAAAGACAACAGATATAGTTAAGGAGTATTGTTCGAGAATTAGTGTTCCGTTTATGCCAGAAGCATTAAAATAGACAAATGACTCTTATTCAATTTTCAATTTTCCTCGTTCCCTGGCTCCCGCCTGGGAAACGCCAATAGCGTTTAGGTGCGGACAATTAATCAATGGAAAACGGGTTTTGACCACCCCCCTGGTACCGTTTGTCTGGTTTTTTGAAGACATCTTTCATTTCTATCAATCCCATCTCTGCCCTGAGACAATTTTAAGTTTGCTCCCATTCTATCGCATCAATAGCAGGAGTTCTGGAGCTGTTTCTTGGGTTAAATATTTTTTTCAGCCATGAAACTTTTGCTTTTGATTTAGCCATATCTGAAGATTATTTCGGTGATAATTTTTAACCTTCAGTAGGGTGGGCATTGCCCACCTTACATACTTTCAACCCTGACCACTGACCACTGACCACCGACCACTGACCACTGACCACTGACCACTGACCACTGACCACTGACCACTGACCACTGACCACTGACTACTGACTAAGTGCCCCGTTTGATAGATGCTTCTACCTGGCGGAATTCTTGTTCTAACCGTTTTTTGAGCTTTTCGGGGACCGGACGGTTAGGATAGGAACTGTAATGTCCGGCTAGACCGCTCAAGGCCGTGCGCATGGTGGTGAAGGACGGCAGGTTAGAGACCGCGCTATCCCGCCGGTAGCGAGAGGCAAAGTCATTAATCAGATCGCGAGCTTTCGCCTGAGCTGGAGCTTTTTCTGGGGAATCATCGGGTAGTGTAACCGCCGTTCTCAGACTGTCTACCACCATCAGGGTATCTTGGGGATAATTACCGGTAAGCAGACCTGATTTACCACCAGCAGAACAGCCGACCAAGGCGATCGCGACTACTAAAACCAGGGGGAGGATACGGGAAACTAAGCGTGAAATAAGCATTTTTTCACATCGTATAGCAATCAAATTACCATTATCCTACCCTGGATTGGTATCATTAGCTGAATTTATCCGAAACGTCCACTGACATATCTTTGGGTATCTTCCTCCTGGGGACATTGGAAGATGGTTTCCGTCTTGTCGTACTCAACCAGATAACCAAACCGCTTGCCACCTTCTTCTGCCTGGGCATTGAAAAATGCGGTCATATCTGCCACCCGCGAAGCCTGCTGCATGTTATGGGTGACGATGATGAGCGTATAATTTTCTTTCAACTGGTTGATCAACTCTTCAATGGAGAGGGTAGAAATCGGATCCAGGGAAGCACAGGGTTCGTCCATCAGCACCACATCCGGATTGATCGCCACTGTCCGGGCAATACACAGACGCTGCTGTTGTCCCCCCGACAGGGAAAAACCACTTTGCTTGAGCTTGTCTTTTACCTCATCCCACAGCACTGCTTGCCGGAGCGCTCGCTCTACCAAAGCATCCATGTCATCCTTAGACTTAGCAATGCCGTTGACCCTGGCCCCATAGGCGATATTATCATAAATCGATTTCGGGAAAGGGTTTGGCTTCTGGAAGACCATGCCGATCTTCCGCCGCACCTCGACTGGATCGATATTGGCATCGTAGAGGTTCTGTCCTTGATAATATATTTTTCCCTCTAGCCGAAAGCCATTCACTAAATCGTTGAGGCGATTAAAGCTCCGCAGTATCGTACTTTTTCCACAACCTGAAGGTCCTATGAAGGCGGTAACGCGCTGCTTAGGAATGTTTAATGAAACACCCCGAACTGCTTGGAAATCCCCGTAATATATATTGAGGTTTTCTGCCTGGATAACTGTCTGAGTTTCATTGTCCTCTTTCCTTTTCAATTCCATAATTTTTGCAACTCCTGAGTCAAGTCAATCAATACATTTTGTTACGAGTTGCCCAGCGAGAGAGAACGCTAGTGAGCAAGACTAAAAACACTAGCACCAAGGAAGCCGCCCAGGCTAACTCCTGCAACTTGGGATCGAAACTCGTAGCAAAGTTATAGACCAAAACCGAAAGGGATGGGGTAGGATTCATTAACCCTCGCGGCCAGAAGTTGGAATTGAGGGCTGTGAATATTAAAGGTGCTGTTTCTCCCGCAGCTCGGGCCACCGCTAGAGTTACTCCCGTGAGAATAGCAGGTACGGCAGCAGGCAGCACAATAAATAAAACTGTTTGGTAGTTAGAAGCCCCCACTCCTACTGATGCCCATCTGATATCTTGGGGGATAATTTGTAGCGCTTCGTCGGTGGTACGGACGATCGTCGGTAACATCAGCAAGGATAGGGCTACCCCTCCTGCCAGGGCCGAGAATGTCCCCGTCGTTAGTACGATCAGACTGTAAGCAAATACTCCAGCAATGATGGAGGGAACTCCACTCAGCACGTTAGTAGCAAAGCGAATCCAGCGAGCTGTTTCTTTGTCGCTAAACTCTGAGAGATATACTGCTGCTAATACGCCAATGGGAACCGCGATCGCCGAGGCGATTCCCACCACAACCAAAGTACCGATAATTGCATTAGCAATCCCACCTCCGGTCTGACCGGCAGCTGGGGGTAGCTTAGTAAACAAGTCCAAATTCAGGCGGGCAAACCCTTTTCCCAAAACATACAGCAGCACCGCAAACAAAGGCAGGATTGTCAGTCCGATACAAGTAGCTGCCAATGTCGTCATCGCTATCCCGAATATTGCTCGCGGACTTGAGTTATTCCGAATCAGACTGCTAGTGCCCTTATCAAAAGATTCTCGATTCTGGACCATGTCAGTTGTTAGTTGTCAGTTGTTAGTTGCCATCAGTATTTTGCTTTTACTTGGCTGACAATCCACTCGGCCAACATATTCACCACCAGGGTCATGGCAAACAGAACTAGGCCAGTATACATCAGCGCCGCTACTTGCAGACCCGAAGCTTCGGCAAATTGATTCGCCATCAAAGAGGCGATCGTATTTGCCGGGGCATTGAGGGAGAAATCGATTTTATTAGCATTGCCGATTAACATCGTAGCGGCCATCGTTTCTCCCATTGCCCGACCCAGTCCGAGCATGATACCCCCCACAATACCGGAAAATGCTGCTGGCAGGAGCACCCGAAAGATCGTTGTCCAGCGGGTGGCCCCCAAACCCAGGGATGCCTGCCGCAGATCGGGAGGCAGACTTGCCAGAGAATCCCGGGAGATGGCTGTGATAATCGGCAAAATCATAATTGCCAATACCATGCCTGCGGGTAACATCCCCGGACCTACCGGTTCGCTGGCAAATAGCGGCAACCAACCTAAGGTATTGTGCAGAAAGCTGCCTAGGGGTCTGCTGACGAACGGAATCAGGACAAATATACCCCACAGACCATAGACTACACTGGGAACAGCCGCCAACAGCTCTACCAGGAACACCAGTATCGTGCGAATTTGTAGGGGGATAAAATCCTCACTTAAGAAGATCGCCGTTCCCAAACCTAGTGGCACCGCAATCAATAGGGCGATCGCCGAACTTACCAGGGTTCCATAGATCATGGGTAGGGCCCCATATTCCTCCTGCCCCTCAACTGGATTCCAAGCACTGGTGAACAGAAATCCCAGACCGTATTCCCCGATCGCGGGCATTGCCTTCCATGCTACCGTTAGGGCTATCCCTGCTAAAATCGCTGCTATTAAGAACGCAAATATTTTGGTTAGCCAGATAAAGCCCCGATCTAGATTCTTTTCCCCGGCAGTTCGCTCCCGACTTTCTCCCCGAACATTATTAGCTTCCGCAACCATGATTTACTTAATTTGTTAGTTGTCAGTTTTTCGCTGCGTAGGACGGGCGTTTCGCCTGTCCGTAATATTGCTGCTATTTGCTCACATTTATCTCATAGTCTGGACTAATTTGATTAGCCAGCTGGGCGACTTTTTCGCGGACGTTCTGAGGGAGAGGAATATAGCCAAGGGATGGACTAACTTTCTGACCTTCAGTCAAACCATATTCAATTACCTGCTCCACTGCTTTTGCTATTTTCGGGTCATCATACTGCTTGTAAGCCAGCAACCAAGTGTAGGTAACAATGGGGTAAGATTCTGCTCCCGCCGGATCTGTAATAAAAGCGCGGAGATTTTCCGGCAGTTTCACTGCAGCCAGAGCTAATGAAGCCGACTCGTCTGTCGGTTTAATAAACTTGCCATCTTTATTTTGCAGGGAAGCCACATTCAGACCACCTTCCTTAGCGAACCCGTACTCTACATAACCGATCGCACCTTGATTTTGACCAATTTGGGCAGCAACACCATCATTCTTCGCCCCGCCGATTCCCGTGGGCCATTGTACAGTTTTCCCTTCTCCAACCTTATTTTTCCAATCTGGACTGATCGCACTCAGATGTTTCGTGAACACTCCTGTCGTACCACTGCCATCAGAACGATGTACGACTGTGATCGTCTGGTTGGGTAGGTTCACCCCTCGGTTCGTGCTGGTAATCTTGGGGTCGTTCCACTTAGTGATGTCACCCAAGAATATACCTACATAAGCTTCCCGTGATAGCTTCAGTTCTTGCACGCCCGGAAGATTGTAGGCCAGCACAATGCTACCTGCTGTCATTGGCAACATCAGCACGCCCCTGTCGATCTTGTTAATTTCTTCATCCTTCATGGCCACATCGCTGGCTCCAAAATCTACTAGCTCTTGGGTAAACCGCTCCACCCCCGCGCCACTACCAACTGACTGATAATCCACCAGTAGGTTAGGATTTTGAACGCTCATATCCTGAAACCAGCGCTGATATAGGGGAGCCGGGAATGAGGCGCCAGCACCCGTGAGGTTAACGCTCTTATCAGGACCGCAAGATGCTAGACCCAAGGTGAGGGAGACGGCAGCAATGGAAACCGCTCTACGACTAAAGCTTAAAACTGACTGCATAAGAAGGGGAGATGTTTCGATAATTTATCATTGGCAGCTTAGCGCCTCACCTTAAATCTTCGGTTAAGCTTTGGTTAACCTGCGGTTAAATTATCTTTAATTCTGACTTACCTCGTCGGCACAACAGTTATGTTTTGTTAATTTTGGGCAAATTTTAAGGGGCTCACGCCCCTTACCGATCTGGGTTATCCAATGTTCTTTACAGCTTCGAGCACCTTCACCTTCACATCGAGTGGCAGAGGAATATATCCTAAAGAGGGGCTGTATGTTTGACCTTCGGTCAAGGCCCACCTCAGCACTTGCTGCAAAGCCCCTGCCTTCTTGCTATCGGAGTAGTTTTTGTAAGCCATGATCCAAGTGTAGGTCACAATTGGATAGGAATCCGATCCCGAGGGATCGACTATAAAGGCACGCAGGTTTTCCGGTAAAGTCACCGCCGACAGAGTTTTCTTCGCACTCTCTAAACCAGGCGCTATATAACTGCCAGACTTATTCTCCAGTGCCGCCATTTTGAGACCATTATTTTTGGCATAACCGAACTCCACATAGCCGAACGACCCCGGAGTTTGCCGGACTTGAGCTGTCACACCTTCATTCCCTTTGCCACCAATCCCCACAGGCCATTGGATCGTCTTCCCTGTCCCCGGTCCCTTTGCCCAGTTTTTACTGATAGCATTCAGGTATTTGGTGAACACGGCGGTTGTGCCGCTGCCATCGGAACGATGTACTATGCGAACTGGCGCATTAGGACCGTCTAGATCGCGCCAATTAGTAATCTTGCCCAAAAATACATCTGCAAGTTGTTCTCTGGACAGCTTTAGCCCTGAAACTGGCGCATTGTAAGCTACGACAACACTCCCAGCTGTCATGGGTAACAATACTACTCCTCTGGGGACTTTCTCGATTTCCGAATCTTTCATGGCCACATCGCTAGCACCAAAATCTACAGTCCCTTGGATGAATTGCCTGACACCACTCCCACTGCCAACTGACTGATAGTTAACTTCGATGTTGGGATTTTGCTGATTGTATTCCACAAACCAACGACCGTACAAGGGCGCAGGAAAGCTAGCACCGGCACCGGTGAGGAATGTCCGCCCTTGAGCAAATAGTCCCAAGGGGTCGCGAGCCTGCGCAGTCTGAGTTCGGAACTGACTGGCTGCAACACTTGCACCCAAACCTGTTAGGGCAAACAACAGATCTCGTCTTTTGACTTTACCATGCTGCATCTGTTTGGCTCTCCTAATTGCCGAATTGCTTTAGATGTCATACTTTAAACAGCTTCGATCAAAATCGGGTTAAATAAAAGTAAAAAAATAGTTAAATAAAATTGTTTTTCCCAAGTGATGGGATTTTAATTGAAAATTGTTGCACGGGGATGATACCAGTCAAGGGTTGAAAATTGAAAATGGTTATGACATTTACATATGACCCCGAGCGTTCAGGTGGTGCAAGGCGGACAATAATTGAAAATTGATTGACAAGCTGCGGGCAGGCGAGACCCCCGCTGACGGCTGACCACTGAGAGCCTAGCACTTCCGAAGTCCAAAAAGTCACCGAAAATAGATCGAGAAGTCAAAACTTGTATTAAAATAGTCAGATTTGCACTCCGCAAGGGTAGAAAATAAGCACTGCTGGACTTGGAGACCCGATAGATAATGCAGCCGATTCGGACATTTAAGGTTTCTCCCGCTCTACCAGAGCGGCTGAAACCGTTACGAGAACTAGCTTACAACCTTCATTGGGACTGGAATGTTGAATCAAAAGACCTATTTCAACGCTTAGATCCAGACCTGTGGGAATCGACGAGCCATAATCCGGTGTTGATGCTAGGCACCATCTCTCAAGCACGACTGAATGAAGCCGCTGAGGATGAAGGCTTTGTAGCCCAAATGGACAGGGCCGTGCGGCAGATGGAAGAATACCTGAATGGCACCTCCTGGTATTCCAAACAAAAAGGATCGCGCCCGGACAGTGAATGCTACGCCTACTTTTCCGCTGAATTTGGCCTGACCTATTGCCTGCCCATATACTCTGGTGGCCTAGGAGTGCTAGCAGGCGACCACCTGAAGTCAGCTAGCGACTTGGGTCTACCCCTGGTGGGAGTGGGCCTGCTGTACCAGGAAGGCTACTTTTCCCAATATCTCAATGCTGATGGCTGGCAGCAAGAGCGCTATACCATTAATGATTTTTACAATCTGCCCCTGCATCTAGAGCGAGATGCTAATGGACAGCCATTGCGCATTCAGGTAGATTATCCCGGTCGTCAGGTCCATGCTCAGATCTGGCGGGTACAGGTGGGAAGGGTGCCCCTGTACATGATGGATACCAACATCGAACCCAACAGTGACTACGACCAAAGCATTACCAGCCGGCTCTATGGTGGCGACCAGGATATGCGCATTCACCAGGAAATCATGCTGGGGATCGGGGGATTACGGGCCCTGAAAGCTTTGGGGTTGAAACCGACGACCTATCACATGAATGAGGGTCACTCCGCTTTTCTGTCCCTAGAACGGATGCGGGTGATGATCCAAGAAGAGGGACTCAGCTTTACGGAAGCGCGGGAAGCGGCCCGATCGTCCCAGATCTTCACGACTCATACCCCGGTCAGCGCTGGCTTCGACCTGTTCCCGGGGGATAAAATGGTATATTATCTGGGGTATTATGGCGATGTTTTTGGCCTGTCACGGGAGCGGTTCCTGGCCCTGGGACGATCCAATACGGGTGACTTGAGTTCCCCTTTCAATATGGCTACCTTCGCCATTAAAATGAGTTCCTTTGTTAATGGCGTCAGCAAGCTACATGGCAAGGTTAGTCAGGCTCTATTTCGCAGCCTCTGGCCGGGATTGCCGGTAGACGAAGTTCCTGTTGCCCCAATTACCAATGGCGTTCATGCTCGCAGCTGCGTGGCGAAACCGACTCAGGAACTCTATGACCGCTATCTGGGGCCTAAGTGGTCGGAAGCACCGGCTTCGGACCGACTCTGGGAACGAGTGTTGAAGATTCCCGATGAAGAATTATGGCGCAATCACGAGCAGCGTCGCTCGGATTTAGTCTTGTTTGTTCGGGAACACCTACAACAAGCATTGCGGGAACGGGGTGCTTCTCCCGGAGAAATTGCTACCGCCGGTAATGTTTTGGATCCCGGAGTGCTGACGATCGGGTTTGCCCGTCGGTTTGCTACTTATAAGCGGGCGACGTTGTTTTTGCGCGATCTAGACCGGATGAAGCGCATTCTACAGGATACAGCTCACGGACCATCTAACAAGCATTCCGTGCAGTTTGTAATTGCTGGAAAGGCCCACCCGAAGGATATGCCCGGTAAGGAACTGATTCGCGAGATTATCCAGCGCATGCGCGAGGAAGGTCTGGGCGATCGGGTGGTGTTTGTGCCCAACTATAATATCTATATGTCGCGGCTGCTGGTAGCCGGTTGCGATATATGGCTGAATAACCCTCGCCGTCCCCGGGAAGCTTCGGGAACTTCGGGGATGAAGGCTTCGATGAATGGTCTGATGAATCTCAGCATACTGGATGGCTGGTGGGATGAGGCAGATTATGTCCGTACTGGCTGGTCGATAGGTGCTGGTGAGGACTATGAGGACCAGAATTATCAGGATGATGCCGAGGCGGGGGCCCTCTACGATATCCTGGAGCAGGATATCGTGCCGCTATTTTACGACCGGGATGCGGAGGGTATTCCCCGTGGTTGGTTGGAAAAAATGAAGGACGCAATTCGTCTGAATTGTCCCGTGTTTAATACCACCCGGATGGTGCAAGACTATGCCCGGCAGGGGTATTTCCCGGCGAGCGATCGCTACTTTGCTATGAGTGCGGACAACTACCAGCCGACGAAGGAATTGGCTCACTGGCGAGCTAAATTGTTTGAACACTGGTACAACATCAAAATCGAGGATATCGATATTGCCGAACCGGCTGAAATGCTGGTGAATCAAACTCTGCCAGTTAAGGCGCAGCTCAACCTGGGTGCATTCACGCCTGATGACTTGCTGGTGCAACTCTACCAGGGGCCGATCGATGAAAATGGCGATATTGTCGATGGGGTGCCAGTGGAAATGGAATTCCAGGGCAGCGATGGCAATAACAGCATGTACACTGCTAATATCACCTACTCTAAGAGTGGTTTACAGGGTTTATCTTTGCGGGTCTTGCCCAAGCATAAATATCTCAGCAGTCCCTATCTGCCGAGGTTGATTTTGTGGGCTAATGGTTAATAGTTTGTGGTAAGCATGAAGTGTGCTTACCTCGCGCCAACACTAAAGTGTTTACTACGAACCGTTTGTAGTAAACACTTTAGTGTTTATCTGTCGGTGTGCAAGCTTCTTGATAATCTCAAATTGAGCAATTGTTAATTGAGCAATTGTTACGGAGCTATTTTTCATTCTCTATTCGCCATTAGCCACGATCCATTAGCAGGGTTTAATAAAAAAATGCAGGCATTGAAATGAGCCCGACTCTACTATAAAGTCTCGGAACCCTGCTCGATCTTATTTAGCAATTCCTCGGCAATGCGATACCATTGCGATCGCAGTACGGCATCTTCATGGTTTTCTGTCAGGGGGCGACCCTCAGCGACTGGGTATTGGGCATAGAATAACTGATCGACTTTCTGATAAAAAGCTGCTTCGTCAATGTTCAGTTCTAGGAGGCGTTGATAAATTTCCCTCTGGCGATCGACTTCCGATCGCCCCAGCAAGGTGAAAGGTTCCCATATACCCAATTCTACCAAAGCAAAAGCACCCACTCCAGTTAGTAAAGATATGCCCAGGGCGCAGGCCACCACTTTGGAAAGATTCATTCGGTTGGGGTTGTTACTGCCAGAGAATTGGGTATTCAGGTTAGTCAAACGAGTCCTGAGGTGACCGACAACTCTCGTACCCATCTGGGAGATGATGTTATTACCCCTAGGGGAGTTAGAGGAGGAGTTAGTGCTGTTGGAACGGTTGGAGTTTTCGATCGCCCGAGTCACTGCTGCCGCTGACTGGTAGCGATCGCGGGATTGTTGAGCCAGCATTTTCTTTAACATTTTTTTCAGGTTGGGGCCAATATTTACCTGTTGTTCCCAGTCTTGCAAATGCTGGGGTTCCTTACCCGTTAGCAGCACCAAAACCGTCATCCCCAAAGAATACAAGTCGCTGCTAGGAGAAACTTTTCCTTGATGCATCTGTTCTTCTGGAGAGAAACCCGGTTTCCCTACCCGAGTCCCGGGTTGTCCGCCGGACTCGTATAGGGCGGTTGCTGCTATCTGCTTGACGCTCCCAAAATCGATTAAAACTGGCAGTCCGTCGCTACGTCGCTGAATCAAATTATCTGGGGAGATATCTCGATGAATCACTTGTTTTGAGTGAACGTAGTCCAACACTGGTAGTAGTTGTTCTAGCAATTTAGTTGCTTGGGCCTCGCTCAACCTCCTACCCTGCTCGAATAGATGCCAATAGGTTGGACCTTCTACATAGTCTTGCACCAAGAATAGTAATTCTCTATCTCCAATATTTGCCCGCAATAGTTCTCGAAAGCGCGGGATCTGAGGGTGTTCCAGTTTGTATAGCATACCTGCTTCTCGCTGAAACAACTCTTCGGCTTTTCGCAACTGATAAGGATTTTCTGCTTGGGGCGCAAATTCCTTGAGCACGCACAGCTCATTATATCGATTGGTATCTTCCGCCAGGTAGGTGCGCCCAAAACCACCCCGCCCCAATTCCTTCTTAATTCGATATTGTTTTTCGACAATTGTCCCGCTGGGAATCGGTGAAGCGCGCATCATTAAAAAACCTCCCGATCTAGTCTAATACAATTTGGCAACCTTCCGTTTATTATAACTAAACTTTGCCCAGGTCGAGCAGTTCGTTCTGTTGGGAATTATTCCCAGAGACTCTCGCCCTTCTCCAGGCGATCGAGCAATTCGTCCGCTAGCTGATACCATTGCGATCGCAACTGGGCATCTGCGGGCTTTTCTGTGAGTTGACGGCCTTTAAGTTCGGGGTATTGGCCGTAGAATAAGTTATCCACTTGCTGATAAAATAGACTTGGGTCAATTTTCAGATTTTGGCAGCGCTGATGAATTGACAGTTGCTCTTTTTTCTCCGTTTTACTCAAAAAGCCCGAAGATGCAAAAGATGCTGGGGCCGAAAAAGATACTGGAGATGCTGGATGCATCGCCGATGCTGGATAATTTTGGGGTTTTCTGAAAGCGGAGAAGGCCAAAGTCGCTCCTATTCCTCCCACTAATGATATGCTAACGGTAATGGCTACTATCTGCCACATAGCAAGCTGCATGCTGCTCTTTTTTAAACCCGATATTTGATGATTAACCTTCTGAATGTGACCGACTACTATGGTATTCATCGTGGAAATCATGTTCCCGACTCCCGAGGAGTTTGCCTTTTCCAGAATGCGATGCACTGTTTTCGCTGACTGGTAGCGATCGCGCGGTTTATGAGCGAGCATTTTATTGAGCAGCTTTTTGAGAGTGGGGCCAACGGTGACCATTTGCTCCCAGTTCCAAGTAGCATTCGTACTATCGTACAACTCTTGGGGTTGCTTGCCCGTGATCAGCACCAACAGGGTCACCGCCAAAGCATAGAGGTCACTACTAGGAGACACCATTCCATCCCGCAATTGTTCCTCGGGGCAATAACCCGGTTTACCGACCAGAGTACCGGCAAGTCCCTTTGACTGGGATACGGCCCTTGCTGCTACATGCTTGACGCAACCAAAGTCAATCAGCACTGGGAGTTTATCGCCAGTCCGCAGGATCAGGTTATCTGGGGAGATATCTCGATGGAGCACTTTTTGGGAGTGAATGTAGGACAGGACGGGTAATATATCCAGCAGCAATTGCGTGACTTCTTCTTCGCTCAAAGGTTTAGCTTTTCTTCCCTTTAAGAGTTGGGCGTAGGTTTTTCCTTTGACGTAGTCCTGCACCAAGAAAAGAAAATCTTGGTCATCAATTTTAGTTTGAAACAGTTCTCGAAAGCGGGGAATCTGAGGATGTTCCAGTTTGTAGAGCATACTTGCTTCCCGCTTAAATAACCTCTCGGCTTTTTGCAACTCCGTGCTGCTTTTCAGTTGAGGAGCAAATTCTTTGATGACGCAACGCTCTTTGTACCTATTCATATCTTCAACTAGGTAGGTGCGTCCAAATCCACCGCGTCCCAATTGACGCAATACTTGATAACGGTTTTCTATAATTGTCCCCTTGGCAATAGGCCCAGGTGATGTGTTCGGCATGATAACCTCCTTCGCTACGCTTTCATCCCGCCGGGGGTTTTTAAACCCCCTTCGCTACGCTTTCATCCCGCCGGGGGTTCAAACCCCCGGCTAATAGCTAAAGTCGGTTAAAACCGACTAATACGAGTTAAACTAATTATAGCATATCTCGTTCCCTGGCTCCGCCTGGGAACGCTCTTTTGAGGCTCTGCCTCCAGATGATTGTACATGTGCAAGATCGCATTTACAATCTCTAGCCTGTCCATTATTATCGGCGATCGCCTCCTCTGTCAATAAACATATTTTATCTCATCCGAGTATCTATATTTTATGCTTAACTGTATGATATACCAGGTTTATACCTGATATTTAACCAATTTACTAGGAGGTTGTTTTCATGTCTAGGACAGTAGATATTTTTGTAGACTCACAAGTGGGGATTAAAATCTTGGTAGAGGAAATCGAATCCCTATTATCTATCAAGTTGCAACTCATCTATTACAAGGATGAAACCTGGTATGAGTATCGTAATTATCGCATTACTCTGACCCTGGGAGAACATGAATTTGAAAATGACAGAGACATGAATTTTGCAGAATACCGATATCATATATCAGTGAAAGCAGTTAAGATCGAGACGGAAACAAATCGACAACATTGGCGCGATGAATTTGCCCGTCTTGTCTTCCAAAAGCTGAAAGCTTCCCAGAAGTATCCCCTGATGCTAGTGTCAGACCTTCAGGTGAAGTTAGAAGAGTTTTGTCCAGTATTGTCAATTGCGAATTGACAATTTTTACGCGATCGGGTGGGCGTTCCGACAGGCGATCGCCCCTGTTCACGAATCATCAGATTCATCAGTTTCTGACTCTGAATTTTCCTCCTCTGACGAACTATCTTCATCAGTTTCTGACTGAGAACTCTTCTCCTCTGACGAACTATGTTCATCAGTTTCTGACTCTGAATTTTCCTCCTCTGACGAACTATCTTCATCAGTTTCTGACTTAGAACTATCCTCCTCTGATGAACTCTCTTCATCATTTTCCTCTGGTTTCCATTCTGACAGGGGTCGATCGACCGCATATTCAAAGTCTGCTGGCACCAACACCACCTTTAGTTCTTCTTCAGCAATTAACTCCTCCGAACCTACTTCCTCTGCACCCGAACTATTATTGTTGATTCTTGCGTCAACTAAACCATACAACTGACTATTAGTAAAGTCCTTATTCCCCAATCTTAGCTGATGGGTTTTGCCATTGTCAATAGTAATTTCTACCGTTGCCATCGGTTCGTCCAGTCCGTATTCTGACAACTGCGCCGCTGATACCGTAAAGGCCCGATCGCCCTTAGCATTGACCAGCTTACTCAACAAGAATACCACAGCGGCCTCACTGGCGGGGGCGGACTCGGGCGATCGCATCATCCACTGAGACGAACCCGTTTCTGCTTGACGTTCAAATAGCAATGTCCGATCTTTAATCTGCACCTGCACCGACTGCACTTGCTTCTCTTCAAAATCAAACAGTTGCTGTTGCTTTTGCCGGACAACTTCTTCTTTAACGGGTTTGTTAAACTCAAAGTAGTAAACAAATCCCCCTAACCCCAAGGCCAGCAATACCCAAATTATCGTTGTTCTCTGTATTTTCATAGGCACGAATTTTAGTTATTAATTAATTGCCAATTGTACCGATAAGATACCCTTTAGCCCGCGCAGGCGGGCTTTGTTGCCGATAACTGTAGGGGCGAAGCATTCGGGCGATAAATGATGACATCACAAGATAGATGTTATTCCCGAATGCTTCGCCCTGCCCCCGCGAGGATCTCCCCGTACCAACTGACGCATGACCACACCCTATAGCAATTGTATTATCCCCCATTAGCGACGGAGTAACCAGAGAGTACCTGCTGTCAGGAAACCCAGGGCGGGCACGATCGCCACGGATGTCAAGAATAAGATTATAGCTTGATTTTCGGTCAGGATGATGCGTCGGTTAGTGAATTCCTTGGCGCGAATAGAAAAAGTTTCTTCATCCCTGTCCGCTAACCAACCGATCGCATTCAGAAACACATCTCCGTTCAACTGCTGCCCGAAATTGCCATCGATCGCAAATTCCGAATCTCCGATGGCAACCATCCGCGCAATGGAAATAGGCGGTTCCTGTTCTGGGGAAGCATCAGTTTCTGGACTGGCGGTAACATCCTCGGAAGCATCAGTTTCTGGTTCTGTCACCTCTGGGTTATTGAGACTGCGAGTTAGGGCGACTCCTAATATTAGCGGACCTTGGCGATCGCTTTTGGGGTCGAACTCCAACTCCTGAGACTTATTGTCACTTTCTGCCCAAACATTCTCTTCTACGGTCAGCAGCAAAGGGGTTTCCTCCACGCCGGGCACCTTAGTTATTTCTATGGATCTCGCCAGGGGGTAAAAAGAGAAACCATTTCCCAAGTTTTCTGTGATGGGATGGTCCCCATAGTCGGCGATCGCGAGTACAGTTGGCAACCGTCTGTTGATGTCAACCGCCACCCGATCGTCCAACTTCACCCCCCACTTTCTCAACAGAGAGTCGAGTCCGGGATTTTGAAAGGGGTCGATCGCCAGCAGCAGACTGCCGCCCCCATCTAGATAATCCTCCAATGCTGCCACTTCTTCGGGTAAAAGTTCTCGTTCCGGTCCCGCGATCGCGACTACATCAGCATCTTCAGGAACAGCTTTTCGCTGTGCTAAATTGAGGGGTTGAGAGATAAAATTTTTCTGCTTCAAGCTTCTGACCGCTTCCGATAGGCCGCCTCGCCCCTGTAAAGGCCGTTCCCCGTGACCTTGCAGGAAGTAGACCAATGTCGTGCGATCGCTTTTAATCAGTACAATACTATTAGTCAACTGGCTTTCAGAAAGAGGTTTGCGGATCGCATTGCCGACGAACTCCCGCCGTTGAGAATTTGGCAACAATAATTCCAGGTAAACATCTCCCACCTCGGTTACCCCAAACTCCGAGGCCAGTCCCGGTCTCGAGTACGGGTCAACATACTCAAATAAAAAGCGATCGCCTCCCATATCCTGGTAATTTTCGAGCAATTCTGCATCTTGAGGATTTACTTGGGGGCTGAATATCCAGAGTTTAACAGGTTGGGACAAATTTTGCAATAGCTGTTTAGTCTCAAGGGCCACTGTAAACCGCTGGTCTTCTGTTAAATCTATTTCTACCCGATAGCGGACAGCCAATAAATTAATCATGGCCAAAATCAGCAGCACCGCTATAGTAGAGACGATCGCATTCGCGCCTGCAGAGGTCGATCGACTGTTCCAGAAACTTTCTGCGGAGGCAATTTTCAATAATAGCCAGAACCCGAGGACTGCCATACCAGCGATGAGTAAACCTAGGGGAAGAGGGCCCCAGGTAGCGGGAGATAAACCGCCTGTTTCGAGAACGCCAGCGGTGATTCCGGCCACAATCAGAACTGGGGCCAACCAAAATATATATTTCAGATATTTCCAAATCTTCTTCATCTTATAAATTATCTCTGTTCTGTTCTAGGTTCGTATCTAGGTTCGTATCTAGGTTCGTATCTAGGTTCGTAGTAAACACTTTAGTGTTTTCCGGGGTTCGTAGTAAACACTTTAGTGTTTCCCTGGGTTCGTATTAATATAATATAGAATAACAATGGTAACAATGGTAGGGGCACGGCATCGATAATATCAGGGTATTAACCGAAATCTATCTATTGCCGTGCCCCGGCGCCATATCCCGGGCGTATTTTCCCGGGCGGGCGATCGCATTTTCCCCGGCGGGCGATCGCATTTTCCCTGGCGGGCGATCGCACATTGCTCTTTTGGCGATCGCGTCTGGGCACCACCTGCCGGGGCACGGCGGTAGTTACATTTTTCATTTTTACCGATAATCTGTTGATGCCGTACACCTACATTTTCGACTGCGATCGCATTTTCGGTGGGCGCGCGATCGCCATCACCCTTTTAGATTGGCAATATAAGCCAGAACATTACTGTCGAGATAAATCCGTTTAGGTTCTCTTGCCATAAAGCATACTGCGATTATAAGGTTGCAATATTTCGCTCTCAAAAAACAGCGTGCTTATATCGAAATATTCTACATCCGTTTCCACAGGTATTTCGGAAGATGGCGCTTTTTTGCTTAAGCTGCTGTCAAGTGTATTTTTCGCTTTAAATGCTTCGATTATCGCATTTATTTGCGCGATTTGTTCCTGTTTTAGTCCTGTTACATCAATATTTTGCGTCATGACAAATCCTTACTTTATACAGTAGCAGTACCGGTAAGGTGGGCGGTGCCCACCCTACAAAGCGCGTCTGCCATAAAAATGCGATCGCCCTGCAACTGCTGCGGTTAATTTTAGTTGCTTCCAGATGGAGATATACCGCACGGACAAACTTCAAAAGCTAATTGAGAGCAATAGAAACAGACATCAAACTCTTGAAAAAAGTTCGATCGCCCTAAAATCAAGGGAATATCATTAGCTTGTGCCCAAGCAAAAACCAAATTAACTGTCGGAAATCGACCTACTTTAGCTGATACAAGCAACCCTCTGGCTTCCACTGGTTCCAGATTACCAGCTAAAGTAACTGACATCATTTGCCGTTCCCAAATCGCCCCCAATCTTAGCCCAATGTCGTAAGGTAAAACATTGATACTAGAACCTGTATCCAACAATCCTAATACATCTAGAGGACGATTCTGATAAGTCAGAGTCAGAGGGAGATATGGCATCATGTTAATGACTCCAGACCGATCTGATTTTTCGATGAAAGGAAATCTTTGTGCATTCAGCATTAACAAGCTTCCTGATTTGACTCTAACAGTTTTGCTAGTTGGTGGGCAGCTTCATGAGAATTATAAAGGGTGACACTGGAAAAGTTAACATCATTTTCCAGCGGGGTGACACCTTCTTCCTTGGCCAGTTCCGATATCAAGAATTGCATTATCCGTAGTTTGTCTGGGCGGGATAAATCTCGCAGTTGTGGCAGTAAATCAGTTACAAGCATGATAACAGGT
>JBFRWI010000058.1:0-43379 GCA_051439505.1 Hormoscilla sp. | reverse complement strand
GGCTGGCGCTCACCCCTAGGTGTCATGACCCCCCTAACGTAGGTCTGATCCTGGACCTGCACGCTTGCATCTTCCCGAGGGAGATAATTTTAACATTGGTCAGAAATTACCGGATTTTATGCAAGAGGGCTAGCCTACGGTGCTGCTTTTTTCTAGCTTAGTGGACTTGCCTCACAAAAAGCAAGTAATATACCAGATTTGCCGCTCTCAAGTAAGACGAGCGCCGGCTATGGCAATAATACGGAACGAGCGATCCGATGAGAGATTCCCGCAGCTGGAGTCCCGCTCGCAGGGGAGAATTACCCCAAATATGCCCATATCTGTAAGTTTTTGGGCCAACTCGATCGCAACTCTGCAATAAAAGATATGATGATATCCCGTTTGTAGGGAGGACTTCAGTCGGACCAGGTTAAGAACTTACGACCAATGGAACAGTTATCTAGTCGCCGTAGCATCTGGTGGGCGGTGCCCACCCTACGAACTACGAACTATCGCCAGATCAAATCTGTAAAGTCGCCATTTTCTGCACCGCTTCTACTATTTGCGCGGGTTGGACGATCGTCAGGTTTTCCAGGGTACCATTATAAGGGGTGGGGATATCCTGGGAAGAAAGCCGCAGCACTGGCGCATCCAGTTCGTCAAACAACCGTTCGTTAATGGAGGCGATCAATTCTGCGCCAATGCCACCAGTTTTCATGCATTCTTCGACGATAATCACCCGATGGGTTTTGCGCACAGAAGCGCCAATAGTTTCAAAGTCTAGGGGTTTGAGAGATAATAGGTCTATCACCTCGGGGTCTAAACCCTCTTTTTCCAGGGTTTTCACTGCTTGCAGGACATGGTGGCGCATCCGGGAGTAAGTCAGGATAGTCACGTCGGAACCGGTGCGAACCACTTCCGCTTTATCCAGGGGTAGCAGATATTCCTGCTGTGGCAGGTGTTCTTTCAAGTTGTAAAGCAGGACATGCTCGAAGAAAAGTACGGGGTTATCGTCGCGAATGGCTGATTTTAGCAGTCCTTTAGCATTGTAGGGGGTGGAGCAGGCCACGATTTTCAGACCCGGGACTGCTTGGAAATAAGCTTCCAGTCGCTGGGAATGTTCTGCGCCCAGTTGACGCCCGACGCCACCGGGGCCGCGTATGACCATGGGAATTTTGAAATTACCACCGGAGGTGTAGCGCAGCATACCAGCATTATTAGAGATTTGGTTGAAGGCCAGGAGCAAAAAGCCCATATTCATACCTTCAATGATCGGGCGCAACCCAGTCATGGCCGCACCTACTGCCATACCGGTGAAGCTATTTTCCGCGATCGGGGTATCGAGAACCCTAAGTTCGCCATATTTTTCGTACAGGTCTTTGGTAACTTTGTAGGAGCCGCCGTAATGTCCCACATCTTCTCCAAGCACGAACACTGAGGGGTCACGGGCCATTTCTTCGTCTATAGCTGCCCGCAGGGCGTTGAAGAATAATGTTTCTGCCATCTATACTTTCGGGTTTAGGGGTTGTCAGACTAGCATCTTAACCTGTTGCGGGCACAATGGTTTCTGCTTGCCCAGCGCTAATTGCGAATTGTCGGGCGCTAATTGCGAATTGTCGGGTGGGGACCGCCCACCCGATGCTACCGATACTAGATAACGGTTCAATTTTCGTCAAGCCCTTAATCTCTGTCCTACTAAAGTCCTCACTACAAACGGAGGACTAAAGTCCTCACTACGAACAATGTATTATATCATTTCTCATCTTACCCATGGCTGTCTCAACTCACCTATCTATTGAATCTTGGCAAACTTTGCCAACCCTGTACGATTTACCTAGCGAATATCCCTCCGAACCTGGTTGGCCAGATGAATTTCACTTTCTCCAAACTCTGCTACTCTATCTCACTTTTCAGCCAATATAGTCTGGAACTAACTTACAGTGCTTGCAGTATCTATATCTACTATGATGTAAATCATCCCCAATAAAGTTGGCGCAGCTATTGCAAGAGTTTGGATTTAATCCTGCGGAGATGGATTAGACTCCCGATCGGGCTTGACAGCGTTCTTGAGACGAAAAAGAACATAACAGGGTGCATCTCATTTTTTTTCCATGTCCGTGTAGGAGCGAATCATTCTGGCAGTAACTAGAGGGAAAATAGTTTCTCTGTGCTATGCCAAAATGCTGCGCCTACCGCCAAAGTAAGATGCAAATAATATGACTGTTTCAATTCATCTACCTACTCAAGCGAAACTATCGCTTCCAGCTTGGCAAACTTTGCCAACTATGTACGATCTACCTAGCAAAAATCAGGAGGAACAGCCAGATGATTTTCACTTTCTCCAAACCCTGCTGCTCTATCTTACTTTTATCCCAACTACTTGTAGTGGTAAATCAGCTTACAGTGCTTGCAGCCTCAATCTCTACTATGACTTAAATCATCCCGAATGGTATAAACGTCCCGATTGGTTTGGGGTTGTGGGAGTGCCTCGACTCTATCACGGTCGCGATTTGCGTTTAAGTTATCTGATCTGGCAAGAGAAAGTCAGTCCTTCCGTGGTTGTGGAATTATTGTCTCCAGGCACAGAAGATGAAGATTTGGGCCGGACTGCGATCGGGTCTGGCAAACCGCCGACCAAATGGGTTGTCTACGAGCAAATATTGCGGGTTCCCTACTATTTTGTCTTCAATCGCTATAATAGCGATCTACAAGCTTTTTATCTGGTTGGCGGTCATTATAAAGAAATGGCAATGACTGATGGGCGCTGGTGGATACCAGAGTTAGGCTTGAGCTTGGGTTTGTGGCGAGGTAAGCACGAACATGTTAATCGTCTCTGGTTGCGGTGGATGACAGAGGGGGGAAAGTTAATTCCGGTTCCCAGGGAGGCAGTTTCGATCGCCAAGACAAAAGCTTTGCGGGCGCAAAAAGAAGCTGCTGAGGCGAAACAAGAAGCTGCTGCTGCTCAAAGAAAGGCTAAGAAGTTGGCCGATCGCTTGCGTGAGTTGGGAGTCGATCCGGCGGAGATTGATTGGTAAAGATGTACGGACGAGTTGTAGGTTGGGTTTCTGCAACGTTACCCAACCTACGTCTGGAGCGTATCACTATAGCCCCAGGGGAACATATTCTCTCGCATCGACCCAAGCAGCAGCCCGACCCACTTGATTACTGCCGTAGCGAATCCACATATAGCCCTTTTCACCCCAGTCTGTGCCCCAGGAATTCTTGATTAACCAGGCTTGTTTGCTGTCATCCCAACCGACCAGAGTGATAGCGTGGTTAATTCTTCCGGGGTCGTTCTCGCTAAACACTCCTGTCCTGTAAGCTTGAAACAGACGGGTAGCATTTACCGTAATAGATAAGGGACCATGTTCGCACAAAGCTTCTTTCATCTGAGATACTGGGGGAATGCCGCCATCGCTTCTCACATATCCCCAAGCTGTAGCTTTCAGAAGCCGACCGATATTCAGGGGACTGGTAGGGTCTATTGGACAAGACTTATCGCGGCCTTCATAGCGAAACACTTGTTCTATCCAGATGCCATTTTCAGACATAAACTGAAATGCCTGGCCGGGCGAACCGCCACCACAACTGCCTGCATCGCTACAGCTGAGAATATGCTGTTCTGAGCCATCAGCTAGGGTACCAATGAGAGCGCTATATCTGATGCGGTTGTGGTATAAAGCGCTGGACTCGAAAGCGGCGGTCGTGGCGAAGGCCCAGCAGCTGCCACAACTGCCCTGATCTCGCACTGGCGTCACGACGCCTTCATCGCGCCAGTCAAATGCCCTGGCACTTGCTTGACAAGCCCCTCGCCTTTGTCCTTCAGTCGCAGAAAGACCACTCATGATTCGATCGGCCAAGGTATTTTGCTGGCTAGCTAGTTCTGGCAAGTTTTCTGGCAGTACCGTTCCCGCTAAATCTGAGAGCGATCGCTCCATGGCGGAATTGTAGCCCAGATCGATATCAATTCCTTGAGATTCTGCCAAACCGCGCAACTCTTCCAGTTGTCTTTCAATGGCCTCTCGACTTACAGGCAGTCCTTGCCCGATCGTTTCTGGAGCTGGCTTTTCTATTGTGGTGCTAGTATCATCTGGCAGGCGTTGGGAATGCCGCCAACTAGCATAGGCGCTGCTGGACAGGGTTACGATCAGCGCTGCACAGAGCAATAATATGACAAACCTTTTGGGTTTGCTGTTGTGCTTATTCATCACATTTACTTTACTGCTTAGTTTTTTTCCACGCTTATTAGCGCTCTCCTATTATAATATCTTCAATTTTAGTTGTCTGTAAATCCATATTTTCCTCAATCACGGGTGTGGTCATGCGTCAGTTGGTACTTGACCTCCCCGCCCGAACCCTAAAGGGCCCGGCTACAGGTACAAAGCCCGCAGTTGGTACTTGACCTCCCCGCCCGAACCCTAAAGGGCCCGGCTACAGGTACAAAGCCCGCCTGCGCGGGCTATATTACATATCAGCTATCAACTCTTTTGACCACACCCATCATCGCACAGCAAAGCTTCTAGGAACTCATGAAGAGGCGATCGCCTCCTCATGAGAAAAAAGTGTGAGAATATCCGTTCGTAGTAAGTGCTTGAGCCTTACGGTTCGTAGTAAGTGCAAAGCGCGCTTACCGGGCGATCGCTCCGAGGCCCGATCGCCCGTTATTGGTGGACGATGCCCACCCTACGACTTGCGACGGCGAGTTGCCAACAGGGAAACAGCAACAAGGCCCAAACCTGCGATCGTCCCAGGTTCGGGAACGGGTTCAACGGACTCCACCATGACCACAAAATTATCGTAGTCGCTGTCGCTAACACCGCCCAACCATTCATCCTCAAAAGCGATGATGAACTCATTATCGGTAAAAGTCCCCGAACGGCGTCCTGGCAAGTCAAGGACAGTCTCATCATCTCCCTCATAAATCACAGCCTGTTGGTAACCGCCGTTGAGGGCGTCTTGAGTGTAGAGAGTAGTGCCATCGGCTTTTTCAAGGTAAAAACCGAACTTGTTCCAACTGTAGTCGTAGGACTGAAAGCTAGGCAGAGGATCTAAGACAAACTCGCCACTATTCGGATCGATTTGCCAAGTCGTGACACCTATCTGGCTGCCCGTAAATCGTACCGTGCTGCTCGCCCCGGAATAATTAGAGCCACCAAAAAGCTGCACCTTTTCCCCGGGCTTCTTCCGGTTATAGATCCCGAACTTGCTATTTGGGTCTCCTTCGGCGAACTCGAACATCAAGCTTGATGTCGAGTTGCCCGTGGCAGTGTTGGTAAACACATCGTAACCAGTCTGATCGTTTACCGTGTCAATTCCCGGTCCAGATATCGTGATGTCGTCAAACAGATTCTGGAGTGAATCATTCCCGAAGGTCGCAGCTAAGGCGGAAGAGCCACCTGAGAGCATCATTTGCAGAGTCAAGGTTACTGATGCTAGACCAAACACTGTAATCTGTTTCTTGTTCATTTTACTTTATCCTGAATTTGACGATAATTAACAAAAACTAAGCAATGCTTGTGAATTAGCAAGCGCCAATGCGAGCAAAAACGACATAAATGGTTTTAGCGACGATCGCCAAGTCATACCAGGGTTGCCAAACTCGTTGGTAGCGCAAGTCCAACTCGACTACCGCTTCAAAATCCTTGACCTGCGATCGGCCATTCACCTGCCATTCCCCAGTAATACCGGGCTTCACATTGAGCCGCTGCCAATGATATTGACTGTAGTGAATCACTTCATCAGCAGAGGGCGGGCGAGTGCCAACTAAGCTCATTTCTCCCATCAAGACATTCCAAAACTGGGGAAATTCGTCTAAGCTACTGCGGCGGAGAAAGCGTCCGACCCGAGTCACCCGGGGGTCGGAGGCATTCTTAAACATCAGTCCGGACGCTTCATTCGCAACCTGGCCTTTCCTGGCCTCAGCATCTGCGACCATCGAGCGGAATTTCCAGATTGTGAAGGGCCTGCCGTAGAGTCCGTAGCGCTTTTGGCTGTAGAATATGGGTCCGGGACTGTCCAGCTTGATGGCGATCGCCACTGGCCCGAAGACAGCAGCTAAGATCAGCAGTCCCACCAGAGAGCCGATAATGTCCAGCAAGCGCTTAGGAAGGGAATCAACGGACGGATGGACCAGCTGGAAATCAGGAGTAGATGTAGTCATTGCTTGCTCCCAATATTTATATTAACATAAGCTGGTTAGCCTGCTAGTAATTTCAGAAGCTTTTTCACTCCTTTTTGGGGATCACAAGCATCATCCTGATGCTGTTGAGAAGGTGGTGGCTGCTGCAGCCAGGTAGCAAAACCCTTTCTTTGCCGTTGAGCGGCCCTCAGACCCCAGCTGGCCGCTTGACAAATGAGATTTTGCAAGGTTTCTCGCGCCCGTTCCTGTTGCCATGTCCATCCTTCTTCTGTCGTGGCATATAGAGGCGGCAAGCGATTTAAGGCATAGGCGATCGCATCTGCTTTATTAATTGAATTAGCTACGTGAAGGGGCAACTGCTGCATTTGCCGATCAATTTCCTCAATTGCCAGCGGCTCCATGGCATTTCTATAAATTGAAACTCCCGTATTCATTTTCTTATCCAATCCCCACAGATGCACAATTTTCTGTCCGACTATGTGCCGGTAGTTAATTAACAACAGCTAATCCATAGAAGGCATACTTCATGCTTCCCCTATTGTTGCGTCTTTTCCCCTTCGACTACACTATCTGTAAACATCTGTTACAAATAGCAACATAAGTTGACAAATCGTTACAAAGAAATTAATATAGGATTTGCTAGCAGGATTGACGGCCCGTGGTATAATGAGCAAGGGCAAAGATATCCACCAGATTAAAGGTTGAGCTGGGCGCTCGTGGAGGCGATCGCTTGACGGCCCATTTCCTTTGGGTGAGGGGGTGAGGGGAGTTCGGAGTTTGGATTGATTTTGAATCATTTCAAAATCGACAAAAAGGGTGAAATTTTTATATAAGGCTCTCTGTATTCTATGAGAAAATGAGAAATCTGCGATCGGAGGATGGGCGTTTGCCTATCGCTCCGAAAGTCGGAGAAAAGTTAAAAGTCTGGCTCGACAATATAAGGAGAAGAAATTCTGGGAGCCTTGTTAGTGGCCACTAATGCCTGGTAAATGAAGGCCGAAACTTCAGCTCTAGTGCTATCCAGCATCGGGTTCAGTATATTCTTCTGAGGATAGTTCACCACCATCCACCTTTGGGTAGCAGTAGCCACTTCATCAGTAGCATAGCTGGGAATCTGGACCCGATCGCGATAAGTAAAGAGTAAATTACTATTACCCCCAGTTAAGCCCAAACCATTCACCAAAGAGACGATCGCCTGGACGCGAGTCAAGTTCTGCTGCGGGCGAAAAGAACCATCGGGAAAACCCGAGATAAATCCCATGCGCGAGGCTTGCCCGATCGCCCCTGCGGCCCAAAAACCCGGGTCAACATCCCAAAAGTAAATCTCCGATCGCTGAAAAGGCAAGGGGAAAGTCTTCGCAATCAAAGCAGCATATTCTGCGCGAGTAATGCTTCGATCCGGTCGAAAAGTGCGATCGGGGAAACCGCTAATAAAGCCCTTACTAACCATAGCAGCAATAAAGACTTCCGCCCAATGTCCGGCAATATCTGTCAATCCCGTTTCCCGTGGTGGCGGAGTGGGAATGGGAGTGGGAGTGGGACTGGGAGTGGGGCTGGGAGTAGGGGCGATCGGGAGATCGGCAGCCACAAAATCGATCGACCCTTTCACGCGGGTAGGATTAATCTGATTTCCCACAGATATCAACTTATTCCTAGTAGCATTATGCAAATCATATTGACCATTACCCCGCAGAATATTGCCACCATTATCTTGAGGACTGCCCAAATCCGCGATCGCATCACCAATTACCACCAGACCATCTTCCGAGTTATTCTCAATTGTATTATTCCGCAGAACCGGACGCGATCGATCGGAAACTACCATGCCCGATCGATTAGTAAAAATCCGATTATCAAGCACCACAGGGGCAGCATCATCCCTAATCGAAATCCCGTAGCCAGTATCTTGACAAACATTACCACGGATCTCCCCCTTCCCATTGCGAGCGATCGACATCCCGTTAGCGTTATTTTGGATAAACAGATTCCCCTCGATCGTCGGATGGGCCGTACCAGTAGCAAAAAGCCCCTCCCGGGCCGAATTAGCAAAAGTATTGTTAGCCACCACCGGGGCCGTAGATTCAATCCAGACCGCCGTTCCCCGTCCCGCCCGGTTAGTCACCGTGACTCCCCGCAATTGGGCATCATCGGCGAGCACTATAGTAATATTTTGACGGCCAAAGCTGCGGGAGAAATAACTGCCGCTGCCTTCAATCACAATCCCCTTGCCCTTGCCCGATTCATTCCCTAAAACCGTCACCCCAGCTGGCACGATCAGGGGAAAACTTTCTCCACTAGCCCGATCGTATATCCCAGCTGCCAGTTGAATCGTAGTGGAACTCAATTGCTGGAGTGCCCTGGTCAGGGTCTTAAAGGGAGAATATTGATTACCGGCACCTCTGTCATTGCCAGTAGCGGGATTAACATAAAACATTGATTGTACCATGACTGTGTCCGCATCCAAGAGGCTGCCACCCCTGGAAAATATTGACATATTCCGTTACAGTGGGCTGATTAACTCTTCGGGGAAATTAAAATATAAAAACATTGCTGCCGCCAGTAAGGGTGAAAAATGTTCTACATATGTTCTACATAGTCATAGCTCTGAATCTACTGATATCATTACTCTGCCTGTTCGTTGCCTTCCGAGTTTGGCGACTGCGGCAAAGACTCTCTCGGGTGGCAGATGCGTTAATCTTAGCTGAAAAAAAAACCCATGCTATACTCCACAAAGCTCCCGATAGGATTATTAAAGGGCAACGAGGCACCTCAGCCCTGCGGCGGCAGTATCGCAATCTCATAAATCAAGTCAGGCAAGTGCAGCAGATTTTAACCATTGTCAGTCTGGTGTTGGGAGTTGGGCGTCGGGCCAGTAGGCGGGCCTCACGGGCCAAGTCCCGCCTACCGGCTGTAGATAAACAGCATGGGCGCTAAGATATTTCAGTAGCATTTGTAAACAGACGCACTTGCGCTCGCACAAGATAGAAGTAAGTTAGAAGGGGGTGCTCTCCTCCGACGGCAGTCCCCAATCAATCTAAGTGAGTGCGAGGTATAAGCCCTAAGATGTCAAAAAACAGTTCTGGAAAATTCATCAGCGGTCTGTTGTTAGGTACTGTGATTGGAGGTGTAACTGGCATCCTGATGGCACCTAGATCCGGACGACAGACGCGGCAGCTATTGAAAAAATCAGCCCAAGCGCTGCCAGAGTTGGCAGAGGATATCTCGGCAAATGTCCAAATTCAGGCAGACCGGCTCACACACGCAACACTGCGCAATTTAGAGGATAGTCTCGAACGACTCCGAGGCGCGATCGCGGTGGCCATCGAGGCCGGAGCCAGAGAACAGGAAGCACTCTCTAACCAGTATGACTGCGATCCCGAAGATCCCGAAACCGAGCCTGACGAACAACTGCCCTCAGACACTCCCGAAGATTTACTTTTTTCTCAAGAACAGGAACGCTCGCTGTAGGTCAATTTTGTGCTCGACCCCATCTTTTGGCTCGGACTATCTATCTTGCTGGTCGCCGTCAGCCTCACCGCCGTGCTAGTGGCGGCCCTGCCTGCCTTACAGGAGTTGGCCAGAGCTGCTCGCAGTGCCGAAAAACTCTTTGACACCCTCAGCCGCGAACTGCCCCCTACCCTAGAGTCTATCCGTCTGACCGGTCTGGAAATCAGCGATCTGACTACGGAGGTACACAAAGGAGTTCAAAGTGCCTCTGGTGTAGTCCGACAAGTCGATGACAGCATCGATACCGCCAAAAAGCAAGCACAAAAAGTCCAGGTGACCACCAAAAGCGTCTGGACTGGTCTGAAGGCGGGCTGGAATGCCTTGACAAAAAGCAAGCAATATGCTAAACGATATCGCCCCACAAAGGCAGATCCTCTGCCTTTGTCGGCTGGAACTGCCCGAGACATTTATGCAGCTGACGGTAAATATTTGCCGAAGCCAGATTCATCTCAACCAACAGCTGTCGAACGGCGGGATGAATCGAGAACTTGACTCGTTACTCACAACAAAAAATATTAAAATCAAGTAAACAAGTGTAAACTTTCGTTAACAAATCTGGGAATTTCAGGCGCGACTCAGACTGGGTGTTGTTGAAGTAACGATCGAGTAAACTGATGCAAAAGCAGCTTTTTAAGAGAATTTTAGTATCGCTGATAGCAGCTGTGCTGGGTTTGTCAATCTGGGCTCAGGCCCCGGAAACAGCCGGTGCATACAGCAATCCGGAATTACTCCCCGATGGCCAGACTCCGATAATAGACTTAGGCAAAACCCTGACCGATATACAAGAAGAAAGACTGGCCACCGAATTAGAAGAATTTGAAAGGTCAACAGGCTGGAAACTGCGAGTTTTGACCCAATTTGACCGCACGCCGGGGCGGGCGATCGCGGATTTTTGGGACCTGAATGAAAAAACTGTGCTGCTAGTTGCGGACTTACGAGGGGGCAATATCCTCAACTTTAACCTCGGATCGGAGGTCTACAAACTCCTGCCTCGGACCTTCTGGGTGGAGTTGCAAACCCGTTACGGCAACCAGTTCTTCGTGCGCGATCATGGTGAAGACCAATCCATCATTCAATCTCTAGAGTCAGTCAAGACTTGCTTGTCTCAGGGAGGTTGTCGAGTAGTGCCAGGACTACCCAGAGAACAATGGATTCTCACCCTGATCACCTCGGTAATTGGCGGACTGGTTTGTGGTGTGGCCGCTATTCCCCGCAAACCAGGACAGCTGTTTGCCTGGCAGTGGGCTTTGATGTTCTCCCCCCTGTGGGGCATCCTGTTTATCGCCTTCGGCATAGGACCAGTGATAGCCAGGACAACGGATTGGCTGCCCCTATTTCGGAATGTGATGGGTTTTTTGCTTGGTTTAATGGTTGCTTACCTTTCCCCCACCATTAGCGAATCTTCCGCATCGGAAACCTGAATGCTTAACTAGCTCCAGACTCTGATAAGCTAATAGCTGATAGCTGGTAGCCGATCGCTATATGGAATGGCACGTAACAGATGCTCAAAGTCTGACAATTATTGACCGGGAAATAGGATCCCATAGCTTCTCGCCGGCGGAGTACGAGATTGTCCGCCGGGTAATTTATGCCACAGCTGACTTTGAATATAAGTCGCTGATCAAATTTTCCGACCAAGCCTTACAGTCTGGGGCCGCTGCCTTGGCGGCTCGCACTACTATTGTGGTAGATGTGCCCATGGTACAGGTAGGGATCGTGCATACGATCCAGAACACCTTTGCCAACCCTGTCTATTGCAGCATGGAAACCCTGACGCGCCCCCAAAGGGAAAAAACTAAGGCCGCTTGGGGTATTGAAACCTTGGCGCGACGATATCCAGAGGGGATATTTATCGTGGGTGAGGCTCAAACGGCCCTATCAGCTTTGGTAGAACTAATCGAGATTGAGGTGATTAGACCGGCTTTGGTGATTGGGGCACCAGCTGGATTTGTGGAAGTGGATGTCACTAAGGACCGGCTAAATGACTCCCAGGTGCCTCACATTCGCATAGAAGGGCGTAAAGGCAGTGCTGTGGTGGCGGCGGCTATCATTAATGGATTGGTTGAACTGGCCTGGCAGGCTTACGGTCAAGAGGCAGCAGGTATCGGTTAAGGTTCTATTGTATCGATGTTCGTGCTTGAGATGTTCTACTCCGACGGCGGCTTTTGTCTCGGCGCGATCGCAGTTTCCGACTAACTTCGACAAACAGGTCCCGCCGCAGGTACGGATAGTCACTCACCCACAGATTCAGACTGGGAATATAGATATCTGAGGTCTTGGCAATGCGGCTGAGGTCTGGTTTATTGGATACTACTAGCATTTGGGCCACCATGTCTACGTCGATCGCTCGATATTCGCGGCGTATGGGAACCTGTAGCTGGTACTGAAAACCAGAGGAATCCCCTACTTCCAAGTTTAGCCTGCGCTCCCGATTTTCCACGATCACTAATTCACCCCGATCGTTCACCGTTTCCTCGGTGCCGATCACGTCATCCGTGACAAAAACATCGAGTACCCGACCTTGCCAGAAGCCGCTGTAGGGATATTTCCGATACATTATATTCCTCCGACTTGCCCAGAAGATGGGACCCCACAGCCAGTAAGTCCCCACTGTAATGCCAACAGCAAAGATGGGAATTGCGAGGCTTTGACCAAAGGGCGAGATCCGTATAAAAAACACAATCACGGCGCCAATGACTGAAATTAACATCCGTCGGAGAAAATCTGGGAATTTTCCCCAATAATATTGGTACTGGCTGCCAGTAGCAGATGTCGGAATCAGTTCTTCAAATGTCTTGCGAGTTATTGAGATTAACATTTTAGTTGTTAGTTATTGTTTCTCAAATGTCAGTAGGGGCGAAGTTTGATGGCGATTGTCAGGGTAGAAATGTCTATTATCACTTTAGCATTAGGAGAGCGCCCATCGGCACAGTACAATTCGGAGGTGCGATCGGGTCGATCGGGTAGGAGTTCCGGGGTGGGCACCGCCCACCGAAATCGCTGCCGAATGTGTAAATATTTTTGTCCACTTGCTTACCATGCCTCCTGACCGGTACCATGACCCAGTAACCATTCAAAAATATACCCTAAGACAGATTTTTATCGAGCGAAATATTGGCAAGATGAAGAAAGATAGTCGATATTGGAACTAGAAAACGGCAGGGGAGAAGGTGTCTCTACACCGAAGGCACCCTAACGGTTCCCCGCCACCAAATTCTCAAGAAAAGTAAAGCGGTAATCAGAAACTGTGAAAATAGCATATTGAAAAATGAATTTAAGTCAAACCAACAATCATTACCCCTTATCTTCTCCTCAATTAGACTTGTGGTTCGACCAAATCCTGCACCCGGATGTGCCCCTGTACAATATCGGGGGTTATGCGCGGATAGAGGGGGAAATCGCTCCTGCCCTTTTTGAAAAAGCCATCAATCGAGTTATTGCCGAAAACGATGCACTCCGCATCATTATTCATGCGGGGGAAGGATTGCCCACACAAACTTTTGCCGAAAATGTTCGCATAACTCTGGAATTCCAGGATTTTTCCACCCAGGAAAATGCTCGCGAAGCGGCGATCGAATGGATGGAACAAGAGTTTGTCAAGCCTTTCCAACTATATGAGGAGTTATTGTTTAAAATCGCATTATGCAAAGCAGCGGATAATTGTTATTACTATTTTCACAAAGCCCATCATCTTATCGTTGATGGATGGGGGTTTTCTATGATTGTCCAACGGATTGCCAGTGCCTATAACGCATTGGTTAGCGAACAAAAGTCTGAACCACAATATTATAGTTACAAAGATTTTATTCACAAAGATCGCACCTACCCCAACTCGGCAAAAATTGCCAAAGATCGACAATACTGGCACGACAAATACAGCGAACTACCCGAGCCGCTTTTACTACGCCGCTATGCCGAACAATTTCAGGGTCAAACCATTCCCAGTCAACGCTCGACCCTGCGCGTCAAACGGTCTTTTTATAACCAAATAGCCAAGTTTGCTGTTAACCATAAAGTTTCCCCTTTCCATGTCATCTTAGGCGCACTCTATTGTTATTTTTTACGGACAGGTCATCGGGAGGATTTTACCATTGGCTTACCCCTACTCAATCGAAATACAGTCGCTTTTAAGAAGACCGTTGGTATGTTCATGTCTGTCAGTCCCGCTTGGTTTCGTTTTGGCACTGACTTGAGCGTTGCCGAATTGCTAGAAAAGATTAGCAAGGAACTGCACAAGGAGTATCGACATCAACATCTTCCTTTAAGCGAAATTAGCCGGGAAGTTGGAGGGAAGGGCAACCAACAACCATTGTTTGATGTCACCCTATCTTATGCCAAGCTTGACTACGATGTGAGTTTTAACGGCAATCCGAGTCACTCCGTGTATTTAGCTAACGGTTTTTACCCGCAAGGACATGGGCTTTTTATTACCATTGAAGAATTTCATCATCACGATGATGTCAATATCTATTTCGATTATAATCAGAGCTTTTTTGAGGCTGATGACATCGAACATTTGCAGTTTGGCTTGCAATTTTTGTTAGGAGAAATACTGCGATCGCATTCGGTGCCAGTTCGGGAATTACAAATTATCCCCGATGCCCAATTCAAGCAACAACTCAAATTCCATCATAACGGTTACGCTTGTGAGAATATTGAAGCTGGCATCGAATATGTGAAAGAGATTTATGATGTCACCGATATCGGCGAAATTGTTTTTGATAAATACCAAGATGCCAAGGTTTGCTTAATTAAGACTAACAACAACATTGACATAGAACTGGTTGCCGGGAATCAAGTAAAGTCTTTATTAAATCGAGGCATCAGCTTGTACCATGTTTGCTACGAGGTGACAGATTTTTGGCTGATGATGGAAAAATTCATTGCCAAAGGAGCCGTGGTAGTTTCCGAAGCCAAACCTGCCCCGCTTTTTAACCATCGATTGGTCGCGTTTCTCAATACTCATCTGGGTTTGGTCGAACTGCTGGAAGAAAAGAAATCCCGGGTCGCGTCCGAACCTAAAAAAACAAGGCATTACGAACAAAGACTTGTTGAAAGAATTGCTGTTAGCGCTACTTTCACGGCGGAACCCTTGCAAGAATCCCTTGACTTTTGGATGCAAGAACTCGACCTGCCTTATGAGGTTGAGTTTGCGCCTTACAACCAGGTTTTTCAGCAATTGCTCGATTCTTCCAGTCTGCTTTCCAAAAATGAAACGGGCATTAATGTGATATTGGTGCGCTTGCAGGATTGGACAAAATCTACAGACAAGGCAATAATGCAGGCGGAAATCGAGGAAAATGTCAGAAATTTCGCGCTTTAACATCCGTTCTTAAAGATCGGATATATATTGTCTGTATTTGCCCTAGCAATCTACCTTGGGCAGAAGATTTGTTAGCCTCTCAATTGGCAGGTATGGTAGAGACGCGAAATTTCGCGTCTCTACATCCGATCGCATCCTCGGAACTACTCAAAAATTACCCCGTTTCTAGAATTTACGATCCAGGGGCAGAAGAACTGGGTCAGATTCCCTATACACCGGCTTTGTTTGCGGCGCTGGGTACTCAGATTGCCCGCAAAATTCATGCCATCAAGCGCCATCCGTACAAAGCGATCGTACTGGATTGCGATAATACCTTGTGGCAAGGGGTTTGCGCTGAAGACGGAGTGCAAAACTTGAAAATAGATTCTCCTCACCAAGCGCTACAAACTTTATGTGAGCAGCAGCAGCAGGCGGGGAAATTATTATGTTTGTGCAGTAAAAATAATGAAGCGGATGTTTTGGCTGTACTCGAGGGGCGTTCCGATATGTCTCTGAAGCGCGAACATTTGGTGGCTTGGCGCATTAACTGGCAACCAAAATCAGAAAATCTCAAGTCTTTAGCGGCAGAACTTAATTTAGGATTGTCGAGTTTTATCTTTATTGACGATAATCCGATTGAATGCGCTGAAGTTAGAGCGAACTGTCCGGAAGTCACCACCATCCAATTGCCTGCGGATTTAAACCAGTGGGAGCAGTTTCTGAATCATGTTTGGGCTTTTGATAATTTAGGAGATGTCACCGCAGAAGACCGGCAGCGCACTCAGTATTATCAACAAAAGCAAGAGCGCGATCGCTTCCAGGAGCAGGCCCCAACGTTAGCTGATTTTCTGGCAGGACTGGAACTGGAGGTCGCGATTTCACCGATGGAAACCTCCCAGCTAAGTCGAGTTTCCCAATTGACGAAACGAACTAACCAGTTTAACTTCACGACTATTAGAAGAACCGAAGCGGAAATTCAACAACTTTGCCAATCCGGTGCTTTTGAATCTCTGGTAGTGGAAGTGAGAGACCGTTTTGGGGATTATGGCTTGGTTGGCGTTATTTTATTTGAGTTAGTGACTAATGCGATCGACCCCCCCAAGCCCCCCCTTGCTAAGGGGGGGTCTGCCATCGGATCGATCCGCGTCGATACCTTTTTATTGAGTTGCCGCGCCCTCGGTCGAGGTGTCGAACATCAAATGCTGGCTCGGTTAGGGAAAATTGCCGCAGAACGCCAACTGAACTCGATTGAGATTCCTTATCTGCCCACTGAAAGAAATCAAGCGGTGCTAGATTTCTTGGAGAGTATGGGCAGTCAATTCAAACAACCCACGGAGGGAGGTTGGCAATACAGCTTGTCCGTTGAGTTGGCATCGGAATTGACCTATAATAGTCGGCTTTTAGGCAAAAGCGAAGAGGCAAAAGCCAAGAGTGGGGGAGCTTCACTTTTAGGCAAAAGCGAAGAGGCAAAAGCCAAGAGTGGGGAATCAATGCTGTTGATGCGAATTGCCACGGAATTATCTGATGCAGAACAGATTTTAGAGCGGATTAAGTCTCAAAACCGGCAGTCCCAAGCATCTACCGCAACTTATGTCGCCCCGCGCACCCCAGCGGAAGAATTGTTAGCGGGGATTTGGGCGGATGTGTTAAATATCGAACGAGTCGGCATCTATGACAATTTCTTTAAACTGGGCGGTCATTCCCTCATCGGGACTCAAGTGATGTCGCGGATTCGCGATGCCTTTGCGGTCAGATTGCCCCTGCACCTATTATTTGAATTGCCGACGATCGCCCAATTAGGCACCCAGTTGAGCGAGTCTTCTGGCGAGTCTTCTTTAGCGCCAATAACGCCAGTAGAGCGGGACAAACCTTTGCAACTGTCTTTTGCCCAACAGCGTTTGTGGTTTTTCGACAAACTCGAAGAAAAAGAAGAAAAAAGTGCCACCTACAATCTAGCGGCAGCGGTGCGGCTTGACGGACAACTGAACCAACAAGCACTAGAACAAAGTTTTCAAGCCTTGGTCGATCGTCACGAAACTTTGCGCTCTACATTTCCCACTGTCAATGGCGCTCCTGTGGTGCAGATTTCCCATCGAGCTTTCCAGTTCGAGATTTTTGATTTACAGACCTTATCCCAGGCAGAACGAGAACCCGAAGTGCGGCGGTTGCTCAAAGAAGAGCCGATGCGTCCCTTTGACTTAGCAACCGGGCCGTTATTCCGCGCCGCCCTACTCCAATTAGATGCGACCTCCCACATCGTACTAATCGTGCTGCACCATATCATTGCCGATGGTTGGTCGTTCGGTGTTTTTGTTCGGGAATGGCGCGTCCTTTATGAAGCGGCTTTGCAAGGACAACCTGCGTCCCTGCCACCGCTACCGATTCAATATGTGGATTTTGCCAACTGGCAGCGGCAATGGCTGGCGGGAGAAGTGCTGGAGGAACAACTCAAGTATTGGCAACAGCAATTGGCCGATCTGCCAGCATTGCTGGAATTGCCAACGGATTATCCGCGCCCTCCAATCCAGAGTTTTTCAGGAGCCAGCATATCCTTTTCCCTCTCCGATGAATTAACGGCTCGACTGAAACAGCTCAGTCAAGAAACTGGCACGACGCTGTTTATGATTCTCTGGTCGGCTTTTGCCGTTTTATTGTCTCGCTACAGCGGGCAACAGGATATTGCAGTTGGCTCCCCCATTGCCAATCGCAATCGTAGTGAAATCGAGTCTCTCATCGGCTTTTTTGTGAATACCCTGGTCTTGCGCCTAGACTTGGCAGAAAACCCACCTTTTGAGGAAATTTTACAGCAGGCGCGACGGGTGGCATTAGAGGCTTATGCCCATCAAGATATTCCGTTTGAACGGTTGGTAGAAGCATTACAGCCAAAACGTCATTTGAGTCATTCCCCTCTGTTTCAAGTGATGTTCATACTGCAAAATGCACCGCTGCCGGATTTGGAATTGGCGGGGCTGAGTTTAACTCTTTTAGAATTGGAAAGCGAGATATCCAAATTCGATCTGACCTTGGAATTGACAGAAACCGCTTCCGGGCTCGCGGGTCGCTGGGAATACAACACGGATTTATTTAAACGGGAGACTATAGAACGTTTATCCGGTCATTTGCAGACATTGCTAGAAGGTATTGTGGCCAATCCGCAGCAACGCCTTTCGGAATTGCCCCTGCTAAGGTCACGGGAACGCCATCAATTATTAGTGGAATGGAATGATACCCAAGTGGATTATCCCCAAGATAAGTACACCATCAGCCAGCTATTTGAGGAGCAAGTCGAAAAAACACCGGATGCAGTGGCGGTAGTGTTTGAAGAGCAACAACTGACTTATGGAGAATTAAACGCCAAAGCCAATCAACTGGCTCGCTATCTGCAAACCTTGGGGGTCAAACCGGAAGTATTGGTGGGAATTTGTGTCGAGCGTTCAATTGAAATGGTAGTCGGGATTTTTGGCATTCTCAAAGCCGGGGGCGCATACTTGCCCCTCGACCCGACTTATCCGGCAGAGCGTTTGGTGTTTATGCTAGAGGATGCCCAAGTGCCAGTGTTGTTGACTCAATCGAGCCAAAAAGAGAAACTGCCAGAAACTAAAGCCCAGGTGGTTTGTTTAGATATTGAGGCAGAAATGCTGTCCCGGTTGAGTTCGGAAAATCTCAGCAGTGGGGTGATGCCTGGGAATTTGGCTTATGTCATTTATACGTCAGGTTCAACCGGCAAGCCGAAGGGAGTAATGATTTCCCACCAAGCAATTTGCAATCATACCCAATGGATGCAGGATACTTTTCCCTTGAGCGAGCAAGATAAAGTCTTACAAAAAACCCCCATAAGTTTTGATGCCTCCGTGTGGGAATTTTATGCGCCGCTTGTTGTTGGGGCACAACTGGCGATCGCTCCACCTGACTGGCAGAAAGACAGCCGCTCTCTGATCGAGATTATTGCTCGACATCAAGTAACCATAGTGCAAATGGTGCCATCTCTGTTGCAAGTTCTTTTGTCAATTCAGGAAATTGAAACCCTTCAATCGCTGAAACGCATTTTTTGTGGGGGCGAACCATTACCTTTCACATCGATAGAAATAATTCTTAATACATTCAACGTTGAATTAATAAATCTTTATGGCCCAACAGAAGCTTGTATAGATGCCACGTTTTGGCAGTGTTCTGCCAAGGAGTCTATTGTTCCTATTGGTCGCCCCGTCGCCAACACAAAAACCTACATTTTAGACTCTCATTTGCAACCCGTACCAGTAGGTGTCCCCGGCGAACTTCATATCGGCGGTACTGGTTTAGCTCGTGGCTACCTGAATCGCCCGGAATTAACAGCCGAAAAATTCATCTCCAATCCGTTTAGCGACGACCCCAACTCTCGCCTCTACAAAACCGGCGACTTAGCCCGCTATCTACCCGACGGCAATATTGAATACTTGGGACGCATCGATAACCAAGTCAAGATTCGCGGTTTTCGGATCGAACTTGGCGAAATCGAAGCCGTGTTAGCTCAACACCCCGATATCCAAGAAGCTGTTGTCATCGTCCAAGAAGAGCAACCCGGAGAAAAGCGCCTCGTGGCTTACCTGGTATCCGATCTTATCCCCGATCGCATCCCCTATCAAACCGACTGTCTTATCCAAATGGACGGCAACCCGTTAACAGTCCGCACGGTAGATATTAGCAGTGGCGGTCTGGGTGTAGACGGGGGTCAAATCCTCACCTTGACTGAAGGTCAGGAACTCAATCTAGGCTTACAGTTACCCATTGATTCAGAAATGCGTTGGTTAAAGGGGGAAGTCAGATGGGTGCAGGAATCGGAAGTGGGGATTGCCTTTAATCTCACAGGGGAACAACAGGCGATTGTCAACCAAAGCGTACAGCATTTGCTGGAAACAACCGGCATCTTGAAAATGTTGCAACGCCAGTTGAATAACCGTCTGCGTAACTACCTCAAAGAGTCTCTTCCTGACTACATGATTCCGTCCGCTTTCGTGCTACTTTCCGCCTTGCCCCTGACACCCAATGGCAAGATAGATCGTCGGGCTTTATCTCAGAGACCCGCCAATGATTATCAGTTATCAGAAGAAACCTTTGTGGCACCTCGGACAGCAGATGAGGAAATGTTAGCCGATATCTGGACTTCCGTATTGGGCATTGAGCGAGTTGGCATCCATGATAATTTCTTTGACTTGGGCGGACATTCCCTATTAGCGGTCAGCCTGTTAGCGCAGATAGAACAGCAATTCGGTCAAAACTTGCCCTTATCGGCCTTGTTTCAAGGTGGGACGATCGCCGAATTAGCCAAACTTATTGAGCCATCCTCAAATACGATTAACCCTGTTAACCAATGGTCGCCCCTCGTTGCCATTCAACCCAACGGCTCCAAAGAGCCTTTCTTCTGCCTACCCGGTGCTGGTGGCAATGTACTCTATTTCCATCAGTTAGCCCGTCATCTGGGTGAAGACCGACCTTTTTATGGCCTGCAAGCGATCGGACTTGATGGCGAAACCGCTCCAGAAACGCGGGTTGAAGACATGGCCGCTCGCTATATCCAAGAAATCCAAACGGTACAGCCTCAAGGCCCCTACTTGCTTGGCGGTCATTCCTTTGGTGCTGGAGTTGCCCTGGAAATGGCCAAACAGTTACAACTTCAGGGACAGAAGGTTGCACGACTGGTTATTTTTGACAGCACCGTGCCTTTTAAAGGCGCGATCGGCATAGATTGGAATGAAGCGCAATGGATAACTGAGGTCGCTCATATTGTCGGACGTTTGTTAAATATCGAACTGGAATTGTCCTACGCAGAATTACAACAACTGGAAACCCAAGCACAACTCAACTATCTCCATGAAATCTTGACGCAAAATAGTTGGCACATTTCCCTCAAACAGCTTGATGCTTTGGTAAAAGTTTTCAAAGCGAATTGCCAAACGAATTATGTTCCACGGGAGATTCCGGCGACTCCCATCAGCCTATTTAAAGCCCGTGACATTCCTTTAACGAGTCGATCGGTGGCACAAATGGAGAGTTTTCGCCAAGACCTGAAACTAGAACCCAGTTGGGGTTGGAGTGAATATGCGGATGGTCCGGTGGATATCCATATTGTACCTGGTGACCACCACACCATGATGAGTCAGCCTCACATACAAGTGTTGGCAGAAAAATTAAAGGTTTGCTGGGAACAGAGTATCGCTTGAATTTAATCCGATTTTCGCAAATACTGGGTCAAGGTCAATCAGAATTAAACTTACATTTAACAATAAACACAGGAGATACTCGATGCTGCGGCTCCGAAGTCGTTGTTTGTTAAGATATTTTTGGATGTTATCTAGGCGATCGCTCCCAGATGCGATCGCCTAGATAACAAAATTCTGACAGGCTAAATCTTTCTATATCATCCTGTTGACTATTTTATAGAATGCGATCGCCCTTTCACCTCAGGACTAGAGCTGACAGATAGCTTTCAGGACTTGTAGCAACTGAATTGCCGAGGAATCTTCCATCAAATTCAGTAAAGGCATATACTGATAAGTCGGAGGATTTCCAGGCTGGATATATACAAATTGATAACGCACTCCATTTGTGGCCAGCCCCCAGACTGATTCCTGACGTTCCAGGCTTTTATAGGCATAGGTAAGCAATTGAGGTAAACCCGCTAAGGGATCGGCTAAACTGGGTTTAGTTTCAATTACCAAAACCCAAAAGTTCACATTATTTGTGGTCTGTTTCTCCTTGTTGACTGCAATCAAATCGAAGCGACCTGTAATACTGGTATCTTCATCTTCGATGTTAATTCTGTCAATGCCTTGTTCCACCATTAACTGGATTGGAAATTGATAAAAACCGGCTAGCCGCAATAACGGGGCAACGGCAATAAACCTCACTTGTCCTTCTGAGGCTTCTTCTTCTTTCAGATAAAAACGAAAATCATTCCGGATTTTTCCAAGTTCTTGTTGTTCCGCTTCTGCTACCGGTTCCAGAGATAACAAGGGTGCAAATTCACCATTATATAGATCTTGAAATCCGAAAAGCCGCTCTACTTCGTTTAGAGTGATTTTACTTGCTTGGATAATTTTCATGGTTCAATTGGCTCAGTCTAGTTGTTTACTGATTAGATTATAGCAGATGTAATTTATTTTGTCCAGGCAAAGGGTGGTGGGCCGCCGCCCTTCGACTTCGCTCAGGGACCGCCCACCAGAGTAATTACAGGATTTTCTCCAAACCGTAAACCAAAGTTTTCAACTGCAATACTTGGCGAATTGCTAGCAACACTCCCGGCATATAGCAAGAGCGATCGCTCGTATCGTGACGCAAAGTATAGATTTGCCCCTGGGCACCAAAAATAACTTCCTGATGGGCAATCAAACCCGGTAACCGGACGCTATGAATGCGAATCCCTTCATCAGCTAAACTCCCCCGGGCCCCAGCTAACTTTTCCGTTTCGGTCACCGAGGGGGGGTTGAAAGTTTTGCCCATTTCTGCTAGCATCTGAGCAGTCTTAACTGCGGTACCGCTGGGGGCGTCCGCTTTTTGATTGTGGTGCAGTTCGATGATTTCCACGTGGTCGAAATATTTAGATGCTTGCAGGGCCGCTTGCTGCAACAACACCATGCCAATGGAAAAATTGGGGATAATTAAACATCCCGTACTCGCTTTATCGGCAAATTCAGCTAACTCGGCAATTTGTGCGGGACTCAAACCCGTAGTGCCCACCACAGGCCGAATGCCATAGGCGATCGCCGAGCGGACATTATCGTAAACTGAGTCAGGATGGGTAAAGTCCACTATCACGCCCAGCTGTTTTTCCTGTGCCGCAAAGGCCAATACTGACTCTAACTGATTGAGGATCGGCACTTCCACAGCACCGCATCCCGCCACTTCCCCAACATCCTGGCCGTTAAATTCCGGGTTGTGGTCAACAGCGCCCAGCAGCGTCATATCCTCTGCTTGCGTCACTGCTTTAATTACCTCGCGTCCCATCTTGCCAGCAGCACCATTGACAACTACGGGAATGGGTTGATTACTTGTCATCGATTGAAAGTCCTTTATCCTGAATTGATCCTGGGTTAACGGTAACTGTCATATCATATTCGATAGCTGTCACGATTAAACTTATGGACAAGCAAACTCTTTATAATCTCCTAGTGGGGGAATTTTCCTGGATGCGCCTGCTGCGTTTAGTCGTCCTGATCTATGGGACGCTCTGCTTGTATGGCGTATTCTGGTCCGATCGCATAATTTTTCAACCCGGCCCATCCAGCTATCGGGACACTTCGGAGATTATCAAACTTAACTCAGCCCCTGATGTGCAAATCTCAGCCATTCATATACCCAACCCAGCAGCGACCTACACCATTCTCTACAGTCACGGAAATGCGGAAGACTTAGGAGAGACTCGGTCATTCTTGCGCCTGCTGCGATCTTTGGGTTTTGCTGTCTTCGCCTACGACTACCGGGGTTATGGTACTAGCCAGGGAAAACCAACGGAACGCGGCACCTATTCCGATATTAATGCGGCTTACAATTATCTGACCCAAAGTTTGGCAATTCCTCCCAGTCAGATTATCGCCTATGGACGTTCTTTAGGTGGAGGTCCAGCAGTTGACTTAGCGACACGTAAACCAGTTGCTGGCTTGGTGCTGGAAAGCACCTTCATCACCACATTTAGAGTCAGAACCCACATCCCCATTGTCCCCTTTGACAAATTTGACAATCTGGGCAAGATTAAAAATGTTCGCTGTCCTGTTCTGATAATTCACGGCACGGCTGACCGCACTATCCCCCTTGCCCACGGACAGAAACTCTATGCAGCTGCCAATCAACCCAAACGCTTTCTGCCAGTTAAAGGTGCAGGTCATAATGACCTGATTTCGGTTGCTGGTCGAGATTATGGCAAAACAATGCAAGATTTTGCTCGACTGATTGGCCAGTCTCATCCCATGGGCGTGATAAAATAGAGATTTTTCATCCCCGACTTGGGACAGGTTAGAATGCGTAAGGGGTGCGGGGATGTCCCGTCGCGATCGGGCGACTTCCGTAACAGAGGTGATAGAAATGGCTGTGTATCATAAATTGTCATCTTATATTAGTTCGGCCTTGTCTTTAGCCTCCCAAAGAGGTCGGAAGCTATTACAGGTGGGGCGTCAACCAGTAATTATCGCGACCGTGGCAGTCACCAGTTTATTGCTGGCAGGACGGGCATTCAAGATCCTAGAAGCACCAGAATTGGCCGCTTACGACCAACTGATCGGGCTGCGGACCGACGAAACAGAGGACGATCGCCTGTTGATAGTTGGGGTCACTGAAGCTGATATCAGGGCACAGCAGCGCTGGCCACTGTCGGACGCGACCATAAATCAGGTATTGCAGCAATTGGAACAGTATCAACCCCGGGCGATCGGTTTGGATATATATCGAGATATCCCTCAGGAACCCGGACGTTCCGATTTACTAGCGCATCTGCAAACCAGCGAGAAGACTATTGCCATCTGCAAATTCGGTGAAGGTGGTGAGGATCTCGGCATTGGACCTCCGCCAGATATGCCCGCAAATAATCTGGGCTTTAGCGATCTGATCGTAGACGAAGATGGCATTATCCGCCGCAGCCTCCTGGTGGGGGATGGGGACCCTGACTCGATTTGCAAAACCCGGGCCTCTTTTGCCCTGCAACTGGCCTGGCGTTACCTGGATGCCTTGGGAATTGAGTCCGATGTGGAAGACAATGGCGATATTATCCTCGGTGACACTAGACTACCCCCCTTAGACAGCCATAGTGGCGGCTATCTAGGAGTTGATGACGAAGGCTACCAAATTCTGCTCTCATACCGATCGCCCCGTCAGGTGGCCCCTATTCTCACGCTGACGGAAGTGCTCAATGATAAAATTGACCCCAGTTTGGTGCGCGATCGCATTGTCCTGATCGGCGCGATCGCCCCCAGCACCAAAGACTCTTTTTACACGCCCTACAGCGCTAGCAAGCAAGAAAACCACACCATGCCTGGGGTAGTGGTTCACGCCCAGATCGTCAGTCAAATCCTGAGTGCGGTTGTCGATGGCCGCCCCCTGTTTTGGGTCTGGCCAGAATGGGCCGAAGGGCTTTGGATTGGGGTCTGGTCTTTGGTCGGGGGCGCGATCGCTTGGTTCATAGCACATCCTGTGCGACTGTTGGCAACTGGAGTTGCAGCAACTGGCACTTTATTGGGTGTCACCTGGTTAATGTTTATCGGTGGCGGTTGGGTTCCCCTGGCGGTACCCACCCTGGCCTTGCTAACTAGCGGTAGCGGCATTTTTGCCTACAAATCCTACCGCACTCAGCAAGAACATCAACAAATAGCCCTTCGGGTTAAAGAACAGAATCAAAGCATAGAAATGCTGCAAACCCTGTTAGAACAACAGACTCAGCTCGATAATTGCGATGAAGCTACGGAACTGCCTCTGGAAATGGCTACCGAACTACTAGAATATCCTACTATTAACACCCCCGACAAGCTGTTAAGAGGACGCTACCAAATCCTGGAAATTATCGGTTGCGGTGGCTTTGCGCGCACCTATCTAGCAGCAGATACCCAGCGACCCAATCACCCGCAATGTGTAATTAAGCACTTGATGCCCGCGAGAGCCGAGCCGAAGTTTTTACAGGTAGCCAGACGCCTCTTCCATACGGAAGCCGAAATCTTAGAAGTCTTGGGCAGACACGATCGGATTCCTCAATTATTAGCCTATTTTGAAGAAAATCAAGAATTCTATTTAGTAGAAGAGTTGATCTGTGGAAATCATCTGAGCAATGAAATGCCATCGTCAAAGCAGATACCGGAAAAGGAAGTAATTGATTGGCTAACTCAATTACTGGAAATTATCACCTTTATCCACTCTCATAATGTCATTCATCGGGATATTAAACCCAGCAACATTATGAGACGCCAAGCAGATGGTCGCTTGTGCTTAATAGACTTTGGGGCGGTAAAACTCATGCATCCCCAGTGGGATTTAAATACTGAGCAATATACGGTGGCGATCGGGACTAATGGTTATGCAGCTCCCGAGCAATTGGCAGGTCAACCCAGGCTCAACAGCGATCTATACTCTTTAGGGACGATCGGCATTCAAGCTCTGACAGGCTTAAAACCGACCCAGTTACGCCAAGACTCGAATACGGGAACGGTGGTATGGCGTCATCTGACCGGAGTGGGGCCCCAATTAGCAGCAGTTCTAGATAAAATGGTCTGTTACCACTTTTCTGACAGATATCAGTCGGCCACAGAAGTCCTGCAAGACCTGAAAAAGATCTCGTCAGCTGCAAAAAAGCTGACACATCGGCGATATCGTGCTGGACATCCCCCCATCTGATATCATGGACGATCGGCTAATGGCCCTCACCCCCACCCCCACCCCTACCCTCAAGGGTAGGGCTACAGGCACAAAGCCCGCCTGCGCGGGCTTATCGGTATAGTACAGATCGTGATACTAACAACTGACAACTAACAACTGAAAACTAACAACTGACAACTAACATAGGTAACGAAAGTGGTAAGTCTGATTGCTGATTCTAAGTCCGCGACGGTAGGAACCATAGCTAGTCCTACTGTCAATTATGCTACGCGCCGTGCGGTTTTTCCCTTCACTGCTATAGTGGGGCAAGAAGAGATGAAACTGGCGCTGCTTTTGAACGTGATTGACCCCAAGATCGGAGGGGTGATGATTATGGGCGATCGGGGTACTGGTAAGTCTACTACCATCCGCGCCCTCGCAGACCTGTTGCCAGAAATAGAAGTGGTGGCCGATGACCCCTTTAACAGCCATCCGGCGGACCCGGAACAGATGTCTGATGAAGTCAAACAGCGGATAGAACAACGTCAAGAAATTCCCGTGGTTCGCAAAAAGGTGATGATGGTAGACTTGCCTCTCGGGGCGACAGAAGATCGAGTCTGCGGTACGATCGATATTGAAAAGGCTCTCTCGGAAGGTGTAAAGGCTTTTGAACCGGGATTGCTGGCGAAAGCAAATCGGGGTATTCTGTACGTTGATGAGGTCAACCTGCTAGACGATCATTTAGTTGACGTGCTGCTGGACTCCGCTGCTAGTGGTTGGAATACTGTGGAACGGGAGGGAATTTCCGTGCGTCACCCGGCCAGTTTCGTGTTGGTGGGTTCTGGTAACCCCGAAGAAGGGGAACTGCGCCCTCAATTGCTCGATCGCTTTGGCATGCACGCGGAGATCCGCACTGTTAAAGATGCAGCTTTGCGAGTGCAAATTGTCGAACAACGATCTACTTTTGACCAAAATCCCCCGGAATTTCTGGAAAAGTGCCGCGACTTGCAAGCAGAAGAGCAAGAGAAATTAGTAACTGCGAGGGAACTGTTGCCAAAGGTTGAGATTGATTATGACTTGCGGGTACAGATATCCGAAGTTTGTTCTCAATTGGATGTGGATGGTTTGCGCGGCGATCTTGTCACAAATCGTGCGGCCAAGGCATTAGCAGCTTTTGAAGGACGCACGGAAGTTACAGTTGACGATATCGGGCGCGTGGTAACTCTTTGCTTGCGTCACCGACTGCGCAAGGATCCTTTGGAATCAATTGATTCGGGAACCAAGGTGCAAAAGGTATTTCGCCAGGTGTTCGACCTAGAAATGCCCGAAAACGATAAGTAGTAATTCCCTCACTTCGCTGTTGACCCGCCGGGGGTTAAAACCCCCGGCTAAAAGCTTAAGTGGGTTCGATCGCTATATGGATTTGAAATTTCTATTGGAGGATAGTTTGGGGCGATCGGTGGATTTGGTCAGTGCTAAGATGTTAAAGTCTATTATCAGAGAAACCGTGCTTCAGGAGGCGATCGATGTCTCGTAATTTACATATTTTGAAGATATTCTCATCGCCGGGGAAAAGGTGATGCGCTACAGGGACGGGATGGAATTTGCCTAGTTTTTGGCAGACGATCGCACGTTTGATGCGGTGGTGCAAAATTTACAGATTATTGGAGAAGCGGTTAAACAAATTCCATTAGAAATGCGAGAACGCTATTCACAGGTAGAATGGCGCCAAATTGCGGGATTACGGGATGTGGACACAAGTAGTTGATAGCCATTTGCTGCATCTGTAGGGGCGAAGCATTTGGGCGACAATATAAGTCATATATCGACAAGGAAACTATCCAAATGCTTCGCCCGTGCATGCATCTCAATGCACCCCGAAACCAAACTAGCGCCTCTCATTTTTGACAGGCGGAGATAGAAAAACAAGAAAATATAAAAATGGAAAAGCTTATTCTGGGATTGGACCCCGGATTAGCAACTCTGGGGTTTGGGATAATTTCCTGTCAGACTGATGGTAATGGGGATAACAATGCTGTCAAAACTCTTGATTTTGGCGCGATTAAAACTCCAGCATCAGCCAAAATGGGCGATCGGCTGCAAATAATTTACGAAGATTTGCAATTCCTAGTGTCAGAGTGGCAACCGGACTTAGCAGCAGTAGAAAAGCTGTTTTTTTATCGGATGGGAAATGTAATCTTGGTAGCCCAGGCCCGGGGAGTGCTAACCTTAGTATTAGCTCAAAACAATATTCCCATGGTTGAATTTACCCCCCCGCAAATCAAGCAGGCATTAACGGGTTACGGCAATGCGGATAAAGAGGAAGTGCAAGAAGCGGTAATGCGGGAACTAGACTTGGAGTATATTCCCAAACCAGATGATGCAGCTGATGCCCTGGCGGTGGCCTTGACCGGTTGGTTTCAATCAGAATAGTTAATGGTGGCCTCCTGTTTTCCCAAAAATGGCCTATTTTGTTCGCTTTCTCCAGATAGGATGGGTTACCCCAACCTAGTTGGGCCGTCATCGCTATTAACCAATGCTTGCTACAGATATGGGGATGAAAGCCTCGCCCGCTGGCTTGTTAATTTATCATTGATTTGGGGAAATGGGATAATTCGGCCAGGAAAACACCCAAGGGTGGTACCTACCTTGCGTGAGTAACCAAGGCTTTTTCCAAAAATGGCCATTTTTGTAGGACTCCACAGGAACGGTATATTAGACCGTACACATGGGTTGTTTTCCCAAAATGGCCTTTTCCAGTCCCGGAATCTTCAGCAAGAGGTTTCATTCCCCGATCGGGGAAACGTATTTGTAAAGGTATTCTCTTTCTGGGCACCGGCAGTTCAGGGCTTGACTACCGGCAGATAGGGACGCTCTCTTGGGTAGGTTTTAACTTTCTGCTCGCAGTCTGCGAGGTTATTGCTCGCAGTCTGCGAGGTTATTGCTCGCACTCTGCGAGGTTATTGCTCGCAAGCTGCGAGGTTATTGCTCGCAGTCCGCGAGGTTATTGCTCGCAAGCTGCGAGGTTATTGCCCGCAAGCTGCGCCCTCCCACTCGCCGGATCCCCCCAAACCCCCCTTTATTGGGGGGCAAGAAGCCCCCCCCTTTGGGAAGGGGGGGTTTGGGGGGGATCCTTGTCCAACTACTTTTGACCACACCCTTCGCAGCATAGCGGCGGTCCAAACCCAGTTAAGTGCTTCTACTCGGTGCTTTAGGTAACCGCTTAATCTTACCCAAACCCTGAGTATCCCGGATCAAATGTTGCAGACGTAACCGCAGCAGATTGTAGCTAGTCTCTTTACCGCCATAACGCCAGAGGACATAAGCCTGAGAAATCTCATCGATCGCCCCTAGGGCCTCCGGGTGATAATGTGGCCGTAAAGCTGTAGCATACTCCAGCGGAGTTTGAGCCGGATGCTTAGGATATCCCTGGTCCTTTAACAGATCCAGCATTTGCCGGTAGATACCTTCAATGGGAGGCAACTTAGCCAGCTTCTGGGTGTGAAGCCACCGCCCCAAAAGATTCACGCCCAACCATCCCAAAAAGGCCAGGCCGATCGCCAGCATCAGACCGGTCAACAATCCCACCCAGCCACTGGTAAACAGTCGCCACAGCCAGACGATCGCCCGTGCTACCCACCGGAACATCCCACCAAACAGAGTCGCGAATAGATTCCGGACCGGACTGGGAAACCAACCGGCGACCCAATGCCAGAACTGTCGCAGGACACCAAAAGTCTCATAATCTTCAACCGAAGGGGGAATCAGTTCGTGACCGGGAATGGGGTCAAAAGCAAACCAACCGTAATCAGGAAAATACACCTCCGTCACCGCATAGGCGTCACTGTTGCGAACCTCATAAAGACCAGTGAAAGGATTGAACTCTCCCGGTCCAAAGCCCACCGCTAACCTCGCAGGTACGCCGATGGAACGCAGCATAATTGTTAAAACCGTAGAGAAGTGGTCGGGATAGCCACCTTTATACTTGAACAGAAAAGCCTCTACCAGATCTAGATCTTCATCTAATACAGGCAAGTTTGGTTGAATTGTATAATGCTGCTTTAAGTATTGTGCCAGATAGAGAGCTTGCTCATAGGCAACAGTCACGGGCTTTTCAGATTTGGCCAATATCTCTTCAGTCCGTTGGCGCACTCGGTCGGCAATTTCTTCAGGAATTTGCAGGTACTTATCCTCGATAATACCTATATACTCCGATCGCGCTTGTCCCAATTGAGTGCGATCGCGCAAGGGAACTCGGGAGATGACAGTATAAGTATCCCCATTCAGCAAACCTAGGGGCGATCGCAAAGAGTCTTCCGCATCCACCTCAACCTTAGTAGTAAAAAAGAAAAGTTGCTTCGGTTGGGTCATAGCGGGAATAATATTGGGCAGCTCAGAAACTATAGAATAGGTTTGCACCACCTCTCTCATTTGAGCCTGACTGTGCCTGCTCAGCAAATAGAATCGATAGGACCAGCTAGGTCGTTCTACAGTTGCCGTCTGTTCCCGAGAAATCTCCCAACCCTGACCAGTGTAGCGGTCAAAACCCAACACCCGCCAAAAACCTGCCGCCTGCGATCGCACCCGCATCACCACCTTCGGTTGCATCTGTCCCCGCAGGTTCTGGTTAATCTTAGTATTAAAGCCGTAATAAAAAGTCTCATCTAGTTCCTCCGCGCCCTCGCTCCCCCTACCACCGGTGCCCTCACCATCAGAGCGATCATTTCCTCCTCTAACGTAACCAGGATTAGCAATTCCATTAACTTCCTCTCGGTCCGCCTCTGCCACTTGATTAGAAGCACTCACCGGAAAAGTCCGCAATTGATAGCCCGGCACCCTCGGTAAAGACGCAAAAATTGCCAAACCTAATGTGACAATTAACAGCAATATTACAGCCAAACGTCCCAGAGATAGTTCTGGTGGTAACGATGGTAATAATTTGCGGCCATTTTTTCTGACTTCACCAACCTTAGTTCTACTAGGAATTAAACCCAGGCGCGATCGATAATCTAAAACCAGAGTTGGTAAAGCCAAGGCCAAAAATATCAGCAAAAGAGGGGCAAAAGCCAAAGTTTGAGACAGGGTACCAGCAACCCCAATCAAAATCAGCCCGATCACCATCGAGTATCCCAAATCATGACGGCGGGGGAGGTCAAAACTGTGGAGTACCTGGAGTTGAATCAACAACTCGGCCAACACTAGCCTAGTATCATTCAACTGAGTGAACAGGTTACCAAAGAAAGCAAACAGGGCCACTAGCATGGCCATCGCCAGTAGGAACTTCACTGCCACATTGCTTTTTCGGCGCCGATGCCAACTCCAAGTAGCACCAACCACACTCAGGGGCACTGCCCAGAAACTCACGTTTTCGTTCGCTCCTGCCGCCACATCCGTAGCAATAATTCCTACAATCACTAGCGCCTGTACGAACACCCGAAAGATGAGTGAATCCTCCGGCACTGGTTTGGGCAACGCCTGAATGCGTCGCCACAGTTCGCCAAAGATTGGTATATCTGACCTGCTTGCTCTTGAGTTAGACATGTTAATCCCTAATTTGAGATGTTGTACCTAATGTAACATATCCACCCAAGCCATCTAAGTAGGACAAACAGCAAAAATCAGGGGCTCCGTAGACTCTGTGGGAAACTCAATCGCCAAGGGGTACGTCTGTAAGGCTTGAATATCTGACAATTCTACAGTCAAACTGCCGGGATTTTCTCGTTGCGCGATCGCCTCTTGGGCGTCTCCGGTCAACTTTAACCTCCCAGCACAAGGCATCTGGGCCTGAATTTCCAACCAAGATACACCATCTCTAATATAGTAATTAGCCTCAACAATCAACTTCCCAGCCCCAGTCAGCCATTCTCGGTGTACCACCGGTCCCGACAAATTTAATAACAGAGTCAGACCATTCAGGATCTGCCTTGCTGCCAGTAAAGATAGTTGCATTTGTTGGGTAGGCGTTGCCATTTCATAACTGCTAGGGAAATTCTGCTGGTCTACTGGACCGCGATGGCTAGACTCTAACTGTCCCCATTGATTAAACCGATACTCTAAGAGCACCATTCCAGCTAACTCGTTCAGAGTCTGAAGGTAGTTAGGAAACAGACCCTTTGTCGCCTGAACTAATTTAGCACCTTCTCGCAATCCCGAGCGGGCGATCGGCTGACATTGCTCTAGCAACTGAGTTAAGATAGATTCCGGGATTTTAACTGGCACTGGCAGGTTCAGGTAAAGTAGCTGAGCAGTCCAGGGTAGTCCGGGAACCCCGGAAGAAAATGTGGAGTCATAAATATCATCATAGTATTCTGAGACCTCTGTTTCCCAAGGAAATAGTGGCAGCCTTGATGAGATTTCCGATTGAATTCGGCGCTTTAAAACAGCCTGGAAACGGTTTTGCACGGCAGGTATCTCTCCAATTTCAAGTGGTTTAGACTCCAGCTGTATGGAATCGGAACCGCTAGAGTCTGGTGTAAAAATATCAATTTCTGCCGCTACAAGCTCAAGAGAATCACCCCACCATACATCTTCGTCTGGTGAAGTTGAGCTGGTGGAAGTTTGCTCATTCTCTGGGTTAGCAGTGTGCCCAGATGAAGGTGTAGATGCGTTCGCTTTTGGAGCTTGTAGCAGCCAAGCGAGTAATTCATCTGTGTTGGCTTCTGGCTCTCTATTCATGTTTAGATGCATTCATTCCGGATAATAATATCAGCTATTACGGATTTCCCAGGCTATTTGTAGTAGCTTAGACCACTCTTTGGTGACTTTACTAGGAGTTATGCCCAGATCGGAGGCGATCTCTTGATGGGGTAGTTTCTGTTGCTTAAGGCTGAGCAAACTCTGCTGTTGTTGAGTCAGCTTGTCTATAAAAGTCTGCCATTCCCCAGGAGTCATGCCCAGGTTCCGTTCCAGGTCCGCTTCCAACCACTGATGCACCAATTCCCATCCCGGTCCCGTAGCAAACCGACTCAGATGGTATTTAAACCGCTGCTGTAAATAGTCCCGTTCCCGGGGAGTCAAACCCAGGATCTCCTCAATTTCCGATGTCGATAAATCCTGCAAGCGCAGAGCAAAGTAGTCAGCACAATCAAGCTGATTATGGTCGAGTAAATACTGCATCAATTCTTCCACCACCTTGAAGCGCAGGTGATCTTCTATTGGGTTAGTATCCGCCGCCGCCACCATCACCTCTCGCAGCTGCTTTCCCGGCGCGGCACCCCAGTTTCCCCCTGACTCACCAGGGGCTCCCTCTGCTGCCCTTTCCAGATCGACAAAAGTTTCTGGCGGTTGCTGCCCGGAAAAAGTTTGGGCCCGGAGAATAATCAGTTGTTGAGATCGACCTCGCGATAGTCTAATACGGCGCTTCCCATAGCGCTCCACAAAAGCCATGTACTCTGCCAACTCCAGCAAAGTTTTCGGTTGATAGGTAACCGGCAGTTCCGCTTCCCGGCGGAAGGAATTCAGCGCCTCTATGTAAAATCCCTGTAAAAAATCTTCAATCAGAGTCAGCCTCCCTTGATAGCTGGATGGCAGCCCTGATGGAGTAATGTAGCGATAGACGATCGCACTCAAAGAGCTGTGTAATTCCACCCTTCCTTGGCGAGACCCCAAATTATAGTAGCGCAGACATTGCTCCTGGCGCTGACTGGCTAGGGTCTGGGCCCATGAAGCTATTTCCCCGGAGGCTTGAATTCTCTTGCTTTGGGAGCAGATCCGCATTACTTCTGTAGCTATGCGTTTGGCCACCTCTTGACAGTTTCCCTCTGAGGCACGGGTAGACTGTTTGAGTTCTCTCAACAGGAGCTGAAAAACTTCGGAAAAGATTGCCTCCACGATCAGCACCAATCTCCCATTACGACTACTTGGCTATCCACTACCCTAACACATCCACTCGCTAACTCAAAACTCACCCTATTTGGCCACTCTTGATAACCGGCGATACATCCGGCGCGATCGCTTATAATTTATAGCATTGACCAAAAAGCTTGCTCCTCAAAATCCGTTCGTTCGGATCGCCACCATAATGGCCATCTCACAATCCCTACCCCAAGCATAAATACCCAAGAAGTCTAATTATGAACATAGACCAACAAATTCAACTGTTGATTGACCAAGCTCCCACCGATGGCAGCACCCCCTTGGTTATGGAGGCGATCGCCCCTGTACTCAAGTCAATCGCTTCACGGTTAAAGCACTCGCAATATTATATCATACAGACTCCTGATGACAATTGGGTGTTAACAACTCTGAGCAATCGGGTCCAACCCCAGCAGCGAAAAAATGTCATTTATGCCTTTCCCACCCAGCAAGATGCTGCCAATACAGCCTATGCCCGACAAGACCCGAGGGCCATGGCCTTGCCACATCCTGTCACTCACATTTTATTTCAGATGGTAGCAATGGAAACAGTCGATAGTCTAGTGTTCTTTGAGACCCCCGGAAATATCGACGCCGGGACTGAAGTTGGGCGTGCTGATATCCAAAAATTAATTTTCTCATATATGCAGCGTTTCCAGGGCAACTCTCACAATATCCCCGACGATCTAGCTTAACAATTTCGGGGTTGCACGGGTTAGGGATGATAAGGGTTGTTGATGAGCAATTCTTGCCAGTGTTCTATGTCGAAAGATGTCGCTTTTTGTCCAGAGAGCAATTAGCAATTAGCAATTAGCAATTAGCAATTAGCAAAAAGGGAAAATCTATCACCATCATCCCAAGAATGTGCAACGCCACAATTTCTCAATTCCAGCCTACAACACTACTAATTTATACGAGTCAAAACATAATCAGCCAAGTCCTTTAGAGCTTGGCGAGAGTCAGAGGGTGGTAAATCAGCTAAACAATTCTGCGCACGACTAGCATGGGACGCAGCTAATTCCTGAGAACGCTTGATGCCATTACTTTCTTTAATCACCGCCACAGCCTTTTCCAAGTCATCTGATTGAGTAAATTCTTGGGAAATCATTGCTTCCAGGTAGGGTTTTTCCTCCATAGCATATAAGACTGGCGCTGTCAAGTTGCCGCTACAGAGGTCCGAACCAGCTGGTTTACCCAAGGTTTCAGTTGAACCGGTGAAATCGAGAATATCATCCACAACTTGGAAAGCCAGTCCCAGATTACGGCCATATTGATATAAATTTTCGGCTATTTCCGGAGACACCTCACTGAGTACCGCAGCCGCCTTACAGCTATTGGCAATCAAAGAAGCCGTTTTATAATAACTCTTTTCCAGGTAAGCCTCAATGGACAAACTCGGATCAAATCGATTTAGTCCCTGTCGAATTTCCCCTTCCGCCAGATCCATAATCACTTCTGATAGTAGTTTGACCACCTCCAGGTTATCCAAAGAAGCCAAATACCAGGAAGATTGGGCGAACAGGAAATCCCCTGCTAAAACTGCGATGCGGTTGCCAAAACTGCTATGTACCGTCGGTATGCCGCGACGTACTTGTGATTCATCCACCACATCATCATGTACCAGACTAGCCGTGTGAATCATTTCCGTAATTTCCGCCAATCGTCTGTGGCGTTGGGTAATATCCTGGTTCGGCATCGTTGTCCGCGAGGCCAACAGGACTATCGCCGGTCTTACCCGTTTGCCCTCTGCGCCGAATAGGTGTTCTGCCGCTGCGTATAGGATTGGGTGACGAGCACTCACCAGCTGCTTCAAGTTTTCCGTCAGCTTCAGCAGGTCTGCTTCCACTGGATAAAAGATTTTTTTGCGATCGGTCATGGATCAGCCGACTCTGGCGCTAGGCTACAAAACTTTACATATTTCCTCTATTCTAAGCCAAACAGGGAACATCTGACAGCTAATTGTTAAGATTTATTAACTTATCCTCAAAATTCACTTCTGAAGCGGGAAATTTTGTGTTAAGTTAAAAATTAAGGATTTCAAATTTATTTAACCCGATCGAGACAGACCGGCTATCAATACTGATGACAGTTTGAGTATTCGCGCTGGGAGCTAGGCAATCTCAGTTCCTTTTCAAGGTGGGTTGTCAATTCCTCGCTCCGGTCATGAACTCAAAGGTCTTAAGTCTGACGGGCAAGTAAATTGCGGCTAAGAGATCTGTGGGTTATCCACAGATCTCTTGTTGGCAGTTGCAAGCTTTAACCGGCGCCAGTGCTAGTCAAGGGCGAGGTTGAGCGATACATTCCGATTTGAAATTCCCGTTCCCGTTTGCTCTCCGCTATCCGTCTAAGTGTGCTATGACTTACAAAGATCTTCCCCTGATAATTCCCGTTCTGGCCACGGCTTATATTTGTGTAGTTTATCTGATATTGATTCTGGCACAGCGAGGTGTCAAGTGGTCGCGAAGGACGCTAAATCGTTCAGCTACGCTAACTCGCAGTTCTGTCCGTTAGAGCTCGGCACAAAAAGATAGATCCGATTTTTTATTGCGACCGAGATTCGATCTCAGCTAGCTGGGCTCGAAATTTTGTGAGATTTACCGATTCTACCTTAATTTGACAACCGAGCCACTGAACTGACAATTGGGCAAATAGCTCCTGGGATCCGCTGACTCCAAACCGGGTTGGTAAAAGAGAGCGAGTGTTTCTGTATCCTAACAGGTCTAGTTCTCTAGCGGCAGCTGCAACTACATGTACAGCTGGGTCAACTAACTGCACTGATGGGGGTAAAATCTGACGGAGCACCGGTGCCAAGAGTGGATAATGAGTGCAACCGTAAACTAGGGTATCAATTTGCCGATCCAGTAAAGGAGCCAGATACGATCGTGCTACTTGCATGGTGTAGGGGTGAGAGATCCAGTTTTGCTCGATTAGAGGTACAAACTCGGGACAGGCTACTTGCCAAACATGGATAGTTGGGTCAAGCTCTAGTATAGCCCGACGATAGGCATTGCTCTTCACGGTAGCCTCTGTGGCGATCACGCCTATCCGCTTTCCAGAACGGACAGCAGCGCGACTTCCCGGTAAGATGAGTCCAATAACGGGGAGGTCGAATTCTGGGCGCACGACTTCCAGAGCTAAAGCATCACTGGTGTTGCAAGCCATTACTACCATTTTGACCTGCTGCTGTACCATCCAGGTAAGAATCTCGCGGACAAACTGTTGGATTTGAACCGGTTCTCGGGTGCCATAGGGGAGTCGAGCTGTATCCGCAAAATAAAGAATCGACTCCCCAGGTAGTTGCCGGTATAGCTCTCTCAAAACAGTCAAACCACCAACACCGCTGTCAAAAATCCCAATCCGTCCATTTTGCATCTATCTGTGTCCTCTGTAACTTCCCAGGCCCGACAAACCGTGATTTTGCCGCACATACTGAAGGATCCCCTCTGCGATCGCCTCAGCCATACGGCGGCGGTAAGCTGGATTCCTCAATCTAACAGCATCATCAGCACCAGTGACAAACCCAGTTTCCACTAAGACGGCGGGCATAGAAGTTTTCCTGAGCACGTAAAATCTGGCTCGCCGCAATCTCCGGTCTGGAATGCCAGTGCGTCGCAGAATATTTTCGTGGATAGTCCTCGCCAGCCTTCCACCAGTGTCATAGTAATAGGTTTCTAGCCCATTCACATCGGGACGACTGAGACTAATAGCGTTGGCGTGGATGCTCACAAATAAACTAGCATTTACCCGTTCGGCAAAATCCACCCGAGGCTGCAAGTCAATTTCCCGGTCATCATAGCGAGTCAGCAGTGCTTGGATGCCTTGTCGCTGCAAGATCGTTGCTACTTGTCGGGAGATATCCAAAACTATCTGTTTTTCTTGCAAGCCACCAATGCCAATAGCACCGGGATCGCGTCCACCATGACCGGGATCTACCACCACAACAATGCGCTCATTATTTGTCCGATCGGGAGCCGGTGAAGAAGGCCGTGGTCTCGGCGGAGAAGGCGGATTAATCGGGGGTGGAATATTAGGAGGCGGCACGTCGATCGCGATCGGGCCACTGGGAGGCTTCACTGGCGGTACGGGAGGAGGATTTCTAATAACAATGGGCAGGGATAGATATTCACTAGACTGATTGAAATTTTCAATTGTAAAACCAGAAGCAGGGAGCAATGAAATCACTACCGAGTTAAGACCTGACTGCTCTATACTCAGCTGCGATAATGGGCCAGTTGAATTTAACTGGGGTGTTCTAGTAGTGGTACTTAATCGAGCTGGAGAAATTGTCAGTTTGTAGGCTGCGGGTGTTTCCCATCTCCCCATAGCACTCACCGGGCGATCGGCCCTGACTATAAGTCTAGATCCAATCATTTGAACCGACTCGATTGTGGCAGTTTGGTCAAACCTAGAATCTGCCCTCGCTAACTGTTCTCCAGCTGGCCAATCACGCTCGGAAGACGGCAAAGCAGGACTGCCACCTTCAGGTAAGAGTATAATCGCGTTCCCGCTCATCTGGGCCCGCCAATTGGGGCTATCTTCTGTGACAGAAAGGGTAATACGAGCAACTGGAGGAGAAGTTTCAACTTGAGAGAGTCTGATTTTTTTAACACCTTTACTATCGATCGATAATTCTCGCTGCCTGAGATTAGGATCGATGCTTGCTCCCGGTATATCTATATTAATTTCCGTGCCATCTTTGCTGCGCTTTGCTTTTTTTATTTCTGGAGTTTGCCCCCGGGTGTTAATGAAGAAACCACCAGTGGTCACCCGCAGATTCTCCACTTGAATTCTCGCTCTAGGTAGATCGATCTCCGGATCTGGTGGATCGAAAGGATCGGGCTCCACCGGAGACGGAGGATATACAGCTGGGGCCTGTGGGCTGGGGGGAGATAGATTTAAGGGTTGGGGAGTCGGTAATTGAACCCGCCACTGGCTGGGAGTGGCTCCTTGAAATCTAATTTGTTGTGAGTCGAGAGTATAACCCTGAATCAATTCAATCACAATCCTAGTAGTTCCAGGGGTGAATTGTCCCACCCGGATAGATTTAATTCCAGGGGTTTTCACTAGCTGCTCTTGCATGCTTCCCCTTAACCTGACTCCGGGTAAATCAATTACCAGACGAGTGGGGTTGAAGAGCAATTGCGCTCTAGGTTGAACGCTGCCCGATGTCGTAAACTCTAAGCGGTTGCGGTTAGCATCAAAGCGCCAAAACTGCAAGTTAGCTGCTTGTACGGGACTCGATGCTAGCCAAACACCTAGAGCACCAGATAATAGCCAATGGAATTTCACTTCCCGCTCCTCTTTTTTGTTAAAAATCCTTGGTCATTGGTCATCAGGGGCTTCCGACCAATGCTAAGGGAAAAACCACAAAACCTGATGACGAAGCTACTCAGCTTCGATCTGAATCTTCGACCGACTCTCTTAAATCTTGTTCCGATGTTTCCCGAACAGCAGCTGATACTTCGGCTTTGGGACTATTTGGTGTCCTGTCCCGAGTTTCCGGGTTACTGTCGCCCGCTGGCAGGGCGAACACCACCCGCAATAAGGGCGGTGCTAGAAAGGTTGTCAGAATCACCATCATAATAATTGCAGCTTGCAAGGGTTCTGATAGGGCACCACTAGCCTCACCGACGCCTGCAAACACAAGTCCCACTTCCCCTCTGGGAATCATGCCGACGCCAATTGCTAGACGGTTAATTTTTCCCTCTGCGCCAAACACTGTCAATCCCGTAACTATCTTTCCTACAATTGCCACCACAATCAGGAAGCTAGCGATAATCAGACCCTCTCGATTGCTGGGAACTGCTGGATTTAGCACTCCCAAATCTGTTTTAGCACCAACTGTAACAAAGAAAATTGGCGTGAACATATCAGCAACGGGAATAATTTTCTCTTCCAGTTCTCGGCGCAGTTCTGTTTCTGCCAGAATCAGACCAGCAGTAAAAGAACCAAGTATAGCTTCTAATTGAATCGCGTCTCCGATATAGGACAGAATAAAGGTGAAAATGAGGGCAGCAATCAACAGCTGACCGCGCGTTTGCAGTCTTTTGACTAGCCCGACAAAATAGGGCATCAAATTTCGACCCAATAAAATAGAGCCAATCAGAAAAACTCCAGCACTGATAATTAGATAGATGACGTTGGCGACTTCGATCTCACCTGTCTCAGCGAGAGAAGCCACCACGGCCAGAACGATAATGCCAAGTACATCGTCTATCACTGCTGCACCAATGATAATCTGACCTTCAGTTGAAGTCAGACGTTGTAGTTCTGCTAGCACCTTAGCCGTAATGCCGATACTGGTGGCGGTCAGAGCAGCACCGGCGAAAACTGCTGGGACTGTGGAGACATGAAATAGGTAAATCAGTCCAGCGGTACCAGCAGCAAAGGGTACAACCACCCCTGTCACAGCTACGACTGTTGCGGTGGGTCCGGATTTAAGCAATTCCTTCAAGTCTGATTCCAGACCAATTTCAAACAATAGCAGGATCACGCCCAGTTCCGATAAAACGGAAATGACTTCGCTGGATGCTTCAAACAGGCTGCTGGAGGTTTCTGGGGTGAGATTAGCTGTCCCTTGCAGGAAGGCCATAATCACGGAATCAGAACTCTGGGCTCCTCCTTCTGGAAAAATCAGTAAGTTCAAGGCCGATATACCCACAACTACGCCGCCGACCAGTTCGCCTAAGACGGGGGGCAAGTCAATTCTGGCACAAATCTCGCCGCCTATTTTGCTAGCTAGGTAAATGACAACTAAACTCAGTAGCACTGCTGCCAGTACCATGGAAGTGCTAGGGGCCGCTGCTGTTGGAGTTGCTGTTGCCAACAGGACTTGTCCGGGGGGCGTTCCTGGGATGAAGTTGGTTGGGGCCATCTTCGTCACCCAGGCAATTGCATCAACCATTGGTTCCCTATAAATCATCGGGGTATACTGTATAGGTTTATTTGCACATTAGGCGCAATCAGATTTACCACCCTCAAGTCTATGGCTGCGCCACGCTGCGCGATCGGCCAAACACCCGATGCTTTAATGCAGGCATCTGACGCCGCACTTGTTGCAGTCGTGAGGGATCAATTTTGGCGATCGCCACTCCTGGCGCTTCGGCAGCATCGGCGAGAATCATCCCCCAAGGGTCAACAATCATGGCGTGGCCGTGAGTGTGGCGCAGGGCATAATTGTTCCCAGTTTGGGCGGGGGCGATGACGTAGCAGGTGTTTTCGATCGCTCTTGCTTGCAGCAGCACTTGCCAATGGTCTTTGCCCGTGTAGGCGGTGAAAGCTGCTGGTACAAACAAGATATCTGCACCTTCATCTGACAGATGCCGGTACAGTTCGGGAAACCTGACATCATAGCATACGGAGAGTCCCATCACGCCTAATGATGGACTCGCGTAGACTGGCGGCAACTGGGTTCCTGGTTGAACTGTTAATGATTCGCAATAGGTGTTGCCGTCGGGGAGGTTGACGTCGAACAGATGGACTTTCTGGTAACGGGCTACTTCACTGCCAGTTGAGTCTATTAATAATGCTGTGTTATAGACTTTGTCTGTGTCTACCGGTACGGGGAAGCCCCCGCCGAGGATAGTGATTTGGTACCGCTGCGCCATGATCTGAAGAAATTTTTCGCTCTCTTGGGCAATAGTTGCCGCTTGAGCCAGTTTTTCTGACTCGCTGCCCAAAAAGGGAAAGTTTTCTGGTAAAGTTACCAGTTCGGCTCCCTGATTCACGGCTAGATCTATCAGTTCTTCTGCCTGTACCAGGTTTTTTTCCAGGTCTGGCACGCTGGTCATTTGAATGGCGGCGGCTAAATACGACTTCATTTGTAACGGTGGAGCTTGTTCAGAACAGATTTATTTAGCATATCTCTTCTCCTGTTAATCGCATAGATTTTCCCCATGACCGCTGTCCTAATACTGGCGAACCCATGTCCAGCTGAGACCTCCCCGCGAGGGTTATTTTTTCCTTAATTCAATATATATTCAAATATGTATTTCCGATTTTTAGGTAATGTTTATCGGGCGGGGACGCCCGCGCCACGGGACGATCGATGACCGGTGACCAGTGACCAGTGACCAATGCAGAGCATAGTTTTAGATATATCTATATATGGCTATATTGATGGAATTACTGAATTCACAACGCCGCAATTGACAATTGACAATTGACAATTCGCAACCATTATCAAGACATTGAAAAATTTATCAAATATGAGAATTAGATCGAAATGTATGTTAGAATACAAACAAATTAAATATATAGCATTTCTCAATCAGGTCAGGTACAGAAATATTTAGCTGAAACCCTTGTCCTGTAGGGAATTCACTGTACCTCATTAATCTGAGAAACGCTCTTTACTACCAATTGTTGTTCATGGGGGGTTGAATCGGGATCCGATGGCAGGCCCAGAGGCGATCGCCCCGTTCCTGACGCCGCAACTGTTTGGGCTCCACTAGCAGAGAATAGGGCATCTGATTGGGGTAAACTAGAGTGATAGGCGATCGCGCCCATCCCCCGTCTGCCAGAAAGCGAAGGGTTGTGGTGACTAAGGTCGGTGACTTAAGAGACATGCGACCAGAGGGTCAGCGCGAGGCAACCCTAGCCGTGCGGGGGTAGCATTACCACTGGCAAGCAACTTCCTCAATTAAAGATACAGGTACTCTCACATGGATTTGGCATCCCATCAATTTATCTCCTATTTTGAACCAGAACAAGTATCCCAGCTGTGCCAGTTGGCTATTCTGGAAAATTTTTCTGAGAAAAAAATCATTTTTGAAGAAGGATCGATTCCCGATAGTATATTCCTGGTATTAGAGGGCCAGGTAGAATTTTGCAAACAAGTTGGCAATAACAAATACCAAACTATAGCATTCGCTAATCCTAACGATTTCTTCGGAGAATTTGGGGTTCTCGATGGACAACCACGTAGCGCCAGGGCCGTAGCTTACAAGGGTTCAACCCTGGCCAAAATCCCCCGGGAGTCTTTGATGGAAATTTTGGATAACACTAAGGGTAAGGTCGTCCTGGGACTGTTTCGTCACATTATTAAACATCTGCGAATGACGACGGATCAATATGTGATCAGGTCGTTCACAAAGAGAAAATGGAGTTGGTGGGCGAGATGGTTAATACGATTATTCATGATTTCAAAAGTCCTTTCAACAGCATCAATTTATCTAGTTCAATGTTAGCAGAAATGCATCCTGATGATGAAACTAAGGAATGGTGCGATCTGATTCAAGCGCAGATTACGCGGATGTTAGGAATGGCAGAAGAGGTGTTGGAATTTACACG
>JBFRWI010000057.1:0-43680 GCA_051439505.1 Hormoscilla sp. | reverse complement strand
CATAATCACTTCCCTCACGTAGACCACACCCTATGAGGGAAGATCCTTTTCCGCTATGAGGGAAGATCCTTTTCCGCTATGAGGGAAGAACCTTTTCTCGCCGAGAGAAGAACCTTTTCTCGCCGAGGGAAGAACCTTTTCTCGCCGAGAGAAGAACCTTTTCTCGCCGAGAGAAGAACCTTTTCTCGCCGAGAGAAGAACCTTTTCTCGCCGAGAGAAGAACCTTTTCCGCTATGAGAAAAGAACCTTTTCCCTTGAGGGAGCGGCATTTTGTCATAATTGTCTATCCGGGGCGCTCTGTTTATTACCTTTTATACCCCCTCACCCAATACTTCTCGGTTAGGGAGAAGGGACGCACCGGACGCGGGGACGCACCGGACGCGGGGGCCACTCCCCACTCTCCACTTCTCTCTGGCCACTCCCCACTCCCGAGGAATTTCGCGGCATACCGAGAAGTATTGCCCCCTCACCCCGGATCTGCCCACTACCGGTCAACGTGAGGGGTAAAGTACCGTTCCGGAAAAATCGGAGTTCGGAGTAGCGCTGCGCGCACTTCCGCCCCAGGATAGGCCACTCGGTGCGATCGCCCCTTCTAATTCTTAACATTATCCAGCCAAGCAGACAAATCCGATGCCGTAGTAAAATCCAGAATCGCATCTGCCAGACTCTCCAACTGTGCCAAAGATAAATGGCGGATGCGAATTTCCTGTTGGGGTTCCACAGGACCAATTATACGTCCCAGTAGACGGATAAGTAAATCCTGTTGTCCTCCCCTCTTGAGATTTCTTTGGTCTTCAAGAAACATTTCCCGCTTTTCTAAATCTTCTAACTCCTGGCGATTAAAATTAGCTTCATTGGCGATCGCAAAAGCTTTCTGAATTTCCGACACTTCTGCCATGGTTTCCGGCACCATTTGCAAATCGATCGCATGTTTCATAAAATAAATCCATTTATCCGTCAAGCTTGACAACTGGGACAATTCTTTCTTAAAGTTGGGCAATTCCACGAATAGCAATTCTATATAGGGGTTCGTAGAAAAATCTAATTCCCGCGATCGTTCTTTGAAGACAAAGTTAGAAATAACCATATCTTGCTCTGGAAACAAGACAAAATCCGTCAAAGTGAGAGCGATGAGAGGCTTTAACTTACTGTATCCTTCTCCTTTGCCCAGTTGATTTGCATAAGCTTTAGCAGCATTATACAAAATTCGTTGCTCAAAATCTGCCACGCGCCACACCTGCATTTCCACGATAACCATAGTATTATCCTTAAGGGTGGCCCTCACATCCAAATAGCTATCCTTGAGAATGGCAACCTTCCCAGGAGAATAGGGATCGATGATTTCCAAATCTTTAATCCTTGCTTCCCCTTGATAGAGGAGGGCATTCAGGAAGCTAATCAGAATATCCTTACTATCCGATGAACCAAAGATTTTCTTGAAGGCGAAATCAGTTTTAGGGTTAATGAAATCCATAGTTTTTCGACCAGGTAACGACTGCACGGCTCGGAAATTTAACGACGAACAGGCATGGTTTATAAATCTGATTGGTTCTGATGCAAGTAAATCTTGCGAACAGTTCGATTTAACGAGCTGAGATAATCATCGATTTATTCATACAGATAGAGTTATTGTTTTTCTTCATGATTGAGGAGTAATTTGTTCTCTTTTTCCAATAATGTGTTAATCCGTCTCTTAACTGTACTAGAAGCATGAAAGATGGGGATGCCTTCAACTAATTCGATCTTGACAGCCCCTTCAACTGGAAAACTGTTTGGCAAACTTTGCAGTTTGGATAAAAGTAGCATAGTTGGACGCGCGATCGGGTAACATACTTAAATTATAACAGCGATAGAGTAGGGCTGTGGTCATGTATTTGTCGATCGCCAGCTGCATTGCCCGATACATGTATATAGCCCGCGCAGGCTTTCGCGTTGGTTCATGTAGCCGGGCTACTCCGTCTCGGGTGTGGTCAAAAGTAGTTGGATCCGATCCCCCCCAAACCCCCCCTTCCAAAAGGGGGGGGGTTCCGGAAGCCCCCCAATAAAGGGGGGTTTGGGGGGATCCGGCGACTGGGAGGGCCGCCCGAACGATCAACGGGTTTTGACCACACCCCTCCGTCTCCTACTAACGGGCGCTTGCGCCACACCCATAACCTCGCAGGGATAACCACCGCACCTTACCGAGCCTGTATACACCGGTGCGGTGCAACCTGGCGCTCGCCATCAATAAGGTGCCACTCACCGGAGAATAACCTCGCAGAGTGCGAGAGCATCGTCCAGTACGCCGGTGCCAACAGGTGGCGACTGCTCCTAATAACCTCGCAGGGATAACCACCGCACCTTACCGAGCCTTATACCCCGGTGCAGAGCAACCTGGCTGCTGCCCTCACGGCTCGAAACGAAAGCAGGAACCGGCAGCAAAAGCAAAAGCAAGCGAGCACACGAGCACACGTAAGAGTGCGCAAAGAAAATATCAGAGGTATGCTTGACAAGAAAGAATCAGGTAAGCTAAGGTATAGAGATTGGCTGCTGTAGCTAGACGGCACCAGCGGGCGATCGTCCGCTAGGGAAAAACCCGAGCGTAAAATATAATCAAACTTCAGGAGTCCAAACAGTCTGAGAACCTTGTCCCCAAAAGCCATCAAACTTGGTAACCTTGACATCTCCTGTTACCTTAGTCTGACATGCTAAACGGAGATTGCGCGTGGGAGAATGGGGAGGGAGCGATCGCCGGCCAGTATCCCGCCAGTTAGGTTCGGAAACTTGCCCCTCAACTAGAACAGCGCAGGTACCGCAAGTACCGATACCACGGCAGTTAATCAATTTAGCCTTACCATTGTAAAGGTCGATAGCATTAGCTAGCAGCAGCTGACGTAAATTGGCATCTGGTGCGCAGCTGAAAGTCTGGCCTTGAGCTTGTACGTTGGGCATGTATGATGGAAAATTAATGCTTACCTTGATAAATATATCCACCAAACCGACCCTTGTCCTAGGACAGGCGAAACATTTGGCGGGAGGCAAGCGCGCTTTGCGCTTACTACAAACCCCGAAGCGCTAAAGCGCTTACTACAAACCCTCAAGCGCTAAAGCGCTTACTACAAACGGACTTGTAAAACCAAATATCTGCATGAACGGAGATAGGAAAATTTGGATATACGACACGACCCTGCGAGACGGCTCCCAGCGGGAAGGTCTATCATTATCCATAGAAGACAAAATTAAAATCGCCAGAATACTCGACGATCTTGGCATCCCCTTTATTGAAGGCGGATGGCCCGGGGCAAATCCTAAGGACGTACAGTTTTTCTGGCAAATAAAGGAAGAACCTCTCAAGCAAGCAGAAATAGTCGCCTTCTGTTCCACTCGTCGCCCCCACAAACTGGCCGCAGAAGATGAAATGCTGCAAAGTATCCTGGCGGCCCAAACCCGCTGGGTCACAGTGTTTGGCAAATCTTGGGACTTGCATGTCACCGAGGGGTTGAAAACAAGTCTCGATGAAAATTTGGCCATGATCCGGGATACGATCGCCTACCTCCGGGTATCGGGGCGAAAAGTAATCTACGATGCCGAACATTGGTTTGACGGGTACAAGCAAAACCCAGAATATGCCCTGAAAACCTTAGAAGTGGCCCTGGCATCCGGTGCCGAGTGGTTAGTATTGTGTGACACGAATGGGGGGACATTACCCCACGAAATTGGCCAAATAGTGGCAGAGGTGAAAGGCAAAATAGCTTCCCAGGAAGAATTAAAACTAGGCATTCACACTCACAACGACGCGGGAACGGCAGTGGCAAATGCCCTAGCAGCAGTAGGGGAAGGGGCCCAGATGGTCCAAGGGACGATCAATGGTTATGGAGAACGGTGCGGGAACGCTAACCTGATATCATTAATCCCCAATCTGCAACTGAAGTTAGGGTATGATTGTATAGCCCCAACTCAGCTAGAGAAGCTGACTCAAACCAGTCGGGAAGTTAGCGAAATAGTAAATCTGGCCCCGGACGAACATGCGCCCTACGTAGGTCGATCGGCCTTTGCCCACAAAGGCGGGATCCACGTGTCCGCAGTGGAGAAAAACCCCCTCACCTACGAACATATCCAACCAGAAGGGGTGGGAAACCGCCGGCGCATAGTAATATCAGACCAAGCAGGACTCTCGAATGTCTTGGCAAAAGCCCGCAGCTTTGGCATAGAATTGGAAAAACAGGATCCGGCCTGTAGACAAATCCTGCAAAATCTGAAAGACTTAGAAAGTCAAGGCTATCAATTTGAAGCCGCAGAGGCAAGTTTTGATTTGCTGATGCGATCGGCCCTGGGGCAAAGGCAGCAGCTATTTGCCATCAAAGGGTTTCAAGTCCACTGCGACATGGTACAAGCTCAGGAATTGGAAGCTCCCAAAGCCCTAGCAACTGTTAAAATAGGAGTAGAGGACGCGGAAATTCTGGAATGTGCCGAAGGAAATGGTCCAGTAGCAGCACTAGATGCAGCATTGCGCAAAGCCTTAGTACAATTCTACCCCGCGCTCGGGCAATTTCATCTCACGGATTACAAGGTGAGAATCCTGGATGGTTCGGCAGGGACTGGCGCCAAAACCAGAGTGCTAGTAGAATCGAGTGACGGTCATCAACGCTGGACAACAGTGGGAGTATCTACTAACATATTAGATGCCTCCTATCAGGCAGTAGTAGAAGGGCTAGAATATGGTCTGCTGCTGTCAAAAAAAGCGCCAGTAGTTGTGAGTGGTTAGTTGTGAGTGGTAAGCCCGCAATAGCGCTACACTGGGTAGAAGCAAAAGCCCGATCGAGGGCAGAAAAAACAGCAAGTTTCAGTTATTGTTGAAAGAATTCAAGAAAATCAAAAATGGTGAAAACGGGAATGAAGCAACAGGTTATTCATCCAATGTTTAAGCTGCAAAGAAAAGTGCGATCGCTTGTAGAATCAAACGCGATGAAACCAACGGATAGCATTTGGAAAATGGCGTTCCTGTACGGAGACGAGTGGTCGTACTGGAAAAAGGAACTGCATGCATATGACTTCACAATGCAAGATCCAGTCAGCGAACTGCTAGCAGTAGAAGCATGGGATGACGATTGAAATGTTAATGGAAAATTGAGAATGGAAAATTGAGAATGGAAAATTGAGAACGGCACCATTGTAAATTCGCAATTCGCAATTTTCCATTAGCAATTAGCAATTAGCAATTAGCAATTTTCCAAAGCCTGCTTAAGTTCGGCGGCAGATCGAAAGCGATCGCGAGGTTTGGGGGCGGTAACTTTTTCAATCACGGAACGCAATTGAGGAGTAATAGTGGGAATATCTTCGATCTCGAAGCGGTAAGGCCGATTTTTATGGGACTTGCGATAATACTTATGGGGACTTTCGCTAGTCAAAAGAAAGATCAAAGTAGGCCCGATCGCATAGAGGTCGGACTCAATCACAGGACTACCCAGATTTTGTTCCGGGGCGCTATAGCCCTCAGCGCCAATGCGAGTACCTTGAGGAGTACCAATTTCCTTAACAGCGCCAAAATCAATTAGAAAAATGCGATCGTCCACGCGGCGGCTCAACAGATTTGCCGGTTTAATATCCCGGTGAATAATCTTCGGCTTCTGATTGTGGAGATAGGATAAGATATCGCAAGTCTGCGCCATCCAATCAACGGCCTGTTCCAGAGTACAGGGGCCCTGCTGGAACACCCGCTTTTCCAAATCCTGACCGTGGATCAACTCCATTGCCAGGTATTTTTTATTATCTTCGATAAAGGAATCAAAAAACTGGGGAATACCTGGATGGTCGAGTTTTTGCAGGGTATCGGCCTCCCGGGCAAAAAGTTCTCTAGCCTTTTGATTTTGGACCAGATCGGCATTCATTTCCTTAAGCACGAACAGGGAGATGGGCCGGGTGCCTATGGGAGTAGGATGCTGCTGCGCAGCCGCTACGCGATCGGGGTTCCAGGCCAAATAAGTAGTACCCATACCGCCACGACCCAAAGTCCGCAATACCTGATACTGGCGGATAACCTGTTGGACCTTCAGGGGTTGACCGCAGTGGATGCAGAAGAGATTATCTGATTTATTGCCCCCACCGCAGTGAATGCAGAACAGATTATCTGGTTTATTGCCCGGGTGGTTGCAACTAGAGGAATTCGGAGTCGGAGTTGGGACTGGCGAGGAGACTTGAAACTTCAGCACCGGTCCTCCCTGGGCTAACTGAATCAAAGACCCATCAAATACCATAGCTTGCTCAACTCCGACATCGTTCAGAAAAGTGCCATTAGTGCCCTGATTAAACAGTTGCCAGGTAGTAACGCCGGAATTGGTTATTTGTCGCAATTCCAGATGATACCGGGAAACCAGGTTGTCTTTCAACACAACGTCATTATCGGGCGATCGACCAATCTTAACAATCGTTTCACTGGGGAAGTTCCACCGTTGCAACTCCCTGAGTTGTTCGTTGAGGAGAATGAGTGCGATCATGCGCTTCGCCAACTAAAAAGTAAAATCTTATCCCTCGAAAATTGCCAATTAGCATTGGCAAATAACAGCTGACAACGTGACAACACGAGAGTCAATCGCGTAAAGAACCGAGGTTTGGTCGGACCTTAGCCCGGATAATAACAGCTGTAATGTTATCATGTCCATTATACTCGTTAGCAAGGTCAATTAAATCATTCACCCCACGCTCCAGGCTAGCGCGAGAACTGATCAATGGTTCCAGGTGAGTGTTAGCATATTGTTCGACCAGGTCATTATCGGTTAAACCATCAGAACTCAAAATTAGCAGCAGATCTTCATTGATGTCGAGAAACTGGATATCAGGTTTAATGAAATCAGAATCCCTGGGTCCGAGGGCTTGAGTAAGTTGGTAAGCGTCCGGGCGGGAATAAGCGATTTCCGGTGCCACGCCCCGTTGAATTTCCCGTTGAGCCACATCGTGATCGCGAGTAACTTGCGTAAGACCTTGCTTGCGGGTGAACTTATAGACGCGACTATCCCCCACATGGGAAACAGCGACATTTGTATCTTGAATTAAAACCAAGACCAAAGTCGTGCCCATCCGTCCGCTACCAGTGCGACCCTGATCTTGGTTGAGGTCGTAGATCGCTTGATTTGCCTCCAGCACTGCCTCCCGGAGGATATCTACTGGGGGCAGTGTAGCCTCCATGGAGGATACACCGAGCCAATGATTCTGAAAGTAATTTCTCAGAGTATCAACTGCCAGAGCACTAGCAACCTCACCACCTGCATGTCCTCCCATGCCATCGCAGAGAATATAGAGACCCTGAGCCTCAATAGTGCGACCCATCTTGGTTTCAAATCGCTCGATTTGCGTGTGAATGCAAAAAGCATCCTCATTATGGTCTCGTTGGCGACCGGTATCAGTTAAACCGGCATCCTCCAGGCTGAACAGCTGCATCGGCAGCACCACTGTGGGCATGTCATCCATCGCCTGAGAGTCTGTCTGCGGCTGCTCAGATGTTTGTAGGCGGGTAGGGGCTGCGGACATTGGGGGTTGGGTCTCGCTGTCGGACTCCAATCCTGTATTAGAAAAGGGTCGATCGCGATCGGGTTCATCATCATCCGGGGCGAGGGCTCTCAGACGAGATCGCAGTTCTTCAGTTGTGTCAATTTTCCCAGACGCTAGCTGTCCGGTGAGTAAAATCAAAGCACCCTCCTGGGTTTCTTGGGATTGGGAGAATAACTTTTCCCACAATATCCCCAAATCAGGCAAAGTAATCTGGGAGTTTTCTTCTTCCAAATATAGCCTTTTGATGCCTATTCTTTCATCTTCATCTACAAGCAAATTTGACATCACCAGCAGGCTTTGGCGACAAGAAAATGATGCAAATATCTCCCACAATTCCACTAGATTATCGAGAGCGAACAACATCTGCTCTCCGGGCATAAGTTCCGTACTCCACCAGTCAGCAAGCGGCTGCCAATCCGAGCGGTCTTCTAGCAGCACTACCTCCCTTGAGTCTGATATCCAGGCATCGTATATTTTTGGCAATACCCCCTCATATAAATGAGACTGGAGCTGCCAATATATCTGAGCCATTTTGGGAATTACCCTATCTAATGGCAGAGAATCTGCTTCGGACGACTGCCTTTCCAAGGCTGATAAAAGGGATATCTGGAGAGGCCGTCGGTCTAAAACCATTGCTTCGGTGTCAGTTGCTTCGGTGTCAGTTGCGCTCTCATCAGTTAATTTCAACGTCGATATTAATTGGTAGCGATGCTGTGGATCTAAATAATTATCATCTTCTGCTGGTAAGATTGGAGCTGTTACCGTGGTAGCCTCTGGCTCTTCATGCCCCGTGCCGGAATAGTTTTCTTCCGAGGAGGCGGCAATATTGGTTATGGCATTTGAGGGGGCGGTCTCCCCCGGGTAGGAATAGGGGTCTCCCGGGACGCTGCGGACGATCGCCCACCGAACTGTACCAGTCACGGCATTGCAGTTGTGGCAGTTAAGATCTTCATATTTTACCTTACTGCCGCACTCATGACATTTTTTCTCGATCAAAGAAGTGCCACAACGAGAACAGAACTTGTTATCGTCTGGGTTAGAGAACTCACATTGGGGACAAATCAGCATAGTCAGTTGTCAGTTAGAACGTTATCAGTTGTCGGTTGTTAGCTGTCACTCAGCCTGGGTTTGTGCTGGTCACCGGTCGCCGAGTGGTTGTGTTGTCAGATCTTACGCCCGTTGTAACATCATCGGCAACAGAAGCAACTATCAGACGCGACACCTTGACAATTACGAGTGTATATGATATAAAGCTTCATTTGGTGGGATGACCCTTGTAAATTGGGCGATGTTTGCCAGATGACAATTAATAATTAGCAATTAGCAATCAGCTATTCATTAAAGAATACCCGATCGCGTCCGGTAGCTTTAGCCTGATAGAGAGCGCGATCGGCAGCGGCAATGAGGGTAGCAGGTTCGGTATCGCTCTTCGGTGTGATGGTAGCGACGCCCAAACTCAAGGTAACATAAGGGCTAACGGGAGAAGAGCTATGGGCGATCGCGCATTTTTTGACGTGAGAGCGAATCTCTTCGGCGACATGAATAGCACCAGAGGCATCGGTGTTGGGCAGGATGAGGGCAAATTCTTCGCCACCGTAACGAGCAACCAAATCAGATGCGCGCCTAGCGGCAGCTTGCAGGGCCCGAGCAACCTGTTGCAAACAAGCGTCCCCAGCTTGATGGCCATAGGTGTCGTTGTAGAGCTTAAAATGATCGACATCACACATAATCAGGGAAACAAAAGCAGGTTCGCGAGCGCCCCAGCTTTCGCGGATTTCTCGGTGCCACTCCCGTTCTAGCACCCGATCGAAGCAGCGGCGGTTTGCCAACTGAGTCAGGCCATCTAAAGAAGCCAGACGCTGCAACTGCTGGTTCGCTGCCTCCAGCTGCTCGAACAGCTCCACTTGTTGGATTAGACGCCGCACCCGCTGACGCAGGACTGGCCAGTGAATTGGTTTAGTGACGTAATCGGCTGCACCGGCAGCATAGGCACGGTCAACGGACTCGGGATCTTCCAGGGCAGTGATGATCAAAATGGGAGTGCGATCGGCCTGCCAGTGGTCCTGCATCCTTTCACTTGTCGATCGAGTCATCATCTTCTCGCAGCAGGCAAAGCCATCCAGCACGGGCATAATAGCATCGAGCAAGACAATTTTCGGCTTCAGAGATTTGTAGAGTTCTATACCCTGCTCGCCATTTACTGCCTCCGCCACCCGATACCCCTCCTTTTCCATTGCCCGGCGCAACAACATGCGCATAGTTCTTTCGTCATCCACGATCAAGATTAATGGCGCGGTTCGACTACGATCGCCGCCGGGTTCGACTAGCGATCGGGGATCGCGCGATTCTTCGTCTGGGCTCGCCGCCAGGGTACTTTTGAGTTGATTAGAAATCATTTTGACTTCAATTAGTGCAGATATTGGTCAAAGCTGTCAGGGTGCTCTCATCATCAAAAATTCTGGCAAAAACTCAATTAACATATTTGGCGTTGCACAACTCCACCGATGATAACTAAGCCACGAAAGCTTGCCATCGGAGACTAGCCTATGTGGTTAATGACTTGTAACAACTGACAACTATTATCTGGTGAGTTTATGCCACCTATTTACTGTATGTTTGAGTTGCTTTGCATCAGGGAATACAAAGCCTTCTTTACCTTCTCATACTCATCTTCTATCTGCTGCTTCCACCCCGGAGCCGGTGATGTGCTACCAGATCTAGCTAGGTTGTCGAGTTCTTTGCACAGACTCGAAAGCCTCATCGCGCCGAGAGTGCCACTGCTGCCTTTGAGGGTATGAGCTGCCCGGTGCAAAGAATCCGCATCGGACTCCTTTATCGCTGTCGCGATCGCCTCTAGGAGCTTGGGCGCATCTGCCGTGTAGCTTTCTATCACTTCTTGCATTACTGTTTGAGCCTCCGGGCCTAGCATCTCAGATAAATTTTGCAATGCCTTGACATCAAGCACCTCTGCGTGCGAGTTTGAGATCGCTGACTTTTCCTCACTTCGGCGAGCGGACGTGACCACAGAGATTTCTGTCTTTGTTTCATTTCTCAATTCCTCTTTATTCTTGACATCTATTTCGCCGTCAACTATCCTTTGGGAGGCGCTATTTTTCAGGGCCTTGATTAGTTCCTCTACCCGCAGAGGTTTACTGATATAGTCGTCCATTCCAGCTGCCAAGCAGGTCTCCCGATCGCCCTGCATGGCATTAGCCGTCATTGCAATAATCCGAGGTTTATAACTGAGTTTTGACTGGGACCATTCTTGGCAGATCTGGCGGGTAGCAGTCATCCCGTCCATTTCCGGCATCATCACATCCATCAAGACTACATCATAGGACTGCCGATGCAAAGCCGACAATGCTTCCAGACCATTGTTCGCCACGTCTGCTTCATAGCCCAGTCTCGCCAAGGTATACAAGGCTACTTTTTGATTGGTAAGATCGTCTTCTGTTAACAAAATCCGCAATGGCAGCTCTTGAGCTAATTGGGGTAATGTGGATTTTGGCTTTGAGTTGACGTTGGCTTGGGCTAATCGCCCATCGCTCACGCTCACCCTTAAATCTGGTACCATTTTGTTACCGTTACCAGAATGGTAAGAGTCCCCCACGCCTGTTACCAAGATTTCTGTCAATAGCTGGTAGAGTTTAGATTGTTTAATTGGTTTATACAAAACCCGGCCCTCTACCTCTCTTAGAGCGTGCTGCCCGTCATGGGAGCTAGTCAGCATTACCAAAGGCAAGTTACTACATCCAGGCAGGGTGCGAATTTCTTTAGCCAAGGTGAGCCCATCCATTTGAGGCATCTGCCTATCTACCATTACTAAATCAAATTGCTCGGGCGATCGCAACCATACCAGAGCCTCACTCGGTTCGCAAGTTGCCCTGCCCGTGCCTCCCCAAGCATGAATTTGGTCGGTTAATATTTTGCCCACAGTAGCATTATCATCCACAATCAGCAGCCGACTACCAGCTAACTGTGATTCACTGGCAGACCTGGTCTGTGTCGTTGCGGGTGCTTGAGTGGTGACAATTGTGAAGTTAAAGGTTGAACCTTGCCCCACAATGCTATCCACCCAAATTTTGCCACCCATCAATTCTGTCAAGCGCTGAGATATCACCAAACCCAAGCCGGTGCCGCCATACTTACGGGTGATGGAGGATTCTATCTGAGTGAAGGGCTTAAACAGGCGATTGAGTCGCTCGCTGGGTATGCCGATGCCCGTATCTCTGACGGTAAATCCGATAGTATACTTGTCTAGATTCTTCAGTTGCCGGGCCCTGACGGAAACTGTTACTTCTCCTGTTTCTGTAAACTTAACGGCGTTGCCGAGCAGGTTCACCAGGATTTGCCGCAGGCGGGTCACGTCACCGACTATCATCTCGGGTGTCCCTGGTGCGATCTGGTAGGCAAGCTCTAATCCTTTTTGTTTGCTCGCTGCCTTGGGGGCTAGCAGGTCTAGAGAGCTTTCGATGCAGGCTCGCAGGTCGAATGGTGCTGCTTCTAGCTCCATCTTACCCGACTCTATTTTGCTAAAGTCTAAGATGTCGTTGATGATAGTCAAGAGGGCGTCGCTACTGTTGCGGATGGTTTCGACAAACTCTTGCTGCTCTCCGTTCAGGGGCGTATCCAGTAACAGATTGCTCATGCCGATCACGGCGTTCATGGGCGTTCTAATTTCGTGGCTCATCATGGCCAGAAATTCACTCTTGGCCCGGTTAGATGCGGCCTCCTCTCTGGTGGCATACTCTAGTTCTAAATTTTTCTGTGCTAATTGTTGGCGCTGTCGCTTCTCTTGTTCTAGCAGTCGTGCTTGTGCCAGTCCACTTCCCACTTGGGCGGCCACCTCTTCTAGCAGTTCGATTTCATCTTCTGTCCAGTGGCGACAGGCGTCACATTGCTGTAGGGTGATAATGCCGTTTGCTTCTCCTTGAAAGGAGGTGCGGACTGCTAACAGAGATTTCAGTTCCATCTGCTGACAGAGTTCAGCTATTGGTGCCAACAGGGGTTCTGTGCTCACATCATTACAGGCGATCGCCCGATCTTCGGAGAGTAATTTTTCCGCCATTGCGTTGCCCGCGATCGGCATATTCACATCCCTAATCGACTGCCAACCCGCTTCCCAATACTGGGCGACACAGGGCAACTCCGATTTTTCCCCCATCCTATGCATTTCTGCTAATTTGAGGCTGTAGATGGCGCAGCGATTTACTGCTAACCCCTGACCTATGCTCTTAGCCGTCGTCTGCAAAATTTCGTCACTGTTTAGCTGCGCGCGAATTTCTTTAGTAATTTGTCCGATCAGTTTGTATCGTTGTACTTGTTGCTGTCCAGCTTCATATAATGATAGCAGATCTGAGTCTTTCGTTTCCGGCTGAATCTTCTCGTCTTGTCGTGCTATTGAATTTTCCGGTTTCTCCAACACATATGACTTTTCCAGCTTACCCAATCTTGAATCCCATTGCCACAATGCCAAATATAATCCAGCGGCGAGACTGTTAAGTAAATCTAAACTTACCTGAGGTATAATGGCACTGGCTATATACTCGCGACCCAGTAATATGCTTGCGCCAACTTGCCCCAAATGTCCTAAACCCGATGCGACTAGCATTAATAGCAGTGCCACCACATACTGGTGAAGAGCTGTTTTTCGCCAGTGGTGGCGATAAATTAGCCAGGCGATCGCTCCTGTCAAAAGGGCGATCGATATATTTGCACCTAAAAATAGGGAGCACTGTTCTGGAAAAATCAGCATTGGTAATCCTTGGGCGTGATTTCTCAAACTTGTTATTCTCCTCATCAACCCTTGTCCCCGTCAGCATCGGTGTGTCAGTTTACACCGCGATCTGTCCGACGAGATGGAATCAGCGGGCAATCGCAACAACCGCGACTCCCTGGTTCGGTGGTGTCATTATGCCATTTTTTGGTTTTTCGTTTTTTCGTTTTCCGTTTGCTCAAGTTTTATATGGCTATTCCATCCTAGCACCAGCAGTCTTCATGGTAGCACCGTACCAGCACCCAAATCAATCCGTCATGTCTGGCCTTAGTGGGGTCGGAGGAGAAAATCTCATGGCTGTCAACTAGACTCCGATTGTCAATCCTTGTTGCAGTTTAACTGATTTTCAGTCATTATATATTTCCCGAATCCTCAAGCATGAGGGGTTTGACCCCTCATTCCTCTAGCTGGCTGGGGCGATCGGGCTCTTTAACTTGGCTTGATAGATGGCATCGGCTGTTGCGGCTCGCAAACCCGAGACTAAGCCAGCTGTTCTGCCATGGGCCAAAGTGCAGCGGATGCATCAGACCCCTACCTACTGGTGCTGCGATGGAAAAGCCAATAATTATCCGTCCTCTCATTTATTATATACTACAGCGTAGTATATAATAAGCAATTAATCAAGGGGAAAAGCGATCCGCGCTGGCAAGGAGATCTACCTCTTCCGAAGCAGACGATCTATCTGGTTCCAGGCTATGCTAGAGATGATGATAATGCAGTGATTCTTGATGTTACCGACTGTCTGGACCGATCGTCCCTGGCAAATCTTTTTGCAAGCTATAGGTAAACAGCGCGATTTCTGGTTTTTGTGGTTAAATGGTCTGACTCGGTTGCTGTTGGGAACCTTGAGTGTGTATGCTAAAGTTAAGCACAAAGGTTGGGAAATTAAATTTATGTTTACAGATACATTTTACCATCCATACTCGGGGATTTTAACCTGTGTCTCGGAAATCTTGTGGTGCTTGCCAGTGACGGTCTGTGCTTTTAGCTTCTTTTCGATCTCTAAAGGTAAACCGAGGCGCTACACTAAGAGATTTATGATTGCTTCGGGTGTCAGTATTGCTGCTGGACGATCGCTCCCTACAGGCCCCTAATTCTGGCTATTATCTTATTTGTGATTTCTGGCTTCAGGAAGTTTGGCGATCGTTTAAGAATCGTTATTAAAAATTAAACCGTCAAGCAATATATATATTTCGCCTATATATTTAATTTGCGAACCAGGCGATCGTCGGATGCCATCTACAAACTATTCTCTTATGAACTTGACAGTAAGCTATTGTGCATTTATCATGTATTATGTCATGCCAGGGAGAAAGGGTGAAACCCCCTTCTCCTCTGCTAAAGGTCGGGGCGATCCATGACAATATGGCCGGATCTGAATCAGAGGCAAAATGGATTCACAAAGGCTATGCTGAATATGGCTAGCTGGTCGATCGTAGTTGCAGTGGCGATCGATCGCACAGACTCCCGAATAGCTGACAATGAAATCAACATTTAACGAGATAAAACTATGCTCTCGATCGCCGGATACAAAATTATTGCCCAAATATCCAAGAGTGCAACTTCGGAAATCTATCGAGCCATCCGCATAAAAGATGATTTGCCCGTTATATTAAAGGTTCTCAACCAAACTTATCCCACGCAGGAGCAGTTGAATCGCTATCAGCAGGAATATGAAATTATGCGCTCTCTGAATCTGTCAGGTGTGGTGAAAGTATATGGCTTAGAAAAATATCATCATACCCTGATAATCCGGTTGGAGGATTTTGGCGGAGAATCATTAAAATCCTGGATGGCCTCCAGAAAGTTTAGCCTGTCGGAATTTCTCAACCTCGCTATTGCGATCGTGGAAATTTTAGGGGAAATTCACGCGGCCAATATCATCCACAAAGATATTAACCCGTCCAATATTATTTTTAACCCCGCCACTGACGAGGTGAAAATTATCGATTTTGGCATTGCCACAGTATTTTCGCCGCAAAATACTCCCAGTCTGTCACGTGACAAGCACGGGACGATAGAATCTAGTTCGGGTCAGGCGGGGAGGAGTGAAAATCTTACGGTCTTAGAAGGGACTCTTGCCTATATGTCACCGGAGCAAACTGGCAGGATGAATTGCTCTGTGGATTACCGCACTGATTTTTACGAGTTGGGAGTGACTTTATACGAACTGCTCACGGAGCAGCTGCCTTTCAATACTACCGATACAATGGAGTTGGTTCACTGTCACATCGCCAAACAGCCAGTGCCACCCCACGCAGTCAATCCAGAAATCCCCAAAAGCATTTCAGATATTGTGATGAAATTGTTAGCGAAGGCGGCTGACGATCGATATCAAAGTGCCTGGGGTATCCAAGCAGATTTAGTGATTTGCTTGATGCAACTAGAGGCCAATGATGAGATTGAAGAAATTATTCCTGGGGAGAATGATGTTGATGAAAAATTTCAGATTCCGCCTCAAATATATGGCAGGGAGCGAGAAATTGAAATTTTACTGGCAGCGTTGGAGCCAGAAGCACAGATAACTAACACTCGTTATCTCATTCTCGTTAAGGGTGATGCTGGCATGGGCAAGTCAGCGCTGGTGCAGGAAATCGCTCCCAAAATTAGCCAGCAGGGAGGATATTTTATTGATGGCCAATTCGACCAATATCTCAAGAGCAGTTACTCGGCACTGATTAAAGCATTTCGGGAATTAATTAAGCAACTGTTAACAGAAAGTGAAGAACAGCTAGAAAACTGGCGATCGCACATAATAGCTGCCTGGGGGGATAACGGTCAGGTAATAGTAGATGTGATACCGGAATTGGAACTGATTGTCGGCCAGCAGCCACCGGTGCCAGAACTGCCTCCGGCGGCATCAGAAAATCGCTGCCATCAAGTGTGGCAAAACTTGCTTGGTGTATTTGCCCAGCCGGAACATCCCCTGGTGATATTTCTGGACAACTTACAGTGGGCAGATGCTGCCAGCATGAAACTGATGAAGCTGCTGATGACTGCGCCACAGATAACTGCCCCGAGGCAACATCTGTGTTTAATTGGAGGCTATCGGGACAATGAAGTAACGGCAGCACATCCCTTGATGTTGACGATCGCGGATCTGGAAAAGTCCGGGGCAAGGGTAGAATATATCGAGCTGTCGGCTTTGTCCTTATCTACTGTAACGCAACTGCTCTGCGAAACCCTCAAATGCGCCCCGGAAAGGGCCAAATATCTGGCGGAATTGGTGCAGCAGAAAACCCATGGCAATCCCTTTTTTATGAAAGAGTTTTTGCAAGCGCTATATGCTAAAAATTTGCTATACTTTGACTTACAGAGTCGCAGTTGGCAGTGGGATATGCGGCAAATTAAATCCCATGACATCACCGACAATGTAGTCACCCTGATGGCAGATAAAATGCAAAAGCTGACCCCGTCCGGACAACATCTGTTGCAACTGGCAGCCTGTATAGGCAATCAGTTTGATTTGTCAAGCTTGGCAAGGGTGTCAGGTAAAGATTCGCAAGAAACAGCACAATTGCTCACCGAGGCGATCGCCTCAGGTCTAATTTACGTGCCAGCGATCGAGGGCTCGTCAGTCACTCCAGCAGAAAGTCCGATCGCATACAAGTTTGCCCACGAACGGATTCAGCAAGCGGCCTATGCTGCGATCCCAGAAGAGGATAAGGGAACCATTCACTTTTTAGTAGGGCAACTGCTGCTGCGGAATACAGCGCCAGAGAAGCTAGAGGAAAAAATATTTGAGATCGTCTACCAACTCAACTTAGGGGTCCAATTAATCAATCGTCAGTCACAGCGAGATGAACTGGCAAGGTTAAATCTGATTGCGGGGAAGAAAGCAAAAATGGGGGCAGATTATCGGGCAGCGTTCGAGTACCTGAAGGTGGGTCTGGGACTACTGGATCCCGATAGCTGGAATAGCCAGTATGACCTGACACTGGCGCTGTATGTAGAAGGGACAGAAATAGCTTACCTCAGCGGGGATTTCGAGCAGATGGAGAAATTGGCTGCTGTGGTGCTGGCACGGGCCCTTGGGACTCTGGAAAAAGTGAAAGTCTATGAAGTGAAGATCCAAGCCTATAATGCCCAGAAAAAACTCCTGGCAGCTGTAAAGACTGGGTCTGAGATTCTGAAGCAGTTGGGAGTGAAGTTACCATCTACGCCCAGGAAATTTGATATTTGTCTGGCTTTGGTGCAAACAAAATTAGCTTTACTAGGAAAACCCCTAGACGCTTTAAGTAACATGCCGTCAATGACTGACGAACGGCAACTGGCAGCCATGAGGATATTACACGGGATATTTTATCCTGCCTATTTAGCGGTCCCCGAACTTATGCCTCTAATTGTCTTCAAGCAGCTGGGGATGTCGGCAAAATATGGGAATGCTGCCGTTTCGGCCTTTGCCTATGCTAATTACGGCCTCATCCTCTGTGGGTTGGGAGATATTGATGCTGGCTATCGATTTGGGCAGTTGGCATTAAATATGTTGCCCCAGGTAAATTACCCAGAAATCAAAAATAAGACGATCGTAAATGTTAATCTATTTATCAAGCATTGGCAACATCCTCTGAGAGAAACGTTAGAACCTTTGCGTCTGGGCTATCAGAGCAGCATGTCAATGGGAGATTTAGAATTTGCAGCTTATGCGGCTCGCCATTACTGGTTATACTCATATTATAGTGGAGCGGAATTGGGGATACTGGAAAAAGAAATGGCGGCCTCCGGCGAAGCCATAGGTGAAAATATATATCACCAGATAGTTTTTCCTTTCCGGGATAAAAGCCAAAAATATTGTCGATTAAATGATCTAGACGCGGCAGCGGAAGATCGAGATGGATGGTGGGGAATATTATATATCAATAAGCTGGTTGTATGTTATCTAGATCGAGAATACTCCGGAGCTGTGTCAAATGCCAAGCGGGCAGAAAAATATCTCTACAGCTTGACGGGAACGCCACTGGTACCCATTTTCTATTTCTACGATTCTCTGACAAGGCTAGCAAGGTATAGTGAGTCCGATAATAACCGGATGCAGGAGTTGGACAGTGTTCGCCGTCAGGTGAAAGCTAACCAGAAAAAAATGCAGCTATGGGCCCATCACGGCCCGATGAATTATTTGCATAAATTTTATCTGGTGGAGGCAGAACGGCACAAGGTTTTCGGGAAAGACGCCCGAGCAATGGAATTATACGATCGGGCGATCGCCTTAGCGAAAGAAAATGAATATATTAACGAAGCGGCCCTGGGGAATGAATGTGCGGCGAATTTTTATCTGGCTAAAGGAAAATACACGATCGCCAAAGCCTATATGCAGGAAGCGCGGTATTGCTATCGGATATGGGGCGCGACGCGCAAGGTAAAAGACTTGGAGGAACGCTACGAACAGCTGTTGAACAGCAAGTCGGAATTAAATACAGCATCTGCTACCACCAAGCAAGCTCCAGAAGCCCTGGATTTAACGACGGTGATCAAAGCCTCTCAAGCAATTTCTGGTGAAATCGTGCTGGATAAGTTGCTAGAAAAGTTAATGAAGATTATCATCGAGAATGCGGGAGCCCAAAAAGGAGTGCTGATCTTACCAACAGACGGGAAAATGCTGATGGAAGCCGAAATATCGGTGGAACCAGAGACTGTAGTCGTGCGGCGATCGCAGCCCCTGCATAACTTACCCTTAACAGTAATCAATTATGTAGAGCGCACTCGTTCTGATGTAGTATTAAGTAATGCAGCAGTTGCTGGCAGATTTGTCAAGGATCCCTACATAGCGGCCAAAAATTTAAAATCTCTCTTATGTACCTCGATCCTGAAGGGTGGCCAACTCATAGGCATTCTGTACTTGGAGAATAATTTAACGACCAACGCCTTTACGACCGATCGCATCAAGATTTTAAGAGTCCTCTTTGCCCAAGCAGCTATATCCCTAGAAAATGCATTATTTTATGCAAACTTAGAGCAAAAAGTAGCAGATCGGACTCAGGAAGTCAACGAAAAAAATCTGAGTCTGAGACAAACCCTGCGCGAACTAAAACGCACCCAAGCGCAACTAATTCAAACGGAAAAAATGTCCAGCATGGGGCAAATGGTAGCCGGTGTTGCTCACGAAATTAACAATCCCGTCAGTTTCATATATGGCAATATCGATTACGCCAGAGGCTATGTACAAGACCTCCTCGATATAATTAATATTTATCAGCAGGAATATCCCAATCCTCCAGCTGTAATTCAGGAAACAATTGAAGATCTGGACCTGGATTTTTTGGTAACTGACCTGCAAAAACTGCTCTTATCAATGAAGGTGGGGGCAGAACGCATTCGTAATATAGTCCTGTCCCTGCGAAATTTTTCGCGCCTGGATGAATCTCAAAGAAAGCAGGTAGATATTCATCAGGGCATAGAAAGTACCCTCATGCTGTTGCATAGTCGGATCTCCCGAGAGGAGGGGCCCAATGAGATAATGGTGATTAAAGAGTATGGGAAACTGCCACCGGTAACCTGTTTCGCTTCTCAACTGAATCAAGTGTTTATGAATGTTATCGGTAATGCGATCTACGCCTTACAAAATGAACAATCGCCAACAATTACCATTCGGACTGAGGTGACTGCTAATGACTGGGTGAAGATATCAATTGCAGATAATGGTCCTGGGATGACAGAGTCAGTCCGACAGCGGATATTTGACCCGTTCTTTACCACTAAACCAGTGGGTTCTGGTACTGGTTTGGGCTTATCTATTAGTTATCAGATTGTGGTAGAATCTCATGGCGGGCAACTCAATTGTGTTTCCGCGCCAGGTCAGGGGACAGAGTTGACAATTTCTATTCCCATTAATTCGCAGTAAAGCTGTAGATGGTTTGGGTTTCGTAGCATACCTTTGAAGGCAAGATTGCCCGATCGCAGGTCTGGCGATCGGACTTCACCTGCAAGCTAGTAAGGGGGTCGGCACCACTCGATACCAAAAATTCCAGGCCATCTATCTCCTGCCAACTAGCTATTTCATCGAGGATAGACCCGATCGCCCCCAGATAAGGATGATTAATCTGCTTAAACCATAGTGGGTCCGCAGCTTCGGGTTGGTCCAAACCCAAGTTGACAATTAAGTCGGGCTGGGAGAAAAGGGCGATCGCCACGGGACGAGTTTCCTTTTGCAATACCACTTCGTGGGTTTGAGCAATTGAACGCAATTTCTCCAAACAGAGGTAGCGTTCTCTCACCGATAGAGTATTGCGCCAGTGGATAGCAAGCATCACCAAGTAAGTCTGCAACAAAAAATGACCCAGTTTTTGCGCCTTAGTGGCCAGATAAATAGAATTGTACCGTGTCGCCTCAATCAGCAAAGGCACCCGATCGACCATTTCCAAACCATAGCCCTTCAAGCCAGCAATCTTGCGAGGATTATTCGTAATCAGGCGGAACCTTTTCACCCCCAGATCGTTGAGAATTTGGGCCCCCACGCCGTAATTTCGCAGGTCAGGGGGAAAACCCAGCCGAGTATTAGCTTCCACCGTATCCAGACCCATATCCTGTAAAGAATAAGCCTTAATCTTATTAAGTAAACCAATGCCCCGACCTTCCTGGCGCAGGTACACCAACACACCCAGGCCCCCATGTTCGATCATTTTAAGGGCAGCTTGCAGTTGCAAACCACAGTCGCAGCGCAGAGACCCCAAGGCATCACCAGTCAAGCATTCCGAATGCATGCGCACCATCACCGGTTGGTCTGGAAACTCCGCCGGATCTCCTTTAACAATCGCCAGGTGATCTTCATTGTCCAGGGTATTGTGGTAAGCATAGATCTGAAAGTAGCCGAACTGACTGGGAAAATTGGTGACAGTCTCCCGGCGAACGAACCGTTCGTGCTGGAGTCGGTAACCGATCAAATCAGCAATAGAAATAATTTTCAGTCCGTGGTTTTGAGCATACTCTATTAGCTCGGGCAAGCGGGCCATGGAACCATCGGGGTTTTGAATCTCACAAATTACCCCCGCCTGGTAAAGTCCCGCCAGTCTAGCCAGGTCAACCGCCGCTTCCGTATGACCAGCGCGTTTTAAGACCCCCCCTTCTCTGGCACGCAGAGGAAAAATATGACCGGGACGGCGCAAGTCTTGGGGACGGGTAGTTGGGTTAAGGGCCACTTGGATCGTCCGGGCCCTATCTTCAGCAGAAATTCCCGTGGTCACACCCGTCTCTGGCGAGGCGTCAATGCTGACGGTGAAAGCAGTCTGGTTTTTATCGGTGTTATTGTTGACCATCAAGGGGAGGTCCAGTTCATCCAGGCGATCGCCCGTCATGGCCAAACAAATCAGTCCCCGGGCATGGACTGCCATAAAATTGATCGTGTCCGGCGTTGCGAACTGGGCCGCGCAGACCACATCCCCTTCGTTTTCCCGGTTCTCGTCATCCACGACCACGAGCGCCCGACCGGCCTTCAGTTCTGAGAGGGCCTCGGAGATCGAATCAAACTTAAACAGACTTTGTTCCGTGCTTTTCACCGCCAAATTTGTCCCAGGTACTAGAATACATCAAATGTTAAAGCATTTGAGCTGAGAAGATAATTATTGAGGAGCGAGCATAATGGGCGAACGGAGCAAAAGCAAAAGCAAACTAAAGATTGGGATTGTCGGCGCATCAGGTTATGGAGGCGTGCAACTCGTGCGACTGCTGGTGGAGCATCCAGAGGTGGAACTGGTTTATTTAGGAGGTGACAGTAGCGCCGGTAAAGACTATGGCGATATCTATCCTCATCTAGGTCATCGCGTCCAGCTAGAGGTCGAACCCATAGACCTTAACATAATTGCTGGCAAATGTCAAGTTGTTTTTCTGGGTCTACCCAATGGTCTCGCCTATAAGATGGCACCGACATTGTTAGAAAAGGGTTGTAAGGTTCTCGACCTCTCGGCTGACTACCGGTTAACCGATTTGCAGGTCTATAAAGCTTGGTATGGAGGCGATCGCGCGGACGATGAAGTAGCAGCGACAGCAGTTTATGGCTTACCGGAATTGTATCGCGATCGCATCGCTCAAGCCTCATTAGTGGGCTGTCCCGGTTGCTATCCTACGGCTAGCATGCTAGCACTAGCACCACTATTCAAGCAAGGATTAATTGTACCAGAGACAGCGCTCGTCGATGCCAAATCGGGCACTTCTGGGGGCGGGAGACAGGGGAAAACCCATCTGTTGCTAGCGGAAGCGGATAGTTCCCTCGGAGCCTATGGCGTCGCGCACCACCGGCATACTCCCGAAATTGAGCAAGTCTGTAGCGATCTAGCTGGTCATGAGGTAATGGTGCAATTCACCCCCCACCTGATCCCGATGGTGCGGGGGATTTTAGCTACGGTCTATGGCACTTTGAACGATCCAGGGCTGAAGCGAGAAGATTTGATTACAATTTACTCAGCCTTCTATCGGGCTTGTCCCTGGGTAAAGGTATTGCCCAGCGGTGTCTATCCCCAGACTAAATGGGCTTGTGGCACTAATCTTTGTTATCTCGGCGTCGAAGTTGACTCCCGCACCGATCGGGTGATCGTCCTGGGGGCGATCGATAACTTAATCAAAGGTCAAGCGGGTCAAGCCATTCAATGTCTCAACTTGATGATGGGTTGGGATGAAACTTTGGGCCTGCCTCAATTGAGTTTCTATCCCTGAATTTCAATCCCGAATATTTTACTCGTTCCCAGTCTCTGGCTGGGAACGAGTAACGAGGCGGGTGCCCCTAATTTTACCCCAACCAACGTCGAAAGCTTATTCAATTGAAATTGACTGAGGACCGGCGTTGCTGCTTGGCTGAGAAGAAGAAACATCCGACTCAGCATCCACCTGCTTTGCTAGCCAGCTAGAGAGTGGCTCTTCATAGATAGAAAGCCCGAGTATTCCAGAGCAAAAGCCGCCTAAAAATGCGATCGGTTGCTTAGTTAATTCTTTGAAAATCGGCATCAGTTCATCCATAAACATCTTCCTTTCTCCTTCGGTTTGTAGTAAGCACGAAGTTGCATGGGTAGGGTGGGCACCGCCCACCATGAGCGGGTGTGGTACTACCAACTGGTGCAAGACCGCACCCTACCCAGCGGGGCCTACTCCTCCTGTTTCAGAAAAATCAGCGAAGTAGATGGTGGGCAATGCCCACCCTACATTTTCTTCGCTAGCATGCCCGTTGATGGTGGGCGATGCCCACCCTACATTTTCTCGCGATCGCCCTAATTCGGAAACAGACATTTATCAGAGTCACATCCAGCGGGGCCTTCAGCGGAGTAGCCATTATCATAGCGACTCAAAGCTGCCTGAAAATCATCTGTCTGACGTCGCATTTCCACTTCTGAGATCAGCTTATCATACTGCTGCTTGTCAATGGGCTCAAATGGCAAGCGCGGGAAGCTTTGATGGTCGTCAAACCTCGCCAACAGGGCCGCTGAGATGTATCCTTCATCAAGGGCGATCGCCTCATATATCCGAGTCCCTAAAGCTGCGACTTCGTTTTCCCGCAGTTCTATGGTAGCAGAAGAATTGTGGGTCGTCCAGTAACGCTGCACCGTTAAGTAGAAATCCATTTGGGCGATCGCGCTAAAACCAGCAATATCAATTGCATCAGCCCCCGGCAAATCCGCCCAAGGTACAGCCACCGGTATTTCTACAAGCCATTCATTGCACAGGGGAGAAAACGGGTCATCTAAAAGATTGCCATTTTCATCCTTATCCGACTGAGAAGGAACCACATTATAACCGTAGTCAATACAAGCCAGTGCTACGGGATCGTTTTTGGCAAAAGTAACGCGCCGAATAAAGCGTTGAGCTTTGGGAGGATGCCATCCTGGGGCCGCCCCTGTGAGTAAAGATTTCGTACCACTAGGCTGCACCGTTGTACAGCGATTTGGGCATTTTAAGGAATGGCGATCGCAATAATCCCAAACCACCCGATGGACAATTTCTTTCCAGCGACTCAGATATTCTATCTCCCGCTGCTTAAACTCCAAACCTTGTACAGTTTGAGGGCGTCCTTCTGCCCACCAGCGCAACCAATCAACTCCAAAAGCATTAACAAAAAAATCAAACAGTCCCGTGAAAGATACGCCCACAATTGGGTCTAATTCCCGACTGTACCGGTAGCGAGGCTCGACAAATTTATGATTCAGCAGCGTCGCCACAGAAAGGGCCCCAGCGGTGAATGCGTCCGCCTGTTCTTGATAATTATACGGGTCAATTTGATTCAGGTGAATCTCTGACAAATTACAGAAAAAATTCGCCCCGATGATTTCCAGTCTTGTTATCCTAAAGGCTTTTTATCCTTTAGTTCTACAGGTTCATCTTTCCTGTAGATCGGCGTACATTTTCACATACTTATCTCAGTAAATGCCCCACACTCTTGCCAGTTTATATTCTTAGTTAATTTCTAAGTTTCACCTGGTACGCTCTACGGTGGTAAAGGCTTTTTAGTTCCTCTACTTACCTCGGTATTAGCATCTCAGCTTCTACCGATTTTGCGGGGTTTTTAACGTGAGGCAAAATCACTTACCACACGGGTTAAGTCCCACACGGGCTAACCGATGTTCTAATTCCTCCGACTCTATATGAGGATAGCGTTCTTGCAACCACTCTTGTGATTTTCCTTGACTGTAAGCTTGCAGAAAATCAGTCTTACGTTTGCTCTCGCGACTTGGCAGCAGATCGCCGTTAGCTCTGGCTACAGCTTCCCCAGCCCACATGATCGCCCCCTCGCCGCTATAATACTGCTTGCGAACTGCTGCGATACATTCTTCTAAACTGGGTTTGTGGTGAAACACCCGGGTATGGTTTGCCATCCGCAAGGCATCCCGATCGGGGTCTATGCGCCAGTTACCATTTTCATCTTGTTGCCAGAGATTATTCTTGGCATTCCCACCCAATTCATCATCAAATGCGAATTGACGAATCCCCGCGCTGCGCCTAATATTGCCTGCCACAATTGTTACAGCCGCTTCATCTATCAACAAACAGCATTCTACCGAGTTCAATTGCCGTCCGACAGCTTTATTTAAGATCGCGGCACAGCGTAGATATAGGTCTGGCAATTTCACCGGGTTTGCTACACCGCCAAAGCCTTTGAGAGGTTCCCCAGCAGCGCGAACATCATTCAAATCTATGTCTACCTCCACTGCCGAGGTAAAACGCTCATCAGTAGATAATTCTAACAAAGCTTGATAAGAACCTACCCAACCTTGGCGGGAGTCGCCGACGTGAATTATTACCTTGTTTCCCGATATTTCCACCTCAGATTCTTCCCGTCGCCGTTCTGGGGGAGTCACACCAATTTGGCCCTGCAATTTCACCTGCAGGTGATTGCGAATAGGTGGTAGTTGATTGATGTAGCGGGGTTCGAGAACGGCACCGGTTCCGCATCCCATCATGGCCAAATCCATCAGCAAGCCAAAGGAGTGCCAGTCAAGGATATTGGTAGAAGAACAATTGTAAGCACCGGGGAAATTTTCCGGTTGCTTAATCCACTCCGTACCTCCTATCCACAGCCATCTACCAGAAGATAAGGCTTTCTGCTGTAGCTGCATCTGGTAAAGCAGGTCTGATTCTTCGGGAGTTAACTTACCCAATTCTGTCAATCCGGCGATCGCCCGCGAACACACGTCTTTCCAGGACTCTCGTTTGCCGGAGGCTGTACGCCGGCTGTAAGTCCGATAAAACACCGGTAAGCTCACAGATGCTTCCGGTGGAAATTGGTTAGTCTGTGGTTCTACCCTTCGACTAGGCTCAGGGACCACCTCGCTCGCTGCCAGGTGGTTTCGTTCCAGCTGTTGAACCATAGCGTGCAGTTTTCCTCTTACGTTTGCTCGTTTGCGTCAGATTAATGAGTATAGACTATCTTGCATCTAGTGGTCAAAGCTGGATAATATTCCCTGGCTGCACTATATATAGCGTAATCGTTGTTTTCCTACTATGCCTATTGCTAGCTGGCGCGAACCGTTAGACTGCGCGATCGAACGCGATCGCCACCAACCTCATTCCCGTTACTTCCAACTGGCCACCGTCAGAACCGACGGGCATCCAGCAAACCGCACTGTCGTCTTTCGAGGCTTTTTGGGAGAAACCAACCAATTGAAAATGGTCACAGATGGCCGGAGTGAAAAAGCTGGCCAAATCTACGGCCAGCCCTGGGGAGAAATTTGCTGGTACTTCACTGAAACCCGCGAACAATTCCGCATCGCCGGTCAGATGACGCTTGTGGGAGCTGCCCATCCCGACCCAGAACTCCAAACGGCAAGGTCGATCTTGTGGCAAGAGCTGTCCGATAAGGCTCGCCAGCAATTTCTCTGGCCTCATCCCGGTACAGACATCGCCGGCGGGGACGCTGGCGCTACGGCCTTTTCACTGGCAGACCCAGCCGATCCAGAGGAGCATTTTTGCTTGTTGTTGCTGGATCCAGTTATGGTCGATCGCTTGGAGTTGATGGGCGATCGCCACAAGCGATGGATCTACCTACGCGATCGGGATCTCCTCTGGTCTAGCAAGGCGATTAATCCCTAAAACTGCGAACTATCTAAAAACTCTTTAATCGCCTTATCCTCTAAGCGGCAACTGGTGCCAACCGAGGCTAAGCTTTCCTGTGATGATACGGTTGTCATCACAACTGACTGCTGCCGTTGCAGAGATTGAACTTGTTGTTCGAGTTGTTCTATCCGGTCTACCAAGGTCCGAATCACCTCAGCTTCAGCATCCGGCAAGCGTCCGTGTTCCAGGGGATTGACGCGGACGCCAGAACGATAAATAATGCGACCGGGTATGCCCACCACCGTGCAATCGGAAGGTACATTTCGCAGGACCACAGAACCGGCGCCTATGCGGACATTATTGCCAATTTGGAGATTACCCAGCACTTTAGCACCGGCACCAACAACTACATTTGCTCCAATGGTAGGATGGCGCTTGCCAGATTCCTTTCCCGTACCGCCGAGGGTGACGCCCTGGTAAATTAAGCAATAATCTCCCACGATCGCCGTTTCACCAATCACCACCCCCATGCCGTGGTCGATAAAAACTCCCTGTCCGATGGTGGCCCCGGGGTGGATTTCTATGCCGGTCAACAAGCGAGCCAGGTGAGAAATTAATCGGGGAATGAAGGGAATTTCCAGTTTCCGCAGCCAGTGGGCCCATCGATGGCATACTAGGGCCTGTAGCCCTGGGTAGCAAAATAAAACTTCTAGCCAGTTACGAGCCGCCGGGTCGCGATCGAATATAATCCGAAAGTCAGCCAATAGAGTAGTCAGCACCATTAGGATATCCACATTGTGGCGAAACAAACCTTTGTCAATCTTAGCGAACTTCTGGCAATGAACCAATTTTATGTTTGACCCCCTAACTGAGTAATTATACCTATTTTTTCTCTGCCACTATGGGGCGATCGCCTCAAATCATCCGATGGTACCAGTTAATTGGGTTAATATTGTCACCAACAATGTGTATCCTTCACCATTTCTGAATTTGCCCGGCGTCGCGTGAATGCTCTCTACTGCCGTCAAAGTGGAACTTCCTCCGTGCCTTCTTCTCCAACTTTAGCGACAGTCTGCATCTGTTCCCTCTCGATATATCTGACAATGTTTGACCAATGATAGACAATTTCTGTTATCTATCGTGCGGGTATAACTTAACCTATCTGCGATCTTCGCTATCAGCAACAAACCGCGTCCACCTAGATCGTCTTTTGGCTTGATTTGAGCTTTGCGCTCTTGGAGCTTTTTCTCGAAATCAAAGCCTGGCCCTCGATCGAAAATCCTAATTTCTATCGATTGAGGTAAAATCACGACTTCGATATCTATCGGTGTCTCCGGAGGGAGATCTTTATGACCGTGGCGAGCAGCGTTAGTCCAACCTTCAGCCAAGGCCGTTTTACACTTGATCCAAGTTTCGTTGTCAATGGTGCCATGAGGCAACCGATCAAACCAGGACAACACTTCGGCGTTGTACTCTAGGTCTGAAGGAACTTGAAGATGGGTTTTTTTTGGCTTAGTCAATTTTTCCAACCCCGAGCACGGCTGCCGACTGATTGTCCTGTTTTCCCATCGGCGATCGCGTGATTTTCCGCGTAGTTGAGTTTCCCAGACAATCGGCAGATCTTTGACTTAATTGATAAAATAGATCATAACATAGAATCATTAAGAGCAACCACGCGATCGAAATATCGCGCTATGGCTGTGGCCGAGCAGGTCTAAGTCACGGGCTGGGGCGCGAGGCAAAGCGGGTACTTAGGAGCGTACTGGACGCAATGCCTGTTGCCATATTATACCGAGGAACGTCTTTTTTGTCAAGCAATTAACTTATTTATACAATAGGTAACATGTATCAAATTTTGGTTATAGAAGACGATCCGCTGTTTAGGTTGGTGCTGACTAAATCGCTGAAAAATCAGGGATATGATGTCATGGTGGCAGCCAACGGCGAGGAGGGACTGCAACAAGCCCGAGAACTTAGACCGGCGCTGATTCTGTGTGACTGGATGATGCCTCGCATGGATGGACTGGAAGTCTGTCGTCATATTAAGGCGGATCCGGAATTGGCGACCACATTTTTTGTGCTGTTGACGGCCCGCGAAGGAGTATCCGACCGGGTGGAAGGGCTGGATACGGGGGCGGATGATTTTCTCTCTAAGCCTGTGGAGATGAATGAGTTAAGGGCTAAGGTGAGAGCAGGACTCCGGTTGCACCAGCTGAACCAAGATTTACAAACCGCCAAGAAAATTATGGAGGCCGAATTGGCCGAGGCGGCTGAGTATGTCCGCAGTCTCCTGCCCTCTCCCTTAACTGGAAAGGTGACCATTGATGCCCGGTTTATCCCATCGCGGCAGCTGGGAGGGGATTGCTTTGATTACTACTGGTTAAACTCCGATGAGTTGGCGATTTATGTAGTGGATGCTGCCGGTCATGGGGTGGGCTCGGCCCTGCTATCGGTTTCGGTGCTGAATGTGTTGCGATCGCAATCCCTGAATGGTGTCAATTTCTCAGAACCCGATCGGGTTCTGACGGCATTAAATGACAAATTTCCGATGGATCAAACCGATAAATACTTTACCATCTGGTATGGGGTGTATAACCAGAGCGCTCGCCAACTGGTTTACGCGAGCGCAGGTCATCCACCAGCCATCTTGCTTTCTCCGAACCAGACCCCAGACTTGCAAGTTCAAAGCCTGAAAACTCCTGGTATGCCCGTGGGTATGTTTCCTGAAGCTGAATATGTCTGTTATCAATGTCCGATTGTCGCCAACAGCACCCTCTATGTTTTCAGCGATGGAGCTTACGAGATTTGTCAGCCGGACGGCAGCATTTGGAGTCTAGATGCTTTCACCAATTTACTGGCATCCCAGCCACAAACGGATAGCAATAATCTAGATCGGGTATTGAACCAGATCAAGAGTTTGAGCGCCAAAGAAGCCTTGGATGATGATTTGTCTTTACTGCAAATTAACTTTGAGGGAGTCTGAGGGAGTGCAGCCAGCGTAGGAGGAAATTGCCTCTTGCGAGCGAGCTGCTTTACGATGATACTACCTTTTGCTCGAACTCCTCCCGGTTATTAAACACCTCGAAGACCCGGTCCATACTGGTCAATTCAAACAACATTCTCACTTGTTCGTTGATCGAACAGATGCATAATTTACCGCCAGCGGAGCGAACGGTTTTCAGAGCTGATACCAAAGCACCTAAGCCAGAACTATCGACAAAGGTCACGTCTTTAAGATCGATGAGCACGACATCGGCCCCATCTGTGACAATATTATTAATGTCGGTGCGAAATTGATGTGCCTTAGTGCTGTCTAAAATCCCAGAGAGTTGAACCTGTTTAACAACTTTACTCATAATGCGTTCCGTCAGAATAGTTTGAGCTAAAAATGGGTAATCGGATATGATAGTAGATCGAACTTACCGGAAATGGCAAGGGTATAGATACCTTGTGCGGCTTCAGCTCGGCAGTGCAGTCCGGGCAGCGGCGCTAGCCCAACGGAGTACAGCCGTTCGCGCCCGACTCTGCTAGTATAGCAACAAGAATAGCTTGAACCGCTCCACTAGCTAAACGCATGGCTGACGCCTGTTGGACGCTCTCGGTAGTTCGACTGGATGTAGACCGACCCTCCGGCGATCGCGACGGCTGAATTGGGGGATGGTCCGATAAATAGTGAGAACACACGAGAAGATATTATATAAGTCAGCAGATGATTATAGCCACTGAAGGTAGCCCACAGTATCCCTTTAACCGCCTGATGACCTGGATTGATGCCCTGATTGCTCGCGGGTTTATTCAAGAAGAAGTAGTGGTGCTATCTGGTAACAGCACCCAAATACCACCGGCGCTCAAGCGGTACGAGTCTAGTACCCAGAGCGGTGCGACTGCTCTCACCGCCAGTTGCTTGACCGAACTGAGCGATAGAGCGAGTCTGATTATCAGCGACTGTGATGCCGCTGGACTGAAGTTGCTCGATAGTACCGCGAAACCATACATATTGGTGCCCCGGACTTCATCATATAATGAGCATATGGACGATCGTCAAGTTGAACTAGGAGCCCAACTGGCTGCTTGTGGGCTCCCTGTTGCTTGGTGTCCGGGAGATTTGGTCAGGTTCCTCTCTTCACCCCAGAGGATTTCCCTTCCTATGTCCCTGGTGTCAAGGGGGGATTGACGGCTGCTGAGGACGTGGAGCATGTCAAGTGATGTGTAAGCCAATTTGAGGGATATATGGATAGTCAAACGACTGGCGCTGTCTTTCCGGTCACAATATTGAACGAAATATACTTAGTTCAGTTGCCCAAGCACTTGACTGTGCTGGAGGCGGTGGCCTTCAAGGACAGCTTTAAGGAATTGTGCCAAGAGAAACCAGCACCAGTAAGAATAGTTCTGGATTTCGGTAAGACTACCTTTATTGACAGCAGTGGCATAGGATCGCTGGTCAGTAGTCTGAAAATCGCTAGGTCTCACAAAACAGATGTGGTATTCTGGAGTCTTCATCCTCAGGTAAAGATGGCTTTAGAACTCACAGGGCTGAACGCGGTGTTTACTGTAGATGCTGGAACTGAGGCGATTATACCGACCTCAGTTCCACGGGTGAAGGAAAAACAAGCACCTCCGGGACTTCTCGGGCTGGCTGGGGGCACTACCCCAGAAGTCCCGGTCACCCATCCGTCGGTGCGATCGCTCCCGAAACGTTTAATTGACATTGTAGGCGCTTTGGTGGGTTTGTCGATTACGGCGGTGTTGTTCGTTCCCATTGCTATTGCTATTAAATGGGATAGCAGGGGACCGATATTCTTTGGCCAAACCCGCTGTGGTTGGATGGGGAGGCGTTTTAAGATCTGGAAATTTCGCTCGATGGTGCCTAACGCGGAAGCACTGAAAGGAAAGGTCAAAAATCAAGCTAAAGGGGCATTTTTTAAGAATGATAATGACCCACGAGTGACCCGGGTGGGTCGGTTTTTGCGGCGCACGAGTCTGGATGAGTTCCCCCAGTTTTGGAATGTCCTCAAAGGGGATATGAGTTTGGTAGGAACTAGACCCCCTACGCCAGATGAAATCGATCGCTATGAAATAGCTAAGTGGCGACGCTTGGATGTTAAACCTGGTATGACTGGGGAGTGGCAGGTGAATGGCCGCTCGAAAGTCCGGGATTTTGAAGATGTGATCTCCATGGATCTACGTTATCAAGAAAATTGGAGCCTGATGTACGATATTAAGCTGATTATTAAGACGATCGCCATCTTGTTTAGGAAAAATTCGGGCGCGGTTTGAGGAATGAAAGTGGTTAGTGGTTAGTGGAAAAATTAAAACAGAGATAGGCAATGAAAAATTAGCAGATAAATGGAAGTATATGACTTGACACATGATAAGATAAAAAGGGCGGACAACCAGGATAGGATAGCGGCTTTGTTTCAAAAGCTGGGCTATAATGCCGCAGCAGAAAGGCTGAATGTAGAAGAATTGGAACTACCAGAACGCAGCAAGCGATCGGTTAAAGATGTCTACTTGATTGCAGACCAGGGTGGCGGTGAGTTGCAGGTTTTGCTGTTCCAGTTACGATCGTCTGAGTGGAGTTCGGACTCGGAGGCGAAAATGAGGATGAAGGCGATCGCCTTAAGTATCTGCCAGCGTCCCTCGAAGTTCTTGCTACTGGGCACGAAGGACTATAAGCAGCTAATCTTGGTAAACGCCGACCAGAGTATGGATGATGAGTATAATCTCCAAACTAAAATCAGAAGTTGGTTGGTTGACATCTCTAATCCTACTTACGATGACAGACATCGGTTAGAAGCGATCGCGGCAGTCACCTCCGACCCCCAAGAACTCTACAAGGTTCAGTGCGACGCCTTTGAATTGCTCGAAGATAAGTCCTCTAAACAGGTCGAACCCCGAGACTCGATTGGCATTTACCTGCAAGAAATAGGGCCCAGACCCCTGCTGCAGGCGGACGAGGAGATTCAACTGGCTCGCAAAATTAAAGATTTACTGGTATTGGAATCGGTTGCCGAAGAATTATGCAAGCAGTTAGGTAGAGAGACTGAAGATAGTGAATGCGCATCAGCTGTTGGGATGTCGTTGCCAGAGTTTCGTCATTGCCTCCACACAGGTCGAAAGGCAAAGAATAAAATGGTTGAGTCTAACCTTCGGCTAGTAGTATGGATAGCCAAACGATATAAAGATCGAGGTGTGGAGTTCCAAGACTTGATTCAGGAAGGAAATATTGGTTTAATACGAGCGGTAGAAAAGTTTAACCCTGAAAAGGGCTGTAAATTTTCCACCTACGCCTACTGGTGGATTCGTCAGGGGATCACACGGGCGATCGCCAATCAGTCCCGTCTCATCCGCCTGCCCATTCACGTTACGGAAAAGTTGAACAAAATCAAAAAAACCCACCGCCAACTTTCTCAACAGTTGGGACGGACTGCTACTGATGCTGAAGTAGGTTCCCAACTAGAAATAACTTCCACGCAAGTCCAAGATTACCTGAAATCGGGGGATCGGATTATATCTTTCGATTTGTCTGTGCTAGATGACCAACAGACATCACTGGCAGAGGTGTTGGCAGACAAAAGTTTTTCCCTAGAGGAGGATCTGGTGCAGTCCTGTCTCAGAGAAGACCTGTTTCAGGTGATGAACGACAACCTGAAACCCGAGCAAAGAGAGGTGCTGTACTGGCATTTTGGTCTAGAAGATGCGGAAGCGTTATCGCTGGCCAAAGTTGGCGATCGCCTTAATCTCAGCCGAGAAAGAGTGCGGCAGATCGAAGATAAATCTTTACAAAAACTCCGCCGACATAGAGAATTATTCAAGGATTACATTTATCCAGAGTGTTTGAGCAATGGCAATTCCAGATTACATAGACAACGTTCAAAATAAACTAGAAGCTGTTCTCCGAGAATTTATTCTGCACGAGAACCAGACTCGCCTGGACATTGCTACGGGATTTTTCCGCATGGAAGCATGGGTAAGGGTCGAAGCAGCTTTTTACAACCTGACTAGCTTGCGTCTGCTTATTGGGCGCGACCCCGCTATTCAACCCGCAGAGCGATCGCGCATTGACTTGCAACAATACTACCGCCGCGAACAGCAACTGCTGCTGGAAGGAGAACCCTATAATCGAGAATACAAGCAGAGAATTGACAGACTGATTGCCTATCTGCGTCAAGATCGTATTCACGTCCGCCTCTATGACAACAGCCAATTTTTTCACGCCAAAGCTTACATCTTTGACAACTATAGCATTATCGGTTCCAGTAACTTTACCCCATCGGGTTTAAATGGTAACACGGAGCTGAATGTGGTAAACAAACAGCCAAGTATTGCTGAAGACCTTCGCAACAACTGGTTCGATAAATTCTGGAATCATCCGACGGTTGACAAAGATTACAAAACTAAGCTGATAGATACCCTGGAAAGCTCGAAGTTTGGCAGCAAGCCCTATACCCCTTATCAGATATTTATCAAGGCTTTGTACGAATTATTTAAGTCAGATACGGCAAGGGAAGCAGGCGATCGCACGGTCCTGGAACTGGCTAGTTTCCAGCAGGAAGGCTACGAACGATCGGTCAAACTATTGGAACGCCATCAAGGGGTTATGGTAGCAGATTCTGTAGGTTTAGGGAAAACCTACATCGCCTTGCGATTGATCGAACATTATCTGGCTAAAGACAAAGGCCAAGGTTATATCCCCCGCGCCCTGATAGTTTGCCCGGCACAACTGCGACAGCTAGTGTGGTTGAAGAAATTAGATGAATTTGGCATCAAAGCTGATGTGGTTTCCCAGGAAGAGATTAGTCGCCAAGAATTCAATGTCCGTCGCTACAGCAAGCACGATATCATGGTTGTCGATGAATCCCACAACTTCCGCAATTCGGCCACAAATCGCTATCGCAATCTCCAGCGGTTAATCAGCAGTGGCAAGCGCAATAAACGGGTAGTGCTGCTGACTGCTACGCCGATTAACAACAGCATCTATGACCTTTATCACCAAATGCTACTGTTAACCCGCAACAGCGAAACCTACTACCGCGAATGGGGCATTACTAACCTCAAAAGCTACTTCCAACTGGTGGATAAAGGGGTTATGGACATCACGGAACTGCTGCTGCAAACAATGGTGCGGCGCAGTCGCCAAGACGTGATTAAGCGACAGCAGGCAGGAGATAAAATTGCAATCGGTGGCCAGGAGATTCATTTTCCTAAGCGCCAACTGTCCAATTTTACCTATAATTTTGAAGACAGCTTCCAGGGACTATACGCAGGCATCGCCAATCAGATCGATAGACTACATTTTGCTCCTTACAATATCCGGTACTTTAAGAAAAGCAAGGACCGGCAGGATCGAGCGCGGGTAAAGCGGAATGAAGCTGTGGTGGCGCTGATGAAAACTCTGTATTTGAAGCGGCTGGAAAGTTCGCTGATTGCTTTTGAAAATAGCCTCAGCTATCAGATGCAGTTCCAGCAAAGGTTCGAGCAATACCTGCAAGAGGGGAAACTGCTGGAAAGTAAAAAGTTTCGCAAGATTTTGGCAGTGGAGACGGATGAAGATGAAACGACCGCTATTGAGGAGTTGATTTCATCTCTGGATGAAATTGACCCCCAGGGATATCGGACTGATGCACTGCAACAGGCGATCGCCTCTGATATGGAAATTCTCGAAGGCATCCTAGACGTCCTGAAGCAGATTAAAGCAGCAGTGGAACGCTCTCAAGAGTCAGATCGCAAGCTGTTAGCCTTCAAAGAGTTGTTGAAGGGTCGCCTCCAGGGGCAGAAAATTTTGGCGTTCAGTTACTTCAAGGATACTGCTAAATATTTGCACGGTCAACTGCTCAAAGATCGAGAATGGTTAGAGTCAATGCAGGTAAAGGGACGACAACTAACCATCGACCTGCTGACTGGCGATACGAAAAGCAAGCAGCGACAGGAAAAAGTCAAGTGTTTTGCGCCCTTGTCTAACTGTGAAAACGACGAGGAACTAAAAGAATATCAAAGTAAAGAAATCGATATCCTAATTTGTACCGACGTGCTTTCCGAAGGACAAAACCTGCAAGATGCGGGAGTTTTGGTGAACTATGACCTGCACTGGAACCCGGTGCGGATGATTCAGCGGGCTGGTAGGATCGATCGCATCGGCACCAACTATGAAGAGCTATTCATTTATAACTGCTTTCCCGAAGAAGGTCTAGAGGAATTGTTGGGATTGGTCGCCAGATTGCAAAAACGGATTGCGGACATTGACGAAACAGTAGGATTAGATGGCAGCGTGTTGGGAGAAGTAATCTCGGAGAAATCTCTGGAAGAACTGCGGCGACTCAAGCAAGCAGAAACTGATGCGGAGAAAGCAGAAATTCTGGAAGAATTGGAGTTAGCAGCAGATTTGGTTTCTCTCGACGAAATGCGCTTTCCTTTAATCGAGTTTCTGCAACAGGTTGGTGCGGAAGCTGCGGAGGAGATTCCTTTGGGAATTCACAGCACCCGCACCGACGTTCCGGATCTAGATGGTCTGTTTCTTGCCTTCCGCGTGGGAGACCGACATTTCTGGCACTTCTACCCTCGCATTAACGGGACTATCTCTACTAAAATAGGCGATCGCCTGAGTCAGAAGCGGAAAATATTTAATTGGCTGAGATGCAACGCTTCCGACTTTCCCAATCCCGATCGGATGGAGCCGGTACCCTTTGATAACGCCATCTTTGACATTTTACCAAGAGCGGTGGATAATTTACTACAGGACTGCAAGCGGCAACAAACTAGCAGTAGAATAGCTCCTAAGTTGACCAAACTGTTGGAAAAAATTCACTACGTTCTGACTCAACAGAACCTAGATCCAGAATATCAGGAAGTTAAAGCACGGGTGCTGAAATTAATCAAAACTGGCAATATCCGTACTTACGAGCGAGACATGAAGCCGATCTGGGAAAAATATGTGGACAATGGGGATTTTTACGGGCTACTTTCTGATTTGGATGAGTTGTTTGTTGACGAAGAGCTTTATTATCCGTTGGAAGATGAAGATAATGTGAGCCCCTTGGCAATGATTAAGGCACGGGACATCGAACTGGTTTGTTATCAGTGGTTTAAACCCGGATAGGACTCATCAAGTGTAACTTACAGATAGCCTTGAGAACTTGCAGCAATTGGATTGACTGTTGGGGGCGTATCAGGCTAAGTTCTGGAAATAGTTGATAGGTCGATCGTTCATCCCCTCGTTCGAGATAAACGAACTGATAATTTAGTCCGTTGGTAGTCAGTCCCCAGACAGATGCTTGTTCTAACAGGCTTTTATAGGCATAAGTCAGCAGTTGTGGTAAACCCTCTAAGGTATTAACCGTACTATGTTTAGTTGCTATCAACAAAATCCACAAAGGCGTAACTTTCATATTTTCCTGGACTCTGGTTACTGCCAAAATATCCATTCTTCCTTTAATAATTGTATCTATATCTTCGACGTAAGTTTGTGTAATATCCTCTTCCAGAATGATTTTTATTTTAGGATGATAGAAACCAGAGAACCACAGTAATTGAGCAATAGGAAGTAGTCTTATTTGTCCTTCAGAAACTTTACCAGCATTATAATAACTCCGAAAAACCTCGCGGAGTTTCAAGACTTCCTGCTGTTCAAACTCCGCGAGAGGTTCCAGGGAAAGTTTTGAAGAGATATCGTCATTTAAACTCTCTTCAAACTTGAACAGCTGATAAACTTCTTCCAGAGTCAGACTGCTGGCATCCAGATTATCGCTCATGGATTTACTCCTTTTCTTTTGATTCTGCTTTAATGGGAATCGAGATCGCAAACTCAGCTCCCTGCCCGGGTGTAGAAATACAATTTAATTTACCGCCATGTTTTTCCACAATAATCTGGTGACTAATTGACAATCCCATACCAGTACCTTTGCCCACGGGTTTAGTTGTAAAGAAGGAATCAAATAGCCGCTGGCTGACCGCTGGTGGGATCCCCGGTCCATTGTCAGCAATTGAAATCAGCACCCTATGTCCATCCACAACCCTAGTGCGAATATTAATCTTGGGACTGGGGCATTGTACGTCCTTTCTATCCTGGGCCTCCTCTAGGGCATCGATAGCATTACTGAGGATATTCATAAATACCTGATTCATTTGCCCCCCATAACATTCCACCAAGGGGAGGTCGCCGTATTCTTTACAAATTTCAATCTCTTGATGACCTGATGTGCGTTTCAGGCGATTTTGCAGAATTAGTAAGGTGCTGTCAATCCCCTGATGAATATCGACTGGTCTCTTGAGAGTTTCATCATTATGAGAGAAGTTCCGCAGACTCAGGACTATCTGGTGGATCCGGTCTGCCCCCACTTGCATAGATTCCAGGGTTTTGGGTAAATCTGACATGGCGAATTCTAAATCCATCTCTTCACTCGCCTGGGCGATCGGCTCTACTGGCCGAGGATAATGCTGTTGATAGAGGCTAATCAGGTAAAGTAGATCTTGGACATAGTCAATTGCGTGGGTAATATTGCCGCAGACAAAACTGACAGGATTTTTGATTTCATGAGCCACACCCGCCACCAGTTCCCCCAGAGAGGACATTTTTTCCGTCTTCGCCAGTGAGTCCTGGGTGCGTTGGAGTTGGTGTAAAGCTTCCTCTAGCTGGGCTGCTTGTTCTCTAAATTTTGCTTCCGATCGCCTTAATACCACTTCCGCCTGCTTGCGATCTGTGACATCTTCCGCAGTGCCTTCGTAGTATAGTAATTCACCCGTGGCACCACAAACTGCACGGGCACTTTCTGAAATCCAGATGATGCTGCCATCCGCGCGATATACTTGAGATTCAAATCCCGATACATAGCCGTCTTGCTCTAGGGACTTCATAAACTCGGCACGCCGGTTGGGATCGACGTAGAGTTGATGGTTTATATCCCTCAGATGAGTTTTCAGTTCCTCTGGGGAACTGTAGCCATAAATGCGGGCCAGAGCCGGATTGGCGATCATATAGTAACCGGCAGGCGTTGTCTGAAACATGCCCTCGATCGCGTTCTCAAAAATACTGCGATATTTTGCTTCTGTTTCCTGCAGCGCCTCTTCTACCCGCTGCCTTCGAGCCCTTTCACGAGCTAATTCCTGCTTTACCCTTGTCAGCTGCCTGGGGCTACCTAGGAGGATCTCTCGTACTTCTTTTAATAATTTCATCCACTGAGGGCAGTCTCTTGTACCACTTCTGCTGATTAACATGGCAAACCGCATTTTTATTGATTTATATTTCTTAATCTCATTGTTCTACTTTTCTTTTCACCCCTTCGTGACTTTTTCATCAAATCTTTGTGATCTATTGTGCTCTTACCTGTGAGCTAGATCACGTAAATAATCTGGTTTATGTACTATCTCCCTGTTTGACTGTGAAGGGCGATCGCCGTTGAGGGGGTATATGGGGATCGCCCCTCGGGAGCTGAGTTAACACCGGTCTAAGCAATTCAAAATTCAAAATTCAGAATTCAAAATTGAGAAAATATTTGAGTGCAAGGGTTTCAGGATTTGGCTCCATGCAATTTAAATGCGCGACAGCTTATCCAGTCAGCCCCGATCGCCGCCCTTATCACTAGAAGTTTTGAGTTTCCGATGCCGGTATTCCCGTGCCAGGTTGATTGAGGAAGAAGTTTTCGGCGTTATCGTTTTGGTAAATGCAACTAATTTTGGGTGAAGCCTCAATATTGCCAGTAAAACCAAAAGTGTTCATCCGATTTTTACAATCACTCACTTGCTCTCGCGTCACCAGCTTTCTTTGCTCTAGAATTGCCCAGTTGTTGCGGCGCAAAACACATCCTGGCTGCATAATTGGCTGGGAAATATAGACACTGAAAGGATTGAGCGTAACATAGAGTCTAGAATCCATTACCATAGCACTGGCGCCATACTGAACGCAGAGTTCCGGGTTGGCCACGCTGCGGTCAATAAAGTCACGAGACGCGACATTCTCTGGGGTAAAGGTAGTTGTAGAGGAAACGGCAATGCCCACGCCTATTCCCACAATAAATATACCTGCCATAATTGCCATATTTGTATAATTGATTGGGAAAGATTCCTGTTTGGTGGATCTCCGATTCATACTTGTTCTAGTCATGATTCCTCTGAATGCGTGCTTGTCAACTGCCTTTAACCTATACTACCATTTTTGGCAGGCGATCGCAACCGATCGGGCCCTGTTTCCTTAGTTAGTCACAATCTGCTAGTCTCCTAATTATATCACCTCTGTCGAGGATACTGCGCGGCCTAACTGGCTAGGGGGCGATCGCCCCCCAGACCGGTATCTTGGCAGCTGCCACTCCGGAAAGGTCACCCGCCGGACTAATGACAAGCATCTTCGTTGCTGCCCTGCAAAAAGGCGATCGCTCCGTTTGTCCTCAGCACTTTAGGTTCGGGCGATCGGGCTTTTATTTGACAATATTGTCTACTTGTGGTAGAATAAAAAATAATGGTAATTAAAAAAATAACTCCGAACTCTGTATTGCTTGTGCAGCGCTAGAGAGCACAAGAAACTGATTATGGTCGGGATTATGAAATAATCAAGTCAAAAACGGAATTGAGTGGTACAATCAGTGTAGAAATGAGCTATGATATGAGATAAGAACCAGGAGAGGATGTGATTATGCCCCAATTAGATATAGCTGAGGCGAAAGCTTGTTTGTCAGAACTAATTGAACAGGCGATCGCTGGCGAAGAAGTGATGATTGCGAAAGATAACCAACCAGTGGTCAAGCTAGTGCCGATTTTGCCTAAACGCCGCCGCCAAGCAGGAAGTGCTAAAGGTTTAATTTGGATATCCGATGATTTTGATGAGCCCCTAGAGTTGGTGCCATCGTCTCAGGTTAAGCTAGCCTGCGATCTAGCGACAGGCATTGAGGTGGTGACAAGATCGGAGACTGGTGACAAAACGCTTGTGGACTAGATTTAATGAAGCTACTGCTGGACACCCATACCTTTATTTGGTACATTACGGACAGTCCTAAACTTAGTGAGCGATCGCGGAATTTAATTTCCGATTCCGATAGCGAAATTATCCTAAGTATAGCGAGTGTCTGGGAAATGGCAATTAAGCAAAGTACGGGCAAGTTGAGTTTGGGCGTGCCTTTTAGAGAGTTTATAGAGCACCAACTCAGTGCTAACAGCATCAAGTTGCAGACTATCAATTTAGCTCACATAGATGTTGTAGCTACGCTGCCTCTGCATCATAGAGATCCTTTTGATAGGATGATTATAGCGCAGGCTATAGTGGAACAGATACCTATTCTGAGTAGGGATTATGTATTTGATTCCTATAGGGTTACGCGATTGTGGTAACTACGTGGCTCGATAGTATTAACTGAATTTCCAGGATCTAATTTGTAGCTATTGGGCAACAATAAGCAAATGGGAGTGGCGATTTTCAAGATCACTTTTGTAGACAGATCGCGTGGGGGCCAGAAACCGGGTTTCTTTTACAAATTATCGTCTCCATCGCTTAAATTGTAGCAGAAACCCGGTTTCTTGGGCGATCTACCCCGATCCCCGATCGCATCACCAGACCAGAAACAGGGTTTCTATGAAGATTTTTCCCATCGGGACCGAGATATTTAAAGAAACCCGGTTTCAAGGGCTCCCACCCGATACAATGTTTCCAGTGGGTTTTAACCCACTTAAGCTATTAGCCGGGGGTTTTAACCCCCGGCGGGCTGACAGCGAAGAGATGCAACCCAGTCTGGTATTATTTTGGCGGGGAGGGTTCGGGGCTGAGAATCATGAGTTGGTTGCTTCTAGCGCTGTGCTTAATTACTACTACTGGGGGACGCGCTGCGGACGGGGCGTCTTTGGGAAGAGTAGGGAAAATATAAAACTGACTGTCGCTGTATATCAGTAAGCGCCACACAATGATATCGGAGGAGCTGGAGTCAGTTGTATTGTTTAGTTCTCGTCCTATCAACTTTTCGTATAATCCCCTGTCCCCTATTACCCGGAAGTTTTTCGCAGAGGGGTCTATTGTTTCGTCGTTGAGTTGGCGTCCTAATCCTAAACTATCTTCTTTGCTGACGAGAGTGATAACGGGTAAGGTAGAAGTATCGTTGACCGCATCCCGTCGGGCGTCAATAGATCCCTGGGTACGGGCGAGTAAAAATAGGACAGTTAATACCCAAGCTACTACCACTAGCTCGCTCCAGAAAGTTCGATCGTAACTGATGGGCTGGACTTGTGGCAACCTTTGCAGTAGGCGAGTTATCCGACGATGTCCTTGGTTCAGACTCCATTGGCTGAGGGTCCACCGCCACTGCATGAAAATTATGGCTGGTTTGGTGGTGACGAACTGAATTACCCCTAAGGTCAGTTTAATTAGTAATGGTGTTAAAATCAGCGCTCCGATAGTTCTGAAGAGGGTGCCGAACTCTAGCTTGCCAAAGAATACCTGGATGGGAACGAGAAAAAATGACTCGATGGGCAGCTCGAAGCTGGTAACCTCTACTTGGAAAAAGCCGAAGTAGACCCAGCGATATATCCAGCCAGTAAAGTAGAGGGCAGCTGCCAGTAAGCCGACGATACTGGCAAATTTACCTAAGAGATTCGAGGATTGGTTGGATGTTGACACAGAAGGAATAATAATCTATATTAGAAACAGTTTCGTAGGACGGGCGTCTCGCCTGTCCGGGGCATAGTAGTGTAAAGGCAAGTCAATATCATGAAAGGATTTTTCCAGACGACGATCGCCGCCATTGTCCTGCTGGGGACTGTAACGGGGCTAGTGGGGGATGCCAGGGAAGCATCCAGCCACGGCAACATCCTCACTGTAGCCCAGAATAGACGAGAAAAACCCCCTATTCCCCTGTCCTTGCCGAACAAGGCACGAGTTTGGCTGGAGGATGGAACCTCCCGATCGGGTCAGGTGGTAGGGATGGATGGGCAAAAGTTAAGAATTAAGAAAGGGAGTAGCCGTGGCTCACTTCCCATTGACCAAATTGACCATGTCAAGCTGGAAGGTGATATATGGTGGCCTAATTCGACTGGGTACTTGGTCATGCGGGGAGAGGATACGCCAGCAGAGGGTAAGAACAAGGTCTTTCTAGTCGGCATAGATGGATTGGAATGGGAAAACTCCGAACGTGGCATTGTCAAGATATTGCCAGAAGCGGTGATGGAAGTCGATGGGAGATCGGGGATGCCTCGTGCAATGCGGGGACTTATCCTCAGTGGTTACAGCCGCTATGTGGTGAAGGAGATGCGGTTTAACCCAGAAGAGGGACGGATGGAGATTACAGCAACGGCACAATCAAGGCAACGGCAAAATTAAGGCAGGAGAGATGAAACGAATTGGAAGCAGTGTTTTTGCTTTGGGGGTTTGGATGACTCCCGTGACGGTGACGCTGATGGCTCAACCGGGCTGGGGGCAATCTCAAGAATCCCGGGTTGAAGAAGCACTGCGACTTCTACAGCTTGCAGAGCAACAGATGCAGCGAGGGCAATCACTACAGGCGATAGAAACATTCCAGCAGGTTCTAGCCATTGCTCGACAAATCCCAGATAGAGAACTTGAATCATTGGTACTGCTTGGGCTTGGTAAAAACTATCACCAGATCGGGAAACAGCAGCAGGCGTTGGATTACTTCAACCAAGCTTTGCCGATTAGCCGGGAAGTGGGCGCTCCCTTACAAGAAGCCACCACCCTCAATAATATTGGTAGTGTCTACTCTGACATCGGGAAACAGCAGCAGGCGTTGGATTACTACAACCAAGCTTTGCCGATTCTGCGGGAAGTGAGCGATCGCTTGGGGGAAGCCCGTACCCTCACTAATATTGGGAGTGTCTACTCTGGCATCGGGAAACGGCAGCAGGCGTTGGATTACTTCAACCAAGCTTTACCGATTCTGCGGGAAGTGGGCGATCGCAAGGGGGAAGCCCGCACTCTCAATAATATT
>JBFRWI010000056.1:0-5565 GCA_051439505.1 Hormoscilla sp. | reverse complement strand
TCAATTGTCAATTGTCAATTATCAATTATCAATTGTCAATTGTCAATTGGTCCATAAACCTGTAGCAGCCACCTCTTTAGCATAATCGGCAAAGTCCTTGGGTGTACGTCCCAAGGCCCGTTGAATGCCATCGGTGAGGTGGGCATTGCGGCCGTCAAGCACGGTGTTAAACAGATAGTCCAGCATCCAAACCACCTCTTTCGGCGCACCCGACTCTTTAACGCCGGCCACAAAAGCATCATGGGGAACTTGAACATAAGCAATCTCGCGGCCAATGGCCTTTGATAGCTCCATGGCGATATCAGTAAAGGTCATCAGGCGGGGGCCGGTGACTTCGTAAACTTCTCCAGCGTGCCCCGGTTCCGTTAGGGCAGCGACAGCGACTTCCGCAATGTCATCCACATCGACAAAAGGCTCTGGAATCTTGCCTGCTGGGAGCGTAATCTGACCGGCCATAACCATATCCAGAAACGCGCCCTCCGAGAAGTTTTGGTTGAACCAACTGGCCCGAACAATCGTCCATTCCAACTCGCTCTCCTGTACAATGCGTTCGCAGGCTTGTGCTTCGGCCTCGCCACGGCCTGACAGGATGACCAAGCGCTTGACACCGTGGGATTTGGCTCGATTGACAAAGCTCTGAATGGCGTCAGTGGCACCGGGCATGGCCAGGTCTGGCGCATAGTTGATATAGACTGCCTTAACGTCTTTCAGACAAACGTCCCAACCGGCTTCGTGGTGCCAATCGAAAGCCGGAGTTGCCGATCGCGATCCGATCCGAGTTGGCACGCCCTTCCCGTTGAGTGCCGCGACAATCCGGCGGCCCGTTTTGCCAGTGGCGCCGAGGACAAGAGTCAATTCTTTGGGACTTTGGGTTTGATTTTGAATAGCGTTCATGGCTTGCTTCCTGTTTGTGGTTAACTACAAGCCCACTATAGAAAGTTTGACCCTGGTATTTCTTGACAGTCGCTGCCGAAATTTTGACCCTACGCGCCACAGTTAACTCAAACGAGTTTGGACGGGGGATGGATGCGGAAAGAGCGCGGCGTTTGTCCTGCCCAGCGCTTAAATGCCCGCGTGAAGGCACTTTGTTCGGAAAAGCCGGTCATAAAAGCGATTTCAGCCAGTGAATAATCCGTTTGCTGAAGGAGCCGTTGGGCTAACTGCCGCCGCGACTCATCCACCAATGTTTGATACGAGTAGCCCAACTCCGACAGTCTGCGTTGCAAGGTTCGCCCGCTCATACTGAACTGTCTGGCGACATCCGAGATGGTGGGAACGCCCTCACTTAAGGAGCGGGAAATATAAATGCGAACCTGTTGTTCCAGGGAGTTGTTGTCGGCGAACTTAGACAGTTCCGCCTCAAGATGGGAGGCAAAAAACTTGGAAATGCTTTCGTCCCCAAGCTTGTTCGGTGTTTGCAATGATTCCCTGGAGACCAAAAGTGCGTCTCTATCGGAGTCAAAATAGATCGGACAGCCAAAATAGGCTTTGTGCTCGGCAAGACATGGTGGTGCTGAATGCTTGAAATAAACGGCAAGGGGTTGGAACTTCTGGGTGGAAACTTGTTGGCTGATGGAGACGATGCTCGCGATGGTCGCCTCATTGGAAAGCCGCATACCCAGACGGCGATCGCCCACTCGATGCAGGTGCATGAAGGCTCCCTGCTCTGCTGTCTCCAGTTCGTAGGTCGAAACGCTGGTCAGTACGCGGGCATACCGTTCCGCACGTTCGTAAGAGCCTCGCAGATTAAGTGCTGACTTCCAAGCCAAACCAAAAGCACCGTAATCATCGCAGCGCATGGCTGCCCCTGCTCTTAATGGCAGGGTTGTGCCGTTGGTTTCGGCTGCTGCAACCCTTTCGAGAAAGGCATAGTATTCTGCGTCAGGCAACATTTGTGCCGGATCGATAGGGCTGTCTGGCTCGATGCCGACGGATCGCAACAAGGCATCTTTGTCGATGCCATCTTCGACTTCTCCAACAACTTTCCTAACAAACAATGAGGTAATTTGTCCCATATAGATTTAACGCAACTACCTGGACAGTGCAAAGTTCTGGATAAACTGACATTTATCCAGAACTCAGGTTAATCAGCCAGCCCTACTTACTGCTTGATTATTTTAAATCTTAACCGTTGATTATAGTATTTTTTATCGTCACCTAAATCAATGGAATTATCAGGGTTCTCATTATTACATATCCAGCCAGTTGAAGGTTTGCTTCCTAAGTTGGGATTTTCCCTTTTCTCTTGTTTTACCAACTCTAAACATATTTGATAATTCTTTGGACTAGAAATAGTAAAAGCCAATTTCTGATTTATCCAACCTGTATCATCTCCTAAATATATCTCATTTGAATAATTGCTGGACTGTTCGCTGCATTCATTTTCCTTGATTGTATTACCGGCATCAGGACTGTATCTGCTGTAAAAAGCACAGATTTTCGTGTTGCGAGATTTAAGGTTATTTTCAGCTTTAAATTTTAAGTAACTGCCCCACAGCTTGTCGTCTCCTAGATCTAGCCAGTCACTTATTGTAGATTCTTTTGCACATTTCCAATCACTAGGATAAGGCTTACTACTCCCAGACTGTATTCTAGTATTTTTCATACAGAAAATAGTTTTTGAACAATTATTTCCTGATGAATTAACCAAGCATCTAATCTCTTCATTCCACACTCCTATAGCTATTCCTACCGCTGCAACGATTACGCCAGCTACTGCTGCCGAAACATTAACTTTTTCCCACCAGTTCGTCATCTTTCAAGATTGGTTAATAAAATGTACAACTGTCCCTAGGGTGTGGTCAAAAACAGTTGATACACCGGAGACCTAGCGAGGGGCCGGGCGAAGCATTCGGAAAGGACATCTATCTTATGATGACATCATTTGTCACCCGAATGCTTCGCCCCTACAGGGGGATCCAACAGCTGGGAGGGCCCAGAAACGATCAACGGGTTTTGACCACACCCCTGTCCCTAGTATACAGTAAAAATTTGAAATCGATGGATCTGATCGACTTTTTTATCGGAGTATTTGGAAGCGATTGAGGTTGGTTGATATGAGGATGAAACCGATCGCCCGTCACCGCATTGCTCGGATTGTGGAAAAGTGGCTGCTCGTTGAGCCACTGTTGCTGGCCACCTGGACCAGTCACGCCTTAGTCTCTGAGCCACGCATTCAAACCATTCGCGTTCAACGGGGCCGGATTGAGTACAATCCGGATTTTATCGAGCAGTTGAGCGATCGCCACTTGGAAGCGACCCTGCGCTTTGAAGCTCTACGGATTCTTCTGAAACACCCCTACAGTCGCCGCCAAGCTCACTCCGCGACTAGCTATGCTGCGAGCAATTTAACGCTCCAGGAATATTTGCAAACGGAGCTGCCGTTTCCTCGGGCGCGGGATGTCTTTGGCGATCGCAGCTATGACCAACAATTCTTCGAGTTCTACTACCACAAGCTGCTTGACCAACAGTCCCCCAGTCCGGAGAGGGCAGTCTCTGGAACACCGGGAGCAGGGACGGGGGCAGCTGATGCCGCCGCTGGGTCCGGATCCTCTGGATCTGCTCAATCTGAATCATTTGCACCCGAATTGACAGAGGAATCTGAGCCGACTTCAGACAAGGGCGATCGCCCCTCAGATCTCCTAGAAGTCTATACCGACCCAACCAAGAGCGGTGTTGAAAATACTGACCAGTGGGATCGAGATGAATTGTTGAGCGATCGCCTGGACGATCTGGTGAGAATGGCCCAAGCCAATGACAGTTGGGGCAGCATTGGGGGCAAGTTGCGGGAACAGATATTGGCGAATCTGCACCCCAAGCTGGACTATCGGGCGGTTTTGCGCAAGTTTCGCACGTCTATCCTCAGCCAACAGCGCCGGCTAACCCGGATGAAACCGAATCGCCGCTATGGGTTCGCCTATATGGGCAGTCGGAGTGACTTTACCACCCGATTGCTCTTTGCGATTGATGTGAGCGGCTCCATGGGAACCGAAGAGCTGCGACAGGGGTTTTCGGTGGTGAATCGCTTTTTTAATTATGGCGTGCCCGCGATCGATGTGATTCAATTTGATGCGGAGATTACAACTGATGTGATGACCTTCCGTCGGGCCCAGGGTGAGGTCCAGTTAACGGGACGAGGCGGGACGAATTTTGGCCCTGTTTTGGCCTATCTGGAGGAACATCGGGATTACGATGGCCTGATCGTTTACACTGATGGTTATGCTCCCTGCCCCGCAGCGCCCCAGAATCGGCGTACTCGTATTCTGTGGTTGTTTGTGAGCGAGGCGCATTACCGGAGTTGTTATCCAAATCTACAGCATCTGGGGCAAGGGGCTTATATTAAATGTTCTGCCAGAGAGATGGGAGTCATGTGAAGTTTGTAGATTTCTGTAACAACGGTGGATGGGGTGAAGCATCACTGTTCTATGTTATGCTGTCTGTCATCGCTGAATCCGGTTAACAATTTCGGTGTTTTTCAATAACCAGAGGAGAGGATAAACTACTATGATTAAAGGAGTTCTTACAGCCAGCTTGGTCGGGGTTCTTCTTATGGGTTGTCAGGTTGATCCGGATGGTCCGGGTGGTCCCGAGCCAATCACAGAAGCCGAGGTCAACGAGGCGCAGAAAGTTTGGGCTGACGGCATCGTTGCGATCGGCAGTGCCTATTCAAATAGTGGCGACTATAAGGCGTTGGCAGCAGAGCACGTAGATACGCTCTACGGCTACGACGAAGGCACCGTCCTCTTCAAGCCGACTAAGGCTGCGAGCGATCAGTTTCGCCTCACTGAGGACGAAGCCCTCTCCTATTTCGTTGGCGGTAGCGTGGATGAAGACAAGGGCTTCGCGTTGCAGCCATGGAGTGCGGTCCGCTTTGAAAATGCCGACATTATCATTGACGCAGACTCTGCTGTTGCCATGGGCAACTACTATTTTAAGGATGCAAAGACCGGTAATGATGTGAAGGTGGAGTTCACATTTGGGTATGTTCGTGGTGCCGACGGCAATCTCTTGATCAATGTCCACCATTCAGCACTCCCGTACAAACCGACGAATTGACGGTTTGATTCAATAGTCCGAATCGTTGAGTGGTAGTTTGGGTTAGCGATCGCTAACCCAACAATCCTAGGTCTTGGCGTACCTAACCTGGCGTCGGAGCGAATGTGAAGGCGAAAGCATCAGGTTTCGTTGTAAAATGGTCTCACACCGCAGTTGTTATCCCAATATACAGCATCTGGGGCAAGGGGCTTATATTAAATGTTCTGCTAGAGAGATGCCAGTCATCAGAAGTTTGTATATTTTGGTAACGATTGTGGATTTGAGGTGCGATCGATTAAAGGAGTTGGGATCGCATTGCAGATAAGCTCTAGAAGTCTTCTCTGTCTGCGGGCAGCAAAAGTTCTCGATATAATGCTAAGTAGACATTTTTCCCTCATGCCAGCTTATGAACTACCGAGACATCATTACAATTGAGCCTGAAAAACGTGGTGGTAAGCCTTGCGTCCGTGGCTTGCGTATTACAGTCTATGAAGTGCTTGAGTACCTAGCTTCCGAGATGACTGAAGCAGA
>JBFRWI010000055.1:0-4579 GCA_051439505.1 Hormoscilla sp. | reverse complement strand
GCAGCCAATTTTTCAACTTTGCTAATGGCTAATTGCTAATTGAAAAGAGTAAAGCTATCTATTCATGACTATAAATGACGCTCTCAATTAACCATTGACAATAGCGCTCCTGCGTCGCGCACTTCGTATAAGCAATTAGCAGACCTCATCATCCCGTCGTTGTGCAACGCCCTACCTTATAACTCATATCTTGCACCTAAGGCTTCCAGTGGGTTTTAACCCACTTAAGCTATTAGCCGTGGGTTTGAACCCACGGCGGGCCAGGAGACCAATTGAGAATGGTGCAAGATCTCAGTTATAATCGATTATCGGGATTTTATGTCAGATCGATCGCAGCTTGGACCAAATCTATTTGCTTAGTTAACTGAAAGCCAAGTTTCTCACAAATGCGCTGCATAGCGCGATTGTCGGGGAGAATTTCGGCATTTATCCGGTCCAATTTCTCATCTTTGCCCACTTGTAACAACCGCCCCAGCAACTCAGTTCCTAAACCTCGGTTTTGGTACGAGTCATTGATTAACATCCCAAACTCAGCTTCATTCGTACCGTGCAACTTGCTCAGGCGACCGACACCGAGAATCTGATGTTCGTTTGTCTGAGGATCTTTATAGTCGGCAACGAGAGCCATCTCCCGATCGTAATCAATAAAGCAGATGCGAGTCAAGCGATCGTGGGCCACCCGGGCTTGCAGACCCATCATGTGGAAGTAGCGGAAATAAACGCTTTCTTCCGATAAGGTCTTGTGAAACCCGACCAGCATCGGTTCATCTTCCGGACGAATGGGGCGAATGGTAACTGGAGTACCGTCCTCTAAGGTCCAGGAGGAGACATACTGAATGGGATAAGGACGAATGGCAGGTTTGGGAATGTGGGTTTCGGAAACATCGTGCAACACCACGCGAGCATCCAAAGCGATGATCCTTTCTGGAGATGCTAGCAAGGGATTAATGTCAATTTCTTTAATCTCTGGTCGTTCCACCACTATGTGGCTAAACTGGACTAGCAACTGTTCTAGCTGCTCTAAATCTACAGGATCCCGCCCCCGGACGCCCTTGAGGGCCGTATAGATACGAGTTTGTTCAATCATCCGGCGTGCCAGAGTGCTATTCAGGGGCGGTAATGCCAGGGCTCGATCCTTGAACACCTCCACTAACTGTCCCCCCGTGCCGAATAAGAGAATGGGACCGAACTGGGGGTCGAGACTGCTACCGACGATCAGTTCGTAACCATCAAGCTTCAGCATGGGTTGAACCGTTACCCCTAAGAAATGTTCGGCCCCGACCTTTTCTGCCACAGACCGTTCGATTTCCTGATAAGCCTGTTGCACTGCTGGGCCATCGAGCAAATTCAACTTTACTCCACCCACATCTGTCTTGTGAGTAATAGTCTCGGAATGCAGCTTCAGCACCACAGGGTATCCCATCTGAGTTGCTGACTGCACCGCTTGTTCTACACTGGCAGCAACTTCCATGCCCGTGGTGGGGATGCCATAGGCCGCCAGCAGGCGCTTTGATTCAATTTCCGTGAGTAGCGTCCGTCCCGACTGCTGCACGACCTTAATCATCTGTTCTACCAAGTCGCACTTAGGCACCCCATCATCGGCATCTTTGGGCAGCACGGGGGTTTCATAGATGCCCCGCAGGTTGTAACTGTAGCGCCACATTAAGTTAAATACTTCGGCTGCCGTATCTGGATAGGGAAAGGTAAAGATACCCGCCTCATTCAGAATCTCCTGACCCTTATCTACATTAGCTCCCCCCATCCAACTAGCCAAAATTGGCCGATTGGCAATAGCCTTTGCTTTCCAGGTGTCTGCGATCTGCTGGGCCGTCTTGGTGGGGTCGGACATAGCCTGGGGTGTCAAGATAATCAGCATACCATCACTGTCCGGGTCGGTGGCTGCTACTTCTAAGGTCTTGGCATAGCGTTCGGGTTCGGCATCTCCGAGGATGTCGATCGGGTTCCCATGACTCCAGTGCCGAGGCAAAAATTCATTCATCTTCTCCACTGTTTCTGGGGAGAGTTGGGCCAGTTCGCCCCCGCCACCAATCAGATTATCAGTAGTCAGCACCCCGGGACCCCCTGCATTAGTGAGGATGGTCAGGCGACGTCCCCGGGGACGGGGCTGCTTGGCTAGCACCTCTGCCATGCTAAATAAATTCTCGATCGTATTTACCCTCAGCACGCCGCAACGACGGAAGGCTGCATCCAGCACTTCATCACTGCCTGTCAGGGAACCGGTATGGGAAGCGGCAGCTTTGGCTGCTGCTTCCGTGCGACCTACCTTGATGACTATAATCGGTTTGGTGAGGGCTACTTCCCGGGCTGCGGACAGGAAAGACCGGGCATCGCCGATGGATTCCATGTAAATAACAATGCTTTGGGTGTGGGGGTCGTCACCGAGGTAATAAATTAGGTCGCCCCAGCCGACGTCTAGCATGGAACCGATGGATACGAAGGCACTGAAACCGACTTTTTCCCGGAAACTCCAGTCCAAAACAGCAGTGCAGAGGGCTCCACTTTGACTGATGAAGCCGACGTTCCCCGGGCCGGCGATCGTGGTAGCAAAGGTAGCATTCAGACCGACGATCGGGTTCATCACGCCCAAGCAGTTGGGACCGATGATGCGCATCTGGCTCTTATGGGCTTGCTGCAAGATTTGCCGTTCTAATTCTATGCCCTCGGGACCGACTTCCTTGAAACCTGCGGAGATAATGATTGCCCCCTTGACTCCCGCCTCGGCACATTCACTGATAATTCCGGGCACTGTCGGGGCTGGGGTGACTACTATCGCCAGATCCACCCGATCGGGCACCTGGGCAATATTAGGATAAGCTTTAATCCCCAGGACGCTTTTGCGCTTGGGATTGACGGGAAATACCGTGCCGCCAAAGGGACTGTCGATCAGGTTGCGCAGAATCGTGCGCCCGACGCTACCCGCCTTTTCCGTCGCCCCGATCACTGCTACTGTCTTGGGTGCGAAGATAGCGTCCAGGGGTTGGTGTTCGTAGCGTATGACATCGTGGGCTGGATCTGTGGTCTGGGTTGCTAATTGCATTAACTGCTCCTTTTACTCGTTCTTTTCGACTATGCAAAACTTTGGGCGAACAGGCGATTTCTTAACAATTATTTCCGATTATCTTGCCTTCATCGTTTTTTATAACATCTTCTCGATCTCAATATATGTTATCTCTATCACATCTTTCCGGTAAAATCTTAAATAATTGCTAAATTTATCAATCGAGGCAGACAAGGTGGGGAATTCACGTTAAACTAAAAGAGATGGGTCAATCCCGGAGATTGACAACAGAGAAGTGGCCAAGGTAGGCAAATAAAGAGAGAATCATGAAAGTAACAAACGATCGGGAACTGGAAGAACAGGTAAAGCGGGTGAAAGCGGCGCAAGAACGGTATGCGACTTTCAGCCAGGAACAGGTAGACAAAATCTTCAAGAAAGCCGCCCTAGCAGCGAACGCCGCCAGAATTCCTTTGGCGAAGATGGCGGTAGCGGAAACGGGCATGGGCGTAGTGGAGGACAAGGTAATCAAAAACCACTTTGCCTCGGAAATGATCTACAACAAGTATAAGCAGGAAAAGACTTGCGGGGTGATCGAGGAAGACAAATCCTTTGGTTTCCAGAAAATTGCCGAACCGGTGGGAATTCTAGCAGGGATTGTCCCGACAACAAACCCGACAGCCACGGCAATTTTCAAAGCCTTAATCGCCCTGAAAACCCGTAACGGGATTATCTTCTCTCCCCATCCCCGGGCCAAAGAATGTACGATCGCGGCAGCGAAAGTGGTGCTAGAAGCAGCAGTGTCCGCCGGGGCACCGGAGAATATTATCGGTTGGATTGACGAACCGACGGTACCCTTATCCCAAGCATTGATGCAGCATCCTGATATCAAGCTAATTCTCGCAACTGGGGGACCGGGAATGGTAAAAGCTGCTTACTCTTCTGGCAATCCTTCTCTGGGAGTAGGCGCTGGCAATACTCCGGCGGTGATAGATTCAACGGCCCATCTGAAAATGGCGGTATCTTCGATCATTCTCAGCAAAACCTTCGATAATGGGATGATCTGCGCTAGCGAACAGTCGGTGATTGTAGTGGATGAGGTTTACGAGACTGTACGCCAAGAGTTTATCGATCGGGGGGCCTATTTCCTGAGTCCAGAAGAACGGGAAAAGCTAGGCAGTAAAATTATCGTCAACGGTCGCTTGAACGCGGAGATTGTCGGTCAAGCAGTTACGAAGCTAGCGGAGTTAGTGGGCATCTCCGTACCAGAGACAACCAGGGTGATCGTAGGGGAAGTGACAGATATCGGTCATGAAGAACCCTTCGCGCACGAAAAACTCTCGCCGATCCTGGCGATGTATCGGGCGAAAGATTTTGCAGAAGCAGTCGATATTGCCGAAAAGTTGGTGGAATTTGGCGGTCGCGGTCATACGGCAGTTCTCTATACTAATCCCGACAATACCGACCATATTAAGCGGTTTGAAGATGAAGTGGAAACTGCCAGGGTGCTGATTAATACTCCTTCTTCTCAAGGGGCGATCGGGGACCTGTACAATTTCCGCC
>JBFRWI010000054.1:0-29164 GCA_051439505.1 Hormoscilla sp. | reverse complement strand
CCAGCAAAGCTCGCGGCCCTGTGAGCCAGCGAGCGCTTATAGTTAGCAGCCAGGGCTAGCCATCCACTGCGTTTTTCTAGCTTAGTGGACTTGCCTCACAAAAAGCAAGTAGACTTTATCTAATTTTATTCCCCAATAACGGGTGTGGTCATGCAGAGAGTTGCAGCAGCGATCCCCCCCAACGCCCCCTTTCGCAAAGGGGGGGCAACCGGTGCGCCCCCCTTTTTTTTAAGGGGGGTTTGGGGGGATCCGGCGACTGGGAGGGGGCCCAGGAACGATCAACGGGTTTTGACCACACCCCCCAATAACCGCTTTCTCGTACTAAGAATTACCCTAAATATGAGAGATGTGTAAGTTTTTGGGCACTTAATCGCAACTCTTTAAGGCGCTGTCAAACCCAGCGTCGCACGGTAAGCAGCCCTTTGCCGATCGCGACCCATTTCCGTGGTAATTTCTTCCCAGCCATTATAGATTCGATCGATCGCCTCATCCCGGGTAATTTTATCAGCGAGAAAGTCAGCAACTGCCGAGTCCAGCACAATTTGTTGATAGCGGTTATTTTGGGGAATGAGCATATCCAACACCATATTGGGACTGGTCAAAGATAAGTTAATGGCTCCGAGATACTCGCTAGCAGTATTGAAACTCATGCCCGCTGCTAGCCAAGGTTCGCGGGTCTTAAATTGGGAGATGCGATAGGGATTAAAGCCCGTGATGCCAATGGTAACATCGATATTAGACTGGGCTGGCTGGCTCATATAGGAAAGGAAAGCATAGCTAGCATCCTTAGTTCTGCTCGGGGCCGCAGTATTAATAGCTCCCACCCAGCCACCGAAGGCTCCGTAGGGGGCGTGATTAACACCTTCAATGGCATAGGGACAGGTGATTTTATTGCAGGGAACTAACTTACCCGTAGCCCGATCGAGCACTTGTCTCGTTCCCGGTAAGATCGTCACGCCAATTTTATCAACAACCTTGGACGTAGTCGGATCTATTACCTGAGTACCAATATCGCCCCAGCTTAATGCGAGAGCACAACGGCCTGCCCGAAACACTGCCTGGGCGTCGAACAGGTCCATTTCCAGTTCATTTTCGGGACCATATTTATTTGTTTCCTTGTAAATATCTAGGGCCAAAGCAAAAGCTTCGTTCTTGACTAGCGGTTTCATCGTTTCGGGATCGAAAAAAGCACCCTGCTGAGTTCCTTGAGTCTGGAGGAAAGCGCTCACTACTGACCACACCATCCAGTGAGCTTGGGCGTTGCGTTTCTTGGTGATACAGGAGCCATAGTCAGGCTTCTTGTCACCGTTGAGGTCCCGACCGTGAAAATGCTTGGCGATCGCCAGATAATCCTGCCAAGTTTGAGGAGGCTTCATGCCAGCCTGCTGTAACAAATCCTGACGATAATATACCATGTGGAAGTCCCCATCTAGAGGAATTGTATATATCTTTCTGTTGTAAGTAGCATTGAATTCACGGAAAAACGGCACCACATCATCCCATTGAATCCCTTTGTCCGCCGCAACCCGTGCCGTCAAGTCTTCCAGATACCCTTTCTGGACATAATCTACCATCCATTGAGATGCAAACACCACCACATCATATTTATTTTTTCCCGCATAAAAATCTTTAATTATTTCCTGGTAAAGATCGCTATAGGGAACCGTGACCACATTCACCTTTGCCCCCGTCAGGGATGCAAAATCAGGACCTCGTCGCAGCAGGGGTTCGCTACTGTAAGGTTCCTCCCGAGTTAGCACTGTAATTCTTTCACCATCAAAGCGTTGGCTAATGTTGACAACATCCCCATCCGCCGCACCAGAATTATCCTTAGTTGTGGGGTTACTTCCACAAGCCGTGACGGCCATGCTAGCCCATAAAGCCGCCAACACGAGATATAATTTTTTAGTCATATTTATTGACATCACATAATTATCAATAAGTTTGTTGTTGCACTAAAGCGCGAGCTACGAGCCAACGCTTTAGCGCAACAACTTTCCCAATATTCCATATTAGCTATTAGCCATGGGTGTAGTCAAAACCACACCCATTAGCCATTAGCCATTAGCTATTCGCCATTAACCATTGGACTGCAAATAAGCCTCGATCGCCTCTGTTGCCAACTGAGTCATAGACTTACCTTGCAGAGTCGCAAGATCCTTGAGACGCCTGTAGGTTTCATCGCGCACACCCACCCGATACCGGGCCGCCTTACTAGCAGTAGCAGTCTTGCCATTGGCAGGAGTTTCCCCTGGTTGATAGCTAGCAGCAAAGCTGCGCAGGGCCTCTAACCCCACGCGATGACAAAAATCTCCAAAGCTTTCTGGTACTAGCCCTGGTTGGCGTGACTGCTTAAAATAGACAAACAAAGGTTCTAAAGTCGCTTCTAGATTTGACTGGTGCATCTTATCGAGATATACTTGAGCCAAACGGTTCTGATTTGGGTCAGCACCCAGCCAAACCTGATAGGACTCTGGTGCTTGACCGACAAACGCTAATTCTGCCATATAAGGTCGCGCACAACCATTCGGACAGCCCGTCATCCGCACCACAAAATGCTCTTGTTCTAACCCTAACTTATTCAGCAGCGATCGGATGCGATCTAAAATACCAGGTAGGGCCCGTTCTGATTCCGTAATCGCTAAACCACAGGTAGGTAAAGCTGGGCAAGCCATTGAATAGCGGACTAAGCTATCAATTTTACCTGGATCGAATTCCACCCCATTTTCTATCAAAATTTCGTTGATTTCCAACTGCTGTTGGGGTTCAATCTCATACAATATGATATTGTGGTTAGGCGTCAGCCGCATGGGCAGGTCAAATTTATCCACGATATCGCGCAAAGCCGTTTTCAGATTCAACGTTCCTTCATCTTTAATCCGACCATTTTCAATCGAGATGCCCAGGAACAGATTACCATCTCCCTGTTCGTGCCAGCCCAGATAGTCCTGGTATTTGAAATCTGGCAGCGGTTGGAATGGTGCTAATGGCTTACCGAAGTATTCGGACACCTTGCTGCGGAATTTATCTACTCCCCAGTCGTGCAAGAGATATTTCATTTTCGCATGACGCCGAGTCACCCGATCGCCATAGTCGCGCTGAGTTGCGACAATTGCCTTCACCAGATCGTAAACATCTTCTTTGGCCACATAAGCGATCGGGTCGGCGGTTCTGGCGAATGTGTCCTCTTTCCCATGAGTGCGGCCCAGACCGCCCCCAGCATAGACATTAAACCCTACCAATTCACCGCTGTCATCTGTCAGGACCACCAAACTTATATCTTGGGTAAGCAGATCGACCGAATTATCCCCAGGCACCGTAACCGATATCTTAAACTTGCGGGGCAGATAATGTTCCCCGTAAATCGGTTCTTCCTTGTCAGAGAATATCGTACCGTTACCATTGCGCTGCCGTGCCGCTTTCACTTCTGGGGCTTCTTCGGCAGCGATCGTCTTTTCCCCATCCAGCCAAATTTCATAGTAAGCGCCAGTTTGGGGCGTCAGCAAATCAGCAATATTATTAGCGTACTCCCAAGCATACTGGTACTCGGGGCGATCTTTATATGGTGCCGCTGGGGCCATGACATTGCGATTCAGGTCGCCACAGGCTCCCAGAGTTGACCCCATACTCTTGATAATGGAGGCGAATACCGTCTTGAGATTTTGCTTGAGCACCCCGTGGAGTTGAAAACCTTGCCGGGTGGTTGTTCGTAGCGTCCCGTTGCCATATTCTGACGACAGGCGATCGAGAGTAATATACAACTCTGGGGGAATAAAGCCTCCTGGAGAGCGGGTGCGCAGCATCATTTGGTAGTCTTTCTCCTTTCCCTTCTGGCGGTTGTCCCGGTTATCCTGCTGGTAAGAACCGTGATATTTGAGAATTTGGATGCCGTCTGGTGAGAAATGAGTTGTATCCTCTAGCAGTTCCGAGGCCACTGGTTCCCGCAGAAAATTACTGCGTTCCTTAATGCCTTCTAACTTGGAAGATTTTTGAGCTGTGGGGGGATTTGTCAAAGATGAATCCATTGTTACTTGCCTAGCAACCATAATATTTAACACCCACTACCCTACTGGCAGTTGGGTGAGATGAGACTGGTTAAAACAATTGTCATCCAGTCTTAACTTTGTCAATTCTCCTATTCTATCAGCAAGGATCCAGGGAACGTCAACACTTATATTTTCTTAATAAATCGTCATACATAAGTTTTTTTGCCTTTGTCAATTTTCAGTACAATTGGCTGAAATCTAGATGCCGTGAGGTTTTTTGGCATCCTCCTCAACTGAGGACTGACGAGCGCTCCTCCGATTTTCGTACAGGCAGTACCGATCGCGCCCCGTTCTTTTAGCCTGATAGAGGGCCCGATCGGCAGCAGCAACCAGTTCCTCTGGTTTCAACTCCGACGTGGGTATCATGCTAGCAACGCCCATACTCAGGGTAACATAGGATGACGGTGATAAAAGATGAGCGATTTTTAATTCCGAGATCGCCATGCCAATGCCTTCCGCCACACTGACCGCACCAGCTTCATCAGTGTTCGGCAAAATTACCGCAAACTCTTCCCCACCATAACGGGCCACCAAATCAGCCTCACGACTGACTGCCCGACCGATCGCCCCTGCCACCTGCTGCAAACAGAAATCCCCTGCCAGATGACCGTAACTATCATTATAAGCCTTAAAATAATCAATATCGCACATAATCAGAGACAATGTAATCCCAGTTCCTACCAGAGAATACCACTCAGCCAGCAGGTATTCATCAAACCGGCGCCGGTTTGCCAGTTTAGTTAACCCATCCGAGACCGCTAGCTGCCGCAGTCGTTGGTTCGCCTCCTGTAGTTGTTGATATAGTTGGGCTTGTTTAATCGCGATCGCCACTTGTCCTGCCAATTGACAGAGCAAATTTATTTCCCACTGTTGCCATTTGCGCGGTTCCGAGCAGTGATTTGCCACCAATAAGCCCCATAATTCCCGACATACTATCTCCGCCGAAGAGTCCTCATCTTCATTACTATTCTCTGGGCGTTGAGAGCTAAAAAATATCGGCACTATCAAATTCGCTCTGATCTGAAACTGAGCCAGTAAGTCAATATGACATTGACTTAACCCTGCCGTATAGATATCTTCAATGGCGCTGATCCGACCCGAGCGATAGGGTTCTACATAGTTTTCCGTAAAACAGCGATCGTATATCGAAGTTCCCTTAATCGAGCTAAATTCGCTGCTTACCGATTCTACTGCCACTTCTCCACTCCAGTCTGAGTGAAAGCGGAAAATTATCACTCTGTCCGTTGAGAGCAATTGTCGCACCTCACTTGCCGTCGTCTTGAGGATATACTCCAGGTTCAGCGACTCCCGGATCCGATCGCCTATGCGTCCCACCAACTTTTCCCGTTCTGCTTGCTGCTTAATTTCTGCTACAGCCTCCTTATGTTCTGTGATATCATGAAAAGTTGTCAGGATAGCTGGTTCTCCTGCCACCGTTAAATACCGCACCGAAAGAGTCACCCAAAATGGCGTTCCATCTACTCGTTTTGCTTGCACTTCGTAATTATCCAGCACCCCCTTTTTTGACAATTGCGACAGTAACAATTTCCGATCCGCCAAGTCATAGTAGAAGTCTAGCATCTTGTGAGAGATCCTCTGGTCCGACGGCAAGCCAAAAGTTGTTGCTAGTTGAGCATTAGCATAGAGGATCTCTCCATCACTGTAGCGACTAATCACCACCGCCACTGGCGTCGCCTCTGCCAAAGCCTTAAACCGCTGTTCGCTTTCTTGCAGAGTCTGGTTCAGGCTATCACTAATCTTGACATATTCTTGCTGCTGCAACTCCTTTGAGTCAGTTTGAACATGGCACTGTTGATAACAGTCGGCTTTTCGATCTATCCTTATGTACATTTTATTTGCTCTTATTTTAGATGTTAAAGAACAAATTGCTTTGCTCGATTCCCCTGCGGCACCCTTTTGCTATACAACCATCAGAGCAGAAACAAGCAATTTCTGCTAGCTAACAGTATAGCCCCTGCCCCTTAAGGGCTATAGCTGTTAGTTTAAAGTATATGCCATCTGCCAGATAAGGAATTTTTCTCATCTGGCAGATGACCTACTTACCCAGACAAGGAGAACAAATGCCTGACCCCTTAATGTATCAACAGGATGTCTATGTGGTTTTAGAGCCTGACATACCCGAGCAATTCCTCACCGCCCATGAGCTGTTAGAAAAGTTAAAATCGATTTTAGCACATCGGCAACAAGATTTGCCCAGGGATCTACAAAAATTTACATCGATCGCATCCCAAGCCCAGTATTTACTGGAAACTTACTGCGAATTAGACCTCGGTCCTGGAGAGTTTTTGCAGTGGTATGCCGTGCGCCTGGAAAAGTGAGTGGTCGGTAGTCAGTGGTCAGTAGTCAGTGGCCCATTTTTAATTTTGGCGAGGTGAATTTTGAACTGTCATTTGACTACACTGGCTGGTGACGTAGCAATCAAAGCCAGATGGACAAGAAGTTCTCCTGGCTGAGTCAAATCCACTCGCACCCCAGGTCCAAAGAATTTTTCGATTTTCTCGCGCTGCAATTGCCAGGTTTCAAACGGAATTAGGGGAGAGTCAAATTCTAGCACTAGAGCATAACGACCAGCAACCGCAGTTTCTCGTACCCCCCCGAGTACCGGTCGTTCTTCATCAGTGGGGCTTAAACCCAAGCGCTTGAGAGAGTCATCTAGATGGGCTTCTTGACCATAGCGATATCGGGTCACATCCTGGCGCAGCTGTTTTTGAGTGGCTGTAGCCTGCTGTGAGCGTAGGGCTAGCACCTCGGGAGCCGTTGGTTGGGTAAAGGGCACTGGCTTGAGTTCGGCAGCTTTCAGGGCCAGTCCCCCCAGCAACAGCGGAATGCCATAGAAGAATCCCGCCAGATTGAGAGTGGGTTTGTCTAGAAAGTAGGCGGCTAATCCACCGCTCGCTAAGACCCCACCGACAATCAAGCCTACCGTTGCCAAAGAGATTTTGCTTAACATAGTTTAGTCAAAGAAAGGCGATTGCATTTATACTAAATATCAAAGGCTGCCGATCGGGACGTGAAACTTCCCCTATAGCAGTGCCAGTTTTTCCTTCCGACTAGGCTCGCCGGACTCCGTAGCCGCAGAGCCAGTATCCTTAATATAGACTATTGTCTCGTCCACCCCGTCATCGACGGGCGATATAATGAGTGAAGGACTCGCGCCCGTCCTTGTCCGAGTCCGAGAGTGCCCGTGGGAGTTGTTCCCCGGCTGCGTCAGCTCGAAACATACAATTGTCCAGACAAATATGTCACCTCACGCCCTCACGGGGCAAATGTTCCAGATGCGCCCTGTTGTTCCTAATGGTATAGAGGATATGATTACCGATCGAAAACCAGCAGTATCAAGCGATGCCCGCAAGCTGCTAGAGCAAATTAACTCCCTACGCCGGGAGGATGAAAACCTGTATAATATAATAGCGGTAGATGTTTGGGCTTTGGCGAAAACGATGGATGAGTTTCAACCAGGGTTCTGGACGGCTTTCATGAAAAATCGCGAGAAGGCGATCAAGCGCTTTATGAGCGAGGTAGTCACGAGCAAGCCAAATGACGCTAAAAGTCATCCTTTTTTTCAGTAAGGAGTAGTAGATGGATAATCAGAGTATTAGAGACAGGGTGAGGGCGATCGCCAGTAAAAGGGAAGTCTTAGTGCGGCTATTAGAGAAACCCGATCTGGGAACCATGAGGATTGATGTCAATCAGGCGCTAGAGGAAATAGACGACCTGATTGACGATCTAGAGCGTACTTTTCCTGCAGCTGCAACTCTTATTAGCTAGACTCGGCATTAGCCATGGCCATGAAGATGGCTTGGGAACTCTGGTCTATGACATCGTCGGCCCCTAGACGCTGGATGTAAGTGCCGTCTGGCTGTAAATCCCAGGCTTGGCGGTTATCAGCTAGCATAATCCCGAGGATCTCTTGCAGGTCTTTGACAAGATCTGGATCTTCTACGAGGGTGACAGCCTCTACTCGCCGGTCTAAGTTGCGGGGCATCCAGTCAGCACTACCAATATAAACTTCGTCGTGACCTTGGTTATGGAAGTAAAAAATCCGGGAATGTTCTAAAAAGCGACCGATAATGCTGACGACGCTGATATTTTCGCTGACGCCTTCCACGCCAGGTCGCAAACAGCAAATTCCCCGCACGATTAAGTCTATTTGGACGCCGGCTTGGGAGGCTTCGTAGAGTGCGGCTATCATTTCTGGGTCTACCAGGGAGTTCATTTTGGCGACTATGCGAGCGTGAGAGCCATGGCGGCTATGTTCGATCTCGCGGCCAATTAATTCTAGCATGCGCGATCGCAAGCTGACTGGGGCAACCAATAGCTTGCGGTAAGACCGCAGCCGGGAGTAACCGGTTAAATAGTTAAACAAATCGGTTAAATCGGCTCCCAACTCCGGACGACAGCTCAACAAACCTAAATCTGTATAAAGCTTTGCCGTTTTGGAATTGTAGTTACCGGTACCAATGTGAACGTAGCGACGAATGCCATCTGACTCCTGACGTACCACCATGGCAATTTTGGTGTGAGTTTTCAAGCCCACCAGTCCATAGACGACATGCACCCCTGAGCTTTCTAACTTCCGGGCCCAGTTGATATTGTTCTCCTCATCAAAGCGGGCCTTGAGTTCCACCAAAACTGCTACCTGCTGACCATTTTCGGCGGCAGCAATCAAGGCATTGATAATGGGTGAATCCCCAGAGGTGCGGTAGAGGGTCATTTTGATTGCCAGTACCTGCCGGTCGTGAGCGGCCTGAGTGATAAAGCGCTCGACTGTAGCGGAAAAGGAATGATAGGGGTGGTGAACTAGCAAGTCCTGCTTGCGGATCAGGCTAAAAAACTCTTCGGTGTCTTCTGTCTCTATGGGCCAAGACTCTGCCTCTGGGTTAGCAAAGCGTTGCAGGCTCCCAGGCACGACGGGAGTCCAGGGGGGATCCTTCAATTCTGGCAGTGGCAGTGCCATAAAGCTGAATAAATCCCCTAATCCCAGCAAGCCTTCAACTTCGTAAACATCAATCTCTGCCAAGCGCATCTCCCGCATCAGCATCTCACGCACCATATCGGGTGTATTAACAAGCATTTCCATCCGCACGACGGAGCCTCCTATGCGGCGTTTGCGCAATTCCTGCTCAATGGCCAGTAGCAGATCGTCGGCTTCATCTTCTTGTACGGACAGGTCTGCATCTCTGGTAATCCGAAAGGGATAATACTCCTGAATTTTCATCCCTGGAAATAATGGTTCCAGATTATGGGCGATCGCCTGTTCCAAGGGGACTCCAGTCCAGAAAGCGGGGCCGTTTTCGGGCGAAAACTGTAAATCTTCTGGTAGAGGCACAAATCGGGGCAAGACTTTGGGGACTTTGATCCGGGCGAAATGTTCTGCACCGGTTTCCGGGTCAACCACCACTACGGCCAGGTTCAGACTGCGATTGGAAATGTGGGGAAAGGGATGGCTGGGGTCTACGGCTAGTGGGGTGAGCACGGGAAAGATTTGCCGCTCAAAATAGTTTTGCAGATAAATCCGTTGCTCTTGGTTGAGGTCTATGTAGTCGAGAAGATGAATTTTTGCTTGCGCTAACAGGGGTCTGAGAATTTGCTGGAAGTGCTGGTGCTGTTGGCTGACTAGGGGGTGCAGCCGCTGGTTAATCTGGTCTAGCTGTTCGGTGGGCGTGCGTCCATCGGGGGTCCGCTTATTCACTTTTGCTTCTACCTGTTTCTTTAAGCCGGCCACGCGCACCATGAAGAATTCATCTAGGTTGTTGCTGAATATGGCCAGAAACTTGAGACGCTCTAGCAGTGGTGTCCGCTCATCGAGCGCTTCGTGCAATACTCGGTTGTTAAATTCTAGCCAGCTGAGTTCTCTGTTGAAGTAATATTGCGGATCGAAGAGGTTGATTTCGCTTTGGGTTTGAGTTTTTGGCTTGGTCTTAGGCATATTGGCGGGCAGTGGTATTTTTGAGAGCAACAGCTTACAGTGAAACTTTATCAGGCTTTTGGTCAGTTGCCAGCGATCGGTTGCCAGTGGTCAGTTGCCAGTGGTCAGTTGCTCCGGACTGGCCGATCGCCTGGGAGTCAGTTGTCAATAGCTGATGTTGTTCTCCGATGAGATAGCTGACAATTATATAAATCGCGATCGCCAAGGCGATCGCGATTTTCACTATTTTTCTCAACAATCAAAACACTTGCTCTTCTATTCCTTTCCACCATTCTCCCAATTTCATCAAATCTTCATGGAGTTCTTTTAACTCCCTCATATATTCCCGATCGTCAAGACGTTCTTGCAGTTTTTTTAAGCGCAATTGTACTAATAAACATGGCTTATATATTCCATCATTTGCTTCAATATACTTTGCTAGTTCTTTGCTATTCATTGTTAACAAACTCTCTTCAAATTACCGCATTGGCCGATATCCTAATTATGATAGTATATTTCTCAGAAATTATCAAGCATCTAATTCGACTGCGCATTACGATCGAAAATATCGGATAATATATATGCCGGTCGGATTGGCTGAGAACGGGATCGAGGGAATCTATCTGTTTGCAGAGATCGATGATATAATAGCGCATATCCAATCGCAATGGTGCCCGGAGTGATAGCAGTCCTAAGAATGTGATGACTCGGGGGAAAATTGTTAATGGTAATTGCCGAATAATTGGTAAGAATTAGCAATAAGCAATTAGCAAACAGATGGACATCCAACAGTTAACAGAAGAACAAGAGTTGATCCTGTCTCAAGTAGATAATGCGATCGCGCTGTTTAATAGGTCGCAGCACTTGGTCTTGTTCAATCAAAAATTAGCACATATGTGGGGACTTTCGGTTTTATATCTAAAAGAAAAACCTCATTTTACAGAAGTGTTTACCTACGTGGTCAAGCGGGGATACTGGTCGCGATCGCAGTATAAGCAGTTACGGGAAATAATGGAAACAGCTTCTAATGAAGGTATGGTATTGGATGTGGAACAAGTTAATGGGGTATACCTGGAAGTATATACTACAGTGATATCCAATGGGGGGCGTCTATTTACTTTTCGTGATGTTACCAGAGATAGGCAAGCGCTGTTGGATGGTGCCTGGATGCAAGCTAACTTAAATGCGGAAGTGAAGCGGCTGAGATTTTTATTAGGGCTAAATGAACGCATGCAAAATTCCGAAGACCTAGAGGAAATTGCCCAATTTGCTCTCAACTATTTAATGTCGGCGATGAATGCTGCCTTCGGAGATGTAAAGGTAATCAATGGTGAGGGAGAAAAACGGCAAGCAGCAGCTCTATCTAATCAATTTTCTAGTCAATTTATTTCTACCTACGGCTCGGAAGCGATCGCTTTTATGTCCGAGATGCTGAGGCAGGGTATTCCCTACGGGGAGGGGCTACTGTGGTCGGTGGTGGAAACTGGTAAGCCCCTATTTGTTGAAGATTATTATCAGCACCCCCAAGCAGTAGCAGCATTTCACCATCCGGGTATTGGTCAAGTGGGCATCTTTCCTATCCCTGCGGAAGATGGTAAAATTATTGGTGTCTTGACCCTGGAATCGCGATCGCTACAGAAACTTCAGGAAGAACCGGACCAAGAGATGCTATTGGCAGCTTGTCGCGCCCTGGGTGTGGCAATTGAACGCGCTCAAGCTCAAGCTCATCTGCGTCGGATGAATGAATATTTAGAGCGGGCCTCTCAGTTGAAGTCGGAGTTTCTGGCTTCCATGTCCCACGAACTGCGGACTCCCCTTAATAGTATTCTGGGCTTTTCTGATTTGCTGCTGCGACAAGGTACCAATTTAACCGAACGCCAGGTTAATTATGCCACCGTAATCAATAATAGCGGCAAGCACCTGTTGGATCTAATTAATGATATTCTGGATTTATCCAAGATTGAAGCGGGTAAGACTCAACTGGATTTGCAGATGGTTTCGGTTCATACTCTCTGTCATGATTGTCTGGCAATGATTCAGCCCCGGGCGACCCAAAAGCGACTGACTCTTTCTGTGGAAGTGGACTCACGCCTAGACAAGGTCCTTCTGGACGATCGGCGGACCCGCCAGATCTTGATTAATTTGCTTTCTAATGCGGTCAAGTTTACGCCAGAAGCTGGGTCTGTTGCCCTAGTGGGATGCCTGGCTTATGGTGCTGAGATTGGCAGTGACAATCGCCCCGATCGCTCTCCAATCAATCCTAGCACTCCTTACCTGTGTTTGGAGGTAGAAGATTCGGGCATTGGCATTCCCGAGTCTAAGTGGCACTTGCTATTTCATCCTTTCCAACAGGTTGATTCTTCTTTAACTAGGCGTCATGACGGCACGGGACTGGGGTTGGCACTCACGAAACGACTGGCAGAACTACATGGGGGAACTGTCTCTTTCCAGTCTACTGAAGGAGTTGGCAGTATTTTTCGTGTCTGGTTGCCTTTGACAGAAATGCGGCACTCATTCAAGTCTCAGTCGGAGGCAACTGACAGATCTTATGCTACCCTTAAACCCAACCATGAGTCCATCAATGCCCAGCGGGTTTTGGTGATAGAAGACCAACCCTATAATCAAGCTTTGATTTCGGAGATGCTGGAGTTGTCCGGTTACGTGGTGGAGCTGATATGTGATGGTAAATCTATGAGTTTGACCATCTCCTCTCCCCTAGTGACGCCGCAAACTTTGCCCGATTTAATTTTAATGGATATCCAGTTGCCAGAGGTGGATGGCTTGGATCTAATCCGTCAACTGAAAGCTCACTCTATCTGGCAACAGGTGCCTGTAGTGGCAATTACCGCAATGGCCATGCCCGGCGATCGCGATCGCTGTTTGGCTGCTGGGGCCGATGCTTATTTAAGTAAGCCTTTAGATTTTGACAAGGTTATCGCTACCTTAAAATCTTTACTCGACAGTTGTCAGTAGTTAGTGGGTAGGGTGGAGTCGGCGACTGACTTGTGGGTGGCGCACAACCCCAGGTTAACATCCATTCGGGCGATCGCTGTGATGATAGTTGTATAGGTTGGTTCGATCATTTGCAGGATCTCTTGGCTTTCAATCCTCTTTTATTTTAATTTATTCTACAATCAATGGATATCCACAACTGTTTGTAGTCAGGACTTTAGTCCTTTCCAGCTGGGTATCACCGGTGGTGCGATCGAAACCCGTTGATACGCATGGAGATCCCCCACCTGAGTTCGGAGTTCGGAGTTCGGAGTTCGGAGTTGGGGTTTTAAACCCCAACCGAGAGGTTTTCAACCCCAACCGAGAGGTTTTCAACCCCAACCGAGAGGTTTTCAACCCCAACCGAGAGGTTTAAAACCTCAACCGAGAGGTTTTCAACCCCAACCGAGAGGTTTTCAACCCCAACCGAGAGGTTTTCAACCCCAACCGAGAGGTTTAAAACCCCAACCGAGAGGTTTAAAACCTCAACCGTGGGCACCGGGAACGCTGGTGTGGTCATGCATTAGTTGCTCGCAGCGATCCCCCCCCCCCGCGCCGGGCTATGGAAGCTTCCCGAATTGCGCGGTCTCTCCTGGTTACACATTTATGGGATGATGGGCCGAAGGCACGAGTTGTAAGACAAATCTCCCAAGTGTTTGTAGTCAGGACTTTAGTCCTTACCAGTGGGCATCACCCCTGGCAAGCAGGCTTCGTGCTGACTACGAACCCCAAAAATACTATGACACTCGATATTTATCAAGCAGATGCTGTTGCTACAGCCGCAGATGTCCGCACGGGGGCGATCGCCGCTACCTCAGTGGTGACAGCTACTTTAGAACGCATTGCTGACCAAAACGAAGCACTCAACTGCTTTACCGCGATCGCTCATGATACAGCAATTGCGGCTGCCCAGGCAATCGATCGGGCAGTAGCAGCCCGACAGGATCCCGGTCCTCTTGCAGGAGTACCCTTTGCAGTGAAAAACCTGTTCGATATTGCTGGAATTACCACCCTGGCAGGGTCGAAGATTAATGCCGAAAACCCCCCAGCTACCCAAGATGCCACCGCAGTTGCCAAGTTGAAACAAGCGGGCGCAGTCCTAGTGGGTGCTTTGAATATGGATGAATATGCTTACGGGTTTGTCACCGAAAATACTCATTACGGTCCCACTCGCAACCCTCACGATCTGACCAGAATTGCCGGGGGTTCCTCCGGTGGTTCGGCGGCGGCGGTGGCCGCTGGGTTGGTACCTCTCACTCTCGGTTCCGATACCAATGGTTCCATTCGCGTCCCAGCAGCTTTATGCGGCATTTATGGTTTCAAACCTACCTACGGACGCCTCTCACGGGCTGGAACTATGCTACTTTCTAGCAGTTTGGACCATATTGGACCCTTCGCCCGATCGGTCCGAGATATCGCTACTGCATTTGACCTGCTGCAAGGACCAGATCCTAGGGATCCGGTTTGTAGAGATATTCCTGGAGCAAACGTAAAAGTAAAAGTGTTACCGCAATTATCCCAGGGAATTGAGGGTATTCGGATGGCAGTGGCAGGGGACTATTTCGCCACCGGTGCGCAACCAGAAGTCATGGCAGGAGTGGAGAAAGTAGCTGCTGCTTTGGGAATAACTGCGGAAGTAACCTTACCAGAAGCAGCCCGGGCCCGAGCCGCAGCCTATATAATTACTGCTAGTGAAGGTGCTAATATCCATTTAGCTGACTTGCAATCTCGCCCCCATGACTTTGACCCCGAAACCCGCGATCGCTTTCTTGCTGGTGCCCTCATTCCCGCTAGCTGGTATATTCAAGCTCAGCGGTTTCGGACCTGGTATCGCGATCGCCTGCGAGAACTGTTCGACAAAGTTGACATCATCATCGCCCCCACTACTCCATACCCTGCCACCCCGATCGGTCAAAAGACAATGGTCATTGATGGCAAAGAAGTCCTGCTGCGTCCTAACCTAGGATTATATACCCAACCATTGTCCTTCGTCGGCTTACCCGTTTTATCAGTTCCCATTCAGCGGACCAACGCACTGCCAGTAGGAGTACAATTAATCGCAGCCCCTGATAACGAAGCCTTAATTCTGCGGGTTGCCGTAGTACTAGAATCTCAAGGTGTTATCGCTGCAGCCATAGCTAATTATCATTAAAGGTAGCAACTATGAAAACTTACGATTGGATTGTCGGAGGTGCAGGCATTACCGGTACGGCCCTAGGATACGAACTCGCGCAAAAGGGCTTTTCAGTCCTGCTGCTCGAACAAGACATCGAGCAGAAAAATGCTACATCGTTATCTTATGGCACTCTTGCCTATTGGTCTGGTACTTCCGACATTACCAAGCAACTATGTAGAGAAGGAAAAGCCCGCCATCAGATCCTTTCGGAAGAATTAGATGCTGACACCGAGTTACGCGAGTTAGACCTAATTTTAACCATTGACAGGGATGATAACCCCCAAGCTGTGCTGGCCCAATACACAAACTGTGTCATCAAACCGCAATTGCTATCAACTCAAGAAGCTTGTAGCTGGGAACCGCTGCTAAATCCCGATGCCATTGCTGGTGCTTTAACTGTCAAGACTGGTCAAATCAATCCCCAAGCAACGGCAAAAGGCTACTGCCAAGCAATGAAAAGACATGGCGGCGCGATGGAAATTGCTAAAGTGCGTAACTTAATCAGAGATGGAAATCGCATCACTGGGGTAATTACAGATAGAGGAAACTATCACTCTGCCAATACCGTTATCTGTGCTGGTGGTCTTTCACGCCAGTTGCTAAAAGTTGCAGGGATTTCGGTACCATTGTATTTCACCCACGCCGAACTGATTGAGACCGTACCTGTACAGATGAAGCTGAGAACAATTGTCTTCTCAGTTAATACTCAGCGGTATGGCTTAGAAGCCAAAGCCTGCGAACTTGACAGCAAGTGGGACGAACCCGGACACGAACTTGTACCACCAATTCTCGATCCTGGTGCAGTTCCATTCCCAGATGGTAGTATCAGGTTAGGTCAGATCAGTCGAGTATTGACTGACCCGCAGGCTAAAGTAGACCCCGCTGCCAGTGAAGCCGCTATTCGTACCCATGTAGGCAAGATTTTACCAGCATTAGCACAGCTACCAGGAACTTGGCACAGTTGCTTAGTTGCCTTTAGTAGGGATATCCTGCCCGTAGTTGGCCCTATTCCTGGGATGACAGGCATCCATGTCTTCTCCAGCTTTACTTCTCCGATGGTATTTGCGCCACCCCTTGCCCAGAGATTTGCTAAATATATGGCGGGAGTTCCTGATGACTTGATTCAGCAGATGTCTCTGACAAGATTTGCTAATTGTTAATTGTGATTTGTTGATTGTTAAGGCTGCTCATTTTTGATGGCATTTTTTAAGGATTTTCAGATGACGGCTGTACCAGGATGGGCTCACAGGCACCGGCTGATGTGGTGCGACTAGCGCCATGGGAACAACAATAGGCTCACCATCAGAAGTCAGCTAGCGTCACAAAACTTTACAATAATCGCACTCATGTTCTATACTACTCAAGGATTTGTATACATCATAAGGAGTATAATACAATGTCGGAGGCGACCAAGCCCCTGACGGTTCCCAAGGAGTTTCTCGGCCCAACTGGCGGCTTGAATCCCAATTTACTGATGTTTCTAATAGCAGTAGGGATGGTAATAGTCTCCACCTGCGGCTACTGGCGCTGGGAGTGGCCAGACTGGTGCTGCTTTGGCTTAAATGTGCTTGCCTTACACATGGTGGGAACCGTGATTCACGATGCCTCTCATCATGCAGCCCATGCTAACCGCGTGCTGAATGCGATCTTAGGACATGGGAGTGCCCTGATGCTGGGTTTCACTTTTCCCGTGTTCACGCGGGTACATCTACAGCATCATGCCCATGTTAACGATCCGGAAAATGACCCAGATCACTTTGTCTCCACTGGCGGCCCCCTCTGGCTGATTAACGCCCGGTTCTTTTACCATGAAATATATTTCTTTCAGCGTCGGCTGTGGCGTAAGTACGAGTTACTCGAATGGTTTTTGAGTCGCGCATTCGTAGCGTCGATCGTATTGCTTGCCTGTCAGTATGGCTTTATCGGGTATATTCTTAACTTCTGGTTCGTCCCCGCTGGGGTAGTGGGACTGGTCCTGGGGTTATTTTTCGATTATTTACCCCATCGTCCCTTTACCGAACGCGATCGCTGGAAGAATGCCAGAGTCTACCCCAGTCCCATTCTGAATCTGCTGATTGGCGGACAGAATTACCATCTGGTTCATCACCTCTGGCCTTCCATACCCTGGTACAAGTATCAGCCAGCTTATCACGCTGTCAAGCCCCTACTGGATGCTAAAGGCTGTCATCAAACCCTAGGACTACTGCAAGCAAAAGATTTGGGGAATTTTATCTACGACATTTTCCTGGGCATTCACTGGAACGGTCACGCCAAAGAATAATATGTGGGGTGGGCATCGCCCACCTGACAATTAATTACCATGAGGAGATTGTACCTCTGCCCAATCCGGTCGCAAATTTTGAGCCTGGCGCAAATAGGGATGGTAAATTCCCTGGTCCGCTGGCATGTTAACGTGAATCAGAAAGCGAATGCAGCGTAATAATGCCGACTCTACATGCATGTGCTGTACGTCTAGTAGGGGCACCTGGTCCCATCCCGGACGCTTGCGGGCGATCGCCGCTGGAAAAATCGCATCCAGATCGCGAGTCACCGAAAAAGTCACGCTGATTATCTGGTCTGGGAATATTTTATTTTTCCCTTCCAATGCATCTAGCAGTTCCATCACTGCCAGAGTCATTGCCTCAACAGTATTTTCGGGGACCGTAGTTGCCCCGCGAATCGCCCGAACTCGCCAACCCACTCCCTTCTCCTCCTTTTCTTAGGGTCGATACAGCCAAAGTGCCAGACCATTGGTAGACATTTCCCACTCTACCCTATCAATAGCTGCTGAGAGTTCCGATTTTATCTTACTCTCTCCTGATATCCAGCGACTCCAGAAGGGTTTTGGTGCTTCGATCGTCTTGCACTCAGTTTTGAGGGGATCCAACCCCGCCAGTTCTGCCGCCCATCGCCGGGCGTCCGCTTCCGTGCCCAGTCGGTCCACAACCCCTAATTCTAAAGCTTGCTGACCCGTAAAAATCCGACCGTCGGCAAAAGTTTTGACTGTTTCGACTGCCAGTTGGCGTGCCGTTGCTATTGTTTCGACAAATTGTTGATAGCTAATGTCGATCAACTGCTGCAGTATATCCTGTTCTGCCGAGGTTATTTCCCGATCGAATGCCAAGATGTCTTTATAGGGACCGGACTTGATCGTCTGGAATTGGACGCCAATTTTTTCTAGCAACCTCTCCAGATTATTTCCCCGCACGATCACCCCTATGCTACCGGTGATTGTGCCCGGATTGGCCACGATTAATTCAGCCCCCATACCAACGTAGACTCCTCCGGAAGCAGAGATATTGCCATAACTGGCGACGATCTTCACCTTCTCTCGCAGACGCATCAGGGCGCTGTAGATTTCTTGACAATCTCCTACTGTACCGCCGGGACTGTCTATCCGCAACAGTAAGGCCGGAAATTCTTTCTCCTCCACAGTCTCCAGCGCTTCTAGTACCCGTTTCCTGGTGTTACCGGCGATCGCCCCGGTAATTTCAATCCGAGCTATTTGTTTCTTGGACTTGCGCTTCCAAAACCAAATCATAGGCAATTGACGTTCCCAGGCGGGAGCCAGGGAACGAGGTAAATTGTTTCTTGACAGATAACGCCAATTATTTTCTAGTATAGACAAAATATTCCAGCGCCCAATTCGGCAGAAGCCCTTGTCGATTAAATTTTTGTATCATTAGCTTAACAATAATACATATACTAGAAGAAATCTTAATGAACTGGCAACTCATCATAATATCAGATTATGTACGTAAAACTGACAGAATCGAGAATCCCCTTTGCACCGGTGCTGTTGCTCGCGCCCTTTTTCCTCTGGGGGACGGCGATGGTGGCGATGAAAGGGGCGATCGACAATACGGAGCCCTTGTTTATGGCCGGGGTGCGCTTGCTGCCAGCGGGGATGCTGATAGTGGCTTTCTCAGCGCTGATGGGACGCCCCCAACCCCGGGGATGGCGGGCCTGGTTGACGATTGGCTTATTTGCCCTGATTGATGGGAGTATATTTCAAGGCTTTCTGGCAGAAGGATTGGTGAGAACTGGCGCTGGCCTGGGCTCGGTGATGATTGATTCTCAACCCCTGGCAGTGGCAGTATTGGCCCTCTGGCTGTTTGGAGAACGGATCGGGTTTTGGGGCTGGTTGGGATTGGCTCTGGGTATAGTGGGAATTAGCGCGATCGGCTTGCCGCCGGAGTGGATTGGAAGTATATTTACTGACCAGACGAACCCTATAAATTTATCTGAGTTGTTCGCCCATGGAGAGTGGCTGATGCTAGTATCGGCCCTGTCGATGGCAGTAGGAACGATTATGATTCGCTATGTCTGTCGCTATGCCGACCCGGTGGCAGCTACAGGCTGGCATATGATTTTGGGAGGGTTGCCATTGTTTGCTCTTTCGGGCCTTTGCGAGTCGGACCAGTGGGTGCATATGGACCCGGGTAACTGGATGGCACTGGCCTATGCGACGGTATTTGGTAGCGCGATCGCCTATGGATTATTCTTTTACTTTGCCTCCAGCGGCAGTCTCACCAGTCTGAGTGCCCTCACCTTTCTCACCCCAGTATTTGCCCTGCTGTTTGGCAATCTCTTGCTGTCGGAAGTCCTCAGCCAGGTACAATGGATGGGTGTCAGCCTCACTTTGGTCAGCATTTATCTGATCAACCAGCGCGATAAAATCCCATCATGGCTGGCTAAAGAGAAAGCAACTTCTACTGGCCAGCCGGACGGGACTGCTACAGAACCCTCTGATGCCGAGCCAGCTTTGATATCGAAGTGAAGCTAATATTGATTCAGCAAAAATGGGGCGAGTGAGAGATGTTATCTTGAAGGCAGGACCAGTGGTAAGATAGAATTTGATTCCCAGTTGGCAAATATTTTAGCCGTAGCAAGTGGATAAAGCAGCTAGTTGCTTTCGTCAACAATCTCAGAGATCTCGGCAGTCCTACAAGTCGTCCGGACGCTCAATTTGGCTTCTCGTTAGCTGCATTACTTGTCTGGGCGTCGTCAGTGGCCCAGCCAAGAGCTTTGCCAGGGTCCCATCTCCAGCAATTTTAGTCGCACAAACCCAGTCTCAAGACAAGGATATCGATCCATTTGAGCAAGGGAAGAAGCTAGCTAAACAAGCAGTCGAAGATGGCGAAACGGCCTATAGACCCCAGGACTGGGAGTCCATAGCAGTATCTTGGGCTAGGGCCCAGGCGCTGATGGAGCAAGTCCCGGCGTCGGACTCGCGCTATGCAGAGGCCCAGGCACGGGTAGAGTTATATGGGCAAAATAGTCAGATCGCTGCCGAAGAAGTAGAGAAAAGTCGCCGCCGTTCTCAACTACCACCCTTCGAGTCTCTGCTGCGCCCTGGCACTACTGGCATGTTAGTGAGTCAACTGCAATATGCTCTCAAAGTATTGGGATATTTCCAGGGCAAGATCGATGGAGTTTATGCTGACAGTACCAGTGAGGCTGTCTCAGCTTTCCAGGCTTCACGGGAGTTGACTGCTGATGGTCTGGCAGGTGAGACAACCTGGGAAGCGCTACAAACAGCCCGGGCAGCAAGGCCAACGGAGCGGAGGACCACCCCCACGGCTAAACCAACAGTTGAATCTCCAAAAAAAGAGCCCGAAGCGAAAGATGAGGGGGTTTGGCTGAAATGGGTGTTAATCGGTCTAGTGGCTTCGATCGTAACAGCAGGATTAGTCTTATTACTGCTGAAACTTCGCAACCAGGATCTAGAAGTGGCAGAAGAAACATCAGTTGAGACGGAAATAGAGTCGGAAACAGCCCGGCCAGAACCAGCTTCTGCTGATGCAATAGAAGATCGAAAGTTGACCGCCACGGCAGAAAAATCTGAACAGCCTGGTCAACTAGCTAAGATTGATATAATTGATGAACTGATCGCAGAATTAACAACCCCTGACCAAAATCAACGGCGTAAGGCAATTTGGGAATTGGGTCAGCTGGGAACTTCTCAGGCGTCTCAACCTTTGGTGAATTTATTACTTGATGCTGATTCTCAAGAACGCAGTTTAATTTTAGCAGCCCTTGCGGAAATTGGCGTGCGCACATTTAAGCCGATGAACCGGGCTTTGGCTATTTCTCTACAAGATAATAATCCGGAGGTGCGGAAAAATGCGATCCGGGATTTAACTCGCATGTATGAGTTGATTGCGAATGTCAATCAGATGGTGCGCTATGCTGTTGACGATCCCGATCTGGAGGTTAGGGAAACGGCCCAGTGGGCAATGAATCAGTTGAGTCGCATCCGCGCTAATTTAGATGACGATCTACCTAATGGGAAAGAATCTTGAGGTGTTGCAGATCTTTGGGATGATGGTTGATAGATTTTCCCTTTTTGCTAATTGCTAATTGCTAATTGCTAATTGCTAATTGCTAATTGCTAATTGCTAATTGCTAATTGCTAATTGCTAATTGCTAATTGCTAATTGCTAACAAACAAAAAAAGACATCAATAGACAGATATCACTGGCAATAATTGCTCATTAACAACCCCGATCATCCCTTGTGTCAACCCCGAATCGTGAAAGTTGTGTAGGATTTGTTTCGCCTGTCCGAGTCGTGCCCAGAAACCAGGTATGGAGTAAAAACCTGGTTTCTTTATTTTTGGTAAAGATTTGTTAAAAACCTCGATCAAATCCGAGTGATAAATTAAAATGATTAGAGTGAATATGACGATTATAAATCAATAAGATGACCGGGAAATTGAGAAATAAATCAATGCCAATATGGCTCATGCTAGTGCTACCGTTAGTGCTGCAAATATTGGTGTTAGTGGGATTGACAGGGTATCTATCATTGCGCCAGGAGAAAAAAGCAGTTAAGAAAGTTAACATCCACCTGGGCAGTCAAATAGCTACCCAGGTTCACAAGGAGATCGTAAATTACCTATCAACGCCCCATCTGCTCAATAAGATTAATGCCGATGCGGTGTTACTGGGGGAGTTGAAGTTACAAAATATCTCCAGTTTGTCAAAGCATATATGGCATCAAATGCATAAATTTGATGCGGTAAGGCAAATCCAGTTGGGAACAGAGCAAGGAGAATTGCTCGGGGTGGAACGCTGGGAAGAGCAGCAGTGGAATTTGCAGGTCGCGGGTACAGAGACGGGAAATGCGATCGCCATATATAGTCTGGACGCAGAAGGCGATCGCACCTTATTGCGGCAGGAACCTAACTTCGATCCGCGTACCCTCACTTGGTATCGGATAGGGGCGGATGCAGAGGGAGGCAAATGGAGTGAAGTTTACCGAGTAGAAGGTACGGGTGAACTGGCGATCGGGGCGGTGCTGCCTCTTTATGACGAGCAAGATCGTCTGCTGGGGGTGGCAAAAGTGGACCTGCTGCTGTCGGGAATTGATGACTTTCTGGACGGTTTGACTATCGGTCGATCGGGACAGGCGTTCATTATAGAACGATCGGGAGAGTTGGTGGCAAGTTCAACATCAGAAGATCCATTCAAAAGGGAAGATCGGGTAGCCAAAAGGCTGCAAGTGACAGAGAGTAATAATCTCCTCACCCGGGAAACAGCAGCAGTTCTACTGCAAGAATGGGGAGATTGGCACGGAATCGATCGCCCGTGGGAATTATACATTGATAAGTCTCGGCAATTTGTCAAGGTAATGCCCCTGACCGACGACGGGGGTTTGGACTGGCTGCTTGTAGTGGTGATTCCAGAAGCGGACTTGATAGAGTATAGTAACCGCAGTATCATCTGGCTAGGTCTGGGATCCTTGGTGCTAGCTACTATCTTGGGGATTGTTACCTCTCGCTGGATTACTCAGCCAATTCACCGTTTGATCGCCAGCACGAAAGAAATTGGCAGTGGAGAATTCGAGCAAACCATAGAGATAGAAGGGGTGCAGGAACTGGAAGTTCTGGCCGGGGCCTTTAACCAAAAAATCCAACAGTTGTACGCTACCTATAGTAATTGCAAAATGGATCTGGAGCAGCTAGGGTTGCAAATTGAGCAAAGGACGGCAGCGCTGCGCCTGTCAGAAGAAAAATTTGCCAAAGCTTTTCGTTCCAGTCCTAGCGCCATTACAATCACAACGCGGCAAGATGGACGCCATATCGAGGTGAACGACACTTTCTGTAATTTGACTGGTTACACCCGGGCAGAAATTATCGGTCATACTGCCGATGAGTTAAATCTTTGGGTAAACCCAGAAGACCGCCTGCAACTATTCGAGTTGCTAACAAATGATGATTTAGTGCGGAACTATGAATTCGATTTTCTTACTAAGTCAGGTCTGGTCAAAACAGCGCTGTTATCAGCAGAAATAATCAATATTGGTGGTGAAGAATGCCTGCTGGCCATTTCTAACGATATCACCAAGCGCAAGCGGGCGGAAGAAGAAATTAAACTGTTGCTAACTATCACCCAAGCAATTAACGAAGCAGCGGATTTCCAGACGGCTTTGGGGGTGGCGCTACGGCAAGTCTGCGAATCCACTGGTTGGCATTATGGCGAAGCCTGGATTCCCTGTGCTGACGGGAAGGGACTGCAATGTAGCCCCACTTGGTACTGCAACCACAGGGGTATAGATGAGACGGTGGTTACTGCCTTAGAGGAATTCCGAGAATACAGCCAAGGGATTATTTTATTACCAGACAAGGATCTGTCAGGACGAGTCTGGTATCGAAGAAAACCTGAGTGGATGGCAGATATTTATGCCGAGTCAAAAAACAGTTTTTTAAGAGCGGAACTAGCAAAAAAATGCGGGATTAAAGCTGGGGTGGGAGTGCCGATTATTGTCGAAGATCACTCGGCAGAAATTCCCAAAGAAAAGGTGCTGGCAGTCCTGGTTTTCTTTATGTTGTCATCCTGCCCAGAGGGAGAACGGATCTTTAAGCTGGTGTCAACTGTGGCAGCTCAATTGGGAACGGCCATGCAGCAAAAGCAATCTACGGCTGAATTGCGGGGTCTGTTTGCGGCCATGACTGACGCGATCGTGGCGATCGATGCCCAGGGATATTATCTGAAAGTGCCACCAACTTCTCAAAAGTTATTTTCCCAAGCAGAATCAGAACTAATTGGCAAGACATTGCACGAAGTTTTCGATCGAGACATGGCAGATATGTTTCTGAAACATATCTGGGAGGCTCTCAACACCAAACAGACAATTCAATTTGAGTATAGCTTAAATATTTCCCAAGAGGAAGTTTGGTTGGCTAGCAGCATTTCGCCCATTTCGGAAGATGCTGTCATCTGGGTATCTCGGGACATCACTGCCCGCAAATTGCTGGAAGAGAAGCTGCGCAGTTCTGAGGGAAAGATGCGTGGGGTATTTAAAGCTATGATGGACATCGTGCTGGTGATCGATAAGCAGAAAAATATAGAAGTTGCCCCAACTTCTCCCGATCGCTTGTATGGAGAAGATGCTAACCCGATCGGCCAAACAATTAAGCAATTTTTCCAAGAGCAAACAGCGGCTACTTGGTGGGATAAAGTGGATCGGGCTTTAGATACGCAAAAGACGATCGAGTTTGATTATCGCTTACCCTTGCAGGGGAAAGAGGTTTGGTTCGCCGCCCGGATCTCGCCTTTGACCGAAAATTCAGTTATTTGGGTGGCTCGGGATATAGGCGATCGCAAGGAAGCGGAAGCAACCATGCAAAAAGCGAAAGAAGCTGCGGATCGTGCCAACCGGGCCAAAAGTGAATTTCTGGCTAACATGTCTCACGAACTGCGCACGCCTCTGAACGCCATTCTGGGCTTCAGCCAACTGATGAGTGGGGATTCAAAGTTATCGGCACAGCATCAGGAAAATATGAAAATTATCAATAGCAGCGGCGAGCATTTGCTGGAATTGATTAATGATGTTCTGGAGATGTCTAAAATTGAGGCAGGTCGGATTACCCTGAATGAAAATAGCTTTGATTTGTATCGGCTACTGGACTCCCTCGAAGATATGCTCAAATTTAAGGCGAATTCCAAAGACATGCAGCTAATATTCCTGCGGGCACCAGCAGTACCCCAATACGTGCGATCGGACGAGAAGAAATTGCGTCAAGTGTTGATTAATCTTCTGGGCAATGCAATAAAATTTACTGAAGTGGGTAGCGTCAGCTTACGAGTGAGATTGAAGAATGGTGGAGAAATGACTGGCCAAAGTAATGATAAATTAGCCATCGAATTTAAGGTATCCGACACGGGTCCAGGCATTGCGCCGGAAGAGTTGGGAGCTTTGTTTGACCCTTTTGTGCAAACTGAAACTGGTCGAAAATCGCAGTCAGGAACGGGTTTGGGCTTACCCATTAGCCAAAAATTCATAGAATTAATGGGAGGATCGATCGGGGTAACCAGTCAGCCTGGTAAGGGAACGACCTTCACCTTTGATATCCAGGTGGGTCGCGACCTTCCCCAGCAGAGTCGGACTCCGACACCAACCCGCAAGGTAATAGGTTTAGCGCCTGACCAACCCAAATATCGCCTATTGATAGTGGACGATGTCAAAGTCAGCCGCCTGCTGCTAGTAAAACTGCTGAGACGGTTGGGGTTCGAGGTGCGGGAGGCGGAAAACGGTCGAGAAGCCATTGCTTTGTGGTCCACTTGGGTACCACACCTAATTTTTATGGATATGCAGATGCCGGTGATGGACGGATATGAGGCGACCAAACGGATCAAAGCCCACTTGAAGGGTGAGAAAACCGCGATCGTGGCCTTGACTGCCAGCGCCTTTGAAGAAGAACGCAATCAGATGCTCTCATCGGGTTGTGACGATTTTCTGCGCAAGCCCTTCCAAAAAGAGGTACTCTTATCAAAGATAGCCGAACATCTAGGGGTCATCTATATCTATGAAGAAAGCCATCAGTCGATCGAGGCGATCGGTCAGCCTCAAGTAAGTGCTTCTGGCGATGACCTGAAGGCTGCCAGCTTATCTATAATGCCTGCTGATTGGATAGCAGAGTTCCATAAAGCCGCAGTCTCCGGCAGAGATGGACGGATGTTACAGCTAATCGAGCAAATACCTGAAAGTCACGCAAATCTTGCCAAGGATCTAACAGAAAAGGTAGATAACTTTGAGTTCGATCGGATAGTATATTTAACCGAACAAATACAAAATGAATAGCAATCAAGCTGATGTCAGAAAACCGGAAATACTGATTGTTGACGATACGCCGAACAATTTGCGCTTTTTATCGACGATGCTATTGGAGCAGGGATATGAAGTGAGGAAAGCGATCAACGGGCAGATGGCCTTAAAATCAGTGCATTCTGAGCCACCTAATTTGATTTTGCTGGATATTAGAATGCCAGAGATGAATGGCTATGAAGTATGTCAAAAACTGAAATCAGAGGCGCAAACTAAAGAGATCCCGGTAATTTTCTTAAGCGCCTTAGACGATCCCATGGACAAGGTGATGGCTTTTGATGTCGGGGGCATAGACTATATTACTAAACCTTTTCAGTTTGAAGAGGTTTTAGCCCGCGTCAAGACTCATCTGATGATGCGCCAGCTACAAAAACAGCTTCAGGAGCAAAACGAACGCTTGCAACAGGAAATCATAAAACGGGAGCAAGTAGAAGCAAAGTTGAAAGAAGCAAATGAAAGGTTGCAGCGCTTTTCTCGCTATGTCAAATGAATATCTGGCATACTCGTAGGGTGGGCACCGCCCACCAACACCAATAAGCAAGCGATCGGTTCCATCAGTCTGGAACCAGAAGGGATAATCTCAATCTCAAATATCAAAATGTTATGGCTAATCAAAAATTACCAGTGTCAATTCCCAAATGGTTACAACCGGGCGATCGCCTGCGGGTAGTGGCTCCCAGCGGTGCTTTGAGAGATATGAGTGCTTTCTTTGAGGGTGTGGAGATTTGGAAAAAACGGGGCTATCGGGTAGAATTGGGCACGGAATTTACTCGACAATGGGGCTATTTGGCAGGTACGGATGCCCACCGCCGTCAACAGTTATCGGACGCCCTCAAGGAGGAGGAATGTCGTGCTATTCTCTGCGCTAGAGGGGGTTACGGCAGTACCAGACTCCTGGAAGATTGGACTTGGCCTTTCGGTAAGGATCCTAAATGGTTGATTGGCTTTTCTGATATTACTGCTTTACTCTGGAGTCAATACGTGGGTGGCATTGCTGGCCTTCACGGTCCGGTGCTGACGACCCTGGCAGCGCAACCGGACTGGTCGCGCGATCGCCTATTTGACTACCTGGAGGGACGCCCTTTGCCACCTCTGTTTGGTCGCGGTTGGGGGGGCGATCGGGTTAGTGGTATCCTCTTGCCAGGAAATCTAACTGTGGCAACTCATCTTTTGGGAACCCCTGCGCAACCTCAATTGGAAGGCGTGATTTTGGCTTTTGAGGATGTTTCTGAGGTTCCTTACCGCATTGACAGATGTCTGACTCAATGGCGCATGACTGGGGCGATACATCAAGTTCACGGCATTGCTTTGGGCCGTTTTAATCAATGTCAGTCTCCTTTGGGTATTCCTAGTTTTACTGTCGATGAAGTGCTGCGCGATCGCCTCATGGATCTCAAAATCCCGATCGTTTCTGACCTCCCTTTTGGCCACGATGGTCCTAATGCTGCTTTGCCCGTAGGCTTCCCCGTGTACCTGGATGCTGATACTGGTAAGCTTGAGTTTGGGGAATTGTCAATCGCAAATTGCGAATTGCAAATTGTCAATTGACAACTAACAACCAACAGCTGACTGACTTGGACCAGGGCACGGCCCACCCTACCAACGGGTGTAGTCAAAACCCGTTGATCGTTTCTAGGCCCTCCCAGCTGTCATATCCCCCAAATAAATATCCCATGAGAAGGCCAAAAAAATTTACCATTACCCTTGACAAATTTAGAAAAATTAGCTAGATTAGATTCAGTAACTGGTTCATGGGGGCTTGGAAAATCACACCCTCCCAAGCCCAAGCGAAACCAGGGATGCCCGGCCCGGACTGCGCAAAAGCGCCCCATTTGGGTCAAGCAACGGAAGTAGGCGCTTTTTGCGTAACTCCGGGTCAGGTAAATCTCTTTATCGCTCACTTCGACTCCACTTGGGGAACCCTGTGGCAGGGTTCCCCTGCGCATTTGTAAATAATTTAGCAAGTGAAGAAATAGAAAAAATTATCTCCGGCGTAAGGGGTGTGGTGAGCGCGTGCAGTTGGTACACCTCCTTGGAGCGGGGTCTCACCTATCAACTGACCCATGACCACACCCCTACCAACTGACAACTAACCATTTTCTGATAGGCGCTGGAGGGAAAATGCTGCTGCTTGCGCGACGGGAATATTGCTATCTTTTTGCAGGTATTTGAGGGCAGAAATGCTCTTGTCAACGGGCAGGTTCCCGAGTGCTTCTGCTAATCTTTGCCGCAGTAACCAATCTTCCGATCCGGCAAATTCTAACAGCCGATCGACTGATTCTATGTCGCCAATTTCCCCTAAGGCCGCGATCGCGGCTTGTTGGATGACGATTTCCGTGCTATTGAGAGCCATATTTAAAACTTCCCGGGCTCTGCTATCCTTGAGATTACCGAGGGAAACTGCGGCACTGAAGCGCACTAACCAATTTGTATCTTCATATAATGCCCGCACTAAGGGTTTTAAGGCTCTAGGATCTTCTAAATAGCCTAATGCACCCGCTGCATCTGCACGAATGCCGTAGTCTGGATCTGTTTCTAGCAATTGTACTAGAATGGGAAAGCATTCCGATGTGGGTTTGACTCCCAGGGCGAAAATTGCCATCGATCGCACGGGCAGGATTTCGTCGTACAATACCTTTTTGATTAAAGGCACGGCCTGTTCTGCTGGTACCTCCCGCAGGGCGGCTAATGCTAGCAGGCGATCGCGAGAATTTTTGCTTTCTAACTGGCCTGCTAGTTCTTCTAAATTAGGATTATTCATTGCCTCCGTTTGTATCCGTTCGTATCCGTTCGTAGTAAGGACTTTAGTCCTTGCCGTTCGTAGTAAGGACTTTAGTCCTTGCCGTTCGTAGTAAGGACTTTAGTCCTTGCCGTTCGTAGTAAGGACTTTAGTCCTTGCCGTTCGTAGTA
>JBFRWI010000053.1:0-91864 GCA_051439505.1 Hormoscilla sp. | reverse complement strand
ACTGCCAGCAGTCCTGCTGCCAGCACCGCCATCAATGATTTATACTTAATTTTCATAATTACCTTCCCTTCTCTTGCTGAAAATCCACCTTCATTCTACTACAAGTCCCTGGGGTCGAGATATTCTTTGCCCGATCGCCCGGCAAAAAATATCCTCTCTCGATGTTATCCCATCTAGAGAGGAGTATGATCTCAATACTTCACTTCTCGGTTAATAACTTGTCATTGCGAGGGGGGGCTTCCAAACCAACGGCAGGTTGAGCCCCTAAGCAATCCCCCCCGAAGCAATCCCCCCGTCCCGTATGATATGAAGAGCGTTGGGTGCGTCGTTCGCTGTATCGGAGGCAGCGCGGTTGAGCACTACCTCCGATACAGCGCGGTGAGATTGCTTCGGGGGAGGGGTTACATAAAGCATAAGTTAATCGCGGAGTCCCCCCCCCTCGCAATGACAACCTATATGCAAAACCTACGAAGTATTGAGTAGGATCCGATTAGCAGATTCAGATCGCAGCTAATCTACAGACACTGCATCCACATCTACCGTCGGGCCAGCAGTCTTGGGTTCTTCAGCAGCGGGACCGTTCTGGTTCGCCTGACGAGATTGAATGTAATCTACCAGCATCTGAGAAACTTCCGAGACCAGCAACACTGCGATCGCGACATCGTCAATTTGACCAAAAATAGGGAACAAATCCGGGGAAATATCAAAGGGAGAGAAGATATAAGCGAGGGTGCCCAGGATCAGCCACCAGCGGTACTTAGGATGGCGCAGGGTGTTACGGTACCAGTTGTATATTGATTCGATTGAGTTTTTCATGGTTAGTCCTCCATTTATCTTAATTATGACCAACTCAAGGAATATCGGCCAGTGCGGATATCCTACCAGATTTACGGAAACCAGACTCTATGCGATCGACAAAATGCTATAATTAGTTAAAATATTATGGTATTAGTCGGTTTTAACCGACTTTAGCTATTAGCCGGGGGTTTGAACCCCCGGCGGGTGAAGTACGAAGTTGAGAAAATGCTATAAGACAATTATAGAATAGAGAAGCAACCCAGCAGGGTGACCAGAGGAATCTAGATGGAACAACAAATCATCATAATTACAGAACTGTTTGAAAAGGGCGGGTTGACCATGGGACCATTGCTGTTCCTATCGATCCTGGCCCTGAGTACAATTATTGAACGGTTGTGGTTCTGGGCGACTGTCTTAACCAAGGAAAAACTGATTATCGAACAAATTTTGCGGGCGGCCCGCGAACAATGGGACTTTGCCCCGGAAATTGCCAGACAGGCCAGCAACCAGCCGATCGGGCGATTTCTCTATACCCCCTTGCGGTTAGAAAATCCCGAACCAGAAGTATTCAAACTCGCATTGGAAGCAGCAGCAGATGATGAATTAGCATCCATGCGGCGGGGCGAAAAAGCCTTAGAAGCAGTCATTGCCCTATCTCCCCTGTTAGGATTATTGGGTACAGTCTTAGGCTTAATTAACTCCTTGGGAGAGATTAGAATTGGTGACTTGGGCACTGCTTCGACTGCTGGCGTTACCCTGGGTATTGGCGAAGCATTAATTAGCACTGCTGCTGGCCTCGTAGTCGCGATCGTCGCCCTAGCGTTCTATCGGCTGTTTGGGGGCTTATTGTTTACTCAGATCAAGCTATTTCGCCGGGCCGGAAGCGAATTAGAATTAATTTACCGCCAGCATTGGTCTGCAATGGAGAGGGAAACTAATGAAGATTAATCAAGATTTACCAGGTGAAGATGTCCGGATTGAGATTATTCCCCTAATTGATGTCATCTTTTGCATTTTAACATTTTTCATCTTAGCAGCCGTGGGCTTGACTCGTCAACAGGCAATTACTGTGGATATTCCCAAGGCTAGCACGGGCACTTCTCAGATGCAAGAGATGTTGATTGTCACTATTGATGCGGCGGGTCAAACCTATGTGGAACGAGACCTGGTGTTGACAAGGGATGCATTGCGCCAGAAATTGCGTCGCTATCGGGCCCAATATTCTCGGGGATTAATTGTCTTGTATGCGTCGAAAACGGCGATTTACTCTGATGTAGTCGAGGTGTTGGATATCCTGCGGCAAGAGGGCGGTTCCCGCGTCGCCTTGGCCACTCTCCCCAGTACGGGCGATCGGCCCTCATCAGAGGTACCTCCAGTTTCGCCGTAAGCTATTCGGCGGTCATGGTTCGTGGTTAAATTTTGGTTATGAACCACGAACCAATTATCGAGTAAGTTAAATTTTGTAAAGGAGACGATCGATTCGCCCTCAGAAGAGTTAGAGTAGATAATAACCAAAGATGACACAGGGAGCATAAAAATGGATATTGTCGGAATTATCATTGCCTGGTTAGTGACGGCTGTCAGTTTGTTCATCATCTCAAAACTTCCCATAGGGGTAGAAATTGACAGTTTCGAGAAAGCAATGATCTCCGCAGCAGTTTTCGGAGTTTTAAATGCGCTGCTAGGTCCAATCTTTCAGATATTAGCCTTGCCAATTACCATTCTGACCTTTGGTTTGTTCGCGATCGTAGTTAATGCGATCCTATTTGGGTTAGCAGCTTGGTTAGTCTCGGGGTTTCGCTTGGCTTGGGGTTTCTGGAGTGCCCTCCTGGGTGCGATCGCCCTCGGATTTGTCAATTCTGTCCTCTACCATCTTCTCGATCAAATCCTTTAGCAGTAAAATTATCGAACAGTATTTCAGAAGTTGGGTTAAGGTATGAAACCCAACCTATCATAAGGGAGTATATCAATGCCACCAATGGATCTTGCACCACTTGTCCAAATAGTCGTTTACTGGTTAGTGACATCAGTCAGCTTGTTTATCATCTCAAAACTGCCATTCTTGGGAGTAGAAATTGACAGTTTCGAGAAAGCCATGGCATCAGCGGCAGCTTTCGGAATCATGAATGCCCTACAGGTTCCCGCTTTTAATTATTTGGGTTTGCCTCTGAACATGCTGAATATTACTGTGGTCGCGATCTTAGTTAATGCTGGCATCTTTGGCTTGGCAGCTTGGTTGATTACGGGATTTCGCTTGCGCAAAGGTATATTTAGTGCCTTGCTGGGTTCTCTCGCCCTCGCATTTATTAATTCCTTCCTCTTCTACGCCCTCCAATATTATAGTCAGTCTCAATGAGTCGTGGAATAAGCAGATCTCCGATCGGGTGCATCTCACTTTCGCAAATGTACATTGATAATAAATGTAATCTAGCCCCTGGGCAGGGTCGGGGGCCGGGCCCTTTAGGGTTCGGGCTTTGTCTAAGGAAATGTGCAGTGTACCCGATCGCCCTAAGCAGGAACCATAATTTTCCCGCTGCCAGCAAGACCAAAAGCAGCATGAATAGCTTGTAAAGCTGGCACTCCTTCCGCTTCCGCTACCACGCAACTAATTTTAATTTCTGAAGTAGCAATCATTTGAATGTTAATCTGCTGTTGGGCTAAAGCAGCAAACATCTGCGCCGCTACGCCGGGATGTTCTACCATGCCGATACCAACAGCACTGACTTTCGCGATCGCCCGATCGACAACAATTTCAGCATCGCCCCATTCCGATAGCAGTTGTGCTAAAGCTTGACAGGCAACTTCCACATAGCTTTGTGCTAAAGTAAAGGCAATATCCCGAGTCGGGACGCCATTAATTATCCGACAGCGCTGGGACTGGATAATAATATCAACGCTAATATTATGTTGGGCTAGCAGACCGAAAATTTGAGCAGCAATTCCCGGGCGATCGGGCACATGTAGGATTGCCAAACGCGCTTCATTTCGGTCCAAAGCAATACCTCGGACGGGAGTTTCTGGATATTGACTGCTTTTGGTTGGTTGATGACTGCTGACATCGAACGCTTGGCAGAGAAGATCGACCGCCCGATCGCCATCTCCCGCAGCGATCGCGCAGCTAATTTTGATCTCCGATGCCGAAATCATCTGGATATTAATCCCGGCATCTGCTAAAGTTGCAAACATCTGGGCCGCCACCCCGGGACGTCCGATCATCCCCGCACCGACAATGCTGACCTTGGCAATATTGGTGTCTGTCATCACATCCGAATCCCCCGGACTGCACCCCAAAGCTGGTAGGATAGCAGTTGTCACAGCTTCCGCGCGACTGGCAGTATTGGTAGTAACGGTAAAGGCAATGTCATTGCTATTGCCTTCGTGGATGGATTGAATAATCAGATCCACATCTATATTCTGACGTCCGATCTCCCCAAACAAATCTGCTGCTACCCCCGGGCGATCGGGCACTCGCAGCATAGACACCTTTGCTTGATCCGCATCAAATTCCACCGCATCTACAGGGTGGACCAATTCCAAACCTTCTAGAGGACGGGCCGAAGCAGTTGGAGAGATTACCCTCGTACCCGGGTCATCCGTCCAACTGGATTTTACCACCAAAGTAATGCCATAATTGCGAGCAATCTCCACAGCCCGAGGATGCAGAACCTTCGCACCCAAGCTAGCAAGTTCCAGCATTTCATCGCAGGTAACTTCATCCATCAACTGGGCATCCGGTACCAACCTCGGGTCGGCAGTTAAAATACCCGGCACATCAGTATAAATTTCACAGCAACTAGCTTGTAGGGCAGATGCCAGGGCCACAGCAGAAGTATCGGAACCCCCCCGTCCCAGGGTAGTAATTTCCAGTTCATCACCGTCAGTAACGCCTTGGAAACCAGCAACCACCACCACCTTACCCTCATCCAGGTGACTGGCGATCCTAGCGATCGATATTTCCAAAATCCGGGCCCGAGAATGTGCCGCTTCCGTAACTATACCCACCTGTGCCCCCGTCAGGGAAATCGCCGGTTGTCCCAATTCCTGCAATGCCATACTTAACAGGGCGATCGAGACTTGTTCTCCCGTAGACAGCAGCATATCCATTTCCCGGCGGCAGGGATTAGTCGATATTTGGTTAGCCAATTTGACCAAACCATCAGTGGTTTTGCCCATTGCCGAAACCACCACCACTAGCGAGTTGCCAGCTTGGGCCGTTTTCTGTACCCGCTGGGCCACTGCTTGGATCCGTTCTACCGTACCAACGGAAGTGCCACCGTATTTTTGGACTATTATTGCCATAGTTTTCCCGATTCTACTCAGCCTTACCCCGAGATGCACTCCACACTATACTCCCAAAGGGCTCGACTTGCGCGGATGGGGATGCCTGCGATCGGAAGGGCGAACGACGGGACTCGAACCCGCGAATGGTGGAACCACAATCCACTGCCTTAACCACTTGGCTACGCTCGCCATGCTTTGAGTATAACACTCTCTTCGCAATATTTACCAAATTTTCACCCAAAAATTTGGGCAATCACCAACATTTTCCTCGTTAAGAGGCTCCCGCCTGGGAACGCCAACAGGAGACTCTCACATGATAAACTACTCTAACTCAATACTCATAAAATTTTCTGAAAACCTTACGGGACAAGCGTTTAAGACCTGTCTAGACAAGACTTGGACCGAATTATACACAAAATTATACTCAAAGTGCCGTGGCTAAGGGTAAAAGCAAAGAAAGACCGATCGCCGGTACAAGGGCAAGGTCGATGTCCGATCTTTTAAGGGGCGGTTAAGCCTGCGACTCCCCCGATCGTTATTTGACGGAGACCAAAAGATCATCGCGCTGGGTCTTAAGGACAATGCGGACAACCGATCGCGACCCGATCGTACAAGCCTTTGAGGAAAGCCCCAAGTATAAACATTATTCCGGTGGCCCGACAAACGCAGATCGCGACAGTTGGCGAGGGCTTTATCGAAGGGCGATCGCCGAAAGGCTTGCAGGGCATGGGATACAGCTTCCCCGATCGGATACTCAAATTATACTCAAATTATACTCAAACGCTTTACAGAGGGAGCGGAATCGAGGTAGGGTAAATCTTGAAAGCCTTGAGAGGATTGACTTTTCCCGATAAATTCTCTAATAATGCTTCGGTGAAAAATTTACAATATTTCACATGGATTCTCATAAAATTGGCCGATCGCCCCGTAGCCCGATCGGGTTAAGATCGTCGCCAAATCCAGTCATCCTTGGAGTTTAAGCAGTTTTATGACGGCACAGACAACCTCGACCGACAATGCCATCTTACGTCAGCAAGTTTTAGGCTCGCGCCGGTTCAGCAACTACTGGTGGGCGACGGTAGTCTCCGGCGGCGCCGGTGGTTTCCTGCTCGCTGGACTCTCAAGCTACCTGCAAGTCAACCTACTACCCTTTGCCAATCCTACGGAACTGATATTTGTTCCTCAAGGCTTGGTAATGAGTCTGTATGGAATAGCTGGCTTGCTGTTGGCACTTTACCTCTGGCTAACGATCCTCTGGGATCTCGGAGGGGGTTACAACGAATTTAATCGCCAGACCTCACAGGCCATTATCTTCCGCCGGGGATACCCGGGTAAGAACCGCCGCATAGAGATTAGCTGTCCTTTAGAAGATGTCCAAGCGATTATCGTCAAACTCAAGGAAGGGCTTAATCCTCGGCGGGCCATTTATCTGCGAGTCAAGGGCAAGGCAAATATTCCCCTGACGAGGGTGGGGCAACCCCTAGCCCTCAGCGAACTAGAAAATCAGGCCGCCGAGTTGGCTCGTTTTCTGGAAGTGCCCATTGAAGGTCTTTGAGGCCAGGGCCTTATCTCCCACCCTTTAGGGTGGGGCTACACCGAACAAAGACCGCCTACGCGGTCTCAATCCCACGTTTAGATAAGATTATTACGTATACCTGGTAACAAATAGGTGAACTAAAAAATGCATAAAGAGGCAAAACGCTGGTTATCGATACTCTTAGTGATTGCTGCTTTGCTCATGGCCGGATGCATGTCGCAAGCGACAAGTACATCGCAAGCCACTGGACAAGCTTTTGATGGGGAGAATAGCAATTTACCTCGGTTGTTGGGTAAGGCCACGGTAGAGATGGTGGTTGAAGGTAAAGACTCGCCGATTATAATCAACCTGGATGGAACTCAGGCTCCGATCACTGCCGGTAATTTTGTCGATCTAGTCGATGGAGGGGTCTACGATGGTATAGTGTTTCACCGGGTGATACGGGAACCCCAGCCGTTTGTGGTTCAGGGTGGGGATCCACAGAGCAAAGACCCCAACTTTTCACTAGAACGACTGGGAACTGGTAGTTATATCGATCCCGCGACATCTAAGGAGCGTTACATTCCTTTAGAAATTACGCCTCAAGGCTCGGAAGAACCGGTTTACTCTCAGACTTTCAAGAGCGCCGGTATTTTGGTAAAGCCAGTGCTGAAGCATACTCGCGGTGCTGTGGCAATGGCTCGTTCTGCTTATCCTGACTCGGCTTCCTCCCAGTTTTATTTTGCTTTGGCGGATTTGCCATTCTTGGATGGTGACTATGCTGTGTTTGGATATGTTACTGAGGGGATGGATGTGGTAGACTCAATTGTCCAGGGCGATCGCATCAAGTATGCCAGGGTAATCCAAGGCTTAAAAAACTTGAAAAGATAGACTTATTCACTATGCCTGTCCAGAAACCCGGTAGGGAGTAAAAACCGGGTTTCTTAATTATTGCCTGGAAATGAATAAAATTCTTCATCAATAATTTGTTCGTTGTCAAAAGGACAAGCTTGAGGATATTCGGACTCATCGGGAATGCGAATGCCAGAACTGGCTCGTTTTCCTTCTTTAATCGCCAGATCCCGACCATCACGATAAGCTTCCTCTAAAATCTTGGGTAGATAAGATTTTAAGGAGGGGGTTTTACTCAGTTGTTTATTGATGCGCTTGCGGTGTTCGTCAACAGAACTGTACCAACTGTGTTTCATCGTTTCTGGGGCATCAGCTTGTGTTGTTAACTTGAGGAGATGAGCGAGAAGTATCATTAAATTGCTTTCGAGGGCATTTTTTTCTGATTTACCCAAGTATTTGAGTTCCTCAATCAAGTGTTCGATATCCAGTTCGGAGAAGCGATGATTTTTGAGTTTGTTGATATGATCTTCAATCCATAAGTTGAAGTCGCGATCGTATAGGGTTTGTTTCATTGAGAATTAAAAAAAAATGAGAGGGCGTCAAGCTAGTAGTTACAATTATATCATCGGTTTAATCTATTTCAAATAAAATTGTGGAAGTGGTGGTTACTGGTATTGGTATAGTATCAGCTTTAGGGATGCGGACAATCAGTTGGCAGCGTCTGATCGCTGGTGAATCGGCGATCGGGCTTTCACAACCTTTTCGGGAACTGCCACCACGACCTCTGGCCCTAATTGACAAAACACCTGCTGACTTGACTATTCTCACTCAGCTAGTGGTGAAAGAGGCGATCGCGGATGCAGGTCTAGTCTTACCATTACCAGATGCTGGGGTGGCGATCGGGTCTAGTCGCGGCCATCAGGCTTCCTGGGAACTACTGGCTAAACAGTGGTCATCGGACATGCCAGGTAATTATTGGTTGGATACCTTACCACATATGGTGGCCGTCACATCGGCCCGGACGATCGGCTCCACTGGTCCGGTGTTGGCGCCAATGGCTGCTTGTGCTACTGGCTTCTGGGCGATCGCTCAAGGCTTTCATTTAATCCAGACTGGTCAATGCCAGCGGGCGATCGCTGGGGCAGTGGAAGCTCCGGTGACGCCTTTAACCCTGGCGGGTTTTACCCGAATGGGGGCCTTAGCTACCACTGGTGCCTATCCTTTTGACAAAAATCGCGAAGGTTTGGTTTTAGGGGAGGGTGCGGCTGTTTTGGTGCTGGAGTCAGAAGCTGTAGCTAGGCGTCGCGGAGCCCGGGTTTACGGACGAGTGCTGGGGTTTGGTCTGACAAATGATGCTTATCATGGAATTGCGCCAGAACTGGGAGGCAAGGGCGCGATCGCGGCTGTGAAGCAATCTCTGGTGCGATCGGGTACTTTGGCAACTGAGATTGACTACATCCACGCTCACGGCACCAGTACGAGGTTGAATGACACCAACGAAGCATTCATTATTTCTAATTTATTTCCTCAAGGGGTTCCGGTCAGTTCCACGAAGGGAGCTACAGGTCATACCTTGGGAGCATCTGGGGCGTTGGGAGTAGCTTTCTGTTTGATGGCTTTACAGGAGCAGCTATTGCCCCCAAATGTAGGATTGAAAGTACCAGAGTTTGATTTAGATTTACTGATGACAGCCCGTCGGTGTGAGGTGCGGCGGGTACTGTGTTTTAGTTTTGGCTTTGGCGGCCAAAATGGGGCGATCGTCTTAGGAAAGTAAGTAAGATAAATGGAGAGCAATGGGAGTATCTCCATGGATTAGTGAGATATACCCTCGGGTACTGTCTCCATCTTAACATCTGCGATTCCGGTTTTGTCAAGCAATTGCTGAAAATCAGTCAGCCCGCCGGGGGTTCAAACCCAAAGGCTTTTAGCTAAAGTCGGTTGAAAACCGACTGAAAGCGTTGTATAGAAAAGATTTAGTATACTTTGAAGAGGATAAGTTCGTGCCCATAAATTTGATTTGCGATCGCATTATGTAGGGGCACGGCATCAATAACATCATGCGATCGGCGAAAATATTTATATTGCCGTGCCCCGGTGCCGGGGCCGAGGGGAAAAGAGGCGATCGCATTATGTAGGGGCACGGCATCAATAACATCATGCGATCGGCGAAAAGATTTATATTGCCGTGCCCCGGTGCCGGTGCGGAGGAAAAAAGAGGCGATCGCATTATGTAGGGGCACGGCATCAATAACATCATGCGATCGGCGAAAAGATATCTATTGCCGTGCCCCGGCCCCGGTGCAGAGGGGAAAAGAGGCGATCGCCCCCATAAGAGAAAAAAATGTCAAACTGACAGGAGAGAGTTATAATAGATATTGTGGATGGAAAGCAGGGGAGGACTGATATGGAAATGGGACCGGAAATAATTGCGGCAGTATACGAGAATGGGGTATTGCGCCCGACAGTGCCTGTATCCTTGAGCGAGGGTCAAAATGTGCGGCTGCGAGTCGTACCAGAAGTTGCGCTTGACCGACCAAAGACTGAGCTAGACAAGGCGTTCCAGTTGATGGTTGACCAAGGATGGATGACAGTTCCAACTGAAGAAGATAAAATAGATCCAGATCTGGAAGAAAAGTGGCGTACAGTGTTTGAAAAGCTCAAGGAAAGACCGGGTAAGCCTCTGTCAGAAATTATTATCGAGGATCGGGGAGCTTGGTAAATATGTACTTTATAGATAGCAGCGCCCTGGTGAAGCGGTATGTGCCGGAAACGGGAAGCAGTTGGATACAATCGATTACCGATCGCGCTACAAGTAACTACCTAGGAGTAACTCGCATTACCTGGGTGGAGGTAAACAGCGCTTTTGCACGTCGTCAACGGGAAGGAAGTCTGGAAGTCGATGAGCTTAATATAATTGAGCAAAAGTTTCGCTACGACTTCTTTAATCAGTATGATATCATAGAAGTCGATCGGGCGATATGTGAAGTGGCAGGTCAATTAGTCCTTAAGCACCTTTTGCGTGCTTATGATGCTGTACAATTGGCATCGGCCCTGCGCTGTCGATCGGGTTTGACTCAGACGCCAGATACTCAATTAATCTTTGTTTCGGCTGATAGTCGCCTCCTGAATATTGCCCAGACTGAAGGTTTGGTGACCGATAACCCCAATGATTACCCATAAGCGGGGGGTGTGGTCAAAACCCGTTGATCGTTCATAGGCCATCCCAGTCGCCGGATCCCCCCAAACCCCCCTTAAAAAGGGGGGCTTCCAGAGCCCCCCCTTTTGGGAAGGGGGGGTTTGGGGGGGATCCTCTCCAACTACTTTTGACCACACCCATAAGCGGGCGATCGCCTGGCCCCGCCAGCAACCCCGATCGGGCATTGAACAACCCGCAATACTTCTCGGTTAAGGATATAGTAAGAATTAGGATGTCATTGCGAGGGGGGGTACGTAGCGATTAACTTATGGGAAATTGAGTCAACCCCCCCGAAGCAATCCCCGCGTCCTATGAGATTGCTTCGGGGGGTATCCTGGTGATGCTCCCTAAAATGTTGGTTTGTGTCCCCCCCCTCGCAATGACAAGTATTGCAACAACCCGCATACCCGTGGGGCCAGAGAGTCGCTGATAAATCTTGCGCAATATAGATTTTGTGAGTATAGTTAAATATATAACAAGAGCGATCGGGTGACAGTAGTCGCCGGTCGTGGTGGAAGTCAGCCATGAGACTTCCTTTTCATCTGCCCACTGATGATATTGAAGAAAGTCCAGCCCATGAGTCCGAACAATTCATACCAGACCATTGCCCAAGACTACGCTGATGGTGTCACAGTCCTGTTCGCGCGATCGGGAGAACCCACTGGGGAACGAGGGGGTCGAGGACCAGCATCCCCCGAAGAAATGGTCGCACAAGCAGAGGAACTATCACCGGTGTCAGCGCAGTTGACCCAAGAGTTGGCCGCCCAGCTTAGGGAGACCGACGATCTGGCTGTACGCACTCAAGCATCAGTCAGACTGTTGGCTTTAGCTTTAACAGACTTGGAAATCAGTGCGAGTCTGTTGGAGGCGGCCACAGATGAAGAGCAGGGAATTCCCTGGGAGAAAAGCGAGGGGAGAGAACGAAGCATTGATATTCTCGGACAAATCGAGAATAATCTGCAAATCCTGCTCGGTCACGAAGAAGTAGACCTCGATGAGGCAGAAAGAGGCGAGACAGAGATAAAGGACATTGACACAGCCCGTATAAAGCTGTCAAATACCATTGAAGATACCCTATATCTGATTTTAAAACGAGCTAGCAATACTGGCGAATTAGCTCTGAAGGGGCTGACCAACTTGGCATTGAGCGAACTCACCGAGGCGGTAGGTCTGATAGACAAAGGTATTGCCGAGATTTTGGGACAAGGGGAGGTTAGTCGCATATACAATACCTTCCGGGAATTCCTGCAAAGGGCATGGGAATCTGTAGTGGAACTGTTAGGACAGCAGTTAGCAGAGGTAGCTGGTGAGCGGATGATTGAGTGGGTACAAGAACTTAATGAAGGTCAAAGTTTGATCGCAATCTTGGAGAAATTATACCAGACAGAAAAAACTGGAGCAGTTCTGAAACAATTAGTGATGGACAGCCAAGGGGAACTAGGGAAATTCACGGATGGAATTAAGGGCGTCAACGCGCTCAATTCAGCTTATAGTAAAAAGATAGATTGGGCTGAAAAAATGTTGCAATGGATGGAAAAGAGGAGGTTTATATTCAATGCGTCAGCAGCAGTACTGCCTCAAGGCGAACTGATTTTAGCATCACTTTACATTCTGCTTGGCACCTATGTAATTATGGTGGGAGCAGACTATGTAGATGCACCACCGCCAAATCGGTTGGATCGGGTGCCTGGGGTGCGTCGGATAGTGGAAGCGCAGTTGGCAAGTGAGTGAGGAAATAAATGGTAGCCATTAGTAAGTACAGAGATTTTATCCTTGAGGCTGAGAAGGTTCAGGAGGATGATTATAGCCAACAAAAAGTTTCAGTCAGGGTGTTAAAGTCTCCAGCAGGGGAGAGCATAGAGAGAGAATATCAGTCAGTTCCATCAACCTTCGAGAGCAACTTAGAGCGCGACTTGCGCTTACTGAAAGAATGCAAGTTGAAGGAGAACGAAATTATTGAGTTGGGAAATAAACTAGCAGATATTATATTCCCCAATGGCGTTCGCGACCTGTACCGTAGAAGTTTCGCTGCATTGCGGCAAGAGGAGGCTTTGCGCCTGGTTCTACGTTTGGACGCTCATCTAGCTAACATCCCTTGGGAATACCTGAACCTTCCTGAAAGTGAGAGAGAAAAAGGCACTACTACTGACTTCTTAGCCCTCAATAAGCGTATTTCTATCGTGCGCTACGAAGCTGTTTTAAATCCTCCAGGTGATTTAGAGCAAATGCCAAAGAATCGACGCCTGTTAGTTGCATTGGCTAGCCCCACGAATGACAAACCATTGAATGTAGCTCAGGAGTACATCAACATAAAAAGTGTTCTGAATAAGATTCCCGGAATATATGTGGAGAGTTTAAGAGATACTACAGTTGCAAAAATGTTCGACCAGTTAATGACAGGAGTTGATATTTTTCATTTTGCGGGTCACGGCAATTTCAAAAACTCAGAGGATACAAGCGGTGGAGAGATAGTTCTAGTCAGCGAAGACGGTAAATCAGCCTCCATGTCAGCAGAAAAGCTAGCCATTAACTTGCGGAATGGGATGGTACAATTAGTGGTTTTAAATGCTTGCGAAACGGGAAGCCGTGACGAGCAAAATGTGAGGAACGGGGTAGTGGCAAAGCTGATAAAAGTTGGGATCCCCGCTATTGTAGCCATGCAGGACAAGATTTGGGACGAGAGCGCGATAGATTTCAGTAAATATTTCTACAAAGCACTAGCAGCAGGACTGCCGTTGGATTCGGCGGTGTCCGAAGGACGTTTAGCAGTCTATAACTTATGTAAGTCTTCTCTCCCAGACAAGGAAAAAAAGAAATACTGGAGAGATTGGGGAGTGCCCGTACTCTACTGGCGAGGGGAGGGAACTTTCGTCCTGCCTGCGATCGGGGATATAAACCAACCCCAACCTGTGGTCGATGAACTAGAAAGAGGTCGAGACAATAGCCAAGGTGAGAGGCACCCTATTCAGCCCCGACCAAGGGATGAGTTCCCTCGCAATCCATTTGGCAAAAAAGGGCGCATCACCAACCCAAAGGAATTCTTTGGTCGCAAAGAACTGTTGGATGAGTTGTTTGAGAAGCTTGCAAGGGGTGTTAATTGCTCCCTCGTTGGCGAATCGGAAATTGGCAAGTCCTCAATCCTATCAATGGTCTGCCACTGGGGGCCTGAGAAGATCGGGCTGCCTCGGTTGCCTCCTGATGCCTTCATCTATCTGGATATGCAAATTATCCATCATGAAGATCAGTTTTTCCAGGCGCTATGTGACGAATTGAAGATTGAAACCTGTCGTGGCTACGAGTTGGCAAGGGCATTACGGGGCAAACGGTATATTCTCTGCATTGATGAGATTGAGAAGATGACGAGGCAGGAACACTTTACAGGGGACGAACGATCGGAGTTGCGCGGACTGGCTGAAGGGGATAATGCGCCGTTCAAGTTAGCGATCGCCAGTCGCTCGCCACTGAATGCATTATTTCCTGACTCAGATGACATGACATCGCCGCTGGACAATATCTGCCGCCAACTAAACGTGGGACCGTTCTCGGAAAAAGAGGCCCGCGAGTTTCTGAACCATCGGTTGCGCGGCACTGGGGTCTTCTTTACCGATCGCGAAATCGACGAACTGGTCCAAAAGAGCGAGTGCCACCCCGCTCGCCTGCAAGAAGCGGCTGCGGAGCTTTATGATCGTTATACAGCTCCATGAAGTCCTGATGTCTAGATTTCCTACCTATGAAGGTCAATTACCTGAATATCTAAATCCGCTCAACCCTGGCCACTACTTGTTGCTGGCTTACTGGGTCTACTTTCGTCCCACGGCCCTCAAATACTATCTCTACCGGTCAGACCCTAACCTTTACTACTATGGGTTGAGCGTAATTAGCACCCTGCACCGAAGGGCATACCGCAATCTTTATCTGATGATGCCCGGTACAGTCCTGTTGCTTTCGGCGCTAGGGGGGTTGCTGTTTGCACTGGTGACTGCCCAGCAGACGACAATAAACTGGTTGGGCCTGGCAGGGGCAGCGGCAATTACACTGGCGATCGCCTTTGGGTACAGCCTCCTGGGCAGCTTTGCGATCGGAGTGGCAGGTGGCGTGGCAGGTGGCATAGCCTTCGGTGTGGCAGTTGGCGTAGCGACGATCGCCCTGCTGGTAAGTGGCATAGAGTTGGGCATAGAGTTGACTGTGGAGGTCGGCGCGGCGATCGCCCATACAACTGGGTTAGCCTTTGGCGTAGGCTTCAGTGCGGTAGCTGGAGTGACAGAGGGCCTAACCTTCGGCATGGCCTTTGGCTGGGCGATCGGTGCTTGGTTCTTATTAACAGGTAAAGTGGCGATCGCTATAGCGGTTATCATTGCTAGCAGCGTGGGAGCCTCGGGCGTTATCTTTTACCCATTTGAGCTGCTTGTCGCATTTTGCAGCGCCTTGGGATTTTTCCGAAACCGTGGCCCAACCCATCCTGTGGAGTGGAACGAGTTACTCGTCTTGCCACTGCCAGGGACGCGACAGGCACTGCTTCGGCGGTTGCAGCGGGATGCCGAGTCGGGACTGGCCATTGTGGCAGAAGTAGCCCGCAACCCTTTTCAGCGCTGGGCCCCACGGCAGGCGTTGCACAACTACCTGCACGAACATTCAGCGCCCCTATACTTTCTCTATGAGTTGCTTCGTGCTCCTATGTTAGATGAATATACTTTTGCGCCAGTCAACCCGGGAGATTGGGAAGTCTTACCAACCACCAGACAACTGTTACTGGGAGAACTGGACCGACAGTCCCTGGACTTGAGTACCGATCCGACAAGGTTGGCTGACAATAGGGTCTTGGTTCCGATCGGGAGATGGCGCGATCGCCGTCATACATCCCTGACTCGCTTTGCTGGTATGCTCGCTCGGCTGCTCCCAGAAGGGACAGTCGATGCTAAGGATTTCGACTTGTCCAAATACCAAACAACCTACGAGGGTTTGACCGACTACTCGGGCGGCGTGGAAATTAGTCAATCCTTTGCAGCCTTGACCGCATTTTTGGCTTACGACCATCTGGATAATATCCCCGCAGCCGTTGATGTTATAGAGACTTTACCCGAAATACCTCTAGACACTGCTGTCCGACCGACCGTGCTGACAGCGCTGGAACGCCTGAAGGAAGTCGGTGCTGATGTGGCTACCTACCAAGCTGCCACTAGCCAGCGCAACAAGCTAGCTGCTCTCGCCTTGGCTAGCGACTCCCTCGATTGCTTAGAGGAGTACGTTACTGCTGAAGTAGTCGCCCCAGAACAGACTATCCTACAGCGCATCATCCGCCAATGGCGCAGGTTAGCGAGCGACGCCCAGGGGAAACTGGCACGTATTCAGGTGCTTAGTCGAGTAGACAACCCTTATGTCGCAGGCAACCCCGTAACTGGCAAACTGTTTGTGGGGCGTGAGGATATCCTGCAACAGCTACAGCAATCCTGGGGGAAGTCAAAGCAGTGCGACTCGGTGGTGCTATACGGTCATCGGCGTATGGGTAAAACCTCCATCCTGCAAAACTTGGGGGCCTATTTTAGCGATCGGACTATAATTATAGATTTCAATATGCAGCGCATTGGACGGGTGGAAAACACCGGAAAATTGCTGTTTTACCTGGCAGAGAAGATGTATGATGCCTGGATAGAGCGCACCCAGACCGACATCGGGAAGCTAAACCAGGAGGAATTCCTTAACGATCCCTATAGGACCTTTGACCGCTTTCTACAACGCCTCCACCTGGTAATAGATGGCGATCGCTTCATTGTCACCGTTGACGAATTTGAAAGTATTGATCTGCAAATCGACCAAGGGCGAATAGATCCCTTTCTGTTGGAAAACTGGCGGGGCACGTTTCAGACCTACCCTTGGTTTATCATGGCCTTTGCAGGTCTGCACAACTTGGAAGAAATGCGCCGCAACTATTGGAATCCTCTCTATAGCAGCGTCAGAGCAATTCGAGTCAGCTTTCTCCCCCGCCCCGCCGCCATACGGCTCATCACCCAGCCTACCGACGACTTTCCTCTCGATTATGACTCAGATGCGGTGGAGCAGATTATCCAGTTGACAAATGGTCAGCCCTATCTGGTGCAATTGATCTGTGACAACCTGGTAACCCGCTTCAACCGACAGATCGTTTACGAAGGAATCAAACGCGATTCCCGCTTGACGGTAGAGGATGTGGAAGCTGTCATCAATTCTACAGAATTCTACGAAGATGGCGGTTCCTACTTCGAGGGCGTCTGGAGTCAGGCAAAAGATAGTCAGCAAACTGGTCAATTGGAGATATTAAAGGCTCTCACGGACACAAGTTTATCATTGACAGAGTTGGCAGAGCGAACAGGTTTTAGTCCCGAGGAAATCCAATACGCCCTGGAAACCCTGCAACGTCACGACGTGATTGAGCAGCGTGACGAGCAGTACATCTATACGGTCGAACTCATGGGACGCTGGGTGAGGGAGCGAAAGATGGGAGATGCAGTCTGAAATATTCTTTTCCAAAGATTATTGATTTGCACAGAAATATATTTTATAATCTCACAAGAGAGAAAGTTACTTAAATATAATGATCGGCGACAACCGTGGTACAAATATAAAAAGACATTCTGGGCTGTGGTTATTGATTATCTTCATGGCGACAGTTATCGCTATAGTTAGCTTCTCGTCATTACCCTCCCCAGCGCCATCTTCAGAAAAATTGCGGATGCTAGGGAGCAGCTTCAGCGGCTATAGTACATTCCGTTATTATCCTCAATTCCAGAAAAAGCTCGAAGAAGTTCAGCTCGCGCTAAGTTACAGAAATGTATTCGATCGGCAGGAAATCATTGAGCTTTTTAATCGGGGAGAAGCTGACTTAATAGCGATGACCCTGGATCAATTCCTGCGGCAGACGCCCGATGGTAAAATTGTGGGGATGATCGATCGCAGCGTCGGAGCTGATGGGGCGGTACTGAATACGAAACAATATCCCAGCGTGACGACATTAGAAAAATTGCGATCGCTAGCTGAGCAAGAGAAAGGTAAAAAACAGCCGCTCAAGGTTGTATACGCTGCTGACAGTCCCAGTGAGTTTTTTCTCGTCTTGATAAATAACAGCTTTAATGCATTTAATCAATTATTTGAAAATCTAGAAGCATCAGACGATCGCGATGCATGGAAGCGCTTACAAGTAGAGCCGGAGGTAGCGTTAGCCATCCTCAGAGAGCCATACCTTACTATAGCTGAACAGAATGGGTATAAAAAAGTGGATTTTTCTACCGAGGGTCAGCCGAAAAAAATCATAGATGTGATAGTTGCTTCCAACCGCTTGCTCCAGAATAAACCTGAGGCAGTCTCCAAATTCCTGACGGCCTACTACGATTACATTATATCTCCTGTATTGGATGAGTCGCTGATAGGAGCACAAATTTTCTCCGAAAGCGAATTATCACCGGAGGCAGCGGCGAAGGTTGGACAAGGTATACACTTTTTTACAGCAATTGAAGCAAACTATTGGTTGACTGAAGGGGGAAAACTAGAGAAGCAGATCGAAGCGATCGCTAGTTTACTATCTCAAGCAGGTCTACTAGATCGGAAACCTCAGAACCCACAAGACCTGTTTACTGCCCAGTATCTTGAAGATGCTGTAGCAGAAACTAATGACTTCTGTGACAGGCTGGGGAATGTACCTCAATTCCAAAAATTCAAACAACGAGTTTGCGTTCCGAAGTAAGATTAGAGAGCAGTTATGAAAAAAAACATGAAAATAGTCCGTCCATTTTGTTTGATAATTTTCCTTTTACTTTCCTTAAACATTATCGCAGGTTGTCAAGGGTGGACTGCGGCCAAAGACTGCAAAAACGTGGCTATTCTTCTGCCCAAGGATCAAGCTGAACGGTATGAAAAGTATGACTACCCCATGCTTAAGAAGGCGATTGAGAGCGAATTACCTGGAGTAAATATTCAGTATTTCAATGCCAAAAATATTCATAGGATACAGGAGGCACAGGCGGAAACAGCATTAAACAAGCGTGCTTGCATCCTGGTTCTCGATCCAGTAGATCGGGAGGAAGCATCAGAAATTGTCCAAACAGCAAAAGAGAAGAAAGTTCCAGTTGTCGCCTACGATCGCATAATTCAAGATAACGATACCGCTTTTTACGTTTCCTTTAACGGCGTGCAGGTAGGCGAACTTCAAGGTGAGTACATCGTCGAGCAATACCAGCAAGGGGGATACGGGCTAAAAAAAGGAGCAAAACTGGTAATGATTCATGGCGCACCTACGGATAATAATGCCAAAATATTCAGTCAAGGTGTACTCAATAAATTACAGCCACTTATTGATAACGGAGACCTGGTCCTGGTTTCCAGCGACGACGAATATACTCCTTACTGGGACAGGAAAATAGCGGGCGATCGGATGGAAGAGTTGCTGAAGGAACACAATAACGACATCCAAATTGCTTATGTAGCCAATGATAACATGGCTAACAGCGTGATTGAAGTTTTGCGGAATCGTAACTTAAATGGTAAAGTTCTAGTAACTGGACAAGATGCTACAGTGCAAGCTATTCAGAACATTCTGAAGGGCGATCAAGCAATGACTGTTTACAAACCAATTCGCGAGGAAGCACGAAAAACGGCTGAGGTGGTGGCTGCTTTGAGTAAGGGCATGGATATAAAGGAGATAAGTAATGGCACAACCAAGACAGATGCTGGTGGGGAAATTCCCTCATTCCTCCTGATAGATGCGATCGCAATTGACAAAAGCAATATCTCGATCGTAATCGAAGATGGCTTCGTGACGAAGGCAGAACTTTGTGAGGGAATAACAGTCGATACTGGGGGAATTTGCGAGTAAATATCCCTTGTTCGTAGTGAGGACTTTAGTCCTCCATTTATCTCGCACCAGTTGCAACAAGAGGCAGAGGGGAAATGGCTGCACGCTAAACGCTACGGGCAATACTTCAAGGGATAGCAGGGAACTGGGAGATTGCTTCGGGGGGTTAACTCAATTTCCTATGAGTTGATCGCGGTTATCCCCCCCTCGCAATGACAACTATGTCCTTAACCGAGAGGTATTGAGGCTACGGGAACGGCACATAGGAGACATCTCTCTACAAGGTTTTCAGTCGGTTTTCAACCGACTTTAGCTATTAGCCGTGGGTTTGAACCCTCCGTGTCTCCTGGGTAGTGCGAATAGCGCTCCCAGGAGACACGGAAGGCGGGCCAGGAGACTCAGTAATAACCTATAGCATCAACCAGATCGGAGAAAATAGTTACATTTTTACTCAGTGATGAACAAAAATCAGCAAAAAGTCCGTCCATTATTTCTGCTAATAGGAATTTTACTGTCCTTAAACATGGTAGCAGGTTGTAGAAATGCCAAAGATGATGATGCACCCTGGTGGACGGCGGCCCAAGGCTGCCAAAACGTCGCCATCCTCCTGCCAGAAGATGAAACTGAACGGTATGATAAATACGATCGCCCCATGCTCAAGCAGGAGATTGACAAAAGAATCCCCGGAGTAACAATTCAGTATTTTAATGCCCAGGGAGTTGCCGACACTCAGGAGTATCAGGCGGAAACAGCATTAAGTGCGGGTGCTTGCATCCTGGTTCTCGACCCAGTAGATGGTAACCAAGCACCAGTCATTGTCCAAGCAGCTAAACAGCAGAATGTACCAGTTATTGCCTACGATCGCGCGATTTTAGATGAGGATACGATGTTTTACGTTTCCTTTAATAACGAGGAAGTGGGAGAACTGCAAGGTCAGTACATAGTCGCACAATACCAGCAAGGGGGATACGGGCTGAAAAAGGGAGCCAAACTGGTAATGATCCATGGCTCTGCTACAGATAATAATGCCCGGCTATTCCGCGAAGGAGTGCTGAAAAAATTACAGCCACTTATTGATAGGGGAGACCTGCAGCTCGTTTTCGACGAATATACCCCATACTGGGACGGAGAAATAGCGGGCGATCGCGTGGCCGAGGTGCTAGCTAAACATAATAGGGATATCCAGATATTGTATGTAGCGAACGATAACATGGCTAACAGTGTAATTGAAGTATTGCGGAATTACAAATTAAATGGTAAAGTATTAGTAACAGGACAAGATGCGGAACTATTCGCCCTCCAGAACATCCTGAAAGGGGACCAAGCAATGACAGTTTACAAACCAATTAGTCAGGAAGCAGCAGCAACTGCCAAATTGGTAGGGGCCTTGAGTTCAGGCAGGTATCCAGGGGAGATAATTAACAGTACGATCGAGACTGCAACGGGTGGGAAAATCCCCGCAGTCCTGGTAGATGCGATCGCAGTTGACAAGGATAACATCATAGATACATTGCTCGCCGATAAATTCGTGCAGTTGGCCGAAATTTGTCAGGGAATAACAGTCGAACCTGGAGGTATTTGTAAGTAATATAAATTCTCCTTAAATGCTCGTAATCGAAAATGCGATCCTGTAGGTTGGGTAGAGGTCCCTTACCCAACCCTTAACTTGGGTCCCTTACCCAACCCTTAACTCGGGCGGTAGGAGGACTGAAGTCCTCACTACGAACCTAGGAACCTCCGAGTACATGAGGGGTCTCACCCATCACCTAACATGGGAAATTTTCCGATAAATTCTGAGTAATTAAGAAATGGGTGTATCTATCATGGGCTTAAAAATTACTCAGCTTGATAAACAATTTACTACCAAAGACGGTGCAATAATCGCCCTTAAGAATATTAACATGCAGGTGGATTCCGGAGAATTTGTCTGTGTTGTGGGAGCAACCCTTTCGGGCAAGTCAACCCTGTTGCGCCTGCTCGCCGGGTTAGAAACACCCACTGCTGGAGAAGTGCTTTTGGATGGCCTGCCCATCACCTCGCCAACAGCAGCATGTAGTCTGATATACGAAAACTATCGCCTTTGTCCCTGGATCGATGTAGCAGCTAACATCGCCTGTGGGTTGCAACAGCTATCGTCTACCGAAAGAAAAAAACGGGTAGCTGAGTATTTACGGATATTGGGTTTGACTCTGTTAGCTAACTCTTTACCCCAAGAATTGTCCAAAGCGATGAAGCAACGAGTGTTGCTTGCCTGCGCCTTAGCCTCACAACCGAGAATTTTATTGCTAGATGAACCATTTAAATATTTAGACCAGCAGATGAGGGAAGGGATGCAAGAATTTCTCCGTCAGTTGTGGCGACGCCTCGGAATAACTATCTTGATGATGACTGGCGATGTAGAAGAAGCGGTTTTTCTCTCTCAACGGCTTTACGTCCTGACATCATCCCCGGGGACAATTAAACAAGAACTGAAAATTAAACTGCCCCCCGAACGCCTCTATAAAATTAAGCCTCTTCCTCAGTTTAAGGAGTACAATAATGAAATCAGGAGACTGCTGCGTCCCCAGCCAAAAAAAACAGCTTGGGTGGCTTGACATTCCCAGAATAAATGTGCTAGCCTAAAACAAGAGGCTGCGGGAGACTCCAGACTAGGGGGAAAAGATGATGAAAATTTTAAACCGGAAGATTAAGCTGTACTCATTGCTGTTGATTTTACCAGGAGTCCTGTCGAGCGCCTCCTGTCAGACATTATCGCAACCTGTGGTGTCGGCCCGGCCAGCAGGACAGGAATGGAGTTACGATAACATGCCAGTAACTTGGCAGGAAGTACCCCGATCGCCCCAACCGGGGAAAATAACTTTTACTCTTAGTAGAGATGGGAAAGTATCCCTGGCAGTTTATGAAAAAGAAACTGGGAAAATGCTGCGGGAACTGCTACGAGGTAATGAGTACGAGGCCGGAAACCATAGCATTACTTGGGACGGACGCGATCGCCTGGGGCAACCGGTGCCACCGGGAACCTATGAATGGAAGCTGCTGTTTACCGAAGGATTTCCCGCCGAGTTTATCATGCGCTTGGGCATAAATCCTCCGAGCAATTCCTGGGATCGTTGGGTGGGAGACCACCTGCCCGTATCGACGATCGCCGCTGACGAAACTGGCATGTATCTGGCCTCTTATTTCAGCGAGGTTGCTGATATGATCCGCAAGCAGAGTATGGATGGAAAACAGCGTCTCAAGACCACACGCCAGTGGTATGATGGTAACGAATTGCAAGCCATTGGCATAGCCGATCGCAAACTATTCGGTCTCACCCGCAGTGGCAATATTCGCCGACTCAACCGGGACAGCCTAGCTATTGAAGCAACCTGGCCCCTTTACAAAACACCAGAGGGACAATTTATCAATCCTAACGACCTGGCGGCCCGGGGTACAGTTATAGCAGTGACGGATGTCGAAAAAAATCAAGTTCATGTCATTAACCCGGAAAATGGTCAAATAAAATATTCCATTCCCGTTGCTAATCCCAAAACAGTAGAAGTAGGTGCAGATGGGTCGATATTTGTCGGCACGGATAATGCAATTTTGCGTATTAAACCAGGTCAGAAAACAGCCCGGGTAGTAATAAAAGATGCGATCGCCCCCCAACGTCTTGCTGTAGATCCGAATACGGGAGATATTTTTGTCGCGGAAGGGGAACCCAGTTTTCAGATTAAAAAGTATGACAGCAAGTTTCGCCTGCAAGGGAGATTCGGGCGGGAAGGTGGTAGAAGGCTGGGACGATATAATCCAGGTGATTTTACAGTTGCGTTTGACTTGCTAGCAGATGGGAAAGGCAATGTTTTTATTGTCGAAACAGCTTTGCCCAAGCGCGTGGCTTTAGTTAGCGGCAAAGATGGCTCTATTTTAAGTGAATGGTTTGGCGGACATGGTTTTTTTAATGCTGCCTATATAAATTCGATCGACCCCAGTGATGTCTGGTTTGAAAGCCATGTAAATGCCCTGATCCGCATGGAAGTTGATTACGATCGGAAAAGCTGGAAAGTGCATTCAGTTTATCAGACTCAGCCCCGTTTCGGCGGCGCATTAGGCGGTTCTCCCTACATCCGCTGGTTTGTCCGCCATGCTAAGGGAAATATCTACTTGGTTTCCTCAGACATGAAAGTGTTCAAAGTGGATGAGGAAAACAGACAACTGCGGGCAGTGGTATTTACCGAACACGACCATCATGCTAACAAGGCTACGGTCTGGACGGACCTGAATGAAAATCTCCAGCGGGATGAGGGGGAGGTGAAAACCTATTCTACTTACAAGAATATATCTTGGCTCGATCGGGATTGGAATTTAATACTACAAGCAGGTTGGGAAAAGACAGCCTATTACACTTTAGCATTTGGCGGTTGGATAGGTCCCAACCGAGACATTCCCTCTTGGGACTTGTCCCAGATCCAGGCAGGTCCGGAACTGCCCCCAGAACTGTTACAACACCCCGACTATGGGGCTTTGTATCGGGATGCAGCGGGAAATCTTCACCAAACCCGGGGGGCGATGCGAATGCCCGGTGACGAACGACATGGGAATTTCTGGCCTGCCAACGAACTATCTATTGCTAAAATTCTCAAGTGGGACCGATCGGGAAATCTTCTCCAGGTCGCCAGTCGATCGGGCGTCGATGGAACCCAAAGAGGGGTTTTCTTTCAACCAGGGGCTTTTGTCGGAGAAGTTAAAGGCATGGTAGTATATGCCGATCGGGCGGGTCAACCGCCGGGGGTTGTCTTTGATAAAGAAGGTCTCTATGCAGGCACCTTAGCAGATAGTAGAATTTCCGACGGTTTGCCCGACTGGGTTTATCATCCCTGGAAGCGGGGCGATCACAATGGCGGTCAGATCTTTATCCGTCCCAACGGCGATGTCATCTGGTTGGTCCAGGCCGAAAATCATCACATTGCCTTTAAGATACATGGTTGGGATAAAGTCAGGCGCTACAAAGGCACTGTCAATATTGTCGATCGCCCCCGGGCACCGCAAATGCAGGGAACCGGGTTGCGGGGGACATACTTTCGAGGAGATAATTTTCAGCAGCCGATCGCCCAACGCATAGACGATCGGCTACAGTTTGGAAAGCGATATGTTGTCGATCCAGCAAAACCCTGGAACCTGCCCGAACAGTTAACACCAAAATCCTTCAGCGTCGAATGGGAAGGATTTCTGGAAGTACCCCGGACGGAAGCATATCAGTTCAGCGTGGGTTTAACTGGAAAAGTAAAAGTTTGGATTGACGGTCAACTGGCGATCGAGGCATCCAAATCAAAAAAAGGTATAGCAGAAAGCGCCGCGATCGAAATGATTGGGGGTCGCAAGACTCCGATCAAAGTGCAGTTTATCAGTAACTCCAACAACCCCTTGCTGCAATTGTACTGGGAATCAATGATTCAGGACCGACTGACTGTTCCGACTACCGCTTTATATCCCGACTAAGTAGTTCGTATAGATTGCCAGTTGCGGTTCTGCCGATCTTGTTGCTGGAAAATTAAGTATTTTTGCGGATTGACTACTTAGTCGGTCTGTGAAATATTATATGTTATTGCAGAGCAATTTGCCAAAGACGCTCTCACATCCAAGCAAAAAAGGAGGAAAATATGAGCAGCGAAAAAAAATTACAACCGAGTGCATATACCAAACGGAGAATAAACTGCACGGTAGAGGTTGATTTTGATATGGGGGTCAAGTACAGTGAGGCATTATTGGCGATCGCCGGGGCAGATGGCGAGCTGGCGGATGCTGAATTGCAGTGGTATATTGACGAAGTAACTTTGATGGGAGGGCCCCCAGAGTACATGGAGGCGATCCGTAACATCGACTGGAAGAATGTTAACCTTGAGAAAGTATTGAGCGAGGTGAAGTTTAATTATCCTTTAAATGTACGGCGAACGCTGTTGTACCACGCAATCAAGATGAGTCGCGCTGATGGCACATACCACGAAAAGGAAAAAGCCGCTGTTGGGCGAGCTGCTGAGATTTTAGGGGTGTCCCAAAGTGTGGTTAAAAGCCTGGAGTCTGTGGCGGAAATGGAAGATTCCACAGAGCAACTACTGAGCGTTATATTGTCAAGCGACGATTAGGGTTGACACCTGTGAAGGCAAATAGGATCTAAAATCGGAAATATCAAAAATTAGGGTATCGACTTAAAGCGGGACAACTTTACCGAAACGAGCAGATGAAGGTCCCGTGCGCTGGAAGCATAGCCCGAACGGGGCTGTCCCGGTTTAAGTTGGTAGGAGAAAATTCAGTTAGGAGGTTGATTTTGTCGGCCAAGTATATTCATGGTTATACCACAGAAGAACAACACCGCCTGATAAAGCAGGCTGAATTTTTTCGAGAACAGCTCATCTTGCGGGACTTGAGCTTTGCTGGCGGAGAAAGCTTGCTAGAAATCGGCTGCGGTGTCGGAGCAGTGCTAAGTGAAATTGGCAAAGCTTTCCCAGATTTGAATCTAGCCGGAATTGATATAGAACCCAAGCAAATCGAATACGCCCGCAAATATTTAAATGACCTGGGGCTGGATAATGTTGAACTCCGTGTAGGTGATGCGGCTTGGCTTCCTTGGCCAGATGCTACCTTCGATCGCGTCCATGGTTTCTGGATATTGGAGCATGTTTCGGACCCAAAAGCAATTCTGCGAGAAGCATACCGCGTACTCAAACCTGGCGGTACGATCTCCATAACTGAGGTTGACTACAAGACTTTTCAGATTTGGCCGGAATCAACTGATTGTCGGTATTTGCAAGATGCTATGTACGAGCAGTTCGAGCGTACAGGGGGCAATCCCCATGTGGCCAGAATTCTCGGGCCCCTGTTACCATCTGCTGGCTTCAGTGAAGTTGAGATCGCTCCTTTCCCCATGTATTACTGTTATGCCTTGGGACGTGAAGAATTGCGTGAGTTTATTGAATTTATCGGCATTACTATGGAACTGGCGATTCCTCAGATAACGCAAGATTTAGGGAAAGATCGAAATCGCTTAGAAGCTGGCTTAGAGTTTTTTCGCAGTATTGCCTCTTCACCAGAGGGCGTCGTCACAGTAGTAATCTATCGCGGTGCGGCCAAGCGCCTTTAGCACTTTCCGTCCCTGGCTGTTGTTTTAACCACTCCCACTCGTTCAGCTAGCGAAAGTCGATAATGGCGGTCGCGTCGAGAATAGTTCCATTAAGAGATTGCATAAACTTCTGCTTCTTGACGACGCATTCGCAATTCTTCCACCGTGAGGTCGAGTAGTTCTGCCGCTTTCAGTTCGGAAATTTTCCCTTTATCAAAGGCTTGCCATATCAACTGTCGATAGCGTTGATTTTCGGGAAAGTATTCGGCTTTCAGTGCTGGCGGTAACTCCATTGAATTTTTCAGGGGCGAACCATGCCGATTTTTGTAAATAGCACGAATTTTCTTAATTTTTTGTTGATAGTCGATCGCTCCCATTTCTGCCAGACGAGTTAAAATGACCTGGTAACTGACGCGAAAGTGCTGCTTCAGTTGAAGTATATTGCGATCGTACTGATAGACGCGATCTAATTCAGCAACCCTGGAACCTGCCCGAACAGTTAAAACCAAACTCCTTCAGCGTCGAATGGGAAGGATTTCTGGAAGTACCCCGGACGGAAGCATATCAGTGAGCGCGTGGGTTTAACTGGAACGGTGAAAATTTGGATTGACGGTCAACTGGCGATCGAGGCATCCCATAACAATGGTACAGCCCAAAGTGCAGCGTTCGAAATGATTGGGGGCCGCAAGACTCCCATCAAAGTGCAGTTTATCAGTAACTCGGACAACCCCTTGCTGCAATTGTACTGGGAATCAATGATTCAGGACCGACTCACCGTTCCGACTGCTGCTTTATATCCCGATCGCTATTAATTTGCACCATTTATAGTGACCAGGGAGACCCTGCCAACGAGGGGAACGAGGATGGTGGGTGTGGTCAAAACCCGTTGATCTCCTATGGGATACCCCAGTCGCCGGATCCCCCCAAACCCCCCTTAAAAAGGGGGGCGAAGACAGCCCCCCCTTTTGGAAGGGGGGGTTTGGGGGGGATCCCGAGAGCAACAAATGCATGACCACACCCGAGGATGGTGGGCGGTGCCCACCCGGAGGCTTTATATCCCGATTAGCAATTAGGATTTGCTGAGAACGGCGATCGGCTTTTTACTCAGGTTGATGCTGTATTTGGGTTTTCCTGCTTGTTCCGAGTTGACAAAGGGAATCCGAAAGCCTACCTTCAGGCGATCGAAATAATCTTCCAGGTCTGCGGCCACTTGGTTATAGAGGAAGTACAGGCCGAATATATTTGGTAAAACTATCGTCAGGTACATGGCATCGCCGAATTTAAGCACTGGCTCGGGAGCAGCTACCGACCCCAAGAAAATCCCCATCAAGAATAATAGCTTAAAAACGATCGCACTTTTTTCTCCAATCGGACCCAACAGATATTCCCAGCAGACCTGACCGTAGTAAACTAAAGAAATCAGCGTCGAAAAGGCAAAGAAAAAAACCACGACCGCCAAGACATAAGGAAACCAGCCGATCGCTTCTCCAAAGGCAGCCGATGCGAGTTGGGTACCGCTGAGGTCTGCAAACTTCGGATTATTATAGGCCCCGGTAACGAGCAGCACCAAACCACTCAGGTTGCAGATAATGACCGTGTCAATAAAAGGTTCCAGTAGGGCGACAATACCTTCCCGCACCGGTTCAGAAGTTTTAGCAGTAGCATGGGCGATCGTTGCCATTCCGGACCCAGCTCCATTAGAAAAGGCAGAACGCCTCAATCCCTGTACTAGGCCCGCCAAGAATCCACCTCCTACTGCCTGGGGAGAAAAAGCAGAGGAGATAATAATGCCGATCGCCTCAGGAATAGCGGTGATATGGGTCAGCAGCACCCACAGGGATGCCAAAATGTAGATGCCACACATCAGGGGCACGATCGCACCCGCCACCCTGGCGATGCTTTGGATCCCACCAAGGATCACCACTCCCACCAACAAAGCCATGATTAAACCATAGATCCAGCCGCAATCTGCCAACATGGGCACTACAACTGCAACTGCGGCCAGGGACTGGTTAGACTGTGGGATAGAAATACTAACCAATATCCCACAAACCCCCAAGAATGAGTATAAGACAGCTAAAACCCTACCCAACTTCCTCTGTCCTATACTAGCTAAGCCTGCTGACAGATAATACATCGGTCCGCCTCTGACTGTGCCATCACTGCTTACTGTCCGATATTTGACCGCCAGGGTACATTCGGTAAATTTAGTAGTCATGCTGAGCAGACCGCTCACCGTCATCCAGAACAAAGCACCCGGACCCCCTAGGGCGATCGCAATCATAGCATTGAAGATGTTACTTACTCCTACCGTTCCCGAGAGGGCCACTGCCAGGGCTTGAAAATGGGAGATTTCTCCGTCCGAACTTGGATCGGAGTATGTGCCCCGGACTATATCGATCGCGTGCTTAAAGGCTCTAACATTGACAAATTTCATCCGCAAGGTAAAAAATACCCCTGCGAATATCAGCCACGGCACGATGAGGGGCATGCCCCCGACGCTAAAGAATACTGCATCATTTATGCCTTTTAAAAATTCCTCAACACCTGACTGAAGCCAAGTTATGATCGTTTCAATGCTGCCTTGTAAACCGTTGTCATCGCTGATTATCGCGTATGGATATCTTAACATGGTATTAAAACAAGTTGCGTTTACTTATGCCGATTTACTTACAGCTCCCTCTCATCCTAACACATCTTCAAAGGTCATGGGCGGTCCCTGAGCGCAGCCGAAGGGCTAGCACTGGTCCTTGTGCAGTCCCCCTACTACTCCCGCTTTTGCTATTATTCCTTTTTCTTGTTACACTTAATGATTGACAATTATTTCAGATGGAAATAATTAAGTATTGATCTGTATATTTCGTTCTTAGATATTTTGATGTTCGAGAGCTATTCTACGAGAATTTTTCCCTCATAATCGGCAAGATTTCAGATTGTATTAGAATAACTTATACCTAAGATTAGTAGACAGTGGACTGACAAACATTTCCTCACTGTCAAGAGTTAGGGGCATTAGATGTTCGCTAGCTGCGTTCGTAGTTCTCCGTTGGGCTGCCGCTCTATGGTTACAGCCTGCCGCTCTATAGTTGCAGTGGGGAGAGAGAAGTGGGCACAGGGTGAAGACACTGACGGGTTCTCCCTTCTCCCTTCTCCCTTCTCCCTAACCGAGAAGTATTGAGACAGCTTATTTCTAAACAAATATAGGGCGTTGCACATTTTTACCGATGATAGCAGCCAATTGTTAAATTTTGCTAATGGCTAATTGCTAATTGAAAAGAGTAAATAGATATTTCTGACTACAAATGACAATTCTATTGCCCGCCATTGACAATTAGCAATTAGCAATTAGCAGCCCTCATCATCGGTGTCGTTGTGCAACGCCAAATATAGTTATCCCGACTAGCTAGGATTGCTGCGATCGGCGATCGGCTTTTTACTCAGGTTGATGCGGTATTTGGGTTCTGCTGCTTGTTCCGACTCGCCAAGGGTCTCCTGCTTCTGGGCCTTCAGGCGATCGAAATAATCTTCCACGTCTGCGCCCACTTGGTTATAGAGGAAGTAAACGCCGAACAGATTGGGAAAAATTATCGCCAGGTACATAGCATCGCCGAATTTCAGCACTGGATCGGGAGCCGCGATCGACCCCACGAAAATCCCCACCAAGCATAATAGCTTAAAAACAATCTCGCTCCTTTCACCAATTGAACCTAACATATATTCCCAGCACATCTCACCGTAGTAAATGTAAGAAATCAGGGTCGAAAAGGCAAAGAATAAAACCGCGATCGCCAAGAGATAAGGAAACCAGCTGCTCGCTTCGCCAAAGGCCGCAGACGCGAGTTGGGTACCGCCCAGACCAGCATACTCCGGATTATTATAGGCCCCAGTCACGAGCATTACCAAACCTGTCAGGTTGCAGATGATTACCGTGGTAATCAAAGGTTCGAGCTGGGCGATCAAAGCTTCCCGCACTGGTTCAGAAGTTTTAGCCGTAGCATGAACGATCGAGGGCATTCCCGACCCGGCTCCATTAGAAAAGGCAGAACGCCTAAATCCCTGCACCAGCATCCCCAAGAATCCACCGGAGACTGCCTGGGGGGAAAAAGCCCCCGAGATAATCGTGCCGATCGCCCCAGGAATAGCATCATTATGGGTCAGCAGCACCCACAGGCAAGCAAACAGGTAGATAGCACACATTGCTGGCACAATTGCACCCGCCACCCTAGAGATGCTTTGGATGCCACCAATTATTACCACTCCCACCAACAAAGCCAGAATTACACCACATATCCAGCCCTTATCTGCCAACACTGGCATTACAGCCGCAACTGCTGCTAGGGACTGGTTAGAAATTAGAATAGAAAGGCTAACTAACACGGCACAAACGCTCATAAATGAGTATAGGAGCGCTAAAACCCGACCCAACTTTTTACGTCCCATACTAGCTAAACCTGCTGGCAGATAATACATTGGTCCGCCTCTGACCGTGCCGTCATTGTTGACTATTCGGTATTTTACGGATAGGACAGATTCGGTAAATTGAGTGGTCATGCTTAACAGACCGCCGATCGTCATCCAAAACAAAGCACCCGGACCCCCGATGGCGATCGCAATTATCGGATTAATGATGCTACCTATGCCGATCGTTCCCGAGAGGCCCACTGCCATGGCTTGAAAATAGGAGATTTCTCCGTCGCAATTTGGCTCGGAGTATTTCCCTCGGAGGATATCGAACGTATGCTTCAACCCCTTGAAATTGAGCAATTTCATCCGCCAGGTGAACAACAGTCCTGCGGAGAGCAGCAACAGCACGATCAGGGGCATACCCCCAATGCTAAAGAACACTACATTGTTTATTCCTTCTAAAACTTGGGAAACAATCCTCTCCATGCTTCCTTGTAAACCCTTGTCATCGCTGATTATCGCGTCTGGATATCTTAACATAATTAGAACAAGTTACGTTTCTCTAGCCTATTTCCTTACAGTTCTCTCTCATCTTAACATATTTTTGCTGGCTCCAGATTTTTTGATAACTGTCAGGCAATTATCAAAAAATCATAATTCTTCAATTCTCCACGATCGCCAGATTACTGGCATTGAGGCGGTTGAGATAATCTTCTAGGTCTACAGCAACTTGGTGGGAGAGGAAGAAAACCCCCAACAGATTGGGTAAAACTAAGGCGACTAAAAGAGCATCGCCGAATTCAATCACTGCCTGGGGAGACGCTACCGAACCTAAAAGTATGCAACCCAAGAATAATACCTGAAAAAGCGTCTCGCTGCGATCGCCCAGCAGATATTCCCAGCAAACCTCACCGTAGTAATACTGGGAAATGATCGTGGAAAAGGCAAAGAAAAAAATCACGATCGCCAACAGGTAAGGAAACCAGGAGATCGCTTCTCCGAAGGCAGCGGAGGCGAGTTGGGTACCGCTGAAGTTAGCAAAGTCCGGATTATTGTACGCCCCGGTAATGATGACCACCAAGGCAGTCAGGTTGCAGATGATGACGGTGTCAATAAAAGGTTCCAGGATGGTGACAATGCCTTCACGAACGGGTTCGTCAGTTCTGGCAACGGCATGGGCGATCGCCGCCGTTCCCGATCCGGCCTCATTAGAGAAAGCCGAACGCCGCAGTCCCTGGATCAATGCCCCCGCGAAACCCCCGCCGACTGCATGGAAGGAAAATGCTGATTTGATAATAGTGGCGATCGCCTCAGGAATAGCGGTAAAATGGATCGCCAGCACCCACAGGCAGACCAAGATATAGATGCCGCACATCAGGGGCGCAATTACACCTGCAACCCTAGCGAGGCGTTGGAGACCGCCAATAATCACTAATCCCACCAAACCCGCCATGAGCGCCCCATAGATCCAGCCATAATCTGCCAATGATGGTACTATTGCCGTTACTGCTGCTAGGGACTGATTCGACTGGAGAATGGCAACGGCAACTAAGATAGCCAAAATGCCCGTAAACGAGTAGATTACAGCTAAAATATTGCCCAGCCGATGAAGTCCCACTTCTGCTAATCCTGCTGACAGATAATACATCGGACCCCCCACGATCGTGCCATCTGGCTTGATGATGCGATATTTGTGACCCAGAGTACATTCGACAAATTTCGTGCTCATCCCCAATAGACCCCCCACGGTGAGCCAAAAACAAGCCCCCGGACCTCCGAGGGCGATCGCTACCGCTGCGCTAGCGATATTCCCTATGCCCACCGTTGCCGACAGGGCGATCGCCAGGGCTTGAAAGTGAGATACTTCCCCTTCTTCGGAGTTCGGGTCATCGTATTTTCCTCGAACCACATCGATCGCGTGCTTAAATGCCCTGATATTAACAAACCTCATCTGCCAGGTAAAGAATACCCCAGCCATAAGCAGCCATATGACAATCAGGGGCATCCCGCCGATGCTAAAAAATATCGCATCGTTTAGCACTTCCAAAACTTGGGAAACCCCAGCATCTATCCTGTCTAGCAAACCGTTAATCTTTACCGCCGCCAAGGCATTCATGGTCCAACAATCTAATATCATCTTGCTCAACAATAGTTTCTCTCCACTCTCGTTTCTAGGCTCAGCCTAGAAATGCTTTTTTGAGGATCTGCCTCCTGTGAGGGTATAACCAACGAACTCGTCGGACTCGGAGGTCTGATAGCTGTCCTCCGAGGTTGAGTCTCGGCGGTACGTTCCCTGCCAGAGACATTGAACGAGTTGTTATTATTTTTGCTTCTATCAGATGCACCCTAGTCCGATCGCCGCAGTACCAGCACCGGACAATGGGCAAATCTTACCACCCTTTCCGCCACCGACCCCAAGAAAAATCGACTGATACCCGTGCGTCCGTGGGAGGGTATTACAATCAAATCGATGTCGTTTGTATTAGCGTAGTCAATAATTTTCTCACTGGGGTTTCCCACCAGGACGCTAAAATGAACTCCCTGATATTCTGCTTCTTGGCATCGCTGATAAAATGCCTGTTCTACATGCTGTTTGCGCGTCTCATTATTCACCGTTTTCCAGATCACTCCTGGTTCTCCTTGGTGGAGAGGATGCAACACATGCAGGATGTGCAAATTTGACGCCTCTGTTACCAATCCTCGCGTTTCCTTCACCGCATTAAAGGATGCTTCCGAGAAATCGATCGGGACAAGCACCCTTTCTTTATTAAATAAACTCATCTTGCTAATTGCTAATTGCTAATTTGTAATTGCTAATTGCCAACTGCTCTCCCTTCTCAATTTTCCCTTCTCAATTCTCCAGCATTCAGGCGACGCATATAATCCTTGAGGTCTGCTAACACTTTACCAGATAGGAAGTAGGCCCCCAATAAATTTGGAAATGCCATCGCTAGCAACATGGCATCGCTGAAGTCTATCACCGTCGTTGGTTTAGTTACCGAGCCAATAAAGATAGCGATCAAGAATAATACCTTGTAGACCATCAAGCTGCTAGCACCAAACAGATATTCCCAGCAACGTTCGCCATAGTAACTCCAGGAAATCATCGTGGAGAAGGCAAACAAGAAGACAGCGATCGCCAGCAGGATGGGAAACCATGCTATTACTGTCCCAAAAGCAGCGGCAGTCAGTTCTGCACCTTTTTGGGCTGCCCTCAGTGCCTCGAACTCTCTATTATTATAGGCACCTGTAATCACAATTACCAAGGCGGTCATGTTGCAGACAACTACCGTATCGATAAAGGGTTCTAGCAGGGCGACAATGCCTTCGCGAACGGGTTCAGAAGTCCTGGCAGCAGAATGGGCGATCGCCGCCGATCCGATGCCTGCCTCATTGGAGAAAGCCGATCGCCTGAATCCCTGGACGATCGTGCCAATCATACCACCTGTTACTGCCTGGGGCACAAATGCCTCCGAGATGATCGTGCCGATCGCCCCGGGAATGGCGGTAAAATTGGTCAGCAGAATGAAGATGGACATGAAAACATACAATCCACACATGACAGGTACTATCGTACCTGCTACGGTGGCAATGCGTCTGATGCCGCCAATAATTACCAGTCCCACTAAAATCATGAGCATCAAGCCATACAGCCAGTTAGGCAAGAAAGGTAATACAGTCTGTACTGCGCCGTAGGACTGGTTCGCCTGAAACATATTCGCGCCACCAAATGCCCCTCCCAGGCAAAAGACTGAGAATAGAATCGCTAAAACCTTGCCCAGGGTCCGCTGTCCCATTTCGGCTAAACCTCTTGACAGATAATACATCGGTCCGCCCGCGATCGTCCCGTCTGACTTCACGATCCGATATTTCTGTCCCAGGGTACATTCAGTAAATTTACTGGTCATGCCCAAAAGCCCGCCGATAGTCATCCAGAATACCGCACCCGGTCCCCCCACACTCACCGCGATCGCCACTCCGGCAATGTTCCCCAGTCCTACCGTCGCCGAGAGTGCTGTCGCTAGGGCCTGAAAATGGGATACTTCTCCGGTCTCAAGAGGGTCATCGTAAGTCCCCCTTACCACATCTAGCGCATGTCGAAACCCCCTGATATTGATAAAATTCATCCTGAGCGTGAAGAATGCCCCACCTGCGATCAGCCACAGCACGATCAGGGGGAAACCGCCGATGCTAAAGAATAGTACCCTGAATATGGCTGCCACAAGTGAAGCAAATATAGCATCAATGCTGGCAATCCAACTCTGACCTGCTGCCGGTTCTTGGGCAATGGCCACCGTCGGCACGCACAAAAAAATTAGGACGTACAGCCAAGCTCTGCGTCTCATCCAACTCTTTTATTAATTTGTCATGTTCGTCAAATTACTATATCACATTACTGGCGTTCTGACAATTTTTGAGCCTTGCTGCTGCGGACGCCCACCGGCGATCGCGCTTCTTCCCTCGGGGTGAATGGGAATAGATATCGCGAAGGAAGCCCCTTTTCCCGCTTCGGAACTTACCTCAAATTTTCCCTGATGCTTTTCGATAATCTGATAGGCGATCGCCAGTCCCATCCCCGTTCCCTTTCCGACCTCTTTGGTCGGAAAAAACGGATCGAACAGCTTGTCTATAATCGACTCTGGAATTCCCGGACCATTATCCCTAATTGTTACCATTACCATGCGATCGCCCCTTTTCTCTGTCCGAATGTAAATCTGCGGATTTTTCGTCCCCGATGACTCTAACAAAGCATCGATCGCATTTTCGATAATATTCAGAAATACTTGATTCAGTTGGGCCGGGTAACAATAGACTAGGGGCAAATTTACATAATCCTTGTTGACTACAATTCTTTGATGCAGACCGTGATTGAGAATCAACAAGGTATTATCAATCCCTTCATTAATATCTGCTGCTTTCATTTCCGACTCATCCAGGCGGGAGAAATTCCGCAAAGAAAGGACAATTTTCTCGATCCGATCGGCTCCATTTTTCATCTAATTTAATAATTGCGGCAAATCTTATACCAGATATTCTATCTCACTTTCGGCAATTTGCTCTTCAATTACCGGGGTTGGTTCCGGGTACTCCTGCTGATAAACATCCAGTAACTTTAGCAATTCTTGAGTATATTCTTTGGCATGTTCGAGATTACCATAAATAAAGCTTACCGGGTTATTAATTTCATGAGCTATCCCCGCTACCATCTGCCCCAAACTGGACATTTTTTCTGTTTTAATTAGTTGACTTTGAGTTTCTTTGAGCGATCGCAATGCCTGGGTCAGTTCTTGAGTGCGTGATTGTACTCGCTGTACGATCGCGACTTCGCTCCAATTCATAGGTATGTTCTCCTACCCATTGAATCAACTGATTTAGGGCGATCGCTAAGGAACCTACTTCATCTTCTGTAGTCACAGTTGCCCGCAATAGAAAATTAGCATCGGTAGTAACTCGCTGGGCAACTGCCGTTACCTGTTCTAGGGGACTGGCGATCGCCCGACTGGTATAAAGGGCCAAGAAAGTCGCGATCGCCGCCGACATTAGCATACTTCCCACAATTATCAGCAGTCGCAGTTCCGAGGCTTTTTTCTGGTCTGCCCTTGCTTGCGCGTGTTGAGTTTCAGCTATCGATATCAGCCAGTTTAATTTTTCCGACAGGCGATCGAACTTAACATCTATCTTATTAGCTATCTCCCCACTCATATAAACTAAGACATTCTGCTGTGCTGCTGAGATTTTCTCTCCCCTTACATTAGGAGGATCTATTTGCTCCCAGAGATTTTTGACTAGCTTAACATATGCGCTTGTATTATTTTCGTATTTTTTGACTAACTTTTTTAAGTTGGTCTCTTCTGCTGCCAATAACTCGCTATAATTGTTATCTATTAATTTTTTAAGTCTGGCCGTTTGTGTACTCACATGATTAACATAGCTATAAAATTTAGCTCTTTCGTAGTCAAACCTGATTGTCTTTCCCAATGCTGGAACTAGCCTTTGGGGATGCGATCGCATTCCCATCACCCCATTGTCCCGATCGCAGAGATAGCAATTGCTAGAGCATAGCTGTAACCAAATTTTTTAGCTATGCTCCAGCGAAGAATCAATCCTAATATCGGGAGGTTTCTCTCAGAACCTGTTCCCCATTCCCCTTGCTCGATCGAACTCTGTTCTTGTTTTTCCATTTTTCTCAACGCCACCCCATCTATTTTTTCTCATAACTCCAATTGTAACCTACACAAAGATTCTGCCATTCCCCCGCCTTTTGATATTTCCAATTTAGACGATTTTTTCCCTTTTGCCAATATATTATTATCTCTGAATATATACTTCTTCTGATAGATTTTGATGCTTGACACATTTTGGGTATGGGTGCATCTCTAATTGCGTATACGCAGTCGCGCAGCGGAGGGGGCCCGGAGCGTGCAGGAGCGCTATGGTCAATTGAAATAGTTATGAATTCCCATAAATAGACAAATAACTCTTATTCAATTTTCAATGTTAAATTGGCAATTTGCCACCATTGACTACTATCATCCCAAAAATGTGCAACGCCTTAAGTTTTTAGAGTATTTAGTAGGCTAGCTATAATTATTGTTTCTTACTTATCCAAGTTAAATTAGATCGATAATTCACAGTGATTTTATCCTCTTGGTGGGCGATGCCCACCCTACATCCCATTAAATTTCTATTTTAATTGGATCTTGAAAACAGGGTAAACTGATAATTTCCTGCGGGATTTGTTGATAAGACCTAACAGCAGGGTCGATCGCTTCTGCAATTTGCAATGCCTTGGTCACCAGTTCCGAACAAAACAGTCGCGCGGCATATTGGCTATCCGCACTGAGGAAATATCGATTAATTTTCAGCCAGGCACCAATACACTTCCTGAAGCTATAAGACACTTGTCGATCGTGAATTTCCCACAGCCAATCTTGCATTTTCTTTACCCCTGAATCGCTTAATGGTTCTGCTAAGGGTATCCACCATGCTTGTCCCAAATCTTGATAAGCGTTTATCCAATTCCACAGATGGTGAATTTGTACTCCCGGCTTGCGTTTTTCATTTCTAAAATCGGGTAACCTCGTGTCACTTGAAGCTTCGGCGATCGCGATGCGACCGTCGGTAGTACAATCACGCTCTGTATCCATAACAATGGCAATATGGCTGTAGAGACTAGCCGTGAAGCATCGAATCACCTTGCCATTAAAGCCTTTACCAGAGAAAGCGATCGCATCTCCAGGCTTAATCATATCGCTCAATTTTTCCAAAGCCGTTGGATAACGAACTTCTTGTGGTTCATATTTGATTTTCTTCTTATCTATCATCCTTGTCAACCTACTTCACTTTCCCTTGCTCGATCGCGTCTTACGGTTATACTTCTCCGGCGAAATCTAACCCTGAGGAGCCTTCCGGAGAGCGCGATAGCCTATCATATCATACCACAGATCGAGTAAAGAGTGCTTTTTTTTACAATTCTTTACCTTGGGAGCATGTCAGGTTTATAAGTATTTTTGCTCACAGACCGAATCGCCTGCAGTCTGTCGATGGTGCTGACCACTAAGCAATTCAAAATTCAAAATTCAAAATTCAAAATATGGCTGCGCCACGCTGCGCGAAGGGGAAAGCCATTGAGAACAAGGGTTTCAGCGTTTTGGCCGTAGCAATTTCAATGCGCGACAGCTTAACCACTAACAACTTACCACCGACCACTGAAGCACTGACCACCAACAACTGACAAATTATCTCATCATTTTTGTCCGATAAAGGTGTAATAGGGAACTTTAAGTCCGGGTAGTAAAGGAATTCCGGCCATATTTTCCTTAAAAGAGATAGCTTGAAAATAGTGATGGAGAAAATGCACGCGATCGGGAGAGAGAAACACATTGTCACTTGCAAACCAAATTGGTATCATCCCCTCAATGTGCAACGCCTTTCATTTTATCCAATTCAATCATAATTGTCAACTACCGCGCCCTTCCCCTAGCTGGGATGGCCCCGTATTCATTCCGGTTATACTCAAATGAGAACGTCTTCCCGAGGGCGATCGCCTTTACTCTTATACCAGATATCTAGTCTTCTGTGCTTTTTTAACATATTCTTTATCTTTCGAGGATGTCAGCGGACGGACAGGCGGGACAAGTCGGACGACAACCGACATAAGATATGATAATCTCTTGCCTGTATCTTTTGACTCCCGAGGGGCCCTAGCCATGCAACATTCCCAGCGTCGAACAAAAATTGTCGCCACCGTTGGCCCTGCCACCAGTTCCCCAGAGGTATTGCGGGACCTGATAGAAGCCGGTGCCACAACCCTGCGGTTAAATTTCTCCCACGGCACCCATGAAGACCATCAACGCAGCATTCGCTTAATTCGGCAACTGTCCTTTGAGCTAAATCAGCCTGTGGCCATTTTACAAGACCTGCAAGGTCCGAAAATTCGCTTGGGACGGTTCGAGTCGGGCTCGATCGCCCTATCGAACGGCGATCGGTTCATTCTGACCAGCGAGTCAGTACCGGGCACCCAAGAGATGAGTTCAGTCACCTACGAACCCTTAGCAGATGAAGTCCCCGCCGGAGCCACCATTCTCCTAGATGATGGCAAGGTGGAAATGGTCGTGGAAAAAGTAGATAGAACTGCTCGCCAACTCCATTGCCAGGTGGTAGTGGGCGGCAAGCTTTCCAATAACAAAGGAGTCAACTTCCCCGGTGTCTACCTGTCAATCAAAGCTCTCACGGAAAAAGACCGCAAAGACTTGCTATTTGGCTTAGATCAAGGGGTAGATTGGGTAGCCCTCTCCTTTGTGCGCAACCCCCAAGACGTGCTGGAAATCAAGGAAATCATCGCCAATGCTGGCAAGCAAGTGCCAGTAATTGTCAAGATAGAAAAGCACGAAGCGATCGAGCAGATGGAAGCCATTCTCAGCTTATCTGATGGGGTGATGGTAGCGAGGGGAGACTTAGGAGTGGAACTGCCCGCTGAGGACGTTCCCCTGCTGCAAAAGCGACTGATTGTCACCTCAAATCAACTGGGAATCCCCGTGATTACGGCAACCCAGATGCTAGACAGTATGGTCAACTCTCCTCGACCCACCAGAGCGGAAGTTTCTGATGTGGCCAATGCGATTTTGGATGGTACGGACGCCGTCATGCTCTCTAACGAAACAGCTGTCGGCCAGTACCCGGTGGAAGCCGTGGCGACCATGGCACGTATCGCGGTCAGAATTGAACGGGAAAGCCATACTTGCCACGCTCAAGCAGATACCAAGCGGTCTATTCCCAACTCCATCTCTCAAGGGGTGAGCCAGATCGCAGAACAGCTGGGTGCCTCTGCGATTATGACCTTGACCAAGACAGGTGGCACAGCACGGAATGTCTCCAAGTTCCGACCCCAGACGCCAATTCTGGCCGTCACGCCTCATGTAGAAGTGGCGCGACGCTTGCAGGTAGTCTGGGGCGTCAAACCCCTACTGGTATTGGATTTGCCCTCTACAAGTCAAACTTTCAAAGCCGCTATAAATGTGGCTCAGGAGAAGCATTTGCTCCAGGAAGGAGATTTGGTGGTGATGACAGCAGGGGAGCTTCAAGGGGTAGCCGGAGCGACCAATTTAATTAAAGTTGAAATAGTCACCGCAGTTCTCGCTCAGGGGACAGCCATTGGTCAGGGTTTAGTCAGCGGTCGGGCCCGGGTGGCTCACAATGGCACGGACGTGACCCATTTCCACCCCGGAGAAATTTTGGTGGCCAAATATACTAGCGCTGATTTTATCGATGCGATCCGCAAAGCCTCGGGAATAGTCACTGAGGATGCCAGTCTCACTTCTCACGCCGCCGTGATCGGCATGCGGTTGGGTGTGCCCGTGATCGTGGGAGTTTCCCAAGCCACGGATATCATTCGAGATGGGGCGATCGTCACTTTGGATATGCAGCGAGGTTTTGTCTATTCTGGCTCCGTTCGCTCCGTTTGAGCTTCAGTTATCAGCGATCGGCAAACAACGAGCGCGATCGCATATTTCCGACAAATATCGCCCCTGTAGTAACCGGCGAGTACCGTCGGCAAATCTCTTCTGTACCGTGCTGGTGCCCATCGCCAGCACGATCTGCTTTGTAGCTAAATTTTTCCAAATGGTAGAAGCCATAATTCGTGGCTTAGTTATCATCGGTGGAGTTGTGCAACGCCGAAAATACTATTAGTGGTAAGATTCCTTTACAGCTGGAACATTTCCGCTCTTCCTTAAGAAATCCTTGATAAATATCCAGTTACAGCAATTTATTCGATCATAATTATGTCTAATTAAGAGCCTAATCAGAAAGTCGCCAAGGGGAGCATCCCCGTTTTTGGCAATCGGGTAAAATTGGATACCCATCACGCTCGGTACGATAGTTACGGAGCGGTACGAGCTGCTACAGCTCGGCAAGTGGACAAAAATATTTATACCATTTTATCAAAAAAATGTTACAATTACTTTGAACGTTATTTTAAGTGCGGTTTTAACCGACTGAGCGCCTCTAGCCTTTGGGTTTGAACCCCCGGCGGGCCGACTGTGAAGTGACTAAGTTATTCGGGAAATAAGTCCCAAATAGTTGGTAAGCTCAAAAACGGATGAGGAGAGAAAATGCAGGCAGTACGAGATTATGATGAAGCGGATATAATGTGGTCGAACTTAGAAGAAAATCATGAAGCTGCCCGATCGCCCTTCGATCGGCAAGAGAGAATCAGTGAAAAAGAAAAGATTAGACTCGATCGCACGATCAAAGAACTATCAGATCTAAAATATGCTTTGGACCAAGCGGCGATCGTCGCCATCACGGACACCAAGGGCATTATCCGTTACGTCAATGATAAATTTTGCGAACTATCCAAATATAGCCGCTCGGAATTGATCGGCCAACCCCACAGTATAATTAAATCAGGCGAGCATAGCAAAGAGTTTTTTCGGGATTTGTGGTCTAGCATAAATTCCGGGAAAGTCTGGAAAGGGGAAATCAAAAATCGAGCCAAAGATGGAACCTATTATTGGGTGGATACGACCATCGTGCCCTTTGTGGATGACGAAGGGAAACCCTACCAATATTTATCCATCAGATTTGATATCACCGATCGCAAGCTAGCAGAAGAAAAAGCCAGAGAAGCCCTACATCTGCAATTAAACCTCCAGAAAATACAATGGAATCAAGCGAAACTGGTGCATCGGGAAAAAATGTTGAGTTTAGAGCAGCTAGTGGCTGGAATTGCTCATGAAATTAACAATCCTGTCAACTTTATCCACGGCAATCTAGTATACACAAATGAATATTTTCAAGACTTGCTAAGGATGATGGCACTCTATGCCAAATATTATCCGGAACCGGAGTTAGAAATCCAATCTGCCGCTGCGGAGATGGATCTGGATTTCATTATGGAAGATTTGCCCAACATACTCTCATCAATGCACCAGGGGACAAGTCGTATCCACGAGATAGTCAAGTCTCTGCGGAACTTCGCTCGCTTGGATGAAGCGGACATCAAAGCAGTTGACATTCACTCGGGGATTGACAGCAGTTTGATGATTCTCCAAAAGCAACTGCACCAAGACGATGGAGATCCGATTAGAATAATCAAAGAGTACGGCAAGCTGCCGCTAGTGGAGTGCTATCCCTCTCAGATGAACCAGGTGTTTATGAATATACTGACCAATGCCATAGACGCATTGTCCAACCAACCGCCACCGCGAGCGATCGCCATTAAAACCAAATTGCTAACAACAGTCCCAGAAGGAGTGTTAATTACCATTGCGGACAATGGTCCTGGGATCCCCGAAAAAGTCCAGGAACAGATATTTAATCCCTTCTTTACAACCAAACCCGTGGGGAAGGGCACGGGTTTGGGCTTGTCGATCTCGCACCAGATTGTGGTAGAACAGCATCAGGGTCAATTAACCTGCCTATCTAGTCCGGGTGAGGGAGCTAAATTTATTATCTGCATTCCCCTGCACCCAGCAGAATTAACCACGGTAAGGGACCGGTCCATTGGAGGGTAGTGGCGATGAATAAAGTGCCGAGTCAAGATGAAAATGCCAGACTGCAAGCAACCACCAAAGAATTATCCGAGATTAAGTGGGCCCTGGACCAAGCGGCGATCGTGGCCATCACGGACAACCAGGGAATTATTCGTTACGTGAACGATAAATTCTGTCAACTTTCCCAATATAGCTCCTCAGAACTAATCGGCAAAACCCACCGCATCATCAATTCGGGTTATCATCCGCCAGAATTTTTCCAGCAGTTGTGGTCAAGCATTAAAGCAGGCCAGGTCTGGAAAGGGGAAATCAAGAATAGGGCTAAAGATGGCAGCTATTATTGGATGGATACCACGATCGTCCCATTTTTGGATGACGCCGGAAAGCCATACCAATATTTAGCCATCAGATTTGACATCACTCCGCGCAAGCAGATAGAGTCAGAGTTAGAAAAGCTATCCCTGGTAGCAAGCAAAACCGATAATGCGGTGATTATCACCGATAAAGATGGCTTGACGGAATGGGTGAACGAAGGCTTCACTCGGATAACTGGCTATAGCTTATCAGACATGCGGGGCAAAAAGCCGGGGTCTGTATTGCAAGGGCCCTTGACAGATATGAAAACAGTAGCAGAAATTAGGCAAGCCTTGCGAGAGGAAAAGTCATTTATCGGAGAAATACTTAACTATCGCCAAGATGGATCTACCTTATGGTTGATGATGAATATTACCCCCATTTGGAACAGCCAGGGAGAGGTGGTCAAGTTTATTGCGATCGAGAGTGACATCAGCGATCGCAAGCAGCGGGAAGAGGAACTGCGGCGGACCCTAAAAAACCAGTCAGATATCCAGTATGCTTTAGATATATCGGCCATTGTGGCGATCGCGGACAAGAAAGGAATCATTCGTTACGTGAACGATAAATTCTGTCAACTTTCCCAATATAGCTCCTCAGAACTAATCGGCCAAACCCACCGCATCGTCAATTCTGGTTATCATCCGCCAGAGTTCTTTGAGCAGTTGTGGTCAAGCATTAAAGCAGGCCAAGTCTGGAAAGGTGAAATCAAGAATCAAGCCAAAGATGGCAGCTATTATTGGGTAGATACCACTATTGTACCCTTTCTGGATGAAAAAGACAAACCCTACCAATACTTAGCCATCAGATTTGACATCACTTCCCGCAAGGAGATGGAATCAGCGCTACGGGAATCGGAGGCCAAATCCCGACAACAGACTCAAGATCTGCAACTTGCCTTAAAAAAGCTAAAACGGACTCAAGCACAATTGGTACAGAGCGAGAAAATGTCCAGTTTAGGGCAATTAGTGGCGGGTGTCGCCCACGAAATTAATAACCCTGTCAACTTTATCTATGGCAATCTGACCTATACCAATGGATATATTCAAGACCTGCTGCATATGCTGGAACTCTATCAAAAATACTGTGGGGAACCAGTGCCAGAAATCCAAGATGCTGCTGAGGAAATAGACCTCGATTTTCTGATGTCAGATTTGCCCAAAATGCTGCTATCTATGCAGGAGGGTACCAACCGCATTCGCGATATTGTCCTGTCTCTACGGAACTTCTCTCGCTTAGATGAATCTCAGCTCAAGTCCGTAGATATTCACTCTGGCATTGACAGCACTTTACTGATTTTGCAACACAGACTGCACGAAGTTAGTCCCGATATTCCCGTAATCAAAGAGTACGGCAACCTGCCTCTGGTATCCTGTTATGCTAGTGAGCTAAATCAAGTGTTTATGCATATTATTAGTAATGCAATTGACGCCCTAGAAAACCAAAAAGGACCGCGAGTCATTACCATTAAAACTGAATTACTTGTAGAAGAGACAAGGGCGGTGCTGATTACTATTAGTAATAACGGTCCGGAGATCCCAAAAGAAGTCCAGAGACGCATGTTCGACCCCTTTTTTACAACGAAACCGGTGGGGAAGGGCACGGGTTTGGGGTTGTCGATCGCCCATGAGATTGTGGTAGAAAAACACCAGGGTAAGTTGCAGTCCCAGTCCCATCCCGGCGAGGGTACCAAGTTTATGATTACTATTCCCCTGTAAGGAATTCACAATTCACAATTGTGAAACCAATTCATGGACATCTAATATAATCAATTCTTGCATTGGGAAAGTGCCTGAGAACAAGGATCTCGGCGGATCTGCCATAGCAATTTGAATGAACGACGGTATAATCAATGAACTCCGGTCACAAGTAGTGTTAATGTATCCTTTACAGGATTTGTGACCCACGACTGGAGTCGTAGAGAGCGTTTGTCTGGGTTCGACGAGCGTTGATTTGGACAAGACGAGCATTTGTCTGAGTTAAACAAACGTTGATTTGGGCTAACCAAACGTTGTTATTGGGGAAACATTACGTCAAAAGCTGCTAAGCAAACGTTAATTTGTGTGAACATTACGTTAAAATCAGCTAACCAAACGTTGAGGTTGGTTAAACTTACGTTAAAATCAGCTCCTTCAACGTTAAACTGAGTGAAGCTTACGTTAAAATCCGTTAATTCAACCTTGATTGGTGTGAAAGTTACGTAAAACTGGCTAAATAAACGTTTATTGGCGTAAAAATTACGTTATAATAGACTAAGCAACCCTTGATTAAAGTAACAATTATGTCAAAATCGGCTAATTAAACATTGATTAAGGGAAAATATACGTAAAATCGGCTAATTAAAGGTTTATTAGGGTAAAATTTACGTTAGAATAGACTAAGCAACCGTTAATTAAAGTAAGACTTATGTCGAAATCGGCGAATTAAACATTGATTGGAGGAAAATATACGTAAAAAACGGCTAAGCAAACGTTTATTGTGGTGAAACTTACGTTAAGCTAGGCTAAGCAAACGTTGTTTTTGCGTAAAACTTACGTTAAGCTAGGCTAACTAAACGTTAAATTCAGTAATATAAACGTTTGTAGGAGTTCCATCATTGGTACATTATTAAACCGCAAGTCTCTGAGCAGCTTGATTAGCAGTTAGCTTTTTTGCCATCAGCTAAAGGCTGATGCTTGTGGTATAAGGGTCTCAGGATTTCAAACTGTACAATACCCAAGGTAAGTTGACATTACAGATTGTAACGATTGCTTGATAGATTATTAAGAAATATATCTCAAGAAGGATTTTTCTTAAGGATTGCTAAAAAATAGTAAAAATCAAACCGAACAGAAGAGAGAGAGTATAGAATAGGAGGGAACTAGAGAAGGCTATGGAGATGAGGGAAGCAACTCGGATGCAGGAACAGTCAATGTGGTCAAAGCTGGATGCAAGCAGTATAATGGGCTACGGACAGGCGATCGCGGAGCGCCAACATCTGGATAAAAGAGTAGGGGAAATAGCCAAAGAATTATCAGATGTAAAATATGCCTTAGATCGAGCGGCGATCTTAGCGATCACAGATGAGAAAGGAATTATAAGTGATGTCAACGATAAATTTTGCGAGATTTCCAAATATAGCAGATCGGAACTGATCGGTAAAACCCACAAGGTGCTGAAATCAGGTCATCATACCCAAGAATTTTTCGCGCAGTTGTGGTCTACAATCAAAGGGGGTAAAGTATGGAAAGGGGAAATCAAGAATAGAGCCAAAGATGGGACATATTATTGGGTCGATACCACGATCGTCCCCTTTGTGGATGAAAAAGGGAAACCGTACCAATATTTAGCCATCAGATTTGACATCACCGAACGCAAGCGGGTAGAAGAAGCCCTGCGGCGATCGGAAGCTTTATTGCGAGAACAGACTCAAGAACTGGAACAGGCCCTGTCAAGGCTAAAACGGACTCAAGCGCAATTAGTGCAGAGTGAAAAAATGTCGAGTTTAGGGCAAATGGTGGCAGGTGTGGCCCATGAAATCAACAACCCGATCAACTTCATTCATGGGAATCTAATCCACAGTAATGAATACATGCAAGAAATGCTGTACCTGCTACAACTATATGCCCAGTATTATCCCAATCCAGTAGCAGAAATCCAAGCAGCAGTGGCCCAGATCGATCTAGATTTTCTAATAGAAGATTTGCCCAAAATGCTGGCTTCAATGCAGGAGGGGACCGCGAGAATCAAGGATATTGTCCTGTCTCTGCGGAATTTCTCGCGCTTGGATGAATCTCAGCTCAAGTCCGTCGATATTCATTCTGGAATTGACAGCACTTTACTGATTTTGCAACACAGACTGCACGAAGTGAGTCCTGAGATTGCGATAATTAAAGAATATGGCAAACTGCCCCTAGTATCATGCCATGCCAGCGAGTTAAATCAAGTGTTTATGAATATTCTTACGAATGCAATTGACGCGCTAGAAAACAAAGTAGGACCGCGAGTCATTACCATCAAAACTGAATTACCTGTAGAAGAGACAAGGGCGGTGCTGATTACTATTAGTAATAACGGTCCGGAGATACCCAAAGAAGTCCAGACACGCATGTTTGACCCCTTCTTTACTACAAAACCGGTAGGGAAAGGCTCTGGTTTGGGATTGTCGATCGCCCACGAGATTGTAGTAGAAAAACACCAGGGTCAGTTGACATGCTCCTCGGAACCGGGGTCGGGAACGAAGTTCTCCATCTCTATACCTCTGGGTGCCGATGTTAAATGAATTGCATAATTTTGAATTTTGAATTTTGAATTTTGAATTGCTGAGGAGGTCGTCCCATGAGAATATTGATAGCTGGGCGATCGCCCTGGTTAAGAATGAGAGGACCACAGAGAGCCTCGCACGCTATAGCATAAAGATGGATTTGACTGAGACCTTTAACACAGTACACCCGATTATTGGTGTGGTACATTTACAGCCTCTACCCACCTCGGCCCGGTGGTCAGGAGACCTGAAAGCGGTGATAGCGAGGGCCGAGCAAGAGGCGGCGGCATTAGCCTCAGGTGGGGTAGACGCAATCATTGTAGAGAACTTTTTTGATGCGCCTTTTGCCAAGGAGAGGGTGGACCCGGCGGTAGTGAGCGCGATGACGATGATAGTGATGCGACTGATGAACTTGGTGAGTCTGCCAATAGGCATCAACATGCTGCGCAATGATGCTCGCAGTGCCATGGCGATCGCCTCCTGTGTAAATGCGTCCTTCATCCGCGTCAACGTCCTGACTGGCGTCATGGCCACGGACCAAGGTTTAATTGAGGGACTTGCCCATCAACTGCTGCGCTACCGGCGAGAACTAGGCAGTGAGGTGAAAATTATCGCCGATGTATTGGTCAAGCACGCTCTGCCCTTGGGTACGCCGAACTTGACCGCAGCGGTACAAGAAACGATCGAGCGGGGTTTAGCAGATGGAGTGATTATCTCCGGCCAGACAACCGGCAGCCCGCCGAGTCAGTCAGACTTGGAAGTAGCACATGCAGCGGCAAAAGGCACCCCGGTGTTCGTCGGCAGTGGGGCGAACTGGGAAAATATTTCTACCCTGATGGCAGCAGCAGACGGAGTGATAGTTTCCAGTTCCCTGAAGCGGCACGGTCAAATCGACCAACCGATCGATCCGATCCGAGTCAGTCAGTTTGTCGAAGCCGCGCGGCAGATTAAAACAGCATAGTTGTCGAATCGCACCAATCTCGCCATGTCCGAAACGACCTTCTCCTCTTTTGATAGGCGCGATCGCCCTTGGGACGATCGTCCTGGGCGGTACAGTAGTATGGGAAAAGACTGTAGGGGTGCCGGCGGTGGCATCCTCTTCTAGATATAGAGGAAAACCCATTAGGAGAACCTCAAGTCCTGCTAAAATAGCCCTGGCCCAACATCTCACCCAGGTAGGAGCCAAGATGTATGGCGCATATTGGTGCCATCACTGCCATCAGCAAAAGCAAATGTTTGGCAAACAGGCGATCGCGGCGATCTCCTATATAGAATGTTCGCCTAATGGTCATTGGGATCGCCAAGCAGAGGTCTGGCAAGCAGCCCAGATAGATGCATATCCTACCTGGCAAATCAAAGGCCAATTATACAGGGGCACCCAATCTCTGGAAAAACTAGCCGATCTATCAGGCTACCAGGGATCGCGAGAGTTTTAGGAGAGGATTATGAAACGGAGTCGTTCGACAAACCCAATGCATCGTTGGTCGCGTCCGCTGCTAGGGGCGATCGCCACAATCGGAGCCTTAGAAACAGCCTTTCTGACAATAGCAGAACTGACGGGAAGTGCCGCTTCTTTCTGCCCGACCACCGGCTGCAAAGAAGTCCTTTCCAGTCCCTATGCCACAGTTTTGGGATTGCCCTTAACCCTATTTGGCCTTTTAGGCTACAGTACCATGGCCCTCATGGCGATCGCGCCCCTGCTAGTTAATCCAGAAAAAAACAAACAATTGCGTTCTAACCTGGAAGACTGGACTTGGTTGGTGCTGTTTGGGGGGGCCACGGCAATGGCGGTGGGTAGCGGCTACCTCATGTATATCATGGCCTTCCAGATTGAAGCTTTCTGTCCTTACTGCGTTGTCTCAGCTTTATTGTCTGTAAGCATGTTGGTCGTGACCTCGATCGGTCACGCTTGGGAAGACATCGGCCAGCTATTGTTGACGGGAGTTGTAGTGGGTATGGTGACATTCGTGGGGGCATTAGGGGTCTATGCCAACGTTGATAATCCCACAGTCGAGCAAAATCCCACAGTCACAGCCGGAAAGGCCCCGCCAATAGTGACTACCACTTCGGGACCAGCAGAAATTGCGCTAGCGCGTCATCTGAAAAGCGTAGGGGCGAAAGATTATAGTGCCTACTGGTGTCCCCACTGCCACGAGCAGAAACAACTGTTTGGTTCGGAGGCCGCCAGTATGCTCAACTATATAGAATGTGCGCCCGATGGACTTTCTTCCCAGACAGAACTCTGCAAAAAGGTGGGGATAGCGGGTTTTCCGACTTGGGAAATCAACGGCCAATTATACCCAGGGGTCCGACCTTTGTCCGAACTGGCTGATTTGTCTGGATATACGGGACCGCGCGACTTTCTCCCACGGGAACAACCGGTGAGGTGAGTGAGAAAAATCACGGAAGGGGGAAGGAACGGTCACAGCAGCAATGGCCACAAAAATGTGATAACAGATATATCAACGTTTGAGGTGCAACTGCTATGACTGGCTCATTATCGAAAAGTTCGGCTGTCCTGCATGCGATCGGCCTGACGATCGCCTTAGCTCTAATTTCCGGCCATTACAACTTTCAGGACGTTTCCATAGTCAATAAATTCGCCGCCTCAGTAGTTCAGAGCGAACCCGACTCAGGGACAATATATCCGGAAATCACCGAAATAATTAAGTAGTTACTATTGGTGGTTAAGGCGCTATGAAAATTGAGTAAAACGGCGATGAAAGCAAGAGTTGCGATCGGGTGCGATCTCAAAGTAATAAAAATAAACCAGATAGCCACAGCGAATTAGCTGTGGTTTTAAATATATATCTAATTTAAGTAAATCACATAGTAGGGGTGGGCCGCACCCACTGTCATTAGCGGGTGTGGCCAACAACAACCAACTGGTGCCATTAGCCATTAGCCATTAGCCATTAACCATTAGCCATTAGCCATTAGCAATTAGCAATTAGCCATTAGCCCATAAATTACAGCCGCACCGGCTCCCCTAGGACAAAAAGTCTTTAGTGGAAGAAAGTGCGGCTGTGTAAACAAACTGTTAATGGTCAGCTATGACAGCGGGAGCGAGAGGGAATAAAGGCTTAATCGTAGGTGCCGTTGTTCAAGCGATCGCCCCCTTGGTTTAATTCTTTCGCAACCTTAGTAACTATGAAGTCATCAAAGTGCTTTTTCAGCTTTTTTTTCTGGCGATCGCTCAATCCCGGAATATTCAGAACATCCTCTACCTGCTCGTAGGGGGCATAGTTAATGATTGTCTGAGCCAGATTCGGGTAAAAACCGCGATACTTTTTAAATGCTTGCAAAGGGGAGTTGTTCAAATCGGTTTTATCTTTAATCTCTGCTAGCTTATCGTCAGCCGCATTGCGTACTGGGGCTTCAGCCACCAGCACCGGCGATGACGGCCAGAACAGCTCGGTTAAATTAGCCGCCTGGGCCCGGGGCACATTTCCCAGGCAGGCCAACAGCAGCACAAATACTGGCAACAAGCGCATTAATCGTTTCATCTTTCCGTTCCTACCTAATTTTTGAGCGTATTTTAACTGGACTACAGCATTTTATTTCATTTTATCGGTGTTATTTAATTTTTCGATCGGGAAGGCAGTCAGGGCCGGCCTTGCAAAAAACTATCCAACTCAATAAAGGAGCAAGCATAGGTTAAAGTTGGCGTCTCGTAGCCCTTGAGGTTAACGGTAAACTGCTCGAACATCTTTGGATCCACGCCAAAGCTGGAGAGGTATTGATAGGTAGTTTTTCCTAGGGCAACATCTCGACTAATTTGTTTCGTGCAAGATTCCAGGCGAAAGGCAGCATTGACCGTATCTCCCAGGGCCGTGTAGTCTGGGCGATCGCCACTACCCGTATTGCCAACCATAGCATAACCGGTATTAATGCCCGAGCCAATCTGCAAGGGAAAAGGCACGGGATAGTCATCGGCCAAATCCCGAGTCATCTTGTGTAACTTGTTGAGAGCACCGAACACCTTCATCAACTCTTCTGAGTTGACTCCTTCGGTGCCATGAAACCAGACGGCCATGATCGCATCGCCAATATATTTATCCACCCAGCTACCTTCGGTGCGAATTATTTCCCCAGCATTGCGGAACCAGGTACCGATCATGGTGGAGAGCAGAGCGTCATTCATTTGCTGAGTCAGACCGGTAAAATTGCGGATATCCACCACCATCACCGAGATTAAGCGACGGACATGCAAGGTAGCTGTGACGTTATAATCTGCATGGTCTAGACTGGTAGAGGCATCATCCTTTTGGGCAGAGGGACTGTAGAAATTCAGTTGTGTCTGACCAAAGGTAAGCAGATCGCCATTGCGCAAGGTCACCGGAATGCCGACTCGGCGTCCATTGACAAAGGAGCCGTTGCGACTGCCGAGATCGATCAGATAAAATTCACCTGTCTCGGTGTATTGCAGCATGGCGTGGTTGCGGGAAATCCACGGGTCTGGCAGGACAAAATTGTTGTCATCGGTCCGACCTATGGTCCAGCAATTACTGCCAACCAGGGGGAGATAGCGATTCCCTGACTCTGTCTGAAGTACTAAATGAGGATTGCTGATCTTACTCACGGTGCAGGCTTAGTCGAAGAAGAATATGGGAGTCTTCATGCATCCTGAAATATAGATTTCGGTCTGTGTGGGCATCTGTCTCGGGAGCAATCACTCGATCGCGCAGGCGGCTAGCCAGAACAAACTGTCTACTAATATTGTACTCAAGACAGCTCCGCTAAATGCCCACCAATGTAGCTGCCTGGTGCCCAGAGGTAAAATCCCGGCAACTAAGAGAATTACACTCAATACTACTGCCCAGCTGATTCCCCAAGGGGTCTGGATCTGGGCGATCGCACTTTGCAGAACTGGCATTGCTAGTTCTGGGGACACATGCATCACCTGACGCCAGTGGGGAATCAAATCCACAATATAGAAATATATATCTGTGATCGCCGTTCCCAATAGAGAACCCAGGTAAAATAGGTTTCCTACCATTGCCCAACGACGCCAAAGACACCAGATGACCACTGGCAGACCGATGGCTTCGACCGGCAAATGCCACAAGGGTTCCCAGCGCAGCCAACCCCAATATATGGAACCGGCTAGCCAACTCCAACTAAATCCTAGCAGTAAGTCTCCCCACAGTCTAGTTGACTGACGATCCAGCAGATGGATACTCCCACCGACGATGCCAGATGTCATTGCTAAACTTAACCAAGGCAGTTGCCGTACCAATGGAGCCTGGAAAAATACTGGCACACATACTAGAAACACAGATGCCGTGAAAACCCGCCCAGCCCTAGCCCTGCCGATTTTTTCCCATAATAGGGTAGATAATTTCCCACCTGAGGAGTTCTCCAGCGGTAAATAAGACAAAAAACTGTTGTTAAACAATGCTTTTAATTTTTCTTTACTTAACTTCATCTTTCTTAATATATCAGATATGGCAATGATTGCCATCAAAAGCCAGCAGTTGGGGATAGGGGACCGGTGATGGTCGTGGGGGCAGGGGAGCGATCGCCCAGATGTTGTGTAAAAGTAATTTATTGCTTGCATGTTTTTACTTAAGTCAACAAAAATTGTCAGTTGTAGCTTGTAAATTGTAGAACTAACAATTAACAGCTAACAATTAACAACTGACAACTAACAACTAACAATATTTAGGGAACATGTCGATTACTAAAAAGAAATTGCTGAAATTCGCAGGGGTAGCAGTTGTCAGTGCTATACTGACGATGCCCACAAAGGCGATCGGTCAAGAAATTCCTTCACAGATGTCGCAGATGAATGTATTTCAGGCTGCGGTTTTAGGTTTCGTGCAAGGGATGACGGAGTTTATACCGATCAGCAGTACGGCACATTTGAAAGTGGTGCCAGTGGCCCTGGGATGGGGGGATCCGGGTGTTGCTTTTACAGCTGTGATTCAGTTGGGAAGTATTGCGGCTGTGCTATGGTATTTTTGGGGGGATTTGAGTAAACTGACCAAGGGGGTTGTCTCTGCTATAGGTAAATCGGATTATCAGTCCCAGGATTTCCGGATCGCTTTAGGCATTGGTTTGGGCACAATCCCGATCGTCTTTTTCGGGTTGCTGATTAAAATATTCGTGCCTGACTACGATAATTCCCCTCTGCGGAGTCTGCCGGCGATCGCGATCGCCTCAATTGTGATGGCTATTTTGCTGGGTGTTGCCGAACGCATTGGCAGTCGCAAGGGCGATTTTGAGCAGCTGGGTATGCAAGATGGGATCACGATGGGATTGGCCCAAGCAATGGCGATCGTCCCTGGCGTTTCTCGGTCTGGTTCGACGATCACGGCGGGGTTGTTTATGGGTTTAGAACGGGCAACGGCGGCTCGTTTTTCCTTTCTCTTGGGCATTCCCGCGATTACTTTAGCTGGGTTGGTTGAGTTTGTCGGTGTCCTCAAAGATGGCATGGGTAGCGCTGGGTTCATACCCCTGATTGTGGGTTTGATCTCTTCGGGGGTTTTCTCTTATCTGGCGATCGCCTGGTTGATTCGTTTCCTGCAATCTCGCAGTACCTTAATCTTTATCTTGTATCGGCTGATCTTTGGGGTGGCGATCCTGGGATGGCAAATCTCAACTGGTTTGTAGTAAGCACTTTAGTGCTTTTAGTGCTTCGGTAGGGTAAGGACTAAAGTCCTTACTACGAACAATAAGAAGAATTAACAATGAGCAATCTTTCTATTCGTCCTGCTAGGATTACTAAAGTTATGCCCGGATCGATCGCGGCGGAAATTGGCTTTGCATCTGGTGATGCGATCGTGGCTATTAACGGCGATCGGCCCCGGGACTTGATTGACTATCAGTTTTTGTGCGCGGATGAATTCCTGGAACTAGAAGTATTAGATGCTGCGGGTCAAAGTCATCAAATTGAAATTGAGAAAGATTACGATGAAGACTTAGGGTTGGAATTTGAAACCGCCCTATTTGATGGCTTGATGCAATGTAATAACCGCTGTCCTTTTTGCTTTATCGACCAGCAACCACCCGGAAAGCGGGAAAGTTTATACCTGAAAGATGATGATTACCGTCTGAGTTTCCTTTACGGGAGTTACTTGACTTTAACCAATCTTACCCAGGGAGAATGGGAGAGAATTGAGCAGATGCGACTATCTCCCCTCTATGTTTCCGTCCATGCAACGGAACCATCGGTGCGAAGTCGCTTGCTAAAAAATCCTCGGGCGGGATTAATTTTACAACAGTTGGAGTGGTTTCAAGCACGACGGCTACAAATTCACGCGCAAGTGGTTGTTTGTCCTGGGATTAATGACGGTCAACATCTGGAAATAACTCTGCGAGATTTAGCATCATTCTACGAAAGTGAAATTCCCGCTGTAGCATCTGTAGCAGTGGTGCCAGTGGGATTAACTAAGTTTCGCCCCCCTGATGATGAATTAATCCCTGTCACACCCGAAAAGGCCCGGGAAGCGATCGCACAAGTACAAGCGCTTCAGGCAGAATTCCGCCAGGAGATGGGAACTAATGTCGTTTGGTTAGCGGATGAGTGGTTTTTGATTGCTGGAGAAGAATTGCCACCTGAATCCCATTATGAAGATTATCCCCAAATTGGGAATGGTGTGGGTTCAATTCGCCTGTTTATTCAAGAATTTCAGGAAATTGCTGATGAACGATTGATTGCATCTGTGGAACCGCCGCGCCGGTATACTTGGGTGGTGGGCAATGCGGTCGAAAAGGCATTTCAACCCCTGGTGGAACAATTAAATCAGGTGGCAGGATTAGAGGTCAATCTGGTGGCCCTAAATAGTCAATATTGGGGACAGGAGATTACCGTGACAGGGTTGCTGACGGGTGCAGATTTGCTGCAAGGTTTACAAGGACGAGATTTGGGAGATGGGATTTTGCTGCCATCTTTGATGCTGAAGCATGGGGATACTCTGTTTTTAGACGATCGATCGGTTGCGGAATTAGAGTTAAGGTTGGAGACGCCGATTTTGCCAGTGGCAGGAGTTGCCGAGTTGATTGAAACTTGTCTGAGACAGGTTGGGTTAAGGTAACGGATACTGTTGGCCAATATGCTCTCATCTGTAGTATATGGAGTATTACGATCGCCCAAGTAAAGATTTCTCACCTCTTGTGGGAACGCCAAAGCTGTTGCTACAATAGGCCAATCATCAGGATCGGGGATCGTTGATGTACCTCACGTAAGAGTGAAAACCGCTATCATAAAGTACAATATGGGCGAGAACAGTGCGGTAGTCAGAGAACGCTGCCAAGGGTCGGCTGACCAAATCAGGCAAGCAGTTATAGATGACGTGCGATCGCATATCGGCCAGCAACAGGTAGTTGGAGTTTGAGGATGAATTATGACTGAAATATTCGGCGACTTCATTGAAGGTATGCCCTTGAGTCCGGAATACTTGATAATTGGATTTTCGCCTAGTTCGGTGCCCCTAAAGCAAAGATGGCGAAACAATGGCTTGTCCGCTGATTTTCTAGGTGACTACTTGACAACATTCTTTCCGGGCGATGAAAAGGATACTGCAAAGAAAAACAGGCAAGCAGAGATTAAAGGTGCTGTTAGCTACATTGCTAATGAGTTATTAGAAAATGCCATGAAGTTTAACGATCCTACCTCGCAACACCCCATTAGCATTAGACTGCAAATGCAGAACGATCAACTGGTGTTCGCGATCGCTAACAGCGTCGATCCTCAACAAGTCCAGGAATTTCAGGCATACATCAAGCAGTTAACAACAGAAGACCCCGAAGAGTTGTATATTCGTCAGTTAGAGCAACAGGCTCTAGACGAGAACAATACCTCCTCTAAGCTAGGCTACCTGACAATGATGAATGATTATATGGCGAGGATCGGCTGGAAGTTTGAGACTGTCCAAAAAGACCCGGAAGTGATCGCCGTGACTACAATGGTGCAATTGACTGTATAGACTCTTTGTGCCAATAACGTCTAAGGAGGGGAAATGGAGATTAAAACCGAAGACTACAATATCTGTTACGAATCGGAAACTGTGACTGTGAAATTTACTGGTTCGCTCCGACTCAGCGGGATGGAGGAGTATAGGCCAATTGTCGAGTTGCTTAATCAGATGGCTGAGAATGAGCCGCCGCAGATTACGCTCGACCTACGTCAGCTAGAATTTCTCAATAGTTCTGGCATCAGTATGCTCTCGAAGTTTGTCATCAAGGTACGTCCGAAAAAAAATGTTACCATCTTGGTACAAGGCTCTGAAGGCATTCCCTGGCAGGGCAAGTCCTTGAAGAACTTGAAGCGCCTCATGCCTAAGTTGACTCTGGAATGGGAATAACTGCCGATACTGCTACCAGTAGCCCGAGGCAAAGGTGGGTAATGCTGGCAATGCCCACCCGACATTTAACAGGATAAGGTGAGCATTGACAACTAACAATTAATATTACCGAGAGTCAGCATTATCAGGGGTGGGTAAACAAATCTGATTATCTCCCTCAGTGCGGATTAAACCCTTCGATCGCAACTTGCCCATCAAGCGGGTAACAGTCACGCGAGTAGAACCAATGGCGCTACCAATTTGGGCATGAGTTAAAGACCAAGGCAGACAATAACCTTTGTCGCAGGATTCGCCGTATTCCTCAACCAACAGGGTGAGAAATCCTAAGAGTCGGTCAATAGTACGCCGTTGTCCCAGGGTACTCAACCATAACAGCTTCCGCTGGTGCTGATAGCGAAAAGCATCCATCACCTCTCGGCGGAAGTGAGGCCAGTTATCCAAATCGTTCCAGTACATCCACACCACAGAGGTTTTGTCTATATGGGCATAACTTTGAATAGTAAAGGGCGACTGTGCTACAATCTCAAAAGGCTGTCCAGCTCCAACAAAACCTAAAAAAGATTCTTCTGGGGTCCAGTCGCTATCTCGATGGCGAGTGAATCGCGAGGAGGTGCTAGTAGCAGAGGCACTGACTTGGGAAATGCTTACCAGTCGGACAGCACCCCGTTGTACTAAATAGAGTAATCCTGGGCGCACGGGAACTTTATCATCTTTGTTAAAATTGCGACACCTGTAATGTTCTTGGGCCCAGTCAATAATTCGTTGCCAAGTTAAAAAGGGCCGAGATGTCTCTGATTCTGGAGAAAGTGATAACATAAGCGACCAATTGTAAAGGTAGGATGGTATAGAAGGTTGTTAACCCACAACCGGCAGTGCTGCGCCCATCGGAAATCGGTAGAGTTCCAAGGGGTAATGAGCTACAATCAAAGAAGGCAAATAACGCCCGGTGTCTGGGGTTGTGTCTTTTAGGAAACACGGCACCGGATAGAACTTACCCAGATATATATAGCCCTGGGAAGCCTTTTATTCATCATTTGTCCCATTAATAGAGTAGCAAAAAATACCTGTTCTCGACCAAGGAAAAATTGTTTTGTGTAAATCAGTGGTTTCTACGTCCCGGCCCTGTCTCCCGGAACAGCCATTAACTCGGAGGGTTTTCCCTACTGCTGCATGTCCTGCTTTTAAGTGTCTGCTACTCGATCGGCTTTTGCAGGCGATCGACCTACAGAATATTACACGGACTTCCTCTGACCGGGATCCCCTCAAGGCTATGGTCTGGGAGGGTTATGACGATGGTGCTAGCATCCTCTACAGGTCGGCGATCGCCCTCCGACTAGCCCGCTCCCGACAGCTGAGACCCCTGGACCTAGCCCAGTCATACGTCACCCATCTGGAATACGGGTTACGAGAGGCTTTTGGGGATGATTTCACTATCGAAGTAGCGAGTCCTGGTTGGATTCAGGTGAGCCTGGGAGATTCTAGTTTAGCCCATTGGCTGCAATTTTTTACACAAACCTCAGTCCCAATCAGTTCCGAGTGGGTTGGCCTGGTCCGGTCTGACCGAAATCAACTACTCGCTACCAATGTATTTCTGTGGCAATATGCTCATGCGCGCTGTTGCTCCCTGCTGCGGAACGGCGAGCGATCGGGGTCGATCGCCCTGGAGCCCAACCCACCGCCGGCGACACTCCTCTGGCGGGCGATCGGGCCCATTGACTGGCTCACTGGCGAGGGACAACTACGACTGGTGCATCCAGCCGAACGCCAGTTGATTGACCGGTTGTTAACAACGGTGGATGCACTTTGTTGTCCCGATCGTCTACCCCAAGTCCGCACCGCTGTCCAATTAGTCCAGTTATTAAGTCAGAGTTTCCTGACTTTTGAGAGAGATTGTCGGATTTGGGGGGAGGTAAAAACCCAGAAACCGGAGTTGGCGACTGCGAGATTGGGACTAATTTTAGCAGTTCAGAAAATGCTGAAATTGTTGCTGTCAGAGGTTTTGGGCGTTTTTGCTCCCAGCGAAATTTAAGATTTATCCAAAAAAATTGCGATCGGGGGTGACAAATCTTTGGAAGTGGGTTATAGTAGGAACCGTGTGAGGAGCGAACCAGTGAGGGCACCGAGACGAAACACGGCCAGTCGTCGGTGCTCTTTCTGATCTAGGGCATCGACCTCACCCCTAAGCAATTCTCTCATAAGCCCAACCGCCTATTTACGGTTTATAATTGAAAATTTATCATTATTTGATCGTACAGGTTCGTAGTGAGGACTTTAGTCCTCAAGCCAGTAAGCCGTAAAGTGTGTCTTACTACGAACCATTAGTGCTGACTAGGAATGACTTATAACCGGTGGTCGCCGAAAGCTAACCTGCTGCTGACTCTGGTGCAGCGGGATTTGGAAGCCCGATACAAGGGTTCGGTTCTGGGTAATTTATGGCCTTTGTTGAACCAGCTATCACAGTTGCTGATCTATACCTATGTCTTCTCGATCGTCCTGAAGGTGAAGCTCAGTTTGGCTGGCGTACCGGCGAACAATTTCACCTTTGGCCTCTGGCTGTTCGCCGGCTTGCTGCCTTGGACGACCTTTATTACTGGGTTATTGCAGGCGTCTACTTCTGCGATCGCGCAGCCAAATTTGGTCAAGAAGGTGGTCTTTCCTTTGGCCTTGCTGCCTCTGGTGCCAATTTTTGCGGCTTTTATTGAAAGTGGATTGGGAATGCTGGCCTTAATTGTCTTCACTGGCTTGTTCTCCCAGACCCTTCATGGTACTATCTGGCTTTTGCCCCTGGTCTGGTTGCCCCAGCTGTTGCTGACCGTGGGTCTGGGTTACTTGGCCGCTGGATTGACTGTATTTCTCCGGGATGTGCCCCAAACCCTGGCGGTCCTGACTAATCTCTGGTTCTATGTCACCCCGATCGTCTATCCTGCTAATGTGATTCCCGAACCTTGGCGGGCCTGGGTACTTTGGCTTAACCCCCTGGCGGCGATCGTTCAGGTCTATCGCGACCTGATTCTCACCGGACGGGTGGAGCATGTGGCTGAATGGGCGATCGCCACTGTTGTCTCTGTCGTTATTTTCTCCGGTGGATTCTGGGTTTATCAACGCCTGCGCCCAGCTTTTGCTGATGTCCTCTAGTCCCAGGGTACGGTTTAATAATGTACTAATGATGCAGATCCTACAAGCGCTTATATTGCCGATCTAAACGTTTGTCTAACCCAAAGGGAGGTTTGTCTAACCCAAAGGGAGGTTTGTCTAACATAAATCAACGTTCGTCTAACATAAAGATACGTTGGTCTAACATAAAGATACGTTGATTTCGTCCTGATTAACGTTGATTCCCTCTTGATGAACGTGATTCCCTCTTGATGAACGTGAGGATAACACTGAGAAACGTTAATTTCGTCCCTCACGACGTGAGGATAACATAAAGAAACGTTGACTTCGTCCTTATTAACGTTGATTCCCTCTTGATGAACGTTGGTCTAACATAAAGAAACGTTAATTTCGTCCCTCACGACGTTGGTCTAACATAAAGAAACGTTAATTTCGTCCTGATTAACGTTGATTCCCTCTTAATGAACGTGAGGATAACACTGAGAAACGCTGATGTAGTCCCTCACGACGTGAGGATAACATAAAAAAAGTTAATTTCGTCCTGATTAACGTTGATTCCCTCTTGATGAACGTTGGTCTAACACTGAGAAACGTTGATTTCGTCCCTCACGACATTCGGATAACATAAAAAAAACGTTAATTTTGTCCTGATTAACGTTGATTCCCTCTTGATGAACGTGAGGATAACACTGAGAAACGTTGATTTTGTCCCTCACGACATTCGGATAACATAAAAAAACGTTCGTCTAACCCAAATGAACGTTTTTTCGCTCTGATGAACGTTTTTATAGGGTGTGGTCAAAAACAGTTGGTACGGGGAGACCTCGCGAGGGGCCCCGGCGTTGCAAACGGGCGCGAACATCTATCTTGTGATGTCATCATTTGCGCAATTATTGCCAGTCGCCCCTACAGTTATCGGCGGCAAATGACTATCAACTGCTTGTGACCACGCCCGGTTGAGCCTGGTAACGAGATATAAAATCCAAGTTGTATGAGTGAAATTGCCATTTCACTAAAGAAAATATCCAAGTGCTTTCAGCGCTATGCCCGTCCGGCGGACCGCCTGAAAGAGATATTGCTGCCTGGTAAAAGTTTGGCACAGAAGTTTTGGGCTTTGCGGGATCTGAATCTGGAAGTTCCCAAAGGACAAACTCTGGGTATTGTCGGACGCAATGGTTCCGGGAAAAGTACCCTGCTGCAAATTATTGCTGCTACTCTCACGCCGACTACGGGTACAGTTGAGGTCAAAGGAAGAATTTCGGCTCTCTTGGAACTTGGCAGCGGCTTTAACCCGGAGTTTACCGGTCGGCAAAATGTCTTTTTTAATGGACAACTCTTGGGACTAAGTCGCCGGGAGATAGAGAGTAAATTTGATGATATAGCTAGTTTTGCTGATATTGGCGATTTCCTCGAACAACCTGTTAAAACTTACTCTAGTGGCATGTTCGTTCGCTTGGCTTTTGCTGTCGCTACTAGCGCTGAACCTGATATTTTGATAGTGGATGAGGCCCTTTCCGTGGGTGATGAAGCTTTCCAACGTAAGTGTTTTGCTCGCATTCAAGATCTTCGCGATCGGGGGGGAACGATTTTGTTTGTCTCCCATGCTGCTGCTACCATCGTGGAATTGTGCGATCGGGCTATCCTCTTGGACGGAGGCGAACTGATCTTGCAGGGCACTCCTAAGTTTGTCGTTTCTAAATATCAGGAGTTAATTTATGCCCCGGGCGATCGGGTAGCATCCTTACGGCAAGAACTCCGCCAAGCTAATGAAAAGTTGCTGGGCGAGAAGAAAATAATGATGGGGTCAAAGGATATCCACATAAATGGTAAAATTGCCGAAGATATGCTAGAATTTTACGATCCTTCCCTAAATCCGGAAAATACGATATCCTACATTAGCAGAGGGGCGAAAATCATCAATCCCGGGATAACTACGATCGCCACCGGTCATCTGGTAAATCATTTGGTCGGGCGTCGCGAGTACCTTTACCGCTATGCAGTTCAGTTTTTGCAGCCCGCCCAGAATGTCCGGTTTGGCATGCTGATTAAAACTGTCAGTGGATTGGAGTTGGGAGGGGCTTCCTGTTCTCCTTCTTTTCATGATATCATGGATTTTGAGGCCGAGCAAGTGGTAAGCGTAAAATTTAGATTTCACTGCCTGCTGCACCCGGGAGTTTATTTTTTGAATGCCGGAGTATCTGGTATGGTGGATGGGGAATTCGTTTACTTAGCCCGCTGTATAGATGCAGCGATCTTTAGAGTAAAATCAGAGGATAAATCATGTGGCAATGGGACGATCGACTTTCAGATTGAAGCAAGTTTGGGTTTCGCGTCGGAGGACAAGATTTCAAGGGATAGCAGGGAACAGGGAGATTGCTTCGGGGGGGGTTGACTCAATTTGCCATAAGTCGATCGCGGTTGTTTCCCCCCTCGCAATGACAACCTATGTCCAAAACCTTGAGGTACTGAGAGGTATTGTGTCGGAGGAGTGATAACGGTAGATGATGGAGTCAGAAGGTATATTATATCCAGATGAGGGTAACTCGGTTATTCAAGAGTTTATTAGAGAGAAGGTTAAGGACCCAGAAGCATTTAAGTCCGGAATTAGCAGTCGGGACGAAATGTATCTGTATGCCTTAAATAATGCTAAGGGCGATCGGGCAGAAGCTGGCCTGCGCTACTATAGAAATGGTAGTCGGATTATGGATGTGGTTCGGGAGATAATCGTCAGGTACAGGGGAGGATGCGATCGCCTGGAATCTTTCCTAGATTTTGCCTGCGGTTACGGACGCTTGACTCGCTTTGGGATCCAGGAAATGCCCCCTGCCAAAATTTGGGTATCGGACATTGACGCCGCTGCGGTAAAATTTCAAATAGGGCAATTTGGAGTCAATGGCATAGTTTCGACGACTAACCCTCAAGATTATCATCCCACCGACCGGTTTGATGTGATTCTGGCAAGTTCCTTTTTTAGCCATGTTCCGGAAAAAACATTTGCTAGTTGGCTACAAAAACTATATAGTTTACTGTCCGATCGGGGATTATTAATTTTCAGCGTCCACGACTGGACCCTATTTCCTGGTAAGATGGCAGGGGGAATTCATTTTATCCCCCAGAGTGAGAGTCAGTCCCTGGATGGGCAAGAATATGGTACAACTTATGTGCGGGAAAGCTTTGTCAGAAAAGCGATTCAGCAAGTGACGGGAGGGGAGGTAAGTTATCAGCGACGACCAAAAGGATTGTGCGGACACCAAGATTTATATATAATAGGTAAAGGCAGTGATGGTTTAGGATCGGCAATGGAATCAAAAGTGCTGGCGATCGCGGGTATGCATCGTTCGGGAACATCTTTGACGGCTTCTCTCCTCGGTAGTGCGGGTGTATATTTGGGAGATAGGTTAGTTGGGGTAGATGTGGGAAATGATAAAGGCCATTTTGAAGATGTAGATTTTGTGGAGTTTCACAAGCAGGTTCTGCGATCGCAGTCTCTGGACGCCGATGGCCTAACTTTTCAAACCCAGATGCCTGTGGCCGATCGCTATGTTAAAATAGCCCAAGACTTGATCTCGGAAAAGGGAGTGCATTCCCTCTGGGGTTGGAAGGATCCTAGGATGACGTTGTTTTTGGACTTCTGGTTGCAGTTACTCCCAGATGGTATTTTTCTCCTCGTCTATCGATCGCCTTGGGAGGTGGTTGACTCCCTTTACCGCCGGGGGACGGATGAGGCGATCGCCGCTTACCCGGAAAAGGCCGTGGAACTCTGGATGCATTATAATCAAAAGATTCTGGAATTTTACGATCGCGTCCCCGATCGCTGTCTGCTAGCTAACCTCAGCAAAATTGTCAGTAATCCTCAGCTATTGATCCAGACAATTAATGAAAAATTTCAGATCAATTTAACTGAAGCAAGAGATGATATAATAGCACCAGAACTATTGGGGCAGTCAGTTGGTCAAACGCATAGACCGGTGTTGATCAAAAAATACTGGACGGCAGCATTAGATCTATATCTGGCGTTGGATGCTAAGGCGGGACCAATGCAGGGAGAACCGAGTTGGTCTTGGTCTCAATATGTAAAATCATACTCCCCGCAAGAATGGGGTTTTCGAGATTGGTGGGAAATAGGTAGTCTGAAAAGTCAAGTTAAACTGCTGCAAAAAACGGCGGGCGATCGCAGTAAACTCCAGCAGACTCAGGCGGAACTGCAAGAGATGCGATCGCAGTTGCAAGCAACCCAGTCCCAGTACCAGCAGTTGCAGACAGAAGCGCAAGAGTTGAAGTTGGAGTTGGAGGAGACGGGAAGGCAACTGTCGGAAACGCGATCGCAGTTGGACCAAACTCAGGGAAAACTGCTGGCATGTGAAGGTGAAATATCTGCTATGGAGACTAGCAAGTTTTGGCGATTACGGAAAAGATGGTTTAAGGTGAAAAGGTGGATGGGTTTAACAACTGAGGGAGAATAATTACCAGAGAGTTATGCAGAAAAATATTAAAGAAATAATCAAAGCAGTCAAGAAAAAGCTGAAACCCCTGAAATCATTGATGATTAAACCAGGACAGCAAGAGGTAATCCCGACAGGAGACTTGCTGGGATATTTAGAATCTCCCCAGAAGATGGAGAAAAATGTAAACGGCACCCTGGGGGTATCGGGATGGGTATTGCACAAACAGGCGAAAATTACCGCCTTGATGCTAGTGCGATCGGGTTTTCCGGAAGAACAGATAACCTATGGGATCGCCAGACCTGATGTCGCTGAAGTTTTCCGTGACATTGCTGGTGCAGAATTAAGTGGATTTGAGTGTAATGCGATCCTAGACCGTAATTACTCGGGAAAACTAAAGATTGAGATTTGGGCAATGCTGGAAAATGGCGATCGCCTTTGTTGCTTTACGCGAGTCGTGACAGTCGAGGCCCCGGTCCAAGACGATCGTCCCAGCTTAAACCTATACTTATTTTTATCAGGTGCCGCGCGCAAAGCTTGGGTTGCCTATAAAAAAGGACGTCTGCCCCTGTCTCCCCTTGCCTGGATCCGCTATCTGCGCCGCTACTACCGACAACTTAACGTCGCTGTAGAATATGCTGATGTCATTCATCCCTGGCAAACACGAGACCCCTATCAGCGATGGATAGAAATAAATCGCCTGACTCCCAAGTTGCGATCGCGGATGCAAGCAGATGCCGAAAAGCTGAAAACCACAGCTGTCAAGATTAGTATTGTTGTCCCAGTTTACAATACACCCGCCCAATTTCTCCAGGAGGCGATCGCATCTGTTACCGCCCAAATTTATCCCCAATGGGAACTCTGCTTGGCAGATGATGGTTCCACTATGCCTCATGTTCGAGAAATCTTAGAACAAGGGCAGGCATCCGACCCGAGAATTAAAGTTGTTTTTAGGCAGGAAAACGGTCACATTGCCGCCGCGACTAATTCCGCTTTAGACCTGGCAACCGGTGATTTTATCGCCTTTTTAGACCATGATGATCTCTTATCCCCCGATGCCCTGTTGCATGTTGCCGAATGCATCAACAAATATCCCGATGTAGACTGGATCTATACTGATGAGGATAAAATCGACGGCAAGGGGGATAGATTTGACTGTCAAATGAAAGGGGTCTGGAGTCCGGAAATGGCAATTACTCATAATTATACCCATCACCTGACAGCCATCAGAAAAAGTTTGATTGACCGCGTGGGGCGGATGCGGACAGGTTTTGAAGGGGCCCAAGATTTAGACTTATTTTTACGAGTCACGGAACAGACGACAAATGATAAAATTAGACATATTCCCCAGGTTTGTTATCATTGGCGAGTTCACCCGGAAAGTACCGCCTCCCACGGCAGGCAAAAACAATATGTATTTGATAGCGCCGATCGGGCCATAAAAGAGGCGATCGCCCGCCGGGGACTAAAGGCGAAACCATTCTTGCCAGCTATTTTCCAAGATAAGGGATTATGCCTGCATCAGTTACAATGGGATAGTTCAATCCTAGCAGAAAATCCGGTGACGATCGTCATTCCCACCCGGGACAGAGTCGATCTCTTAGCAAAATGTATCGCCAGTCTGGAAAAAACGGTAGACAAGCGATATGTTAAAATTCTCATTGTCGATGATTGTTCCGTGAAAGCAAAAACGCGGCAGTATTTAGAGAAACTGGAAAGGGAAAAAATATGCAGGGTACTCCGCCCCGATCGCCCCGATGATAAATTTAATTATGCCCGGTTGGTGAATTTAGCAGCAGCAGAAGTGGATACTCCCCTGATGCTACATTTGAATAACGATATTGAGGCGATCGGCCCCGGTTGGCTAGAAGAAATGGTAGGATGGATGACGGTAGAGGGTGTAGCAGTGGTAGGGGCGAGATTGCTGTATCCCGATCAAAAAATTCAACATGCCGGAGTTGTCTCCGGCGTTAACGGCGGACTGGCGGCCCATTTATTCAGTCGCCAACCATTTGAGGAATTGGGTTATCTCTTTTTATCCCATGCCACCCGCAATGTCTCAGCAGTAACAGGGGCATGTATGTTAACATCTACTGCGATATATCGACAAGTGGGGGGATTTGACGCCGAAAATTTAGCGGTCGAGTTTAACGACGTAGATTACTGTCTGCGAGTGTGGGAATTGGGAAAAAGGATTGTTTACACACCCCAGGCCACCTTAATACATCGAGAGAGTGCATCGCGAAAAAAACTTGACTACAATCCCCGAGAACATCTTAGCTTAATTAGGAAACATCCAGGATATCGCGACCCCTTCTTTAACGTACATCTCGATATTGACAATGAAACCAAAGCGATGCAGATGGAGATCGATCCCCTGCATTTCGGTCACGCCGAGAGAATATCTAACTTAAAGATACTATTAATCACCCATAATCTCAACCTAGAAGGTGCGCCGCTGATGGCCTACTCCTTTGCTAACTACTTTACTACTGTCGGGGACTGTCAAGTAAGTGTCATATCCGATGCCGATGGTCCCTTGCGATCGAACTACGAATCCCTAAATATTCCCGTTAAAATTATCGCAGATAACTTCAAGGTCGTTGATGCCGATCTAAATCAATATCGCCAGCGCTTGCAAAACCTGGGAGAAAGCCTTGACATCGGCGAGTACGATCTGGTAATATGTAATACGATGGTAAGTTTCTGGGGAGTAGAGTTAGCCCGGATGTTTAAAGTGTCCAGTATCTGGCACATTCATGAAAGTAGCAATATCGAAAGAAGTATAGAGAAATTTTTTGGCGAATCACCGCCAGAAGTTATGGGAGAATTGCTACGAGATTGCTTCGCAAATGCCACGCGGGTAGTATTCGTGGCCGATGCTACCCGGATAATATTTCACGAATTGGATGTGCGCGGAAATTTCCGCACCATTCATGGAGGACTGGATATCGATCGCATTAACTCATACCGTCAGGCACATGCGAAGTCGGAGTTGCGGGCAAAATACGGACTCGGGGGCGATCGCGGGGTCATCACCTTGGTGGGAACCATCTGCGAACGGAAAGGACAACTTATCTTTCTAGAGGCGATCGAAGCATTAGCAAAGCAATATAAAGAATTTGCCCATCTAGATTTTATCATGGTAGGACCGCCGACAGAGGAGGTCTATTTCAACTTCCTGCAAAAGCAGTTAAAGCAGTTAAACATGCCCAATGTGAAGATTTACGAAGAGACGCGGGAGATCTATGACTTTTATGCCATGAGTGATATATTTGTATGTGCTAGCTTTGAAGAATCATTTCCCAGAGTCCTGCTGGAGGCGATGGCATTTGAGTTAAAGATAGTCAGTACGGCAGTATATGGGATAGTAGAAATGATAGGCGATCGGGAACATGGCTACCTAGTCCCCCCAGGAGATCCCCAAGCCTTAGCAGCAGCGATGGTAAAATGCTTATCAGAGGAAAATGCCGACAAAATGGCCGCAAAAGCCTATGCTAAAGTCTGCCGGATGTATAACAATCGATCGCAGTTACAAAAACATCTCTTAATGGCCAAAGAAGTCGCTATTACGTAGGGTGGGCGCCGCCCACCAGCGATCGTTTTTATGAGTAGTAGGGGGGTGTGGTCAAAACCCGTTGATCGTTCATCGGCATTTCCATCTGTCGTATACTCTGTAGGGGCGAAGCATTCGGGCGATAAATTATGTCAGAAAAAGACAAATATCCTCTCCGAATGCTTCGCCCTGCACCTTGCGAGGACCTTCCCGTACCAACTGTTTTTGACCACACCCGTAGTAGGGTGGGCACCGCCCACCAGCGATCGCTTTTATGAGTAGCGAGATGTTGTTAGCTTTGCGCTTGTTGGGTAACAAACGTCAACCCTACGAATGTCAAAAGTGAGATGCACCTGAGCGAGCGATCGCTCTTCACAGTCAAAAATGCCGCTCTTTTTTCTCAGTCTAACCGGGTCTAACGGGTAAAGCATAACCATCATAAATTGGCTATAAAATCATCCGGCGTAACTTTAGCTTGTTTGAGAACGCCGCTAAGAGTACCAATTTTTAATTCGTTATGCAGCGGGACAACACAAACAATTTCTCCATCTGGTAAAGTTTTTTTAAGAATAACATGGCTCCCTGTTTGCCTAGCTTCATAAAAACCCAAACGTTCTAGGGTACGAATTGCTTCCTTGCTTGATATTCTTGGCAATTTAGGCATAACTAACCTCTAGGCTGGTAACCAATCTTGGGGTTGTTTCAGGTATGGGACACTCTTCGAGATAGAGTCTAGTCGCTTCTTTGAGATTAGCCAGGGCTGCTTCTATTGTCGCACCTTGGTCAACTGTGCCTACTTCTGGACATTCCGCTACGTACATATCATCTTCTTTGTAAATGATAGCAGTAAAGCTTTTAGTTTTCATGTGTTTTTTGTGGACGATCGGAGTGTTTTCCTCTATCTAGCATACCTCAAACGATCGGTTTTGGCAAATAGAACGCTACCCTCGATCGTTTCTGGAGAAAGCGTGGGGAGATGGGGGACGATGCCCAGTACCCGATCGGGCAAAGCCACCGGTGGGATAGCATTGGCGAACAGAACGTGCAATACTCGGTGGGATACCTGACATATTCTACGTTGCAGTCACCGGCGACAACCGAGCGAAATAACTACGAAAGTCTGATATCATATAACCGCAGACATAAAGTTCGGCAACCACAATCCCAAAAAAACCAATAATGAACAATTGACAGTTATGCTAGACTCGCTCATTATCGGGGGGCAAAAATGCGGCACCACATCCCTGTACAACTATCTGATCGAACATCCCCTGATCGCCCCAGCAGCAGAAAAAGAGTTACATTTCTTTGACTTGAACTTCCACAAAGGAGTAGAGTGGTACTCCTCACAATTTCCCCCAGTATCGAAAAAAAAGATGCTGACGATCGAAGCGAGTCCTTACTATATATTCCATCCCCTCGTTCCCCAGCGGCTCAAACAGTTGTATCCTCAAGTAAAATTGATCTGCTTACTCCGAGACCCGGTAGACAGAGCGATTTCCCATTATTATCATGAAGTCAGACTGGGGTTCGAGTCCCTGAGTTTTGAAGAGGCGATCGCCTCAGAGTCCGCCAGACTGGAAGGAGAAGCAGCGAAAATAATCGCGGATCCAAACTATCACAGCTTCAACCACCGCCATTACAGCTACCTCTCCCGGGGAATATACATCCAACAGCTGCGCCACTGGATGCAATATTTTCCACCAGAACAATTTCTCATACTCAAAAGCGAAGACTTCTACGCTAACCCAGCCGCGATCGTCCGTCAAGTATTCCAGTTCCTGAACCTGCCCATCTATCAGCAAGGACAATACAGCAAGTACAATGGGGGAGATTATCCAGTCACCGCCCTTGACAAGCACCTGCGCCAGATGCTAGAAAAATATTTTATATTTAAACCCTACAACCAGCAACTGGCAAGCTATCTGGGTAGAACCTTTTGGGAATATAGCGAAGATATGACTCAAGCAGCACCGCAAATAGATTACGAGGGGGCGTGGGACGCCTACGCCCAGTCCTGGGAAAGTACCGGACAAGCATACATCGGCGATGAGTGGAATGGCAAAAATGCCGGGGCCGCCCAGGATCTGGTAGAATATGAAGCCAGAATAGAACGGCAGGCGATCGCCCCCTACATCAACAAAGCAGATACCGTATTAGAAATAGGGGTTGGCGGCGGAAAGACAGCAGCATTATTGCTAAAGCACTGTCAACAGCTAGTAGTAGCCGATATTTCCAGCCAAATGTTGCAAGCAACCAGAAACAGGCTAGGGGACGAAAACATATCATACATCAAGCTAGACGGATTAAGCTTAGACAACATCGCCTCAGAAACTATCGATGTCTGCTTTTGCTATGACACAATGGTGCATATAGAACCAAGAGACATCTACAACTACTTAACCCAGATACCCAGACTCATGCGGGGAAAGCGCCTGTGTCTATTTCACCACAGTAACATCCTCACTCCCCTCGGGTGGCAGAAATTCCTCAACGACTATCCCCACAACCTCTTAGGGCGTCGGGACGGCACCGCCTTCTCCATCATGACAGACAGCATCATGGAAAAATTTCTCACCCACCTAAATTATGAAATTATCCACAAAGAAACCGAACTGGTCCCCCGGGACTGTATCTGGATTTGTAAATCACCGATAATGTAACTGACAACTAAAAAACGCCTCGGACAGGCGGATCGCCTGTCCTACACTGAAACTTACAATTATGCTGCTTTTTTAGCTCGGAAAGTAGCTGCCACTGTATAGTCAGAATTGCGGTAACCCGTGAAGCCCACATGTTCGCATTCTACAAATCCAACTGATTCCATCAGTTCTAACACTTTGGAAATAGGCATAGCCCCTGCTACACAATCGCACCAACTCCCTGCTTGTGTCTCCGACTCAGAATTTCCTTGCCGAACTACATCCACCATATAAAACCTACCACCTGGCTGCAAGCAATTATATGCTTGTACAAAAGCACATTTCTTACGAGGTGATAAGTTAAATGTCCCATTTGCAATGACCACATCTGCTACAGTTTCGGGAATGTCTTCGTGTTTGGCCATATCAAACGGTGCTTTAATAACTTCAATGTTATTGAAGTTACATAATTTGGCATTTTCACGTGCTTTCTGCACCATTGCCGCTGTCATATCTACACCAATGACGTGTCCCGTTTCACCTACCTTACTGGCCGCAACACAAAGGTCAGCACCCGCCCCACATCCTAAATCAACAACCGTTTCACCTTTGTTAATGGGGCCAAGGGAAAAAGAATTACCGCACATACAGGAAGACTCCCAAACTTGGTCCGGAAGTTGCGATAGGTCATATCCCATTTTTGCCGCATTTTCTTTACCATAAGGTAGGGGATTAATTGAGCCGAACCCCTCTTGAGGATTTTGTGCCAGTTGGGTGTACTGCTTCAGAATTTCCTTAAAGGGACGGGTGATACCAACTGTCAACTTAATCTGACTCCAAAGTCCATCACTTTCAAGGAATTCATTGTAGTCAATTACACCATTCTTGTCACTATCTGCTTTTTCAAAGAGTGCCGTCAGTTCATCTTCTTCAAGATTTATCTTCAACGAGTCCAACAATTGACGGAGTTCATCGACGGAGATCGAACCATTGCCATCTAAATCGATCAGGGAAAATATTTCCCGTAGTTCATCTTGGGAAGTCAAGTCTACCTTGTTACTCACCCATTCCGCAAATTCTGGAAATTCGATCGTTCCACTTAAGTCAGCATCAGTCTTAATGAAGATAGCTTCTAGTTCTTCATCTGTTGGACTCATGCCCAGAGAACCCATAGCACTCCCTAACTCTTCTCTAGTTAGAGAACCATTACTATCAGCGTCAAATAAATCAAATACTTCTTTTAATTCATCAATTTGATCCTGTGTCAATTTACCTGAATGTTCAATCTGTTGCATAATTATCTTTCTTCAGTCCTGTGCTAGTCATACTTTATCATTAAGATGTCGCTGACTGTCAACTGATCTGAGATTGTTATTTATTATCATTATAATATAAAATTGCCTATGGAACAGACCAGCGATCGGGGGACCGTGGCCAATATGACGACCATCACATCCACCAGCTAACAGGGGAGTGTCGCCGGTACCCTCACTGCTAGTGTGAGGACATCCCCGTCTTGTATAATCTGACAACTAACAACTAACAACTAACAACTAACAATGAGAATTCTATTTTTACATCCCAATTTCCCGGCCCAGTTTCGTCATCTCGCCACCTCCTTTGGCAGCGACCCGAAAAACCAGGTAGTATTTGCCACCAAAAACGAACGCCCAGAATGGGCGATCCCGGGAGTGCAAAAGGTTGTCTATACCCCCAGTCGGGAAGCGCGTCCAGAAACCCATCATTACGTCCGGACTCTAGAAAATGCCGTATTGCAAGGACAAGCAGTATTTCGCGTCGCCGAAAAACTCAAATCAATGAATTTTGTTCCAGATATAGTATACGGACATTCCGGTTGGGGGCCGACCCTATTTATGAAAGACGCCTTTCCCAAGACAAAGCTAATGTGTTTCTTTGAATGGTTCTATCATTCCCGAGGATCTGACGCCGACTTCGATCCAGCGGACCCCCTGACCCTAGACGATCTCTGTCGCATCCGCTTAAAGAATGCCCCCATCTTGCAAGATCTGTACGCCTGTGACTGGGGACTGTCCCCCACCGAGTGGCAAAAGTCTCAGTTTCCGCCAGAATTCCACGATAAAATCTCCGTAATTCATGATGGGGTAGATACAGATTACTTTCAGCCCGTACCCGATGCTAAACTGGTGTTGCCAGAGTTAGATCTATCCGGAGTTGACGAGATTGTCACCTACGTGTCCCGGGGAATGGAACCCTATCGAGGCTTTCCCCAGTTTATCGAATCCTTGGCTTATCTTCTGGAACGCAGACCCAGCTGTCATGTAGTAGCTGTGGGTTCCGAACGAGTATGCTATGGCAAATCCCTGCCGGATGGCAAGACTTACAAAGCAGACATGCAAGAAAAAGTCAAGCTAGATTGGTCGCGAGTGCATTTTGTCGGTTCCTTACCCTATGGCCTTTACTTAAAAGTAATTCAAGCATCTTCTGCCCATATTTATTTAACTCGACCCTTTGTCCTATCCTGGTCCATGATTGAGTCCATGTCAGTGGGATGCGCGATCGTGGCCTCAGACACGCCACCGGTGCGGGAGGTAATCCGGGATGGGGAAAATGGCTTACTGGTAGATTTCTTTTCTCCCAAGCAAATAGCCGATCGAGTATGTGAAGTGCTGGACCATCCCACCCGCATGGCCGACTTGCGATCGCGGGCCCGGGAGACAGTATTAGAAAGATATGCGCTAGCGAAGTTGTTACCGCGACATCTACAGCTGGTGCGGGATGTGGCCAACGGTCAGGTATCGCCACCGGCGAAATCTAAGCCAGCAGCCAAAGGCAAGAAGAAGCAGAACAAGGGTTTTGCCCTGAAATAACCACCAGGCTACCAGACGAATGGCCTTTTTTGGTAGCCAGATTCCGAAATCCCTGCACTCAAAGTTGTATAGAGTACCTGATTTGACTTCTTAATCCCGATCGGGAAACAGCTAAATTTCCCTGTGATGATGATATGATAAGCTCTGTAAAAATCACGTCGGTCAGACCATCGCAGCCGTTGGGTAGGTATCGATGACGGCCAGCTGTGTTACTTGACAGGTATGAGATGATGATAGATGTCAAGTGACACAACAGCGCCAAAACTACCGGTCTAATCCGGTGACAGAGGTATATAACCTCGATAGATAGAAAGATGTAATGCGTCTCAGCAACAAATTGTAGTGAAGGAGATGGAGTGAACAATGGGAGAAGAAATTATACTCGGCCCGAGTCCAAATGATGCGGTTTTGATTAACAGAGGAGAACCCACAGGGTTTGATACCCTCAGAGGGGGTCAAGGCAACGATACCCTAGGTTTTGAGTTTGGCGTCGAGGGGTATATCTTTGGCGATCTAGGCGATGACTTCATGACTGGCACCGTCCCCGGGAAAGCTGCCAACATGTTTGGAGGTGAGGGTGACGATACCATGGTGGGTCTTGGTGGCCCCAGCTTCATGCAAGGTAATCAAGGCAATGACAGTATTGTCGGTGGTGAATCGAACGACAGCATCCGGGGTGGTCAGGGCAACGACATTATAGAAGGTAATTTGGGCAATGACACCATCTACGGAGACAACGGCAATGACTTCATAGTTGGGGACGACCCCTCCTTTGGCATTGGGTTTGGCTCTCCAAGCATGACTCGGGACATCATCTTAGGTAATCAAGGTGAAGATACCATCTTTGGTAGTGATGGCAGCGACACTATCTACGGCGGTCAGGGCGACGATCTGATCGATATCTTCACCGAAGACCTGGATCACACTGGAGGCAGCGATGTCATCTTTGGTGACTTGGGGAACGACACGATCGGCAGAGAAGATAGTGACAATCCTAACAATCCCGAGACAGGAGTTCCTGGCAACGATACCCTTCTCGGGGGCGAGGGAGACGACAGCGTTGTCGGCGGTTACGGCGAGGACGACCTGTTTGGTGATGAAGGCGACGACACAATTCGAGGCGGTTTGGCTGGTCGCGACTTCCTCAGTGGTGGAGATGGCGACGACTCTCTATTAGGTGGCGATGAAGCATTCCCAGACCCAAACTTCATCTTTGGCGACACGATCGAGGGTGGCGCAGGTGATGACACCATCTTGGGCGAAGGTGGAGATGACCTGATTGATGGCGGCATTGGCGACGACAGTATTGAAGGCGGTAATGGCCGCGACACGATTCTAGGTGGCGAGGGCGAAGACTTTGTTCTCGGTGGCGATGGCAATGACAGTATTGAAGGTGGCGATGACATTGACATCCTGTTTGGTGACAATGGTAACGATACAGTTCTAGGCGGTGATGGGGACGATGCCATCGGCGGTGAAGATGGCAATGATAGCCTGATTGGTGGTTTGGGCGAGGATGCTTTAGAAGGAGGTGCAGGTAGTGACACCTTGGTTGGTAACGAGGTTGGAGCAGTTGCTGATGATGCTGGAGATCTGTTTATCTACAGTCTCATGGACGTGACAGAAGCAGATCCGCTGTTGGGTAGTCCCCGAGCAGTTACTCAACAGCAAGCTGACTTCATCCAATCCTTTGACGTAAACAATGATATCCTTGTCATCGAAGATCGCACCTTCACGATCGTCGGGATACCAGTAGTCTATGGCGATCAATTCAGTGCGGCGAACGCTGATGGTATTGGCTCCGCTGATGTAGGACAAATTGGCGCTGCTCAGGTTGGTAATGATACAGTTATTTACCTGGAGAACACTGGCTTAGGCACCAGCTATAACACTGGCTTTGACGTTGCTCTGGCGACATTACTGGGAGTACAGGCCAATACTGTTACTTCTAATAACTTCGATCTGATAGAGTAGCAAGTAGAGTGTGTACTGCCCACCTTACCTTTGCTAGGATGAAGGCAATCGCACTTGTCCTCCAATCAGACTCAAAAACCCGTTCCCATAATGCTGAATTTCCAGAAACCCAGCATTAGATGGGGCGGGTTTATAAATTTTAAATGTCTTCATAATGCCCAGGGTCGCAGCACTTTCCAGGGGTCCGACAAAACTGGTATCCTTATCTAGAAAATAGGGTTGCTCTGCCCAATGTGCCATCTGTGCCCCATTCAAGAAATAGCAGCCGGAATGGGGGTTTAGGGCCCGGCGGAAAATTACTGGTGTTCCCATCACTTGACCTTTTAATTCTGGTTCTTCTCGGACATTCTGAAACGGTGCCGTGACTCTTGGTGCCAAGTCCCCATCAATGTAGGCTTTGCGAACGAGACCCTGGGCAGAAACTTCGTAGCGGTTTGGTTGCAGGAGATTCCTTGTGCCCGTCATTTTGGTAAACCAAGCTAGCTTGATAAAGAACCAGGGATCGGATATAATCAAGTCATCTTCCAGGAAGCAGTAATAATCATATTGTCCCAAAGATTCTCGCAATAGCTCCTGACAGGCAAATCCCAAGAGCATTGGTTCGGCCTGAGTGGGGTGATGTTTGTAGAAATGCGCGGGTAAAGGTAAACGATCTAATAAATGATAATTACCAGTGGTACAGATAACAATATCAATATCATGGGATTGCAACTGATTTGCTGGCACTGCCACCCGCTGACCTATATCGATCGTACATTGAGACTTGCTAAATGCCTGATGCAGGCTGGCGATCGCCACTGCCAATGCCTGGATGCGGGGTCGGGGATCTTTGCGCTGGGAAGCATGCTTTCCCTGTCCCGTGGGATTGAAAAAATGGGCGATCGCGAACAGAATTCCCATAGATTGTTAATTGCTAATTGTTAATTGCTAATTGTTGATTGTTAATTGACGATCGAGATTTGTCATGTGCCAGCACCATCTGCCTGGGACTGCTATAGCTTCACAATAGCTGCGGGCTGAGAGTCGTGGCTATTGATGCTAGCTTAAAGGGTCCCAATTGTCAGATAGTGGGCGATCGTGGGAGACAAAAGGATGTCTGTGATGTATAATGCGGGGACGCAAGTGGCAGCGGCTATCCGTAGTCGCACCGGCGAATATCTACTGGCGACCGACCACCGAACATTTTGATGGCTTGGCAGATGCCAGAAAAGTCAACAATCTGGTAAATTTTACCAGAGAGAGCGCCAAAGATAGTTGTCCCCCGATCGGGAAGCCAACCCAGAAGCAAGAGTCGCGGGATGGACCGGCAGAACCAGGGTCGGGACTTGGCATTGCCACGGTCAATCAATAAAATCTAGTGCGGGGGTGGGCGCGATCGGGATTCGGGCCTCCAGATGTTGTAGAACATCTGGTATCCGCGCTATGAGTTGTCAGCAAGGAGACATAGGGCCGGGCCCAAGCGCCCTCAAGGCTGGAGATCCCAAGCACCGCCGAGCCAGCTGACCAGGACCGATCGCGTGCTCGCTCGCCAATCAACAATCCCCCACAGACAGGAATTGAAGAATGTTATGCTACCCTCAGACAGTCGGCTGCAATGCGGGTGCTCATCGGCTCGGGCCGCAGTCGCAGCCAGTGACTGGTGATACCATGGGAAAAGGAGGCGAGTCGATCGGGGAAAGAAAGGGAGTTCGACAAGGGAAAATATAAAATCCAATATGAGAGATTTTGCTGCAAGCGCGGGAAAAAATGGTGGAAATTCTGGAAATTGGCAATAAGGTAGTAAAAAGTGATGAAATCATATCCCTATTAACTCGTTATCAGTTAATGCCGCAAGTGGTGCGGGGTCTGCTGATCGACCAGGCGATCGCGGAGGTGACCTGTACGGAACAAGAAAGGTCTCAGGCGATCCAAGCGGTGGAAGGGCAGCTGAAAATAACCGACCCTCAAGCAAAGGCGACTTGGTTAGAGAGTCAAGGGATGACATCTGCCGATCTGGAGGCGATCGCGGTGCGCCCCGTGCTGCTAGAAAAATTTAAGCAAGCGAACTGGGGCAAAAAAGTGGAATCCTATTACCTGACCCGCAAAACTTCTCTGGATCAGGTAGTATATTCCCTGATCAGGACGAAGGATGTCGGTCTGGCCCAAGAAATCTACTTTCGGATCCAAGAAGAAGAACAGTCCTTTGCGGAATTGGCACGAGAACATTCTCAGGGACCGGAAGCCCATACGGGGGGTCTATTAGGTCCGGTGCCCATAGCTCAGCCCCATCCGACATTGGGAAAAATTCTGTCGGTCTCTCAACCAGGTCAACTATGGCCGCCTCGAAACTTGGGGGAATGGTTCGTGATTGTCAGGTTAGAAAAAACGATCCCAGCTCAGTTGGATGACGGCATGCGTCGTCAATTGATGGATGAATTGTTTGAAAGCTGGCTCCGGGAAGAGATCCAAAAGAAAGGCCAGATCAAGAGAAAAGATCAAAAGCCCCAGGCCATGAGCGATGCTAACGCCCCAATTTACTTGACTCCTGGTATAGTTGGATAGTTTGTAGTGGGCGATAGGCGCTCAAGGGTAAATGGTCATTAGTGGGTGGTAAGTTGTATTATATGTAAGTTGTTAGTGGGGAAGCTCAAAGAGAAAAAGTAATAACCCAAGCCGTCAGCAGGGAAGGGAGTGGAGAGGAAATAAGTGGGGGATAAAATTTTAACAAGGGGAAATAATGGTGGGCAGATGCCGAAAAGAGTTAAAAAATCAAGATCTCAAAGCCATTAGCTAGGAGAGAGTAAAACCAAAAGAAAAAAGTATTCAGCCAGAAAAATATGACCCAAGCCGTATCCCAGTCACAAATAGAAGGGTTTATCAGAGAAGTTTCTCCCTTCTCAAAAATCAGCCTCAGTGCCTTGCAACAGGTGATGGGGAAGTTTAAGCTGTTGCGCTACAGGATTGGACAACCAATTTTGGTGCGGGAAAAACTACCAGCTTTTGTGTCGATCGTCTATCAGGGACAGGTGCGCCAGTTGGGATACGACCAGCGGATGCAAATGCCTGCGAGCTTGAAATTGGCAGGACCGGGTGAAGTGCTAGGATGGGCAGGTTTGGTGCGGGGCATCGCCTGCGAAACGGCGATCGCCTCAACGGAGGTAGTTTGCATTACGATCGCAGCAGAGGACTTTTTAGACCTGATGCGTCGGGAGCCAGCTTTTGCCGAAGCATTGCAGCAAAGCTGCTCCATGAGCGAGCTGTTTGAATTGTTGAGCCTGGAGTTGCAGCGGCGGGCGGATGGCACGGTAAATCTCAAAGAACTATCGGCTCAAGTGTGGGAGAATAATCCGACATTGGTGAATTTAGGGCCGCCGAAGGTGCAAACAAAAGATCTGCTCTCGACCCTGGACCCAGAAAGAATTTGGCTAGTCAGTAGTGGCAGCATTGGGAATTATACCACGGGCAGCAGATTGCCCCTGGAAACCCTGTCTCCAGAAAATATTGAGACCCTGACGATCGCGGGTTCTCCTCCGAGCAAAGGATTGAGATTGTTGGGGTTGCGATTGCCATCTGAACTGCCCCGGACGGGTATTGCTCCAGTGACGACAGAAAGTCCGACAGAGTCAAATGGCACTCTGGTCTTGGCTCAAAAAACAAGCGCCATTACCACTATCCAAGAGCCAGAAACAGCAGAAATTAGCTCCTTGGAGGAGATTCCCTATGGGCCCGATCGCCCTCCGGAACTGGAACAAGACCCCCTAGCGCCAGTCCCGAGATTTCCCTTCGTGAGGGGAGGTGGACCGATAAACGCCCCCCTAGCTTGCTTCCACATGTTGAGCAAGCATACCGGAGCCAAGTTTCGCCGCGACATCCTGGAGAAAATCTTAAAGGATCAGCTCAACAGAACTGGACAAATATCGATGCAGGCTTGTGGGGCGATCGCGGAAATGATGGGTATGCGAGCGCAGCTGGTGGAAGTGCCAGTCAGTTCGGTAAACCGCGTGAAAGCACCAGCACTGATTCAGTGGCAAGGTAGCTTTGCCATTCTCTACCAGATTACGGAAAAAAATATGGTAATGGCAGTGCCCGAAAGGGGGCTGATTAAAAAGCGTGCTGGTGATTTTGCCGAAATATGGGGCGATCGAGGTCAGGTACTGCTGATCCAACCTCCTCCTGGGGAACAAAGGGAAAAATTCGGTTTCCGCTGGTTTATTCCGGCAGTCCAAAAATATCGCGGCATCCTTACCCAAGTCTTTATTGCCTCTTTCTTCGTGCAGCTGTTTAGCCTCGCTAATCCCCTAATTACTCAGGTGATTATTGATAAGGTTCTGGTACAGCGGTCTCCCGATACTCTGGACGTACTGGGGGCATTGTTACTGGGGGTGGCCATATTTGAAGGGCTGCTGACCTGGCTGCGAACGTACCTGTTTGTAGACACGACTAACCGCATTGACTTGGGTCTGGGTGCGGAAGTGATATCTCACCTGCTGCGCCTACCTCTAAATTACTTCGATCGCCGTCGAGTTGGGGAACTGGCGGGTCGGATTAACGAATTGGAAAATATCCGCAAGTTTCTCACGGGTACGGCGCTGACGGTGGTGCTGGATGCGGTCTTTTCTGTAGTTTACATCGCGGTGATGTTTTACTATAGCTGGCTGCTGAGTCTTTGGGCTCTGGCAGTGGTGCCCATGTTAGGCTTGTTGACCCTGTTCGTATCCCCGATCGTGCGGCGTCAGCTACGCCATAAGGCAGAGCGATATGCTGACGTGCAGAGTTACCTGGTGGAAGTGTTAGGGGGGATCCAGACGGTTAAAGCCCAGAATATAGAACTGAAATCCCGCTGGCAATGGCAAGAGCGCTACGCTAAATATATCAGTGCTGGTTTTAAGTCGGTGCTGACTTTCAGCACGGCAGGTGCCTTGAGCGGTTTCTTGAACAAGGTTTCGGGTCTGGCTATCCTCTGGGTGGGTGCAGGTCTGGTGCTATCGACAGCTTCATCGGATAATCCCTTTACCCTAGGTAAGTTGATCGCCTTTCGGATTATTGCTGGCTATGTTACCAGTCCCCTGCTGCGCTTGATTCAACTGTGGCAAAACTTCCAGGAAACGGCTCTGTCGATCGAGCGACTTAGCGATATCTTAGATGCATCCCCAGAAGCGGATGAGGCGAATCGCAATAATATCCCCATGCCCGATGTGCAAGGTAGCGTAACCTATGAAGAGGTCTCTTTCCGGTTTAACACTAGCGGTCCTCTGCAACTGACCAATGTGAATTTGGATTTTCCCAAGGGCAGCTTTGTGGGCATAGTCGGTCAGAGTGGGTCTGGTAAGAGTACGCTCATGAAACTGTTGCAGCGCCTCTACGAACCCACTTCGGGTCGGATTAAAATCGATGGCTATGATATTAGCAAGGTGGAACTTTACTCTCTGCGCCGTCAGATTGGGGTAGTATTGCAGGATACTTTGCTATTTAATGGCACGGTGCAGGATAATATTTCCCTGACGAAACCGGAAGCTACTACTGATGAAATAATTGAGGCGGCAAAAATAGCAGTGGCTCACGATTTCATTATGGAACTTCCCCAGGGTTACAATACGGTGGTGGGAGAACGGGGCTCCTCTCTGTCAGGGGGTCAGCGGCAACGGATCGCGATCGCGCGCACGGTGTTGCAGAAACCGAAGCTGCTGATTTTAGACGAAGCAACTAGCGCCCTGGATTACGATTCGGAGCGACAAGTATGTAATAACTTGGCATCCGCATTTACAGGGGAAACAGTGTTTTTTATCACTCACCGCCTGTCTACAGTCAAAAATGCCGATATCATCATCATGATGGATAAGGGTTCTCTAGCAGAACAGGGCAAACATGAGGAATTGATGGCGTCCAAAGGGCGTTACTATTGCCTCTTCCAACAGCAAGAAGCGCAACTGTAAAGTGAGGATGGTGAATTGCAAATTGAAAATTGCGAATGGATATATAGCTCATCTCGAATGCATTGATGTGGTACAGCAACATGGCCTATTTGTCATTGCGAGGGGGGGGAGACTAGCAGATAACTTAGGCTTTATGAGTTCCCCCCCCCGAAGCAATCTCCGATATATTATCAGAGTAATCTGAGAAGTGCTAGAGACTATTAGCAATTCACCATTTTCAATTAACAACCGAGGTCTAAATGAAAGCAGAGAAAATAGAAGTAAAAAAAAGAGATACGGAAACCTTTGTCGAACAACCGGTAATTCTAGAGCGACCAATTATCTGGTCGCAAGTTTTGGTCTGGCTGCTGCTGGGGGTGACGAGCTTTGCTATAGTCTGGGCAGCGGTAGCAAAAATCGACGAAGCTGTCCCAGCGATGGGGAAATTGGAACCGGAAGGTTCTGTAAGTGAAGTGAAGGCCCCAACGACAGGTGTAGTGGATGCAGTTTATGTTGAAGACGGAGAATATGTCAAAGAGGGGGACCTATTAGTTACCTTTGAAGAAGATGCCCCCGAAGCAGATATCGAGTCCCTAACCAAGTTGCGGGAGACGTTGCTAGAAGAAAGCAAGTTTTACAAGAATCAGGTCCATGGGGGGACTCAGGGCGGTCCTCCAGAATTGGTAGCGCTGGTGCGGCTGAAAAATGCGTTGCAAGATGAAAATGTATTTCTCACAGCTGAGATTGGCGGGTACGACCCGGAAGCGGAAATTAGCGGGGAGTTCAATGCTAACCAACGACGGTTATTAAGAGCGAGTCGGGAGGAATATCGCAGTAGAGTGGAAGCTGCGAGATTGCAGGTCAGAGAACTGGAAAAGCAACTTTCCCAAACAGATGATCGCTTGGCAGCAACCAGGGAAAGTTTAGCAAAAGCCCAGCAGATACTGGCCATTACCCAAAGTACTCTGGAGAGACTAGAGCCCCTGGTGGAGGAAGGAGCAGTGGCCCAGTTGCGATACGATCAACAAAAGCAACAGGTGTTGGGTCAGGAAGATGAGGTGTTGTCTCGTCAAGCGGAAATTAAGCAGCTAATTCTGGAAATTCAGCGCCTGAAAGTGGCAATTTCTCAGGCCCAAGAACAGATGCAAAATACGAGGGATATCTCGGCGAAAGAGGTGCTGACTCGCATTGCGGAAAACCAAAAAAGAATTGCCGAAATAGATACCCAATTGAGTCGGGCAAAGCTGGAAAATCAGAAGCGATTGACTGAAATAGAAGGGGAGCTAATTAAGGCCAGACAAGCTCTGCGATACCGAGAAGTGCGATCGCCTAAGGATGGGGTGGTATTCGATCTGCAAGTTGGTCCGCAATCTGTAGCTCAGGCGACGGATGTGATTGTGAAGATCGTGCCGAATGACGAATTGTTGGCAAAGGTATATCTCCAGAACAAAGATGTCGGGTTTGTGAAGGAAGGGATGGACGTAGAAGTAGACGTGTCGTCCTTTCCATCCTCGGAATTTGGCACGATCCCGGGTAAATTGGTCTGGGTGGGTTCGGATGCGTTAGAACCTACGCAAATTCGCCCCTACTATTCGTTTCCGGCGAAGATAGAGCTGTCAAGACAGCACTTTAATGTGGGAGAACCTCCTAACCAAACGCGGCTGCGACTCCAATCAGGAATGGAGGTGAATACGAGGATTAAGGTGCGCAAACGCACGGTGATGAATCTCTTGCTGGATAAGTTTGACACTAAGGTCCGCAGTTTGGAAACGGTTCGTTAGGAAATGGAGAATGGAGAATTGAAAATGGAGAATTGAGGATGGACATGAATAAAGAATCTTCAATCTTCAATTTGAAATTTTCAATTAGCAAGCAAGATGAAAATTGAGGCAACAGATATTAAGGATGTGTCGATCCTGGAACCGAAAGTCTTTGGAGACGATCGGGGATTCTTTTATGAAAGTTATAACCAGCGGGTTTTTGCGGAAAAGACTGGTTTGTCGGTGGAGTTCGTTCAGGATAATCATTCTCGTTCTGCGGAGGGTGTCTTGCGGGGGCTGCATTATCAAATTCAACAGCCCCAAGGAAAGTTGGTGCGGGTAGTTAGGGGTGAGGTGTTCGATGTAGCGGTGGATATCAGAAAAAGCAGCCCTAATTTTGGTAAGTGGGTGGGTTGCTTGTTGAGTGCTGAAAATCACCGACAACTGTGGATCCCGGCGGGGTTTGCCCACGGCTTTTTGGTTGTCTCGGAAGTGGCGGAATTTTTATACAAAACAACGGATTATTACGCGCCTAACCACGAGCGATGTATAATTTGGAATGACCCAGACTTGGCAATTGATTGGCCCCTAGCGGGGAAAACGCCGATAGTATCGGGAAAAGATAAAGCTGGGTTACCTTTTAAGTCGGCAGAGGTGTTCCCATGAAACGGATTTTATTGCTTGGGGTTAACGGTCAGTTGGGTAAAGAATTGTCTCCCACTCTCTCCTCTCTAGGTGATGTGACGGGAGTCGATCGCGACAGGGTGGACTTTGAACGACCAGATGATATTCGTCGGATAATGCAGGAGATTAAACCAGATTTGGTGGTGAATGCTGCTGCTTATACTGCTGTTGATAAGGCGGAACAGGAACCGGAACGGGCGATCGCGGTGAATGGGACGGCCCCTGGTATTATAGCAGAGGCGGCTGTAGATTTGGGGTCTACTCTGGTTCACGTTTCCACTGACTACGTGTTTGATGGGAATAATAACTGCCCTTACATTGAAACTGACTCTCCTAATCCCATGAATGCCTATGGTGAGTCTAAACTGAAGGGGGAGTTGGCGATTCAAGCTTCTGGTGTTAACTATATTATTCTCAGAACTGCCTGGGTTTATGGTGCTGGTCCCACTGGCAATTTTGTCAAAACTATGCTCAGAGTTGGGGCCCAACGGGATGAACTCCGCGTGGTTTACGACCAAGTTGGTAGCCCCACTTCCACTCGCTATCTCGCAGGGGCGATCGCCTCTTTAATTGCGAAAGAAGCAGCAGGGGGCATTTACCATTATACTAACAGTGGACTTGCTAGCTGGTATGACTTGGCTGTGGCTATTTTGGCCGACGCGAAAGAGTTAGGTTTTCCTCTGAAGGTGCAGCGGGTGATTCCTATAACTACTGCTGAATATCCGACTCCCGCACGCCGCCCTCCTTATTCTGTCCTGAACATTGGCAAAATTTCCTCTGTTTTGGGTGGGCCTCCTCCTCATTGGCGAAATGCACTGCGGGAAATGCTTCCTGAAGTGATTTCAGTTATTAGCGAAGCGCACAATTAGCAATTCACAAAGCAATTCACAATTCCCCAAAAAGCATGAAAGCATTAATTCTATCAGGCGGAAAGGGAACTCGCCTGCGTCCACTTACTTACACCGGGGCCAAGCAGCTCGTTCCTGTTGCGAATAAGCCGATTTTGTGGTATGGTATTGAAGGTATAGTGGCAACCGGTATTACGGATATTGGTATTATCATTAGTCCGGAAACGGGGGCGGAAGTGCAGGAGAAAACGGGACCGGGCGATCGCTTCGGGGCCCGGATAACTTATATCCTCCAGGAAGAACCTGCTGGTTTGGCCCATGCTGTTAAGGTGGCTCAACCCTTTTTAGGGGATTCTCCTTTTATCATGTATCTGGGGGATAACTTGATTGAAAATGACCTTAACCCCTTTTTGCAGAGTTTTCAGGAACAAGGTCTGGATGGTTTGATTCTCCTGCGTCAAGTATCTAATCCTAGTGCTTTTGGGGTTGCGAAGGTGGACGATCGGGGACGGGTTTTGCAGTTAATCGAAAAGCCGAAAGTGCCTCCTTCTAATCTAGCATTGGTGGGGATTTACTTCTTTTCCAACGCCATTCATGGGGCGATCGCTTCCATAAAACCCTCTGCCAGGGGTGAACTAGAAATTACTGATGCCATTCAACAATTAATAAATCAAAAACAGCAGGTAGAATCATGTCAGATAGATGGTTGGTGGCTGGATACTGGCAAAAAAGACGATCTCCTAGAAGCAAACCGGATAATTCTCGATACCCGCTTGACTGCTGCTGTTAGGGGTGAAATTGATGACCGGAGTCAAGCGATCGGGAGAGTGGAAATTGGCGAAGGAACCAAAATAGTTAACTCGACTATTCGGGGTCCAGTCGCGATCGGGAGCAACTGCCAGATAGAAAATTGCTTTATCGGACCTTATAGTAGTATAGCAGATGGAGTCAAGTTGCTGGACACAGATTTAGAGCATAGCGTAATTTTGCAGGGGGCTCAAATTGAGGGAATAGAACAGCGCATAGTTGATAGCGTCATCGGACAGCGAGCCCATTTGACCCTGGCCCCCCGACGCCCGAAAGCCCTAAGATTTATGATCGGGGATGACTCTCAAATTGCCCTCGTCTGATGATAACATCAAGGGTGGGGCTAGACAAAAGTTGATACATATCTGTAGGGGCGAAGCATTTCGGCGACAATTTTTGTCATAAATTGACAGATTTACTCTCGAAATGCTTCGCCCTGCACCCCGCGAGAATCTCCCCGTACAACTGTTTTTGACCACACCCGGGGCGAAGCATTACGGCACAATATTTGTCACTTTATATTGTTATTCGATCGCCGTAATGCTTCTCCCCTACAGGTCATTCTGCTTGCGGGAGATATGTACCATTACCACCGGACCAAGATCGTATTTGTGATACGAGGAAGACAATTATGACTCAAGAACTCGCAGAACTCAGAACTTCCATTCTCTCAGGTCGCTATGACGAGGCATTAATGTTAGTAGACGAACTGGAAGAGATGAGTAAAAAAGCAATTTTGCAAAAGATATATAGTTTTCTTGTCAGAATGCTGATTCACTTGATTAAAAACCAAGTTGAACAGCGTCTCACAAATTCCTGGGCGGCTTCAATTCGAGATTCTGTGCTGAAGATTCAAGGTCTGAATCTCAAAGATAATAAAACATCTTACTACATTAAGCAGGAGGAATGGACGGATAATCTGGAAAGGGCTTTTAAGGATGCTATTTATGAGGCCAGCGTGGAAGTATCTAATGGCATATATAAACCACGTCAACTCCGAGAAATTGTGGACAAGACTCAGATTATGAACGCAGCTAACCAACTAATAAGTTTGACTTATTCTCATTCAGATGATAGCTTACGGGATGTCATAGATGAGGAATTTACTCAATTACCTGGTGGTGAAGATTGGATTTGAAATTATTGGGATTGGTATTTATCAATTGCTTACCCGATCGCGGCCAAAATGGTGCGATCGGGAATATCTGCAACCTCCTGATGCAACGAATTTTGACCACACCCCTTACCCAATTGACCGCCCGATGGAATCTCCTGTATGATAGGTGGTGAGATTGCTTCGGGTGTCAGTTGGGTGGCGATCGCGTCCGATATATTTGAATTTGAAAGGAGAGAATCATGAGAAGCACCCTGAATAGAAGTCAAACAGACGCTGCACCACCTGAATAGCTTGGCCTGCAAAATTTTGTGCAACTGTTATTTTCTCTTGTTGTTCTATCACGCGGTCTGAGATGGCAATTGCTTTTACCAGGATCTCGTAATCTGACTGTGTCAGGAAGCCGCAAGCAAAGAATGTGAGAGCCAGTTCTGTGGGACTTTGGGTTTCAAAGTCAATTGAGTAATGTTCTGCGATCGTCCGCATCACTATTTTAGCTATAAACACAGCACCACAAACGGCGGCATCAAAATTTTCTTTTGCTATGAGATCATCTGCTCTCGACAGATAGATAGAAATATCTGTTAAATCTCTAACTGGATAATCATATAATTTGGGGATTTGCTCGCCATCAGATACATCTTTTACTTGAGGCGTAATCTCTGGAGTTTTTAAGGCGACAATCACTTGGGTTGGGTTCATCTCATATTTGCAAAAATAACTGTAGGGGCGTAGCGCTACGCGCACTGCGCCCACTGCGCAGCGGCTGCGCAGCAGCTAGCATTCGGGCAGATAAATATGGACATAAATCGAAAAGATTAATAAGCGAATGCTTCGCCCGTGCCATTGTGAGATGCACCCTTTGGGTTTAGCTTTCATAGGAAGGGGTTAACAACAGTAAGTTGGCTATCAATGTTTTGTCCATCCTGTAGATCCTCGCTGTAGAGGATATCGCAACCAACTTCTAAAGAACTGGCAATAATGAGACTGTCAAAGTAACTATATTGATATCGTTCCGATATCTCTAAAGCTCGCTGAATCGTGTTTATCGATACAGTTGCGACTTGAAATTGTTGTTTTAGCTCATCGACAACCGCAGCTATCTGAGTATATTCCAGTAAAAATTTCCGTCTCAAGGTGTTAACTGTTTCATTGAGAACTTGAGTGCTAATCCACGGCCTCCCCGATCTAACGCATTCTAGAGCACGTGCTTGTTTATTTTGCTCATCTTGGGAATAGCAGTAGATAATGATATTAGTGTCGAGGAAAATATTAGCGGGCATTAGCTGAGTCTCGGTTAAATTTCAACCCCCGTGTAGAGAGGGAAATGGTCTTAAAGGACGGTTGTTCCATGGGTCTGGCTAAGTTTCCCTCATCATCCAATAAGATAACACGGATATTTTTGCCTTCCCACTGGGCAGAATATTCGGGGGGAATGGTTACGAACCCGTTTTTGGGTCTCGTCTTGAATTCGATTGTTTCCATAGGGGCCTCAGGGATCAAAGTGTAATTAAACTGCGCGATCGCAGTACCGTATATGAAGTTTTCCAGGTACTGCAATCCGGCGACCTATCTTTTCCCATCTTAATAGCTGCCAATTACATTGTCAACCCTTTTGGGAAAAATTTTTTCCCCCAGAAACCACTGGTTGGCACCTGTGCTTGCTCATGGGGGTGCATCTCACCTGCCCACGGGCGCTAGCGCAGCGGCTGCGCAGCAGCTAGCATTTGGGCAGTAAATTTGTCTATCTCTGAGTGATATTGTCGCCCAAATGCTTCGCCCCGCGCTCTTGTCCAGAAACCGGGTTTCTACTACTCCCTATTGCTATGAATGAGAAAAATTTAGAATCAACCCGGTTTCTTTCGCCAGTTCGTGCCCGATCATTTTATCCCTCGTTCGTAGTAAAGACTTTAGTCTTTACCCCCTCATGCCAGACCGAATAATTATATGACGTTGCCAAATATTCAGCCAACCCTCCTGGCGCAATTCACCCAAGATCCTAGTGACAGTAACGCGGGTAGTACCGATCGCATTAGCTAAATGCTGGTGAGTCAGCTTCACATTCAGGCGAGTGCCCTCTGGTACTGGCTGACCGATTTCCTCCTTTAACAATAGCAGCAGATGCACGAGTCGGTCCTTTACCCGCCGATGACCCACTAGCGCTAACATGGCCTCCGTTTGCCGCAACCGGCGGTTGATCTGACGCCAAATACTTTGGGCCAGGGTAGGAGACTGGTCCACCTCCGATACCGTCAAACGCATTAAATCCACATCTGATAGGGCAGTTGCGTAGTAGGCATCGATCGCGGTTAGAGGCAGGCCGAACGGCATATAATCGGCGGCAAAACCCAGCAAACCCTCTTCCCCATTGGGATAGATAACATTCAATTGTACGACACCGCGATAGACTACCCAGATATCCCGATCGCCCATGGGAATATTTTGACCTTTACAGAAAAAGCTGAGACTGCGTTCTTGATAGATTTCTTCCAGTAGCTGACGTAAATCTCGTTCATCAACTGCCTCTGACGCTAAAGAATAGATCATAGTATTTACCCGGGTTAAAAACTCGGCTACCATTTTAGATCTGACAGCTAAAGAACGGGTTATTTCTAGATTTGCTGGAGGTTAAGATTTGGTTTTGCTACAGTTATCGCAGTGACCGCAGCGATAATTAGCAGCAGGAGTAAAGCCGAAGGCCGTTAATAAAAACTTCCAGCGACAATCACGGGTTGTCAGATACTTTTCCATTAGGAGGGCGGCCCGGGATTGGTCCGATGGCTGCCCTTTTACCGCGCGATCGATCTTATAATGGAAAGGATCGAGCCATTTTAGCTGTCCGCTGCTGTGGAGAAGAGAAAGGGCGATCGGGCCATCTTTAAATTCAGCTTTCACAGAATCAACATTGCCCTTAACGGGGAGATTTTTAGCCAATTGTTGAGCCTTTTGATATTGCTGGCGCATTTTCTCCGTAAAAAACTGCCGTCGTTGCTTATCTGCCGGGTCTAACAATCCCGTCGGTTCGCTAATCAGGATGAGGGCTTCAGCGGGTTTACCATCTCTGCCACCACGTCCCATTTCTTGGACATATTCTGATAATAGCAGAGGGGAGTGGAAATGAATCACCCAGCGGACATCGGGCTTATTTATCCCCATGCCAAAGGCGCAAGTACAGACAACAAACTGAATCTTATCACTCTGCCAATCCTTTTCAATAGTACGGCGTTCCTCGGGACTCAATCCTGCATGGTAAGCAGATGTTTGCAAGTGACTTTCCCTCAGCCATCCAGCCAGTTCCTCGCTATCTCGCCTAGTTCTCACATAGACTAAACCAGATTGTTTCCGTCTCGCTTGGATAAACTTTAACAACTGTTGGCGGCGTCCCCGGGGAGTCCAGACAATTTGCACTTTTAAGTTTAAGTTACCGCGATAGGGATTGACTAAGAAAGGTTGGGGTTTGCGCAGTTGTAAGACTTGGCGAATAATCTGCTGTGTCTCCGGGTCCGCCGTCGCCGTGAAAGCCGCGATCGGGAGTTTCGACCCCGGGGGTTTCGACTTTAACAAAGCCGAACGGACAGCCCCCAACCGGCGATAAGCGGGACGAAAAGTTTCCCCCCACTGTACCAGACAATGAGCTTCATCGAGAATCAAGCCATTAATTTTCAAATGGGGTTGAGACAACCGTTCCCAAACCGGGGGACTCAACAAGGTTTCTGGGGAAAGGTAAAGTAACTGCAACTGTTGTTTTTCCAATGCTTGCAGAGTTTTTTTCTTATCTCTGGTTGACAACTCACTATGAATTAAAGCCCCATGCAGATGTAGCTGACGTAATTCCTGAACCTGATTTTCCATCAGGGCCACCAGGGGAGAAACCACCAGAGTCACTCCCGATTGTAGCAAAGCTGGGAGTTGGAAGCAAATCGACTTTCCCCCACCGGTTGGCATCACGATCAAAGCATCCCGTTGTGCCAAGAGACTGCGAATAATTTCCCCTTGGGGCGGGCGAAAATCCTCATAACCCCAAATTCTCTGGAACTCCGCCCTGACCTCGTTGAAATCTATCATGTCAATACCTACTTATACTTTTTCTGGTAATGGATTATAGAGGCAGATATTCTTGCAATACTTCTCCGTTAATAACTTGTCATTGCGAGGGGGAGAACACAAACCAACATTTTAGGGATCTCCTCCAGGATACCCCCGAAGCAATCCCCACCCCGTATGAGATTGCTTCGGGGGGTTAACTCAGTTGAGCATAAGTCAATCGCTACGTACCCCCCTCGCAATGACAAATTTACCTGCCGCCATGCTTAACAGAGAAGTCTTGGATCCTCTTGTTGTCAAATCAAGCATCCGAGATTATTTCCCTCAAACCTTTTTCCGTACAAACAGCTTGTAAGGGGCGGTCCCACTCTTCTGTAGGTAACAGTGGCAAAAAGGCTTCCTCGAAGATAATGCCAATGGTAGCATGAGATGACCATTCCGAGTCCGCACTCAGGAGGCGATCGTAAAAACCCCCGCCATAACCCAAGCGATAGCCCCGTTCGTCACAGGCGATCGCGGGTACGAGGATTAAATCTACGGCATCGGGCTGTAGGGTGGGGGAATCAGCCGAGGGTTCAAAAATGCCATAAATATTTTTTTCCAGGGGTTCTCCGGGCTGCCAGGGGTGCCAGGAAAGGCATTTATCAACGCATCTAGGAAATCCCCAAGTATGGTTATCTGTAAACAGGGGACTGAGGTCCGGTTCTTGGCGAAAGCTGAAGTAAGCTAGCACCGTTCTGGCCTCCGCAAACCAAGGTGACGATTGCAGGTGGCTACAGATGCGATCGCTTTTTTCGCGCCAGTGTTCCACTGACATATTATTGCGGGTTTTTAGGAGCGATCGTCTTAATTTTGCTTTTTCCATTATGGATCTCTTAACATAGAATATATCTGGATTATATCATACGGCTGTTCCTTCTATGGGAACATTTCTGAAAAATACACCATTTACAGATAAATTGCTAAGGATACTGAAAATAGCAAAAATACAGGTTATTAGGCGATCGTATTTGATCGGTACACGGATAAATTAAGCGATCGCAGCCGGGGCACGGCGGTACAAAGATATTCCCTTGAACCGATAATCTGCTGATGCCGTGCCCCTACATAACCCCCTACATAACCACAGGCGATCGCATTCCCACTGGAAATACGACCAGTATGGTAGGGGCACGGCATCAATAACCTTTCGGTATAAACTAAAATATATCTATTGCCGTGCCCCGGCGCTGAGACCCGATCGCATTCATACATGTTATTGGGCGATCGCATTT
>JBFRWI010000052.1:0-7444 GCA_051439505.1 Hormoscilla sp. | reverse complement strand
GGTTTGGTTTTTTTATAATGTCTTTTTTGCGGCCCCGGCCGCGGGCCCCCCCCCCCCCACCCCCCCCGCGCCCCCCCCCCGCCCGGGGGGGCCGGCCCCCCCCCCCAAACGGGGGGGATCCTGGCGGCGAGCCCTAAAATATCGGTTGGGTTCTCCCCCCACGCTGCGCGAAAAATCGCAATGACATATTATTAACCGAGAAGTATTGCGATCGGCCCTTTTTGAATTTTGAAGAAAGAATTTTGAATTGCTTAAGACTTGACCTCCAGAGTGCGCAGGCGGTTGATAGCAGCAGCTAACTCAAAGCGGCGGAACTCCGCTAAATCTCCTTGGGGAAACCGCGTCAGCACATCCAAACCAGTTTTTTCAATATCTGCCATTGTCCCATCTAGCATCTGGGCCAGCGTATGTTTTCCATCCAGATATTTCTCCTTAGCATATACCATCGCAGACCCGATCGCGCGCAACTGTCCTACCTCTACGATCTGTTCTACCCCCGACAAATCAATATTCTCATTGCCAAACATTACCCCATCCACATCTCGGACTTTCAATTTCACCGATTTTTTCCCTCTGCTAGGGTCTAAACTTTCCGATAAGGGCACTCGGGCGGTAATCTTGCCAAAGGACTTACCTCCTTCCGCCGCCCGTTCCGTCGCATATTCCCGGGCGATCGCCTTCGCCTGGGCCGTCACCTCCTGGGGTTGAAAATTCTCCATGGCGATCGCGGTATCTGCCACATCAAAATAATCCCCACTACCTCCCATGACCATAATGGTTGACCCCCCATAATCTCGTGACAACTGACCCACCTTATCGATAAAGGGAGTAATAGGTTCTTTGTCCTTAGCGATCAGGGCTTGCATGCGGCGATCGCGAATCATAAAATTAGTTGCCGCCGTATCCTCATCCACCAGCAGCACCCCAGCACCCGCTTCCAAAGCTTCAATAATATTGGCCGCTTGTGAGGTACTGCCGCTAGCATTGGTAGTAGAGAAATTTGTTGTTTGGCGGGACTGGGGCAGATGATTAATAAAAGGCGAAATATCCACTCCGGCCACACTGCGTCCATCTTCAGCCCGAATTTTCACCGCTGCCGAATTTGTGACCACAAACTCCCGTCCATCACCAGGTACGTGATTGTAAACCCCTAGTTCGATCGCTCTCAATAGGGTAGACTTGCCATGATAGCCCCCACCCACGATTAAAGTTATGCCCACAGGGATCCCCATTCCGGTAATCTTACCCCGATTGGGACAATTAAACTCAACTCGCAGGGACTCTGGTGACTCGAACGGAATCACATCGGCAGCAAGAGGGCGCGGATCTACCCCACTCCGCCGGGGCAAAATCGCCCCATCGGCGACAAAAGCAACCAGTCCTCGTGATGTTAACTGCGATCGCAGCCAATCAGCATCTTCCACCGTTTCCACGTGACGCCCGATCGCCTTACTATTCAAATTATCATATTTAAGAGCCTTGTCTACAATTTCGGGCAGATCGTCGCATAGCATCTGGGCCGCTTGATAGCCCAAAATTCGGCGACCGCTGGCCGGCAATCCCACAAAAAATCGCGCTTCCACAAATTTTTCGGTAATTAATACTGACGTGCGATCGAGCACTTCTTGCCCTGTCTTAGCAATGCTAATTAAACCACTGTTGCCAGTCCCGCGCCGTTCGCTAATATTTCGTGCCACTAGATCGAACTCGCGGGTGAGGCGATCGCGCAGGGCCACTTGGCGCGATTGCGCTGCGCGCACGCTACGCGAACGGGTCTGATATAATTGAGGGGGAAAACCCGCGATCGCGTGAGGCAACTGGACCAGTAAGTGACTCGGGGCAGCAAAGGGGTCAGCTTGCACCCAATCAATTATCAGGGTAAACTCCGGAAACTGGTAACGTCCCTGAATTTCTTTATAAGCTTTGTAGCCGCGATTATCAATATTTCGCAGCAATTGGCGTAAACTCTCTCTACTTGCCATAACTCACCATGTCACATCAATTATTAGCATAGCATCCTGCCCGCTCAATTGCAATCATCAAATTAAGAAACCCGGTTTTTACAGAAAACCGGGTTTCTGGACACAAGAGTGAAACCCTCGCCGTAGCCAAAGTGAGATGTACCCAAAGAGATATATCTTCTCATTCAGATTCTAGAACTTCACTAAGGATCGTAATAGGGAGATTGGGCACATTCCGAAGTTTTTTATCATTGGTCAGAAACAGGGTACAATTAGCAAGGAAAGATGTTGCTACATGAATAGCATCCGGTGTCCTTAGGTTAGGGATACTAGCGCGGAGACTTGCTGCTTCCCTGAGAATAGATTGGCTGATGGGGATTAACTGCATTTCTGTCGATAAAAGTAGTTCTTCATAGTCAGCAATTAGGGAAGTATCAGCATTTCTCAAGGGACGGACTAGCACCTCCATCAGCAGGAGTTCACTGCTAATAATGTCTATTTCCCCTGTCTGAAATTTTAACCATAGAGGTTGTAGTAGTGACCAATAATCAGAGTTGTTTTCTACGGTATAAATCACTACTGCCGTATCGATATAGACACGGGAAGATGATGGAATTATTAGCTGTCCCATGAATTTCTCTCTTCTTCAAGATACTTGTCAATTTCGGCGGCACTGGTTTGCGAAGATCGTTGACTGTGTATTCTTTCTATTATCTCTAGGACAGAACGTCGTTTTGATGAATATTTTTCTGGCAAGATCACCGATACCTCTACTGTTTCACCGACGGAGAGTTCAGGGTGCTGAATCTCAATTTTGTTTCCTGGTAACACTTGAGCTTGAAGATGTAACTCAGATGGCATGATTTTGACTCCATCGATATAGGCTGGATATATCCATGATAATATATTTTTGTCAGATTGTCAAATGTGATAGCGTTGGTGGGGATGGTGGGGCGATCGGTCATCTCCAACTCTACCTCCCTGTAGCCGTCGAGACCCTATCTTATGGTGCATCGATCGGAACTAATATATAATCACTTGAACATTATATTATTAGTCGGTTTTTAACCGACTTCAGCTATTAGCCGGGGGTTTGAACCCCCGGCGGGATAACTAAAAAGATGAACCAGGTTGTTGGAGAAACACGGCCTCCTCGGGGGTTGTTTCCCTGCCCAAAATCAGATTGCGGTGGGGAAAGCGTCCGAATCGCTCAATTACCTGCAAATGTCGGATAGCATAGGAGATAACATCAGCATTAGCTGGGTCATCCCCGAGTTGCTCAAACAGCGCCACCGACTGACGCTGTAATTCTAAATCTTCAGCATGTTCAAAAGGCAAGTACAGAAACCAACGCTGCACTGACAGTAAATCGCGATCGAAACCATTAGCAACAGCATGTTTGGCTGCTGCTAGGGCTTGGGGATCGGTAGCAAAGGCTTGCGGCGTCCCCCGAAACATATTTCTCGGAAACTGATCTAACAGGACGATCGCCGCCAGACAACTGAGAGGTGATGCTTGCCAATGGTTCAGCTTCCCAGCCGCAGCTTCTTCGTAGTCTGACATAAACTGGCTGCGAATTTCCCGGTCAAACTCGGCATTTTTGGCGAACCAAACCTGACGGGATTTGCCATATTCACTGGTTCCTGGCTGCCCAAACCAAAAGTTTAAGATTGCTTCTACTCGTGACATCAGTGCAATTTTCCTTACCGCTACAATATTCTACTGCTTGGCAGTAACCACTGCTTGCCAATCGGGAGACTGATCCAAGGCGAAATTTTTAGTGATATTGGTCGGATTTGACCCGTCCGCATTCATCACGTAGATTTCAAAATTGCGATCGCGGTCCGAGTGGAAAGCCATCATACGGCCATCAGGAGACCACTTCGGGAACAGATCTAACCCTGAAGAATTAGTCAATCTGGTTTGATTGGAACCGTCCGCGTTCATCACGTAGATCTCCGGTTCTCCATCCCGCGTAGAGTGGAAAGCGATCTTTTGACCATCGGGAGACCAACTAGGACCCCCATCAAAACCTGGAGAGTTGGTCAGATTAATCGGATTAGAACCGTCAGCATTCATCACATAGATTTCCGTGTCAGATCCGTTCAGGTTAGAGTGGAAGGCAATCAGACTGCGATCGGGAGACCAGGTTGGAGAAAAATTCCTCGCATCATTGCCAGTCAGATTGGTCAGGTTGGAACCGTCAATGTCGATCGCCCAGATTTGTTCGTTTCCCTGGCGCGTCTCCACAAAAGCAACTCGCCTGCCATCAGGAGACCAGGCAGGAGAACGCGCGCCCTCTGGCAGGTCAGTCAGTCTCGTCTGATTGGAACCATCGGCATTCATTATATAGACTTCCCGGTTGCCATCGGGATCGGAGGAGAAGGCAATGCGACTGCCATCGGGCGACCAGACTGGGTCGTTATCATTAGCCGCATTTTTTGTTACGTTTCTCAGATTGGACCCATCCGCATTCATCACATAGATTTCTCGATTGCCGTCGCGGAAAGTTCTGAAGGCAATCAGAGATTCTGTGGGGATGGGGGTTTGGGCAGTTCCCGGATCTAAGCTACCCCAAGTCAAGATCGACAGTAGCACGCATAAGCCCATCAACACAAAGGGCTGGAATTTCTTGGTACGCATTTTCTGGCTCCCAAAGGTTATTGCTATTATTGTGATGTCTAGCTGAAACTTTCGTTCCCAACCCTGGCAACGAGAATTAAATGAGGGGTATGACCCCTCATCGTGATGATTTGGTGAAATTTAATGTCGCGAAGTTGCCATCGCAAAATCAACCCGGTAACTCATGCGAAACCGGGTTTTCTGGATATTCGGTTTTAAGCTGTCGTGCATTTACATTGCTACGGCCGATCCGCCGAAATCCTTGTTCTCAGGGACTTTCCCAATTTTGAATTTTGAATTTTGAATTTTGAATTGCTTATGGCTCCCGTTGATGATAGAATCTACTGCTGGGCATTGAGCGATCGGGGTTGCCAATCGGGGTACAGATCCTTAGCAGGATTGTCAGTCAGATTAACCAGACCAGAACCGTCAGTGTCGAGAGCATAGATTTCAAAGTTACCATCACGATCGGAGTGGAAACTAATCCACCCCCCGTCCGGCGACCAGGCCGGTACCCCATCCTGGTCGCGATTGTTGGTGATATTGATCTGATTGGACCCATCCGCATTCATCACGTAGATCTCATTGTTGCCATTGCTACTAGAGATAAAAGCAATCTGCTGCCCGTCGGGAAACCAGGCGGGCACGCCATCGTCGGTCTCAGGATTGTCAGTTAGATTAGTCTGACCGGAACCGTTGGCATTCATCACGTAGACTTCCCGGTTGCCATCGCGGTTAGAATAGAAAGCAATCTGTCTGCCGTCGGGGGACCAAACTGGACTCCCATCTATGGCCCGATTGTTAGTCACTCTGATGAGATTGGAACCATTGGCATTCATCACGTAGATTTCATAATTACCGTGGCGGTTAGAGGCGAAGGCGATCTGACTGCCGTCGGGGGACCAGTCCGGGAACATATCGTTAGCCTGATTGTAGGTCAGTCTGATGGGACTGGAACCATCGGCGTTCATTACGTAGATTTCGCTATTGCCATCCCGTTCGGAAGTGAAAGCAATCTTCGTTCCGTCTGGGGACCAGACTGGTAAATAATCCATCGCCTGATTATCAGTCAGTCTGGTGACATCGGAACCATCGCCGTTCATCACGTAAATTTCATCGTTGCCGTCGCGGTTGGAAGTGAAGACAATCTTAGATTCAGTGGGGAGATCGGCTGTGCTATTCTCATCGCAGGCCGAGATCAGTAGCAGGGACAAGCATAAACTCGCTAAGACTGGAAGCTTGGGAAATTTGGCAAGCATTTTTTCATACTCCTTTTTCCTTTTACGTTTGCTTCAATCCTAAGTAGCGCTCTATCCCTTGCTGTGAGGACAGTTGACGCTATTTTAACTGGCACTCTCTCTCGCGGGCGTGAGTGTACGACCTACCGTTGTCATCCCCATGCCTATTGCCAAATTGGCACACAGTCCTTGCCAATGTCAGTTGCTCTTGCTCCGGACTTGTCCCAGTTGTCCGTTTTCGCCCCGCCTGGAAGAATAGCGCGCATGCGGAGAGGAGAGCATGCGAAGAGGAGAGCACTGTGCTACTATCTGGATGGTCTGAGGTTCGATGGCTTTCGGGAGCGCTAAAAGCAGTACCTCGACTAGGCATCTCGGAAGGATTCAGCCTGGACCAGAGTGGTGGAGGAGAATTACAGGAAGGTACAGATCATGTCATTGAGACATCGGAACGCTTTGGTGCCGCGACACCAATCCAAACCTATCCGAGTTGGGGTGATTGGAGTGGGGAATATGGGACAGCACCATACCCGGGTTTTAAGTTTACTCAAGGATGTCGAACTGATCGGGGTTTCAGACATTGATGTGGAACGGGGTATAGACATCGCTAGTAAGTATCGTGTCCGTTTTTTTGCAGATTATCGCCAGTTGCTGCCCCATGTGGATGCGGTCTGCATTGCCGTTCCTACGAGGTTGCACTACGATGTGGGCATGAGTTGTCTGAAAGCTGGGGTGCATATCTTGATCGAAAAGCCGATCGCGGCCAGCATTGCCGAGGCGGAATCTCTGGTAAATGCGGCAGCCGATTGCAACTGCATTCTGCAAGTCGGTCACATCGAACGCTTTAACCCAGCTTTTCAAGAACTCAGTCAGGTTCTGAAGACAGAAGAACTGCTGGCTTTGGAAGCCTACCGGATGAGTCCCTATTCCCATCGGGCTAACGATGTGTCTGTGGTTCTAGACTTGATGATCCATGACATCGATCTGCTTTTAGAGTTGGCCGCTGCACCTGTAGTGAAATTAACGGCTAGTGGCAGTCGGGCCTCTGAGTCGGGATATTTAGATTATGTCACTGCTACTTTGGGCTTTGCGAATGGCATTGTTGCTACTCTGATCTCCAGCAAGGTCACCCATCGCAAGATTCGCCGCATTGCTGCCCATTGTAAAAATTCTTTGACGGAGGCAGATTTTCTGAACAATGAGATTTTGATTCACCGACAAACGACTGCTGATTACATGACTGAATACGGTCAGGTGCTTTACCGCCAGGATGGTTTGATTGAGAAGGTCTACACCAGTAATATCGAACCGCTGCACGCTGAGTTGGAGCATTTTGTCAATTGCGTGTGCGGGGGAAATCAACCTTCTGTCGGCGGCGAACAGGCCCTGAAAGCTTTGCGCTTGGCGAGTTCGATCGAACAAATGGCCCTCGACGGTCTTGCTTGGGATACGGGCGAAGCTGCTGAATTATTAATGGTTAATTGTTAATATTTAAATTGTTGGCGTTGCACAACGACGGGATGATGAGGTCTGCTAATTGCAGAGGACGAAGTCGCGCAGCGGAGGGGGCCCGGAGCGTGCAGGAGCGCTATTGTCAATGGTTAATTGAGAGCGTCATTTATAGTC
>JBFRWI010000051.1:0-49516 GCA_051439505.1 Hormoscilla sp. | reverse complement strand
GTAACCGTTGTGCGGCTCGCCGTCACCGTCTGCCGGGTCTAAGCGACCCGCGCGCCCCTGTCTGGCACCGTTGCGCGTCTGTCTGCAACCGTTGCGCCGCTGTCTGCTACCGTTGCGCCGCTGTCTGCAACCGGTGCGCCGCTGTCTGCAACCGTTGCGCCGCTGCTCAACATTAGTCGCTCCTTAGCGGGAGCCCCTACAGGATACTGTTGGCGAATAGACTGGGGGGCGTCGCCCCCCAGCAACTCCAAACCATTATGAATCAATGATTTTCTCCCCTCTTCCTGCGAGGGGGCTCCCTGCTCCCTGCTCTCGCAGATCGCTCGTGGAAGGTAATTCGCCAACAACATCCTACAGTTATCGGTGGTCCCTGAGCGTGAGTGGTCCCTGAGCGTGAGCCGAAGGGCCGAAGGGCGGCAAATGACTATCAACTGCTTGTGACCACACCCCTGCGAGGGAGCACCCGAGCCAATAATAGCATGTAGTAAATAAAGCGCCGGCTATTGTACCTGATAAATATGAGAATTGCTATAAATGCATGGGTATCCAGCAGTATTCTCATTCCATATATTCCTTAAATTCTTCCGTCAGCGGTTCGTCAAAGTCATCTGCTACCCAGATTATATCTTTCATACTTCCAAACTGTCGGCGCGGCTTTTCTGGCACTGGCGGCAGTTTGGCAACCGGACCTGAGCCTTGGGTGATGACCCACTTCTTCGCCCTTGAGGGCTATGCACGAGTAATTCGGGCAGTTTAGTCCTCGCTTCCGCAATATCTAATTGTGACATGACCTTTCCTCTTTTCTCTGTTGACTATTTTACCATACAGAACATACATAAAATTTTTTAGTCGGTTTTCAACCGACTTTAGCTATTAGCAGGGGGTTTGAACCCCCTGCGGGATGACAGCGAAGTCAGTTGAGCCTTTCTTCTTTTTTCCCGGCGGTTTTTTACAGCAGCTTTAAGCACTCTCAGCCGATAAGGGTCGGCATCTTTGCGCCAATAGAGACGATAACTATCAATCCTAGCACAATGTGCTTCTAAACATTGCTGCCATCCCCGACGAGTCCCGATCGCAGATAAATCATCTAAAAGTCCCCAGTCTGCTTCCTGTTGACTGAGTCGGGCGAATTTTTCATAATTTGGGTAATCCGGTCCTACTAACTGGTCTTTTTGATGTAGAATGGCAGGGTTGCGGACGCGATCGTAGTCTTTATAATTAACGCTTAAATCCCGCAGGTCGATCTGCATGCAGGTCTGTAAAATGGGATGAGGGTCGGTATCGAAGTCGGGATAGAATAGATAAGATATTTTCGGTATGTTAGTATGAAACTTGATAACAGTCGCCCCATCTAATCGTCCAATGGTGCGGTTGGCACAACCTTCGTAGAGTCGCAGTCGGGGGTCGAGTTGGTGCAGATAATTGACATGCACGGAGAAAGAATGGGGGCCCTGCTTGCCCACAGGAGAATGTTCGCAACATTTGGTGATAAAATTCAGATCGCCAATGCTAAATAGCATTTGATCCGCAAGCAAACAAGCAGATTTGTAGCTGCCCATTAATGCTTTGATGTCGAATTTGACTAGGGGGGCCAGGTTTCGCGCATGGGGGCGACCGGTAAAGTGCGTGAGGGCAATGTAAACTAGCAAGTCCTGACGCCGCTTGTCCGCGATCGCATCCCAATCTTCTGGGTCTGTCACCTGTAAAATTACCTTAAAAGCGCTGCGAAAAGTTCTAAACTCTGCCAATATTTCCGACTCCGAAGCAAGTTCTCCTCTGACCGGAAGGCGTCCCCGCTGAGTAAAGAACTCCATCAAAGGAGTTAGCATGGTTTGATAATCTGCAAACTGCTTATCGGGTAAGCGAACTCTAGGAGTCCTGGCCCGGGAATAAAAGCGAGAGGCGCGGAAACTATCTGCTTGTGCTGCATCCCGAAACACGAAATAAATCCCCAAGGCCACCGGAACTGCATCTACTCCCAGGATCCGATCGATATAAGTTTTCAGTTCTTCTTGTTGGAAATATTTCTGAAAGGTATTACGCTTGGTAATGATGCCATCCCCATAGGCGACCTGTCCGGCATTCCGGTCATTAATCAAAACTTGCGCCGATACCAGTAAAACTTTCTGGGTGAGTTCCCAGGCTTTCATTAATGCCGATCGACGTTCCTCCTGACATTCGATCACATTGATAACATAACCTAAGTTGACAATCTCCGCACTTACCAAAGGGCGATCGGGGGAGTAATAGGGGTCCCAACCCTCACTGGCGTAGCCCCTCTCAGCTATGCGTTGAATATCGCCCCCATATCCACAACCATAGTCAAAGAAAGTCGTATCCCGACTGAAGAGTTCCGCTTCCAAAGCTAAACGGACAGGACGAGAAAGATCCTTGCGGAACATAGCAGCCTTGTGGCGTTCTATTTTTGGCGCTAATGCTTTGCTGACAAAATCAGATCCTTGGATAACATGGTGATTTTCGATTTCCACACCATGGGCGTCTAAGCAGTCTAGCCAACTTTGCAGCGTACCAATGGAAAAACCAGTCCGCTTGTCCAGGAGTCCTAACTCTTCTTCCTCTCGGGTAAGCTGGGCAAATTCTTCATAATGGGGATAGTCATGGGTGACAAAAGCATCTTTGCGGTGGAGAATGGGAGGATTATTGCTAGTGCGATAATCTCGGTAGTTGCTTTGAGCTTGACAAAAGTCAACCTGGATACTGGCTTCCAGTAGAGGATGGGCATCCCTGTCGAAGTCGGGGTAAAATAGATAGGATATTTTCTGTTTGTCCAGGTGGAATTTGACGATCGTCGCCTCATGTACGTCCCCGGCAATGTCCCGGGCGCATCTTTCGTAGAGGCGCAGCAAAGGATCGAGGGCTTCTATTGCTGTAACATGGACGTACAGAGCAGCTGGTAGGAGTTTGCCAATGGGACTCTGTTGGCAACAGGAAGCAATGGCATTTTGTTGCTGGAGGCGTAAGACTAGCTGACAAGCAGCTGCTTGGAGGTCCGAGGACAAGTCTTCCCCAGAGGCGAGATCTCCTTGTTGCTGGTATTGCAAATAGGCCAGGTGAATGAGAATATCCTCTGTCCTTTGCTCATTCTCTATCTCTGGGAGTTGTAAACTGGAATTAGCCACGATCTCTAAAAATGGTACTGACGACTGACCACTGACAACTGAGCACTGACAACTGACAACTAGACAATCTTTGCAAAACTTTACTTGCCTTTCTAGTCAAACGGGCTAATATGTAGCCAGTCGTTAAAAAAAACGGAAGAGTGAAACTGGCAGATTATGCCCGTGAAGTGGGCGTCTCATACAGAACAGCTTGGCGCTGGTGGAAGTCAGGAGCCCTCAACGGTTACCAGTTGCCCAGTGGCACCATTATTATCAATGTTGACGCAGAAAGTTCGGCTCTCAAGAATGCTGAGGCCAAGAAGTCTAGTGGGAAAAACCGCGAGAACAAAACATCCAGTTCCTTGCAGGAGTCCGAACCACCCAGCTTACAACCGCCCAGTCAAATTTCAGCACAGCAGGAGTTTATGCAGTCGGCGATCTTGAGGTTGGAAAACCGGTTGAATAAGTTGGAAGCAGCTTTGCAGCAGGGGGAGATCGAACGCCAGGAACTGAAACAGGAACTGGAACTGGCAAGTTCTCAAAGAGCAGAACTGATGTCCATGCTGAACCTGATCTTAACAAAACTGGAATTTTTGATTCCCTCCTCCGCACAAACTAGCTGGCAGTCTGAGGTGGGCATGGACTACAGTCAGTTAGATCAGTTGCTGGCCACAGGCAGATGGCAAGAAGCCGATCAATATACCTGGCTGGTAATGTTAATTGTAGCCGATCGAGAAGCAGAAGGCTGGCTACGCTTGAAAGATATCGAAAACTTTCCTTGTAGGGACTTACATACGATCGACCAACTCTGGACCGAGTATAGCAGCGGACGCTTCGGCTTCAACGTGCAGAGGCGAATATTATTCAGCCTGGAGAATAATTATACGGATTTTTGCGATCGGGTGGGCTGGCGCCAGCGGGAAAACTGGCTCAATTATGACGAACTGAGTTTTTCTGCTCATGCTCCCGAAGGACATCTCCCGGTGATAGTCTGGAGGCGACGCGCTTGTTATGGTGTGGGTACATCTACCGCTGCTGATAGTTTGGCCGCGATCGCCCACAGACTGGAACAGTGTCAGAAAATAAGTTCGGAAGCCTAAACTCAACTGGGAGTGCATATCTCCCGCAAGCAAATCTATCTGTAGGGGCGAATAGGGGTCAATACTTCGTAGGTTTTGCTTGAGAATGTCATTGCGAGGGGGGGGGTAGAACAGGATTAATTTATGGGAAATCTCCTTAACCCCCCCCGAAGCAATCCCCCGCCCTGTATAAAATGAATAGCACTTCTTCTGCGTCGTCGGTGAGATTGCTTCGGGGGGGGATAAAGGCGGAGATCCCTAAATTATCGGTTTCGGTTTCCCCCCTCGCAATGACAGCTTGTATCCCTTGAAGTATTCGCGAATAGGGGTGCGACTGCAAAAACCAAGCCCGCGCAGGCGGTTGCCGCGCTGCGCTCGCAATGACATTGCTTGGTTCATGTAGCGATACCCTAAAGAGTATCATTTACAAGTCCTAGATCGTCAATTTACTTCTATTCTGAGGCGGTAAGGACTAGCAGCCCTAACTTTTATTTTATATTTCCCGGTGATCGGTAAAGGTTCATTTTCACTCAACAAATCTCCGCCGGGTGTAAATACTTCTGTGTTTACCTGACCGGACAAGGTGGTAATGGTAATCTGCTGGCCTTCTAAGGCGATGAGATCGTAGTTGCGCTGGGTGGCGCCTTCACCAGAAACATCCTGATGGTCGGTTCCTGGGGCAAAAAATACATCTCGATCGGGCAAGGATTGATAAAATGAGGGTTCTTCTGATGCGGATAATTTTTCGGATATGGGTGTTACCTCACCGACTGGAGTAGGAGGTTTTTCTCCCGTATTAATGGTAATATCCATAGCCGGAATGGGTGGAGTTTTGATGTTCCAGCTGCCATCGGTGGTTTGGCTAATACTCACTCCAATAGCAGCGGCCAGTCCTGCAACAAATATGCCTGTGGTGAGTAATCTCATAATTGCCTCTCTCTCTGTGTTATAGTTTGACTGTTTGCTCTGTAGGCTTTTCAGACACTAGGGTTCAGATGCGATCGCGATCCCGACCAGGTCAGACATCCTCGGCTCCCGACAGGCCAGACCGGATGGCATCGAGCAATAATTGATAAAAATCAGGTTCTTCCGAGACTTTTTCGGATAATTTTTCGGACGTTACCTCTCCGACTGGAGTAGGAGGTTTTTCTCCCGTATTAATGGTAATATCCATAGCCGGAATGGGTGGAGTTTTGATGTTCCAGTTGCCATCGGTGGTTTGGCTAATACTCACTCCAATAGCAGCGGCCAGTCCTGCAAAAAATATGCCCGTGGTGACTAATTTCATAATTCGCTCCCTCTTTATGTTATGGTTTGACTGTTTGGGACGAGCTGTTTGTGCTGTCCTCTGTATATATTCAATGTAAATAGCGGGCCGATTGATTAAATAGCAGAGTGGTCACTTTTTAAATTGAACCTTGGGATTTGTCCCGATCGGGGAGCTGAAGGTGGTAATTTAGACACCAACCGCCTCAACCTATAGCCACCACCGACAACTGACCACTAGGTCCTAGGGCTCGACAACTACCGGTGTCCCCATCTGCACTTGCTCGAATAAGGCCACGACATCCTCATTGCGCATCCGGACGCAACCGTGGGATGCTGCTTTCCCGATCGAGGACAGGGTGGGGGTGCCGTGAAATCCTATGTGATCGGTGCCGTCGGTCCAGAAGCCGATCCACCTCACTCCTAAGGGACTATTTGGTCCTGGAGTAGAAACCTCGTTTGTCCAGGGACTTTGCCAAATGGGATTGACATCCATTTGGATCACGGCAAAGGTGCCCGTGGGTGTTTCCCAGCCCCGTTTCCCTACGGCTACCGGATAATTGGCTTGCATCTGGTCCCCCCGATAGACATACACTCGACGTTCGCTCAACTTGAGCACTAAACGAATTGCGGCCTCTTGTGGTAGATATCTCGAAGAGTCTCCCAGGGGAGGTAATTGTGGAGTTAATGCTCTCTCGGACAGCATTGGGGTGTTATTTGTTTCCCTGCGAGTTTCATGTTTGGCCACTGGACTAGAACTAGCTGTCTGCGGTTGCAGCCCGATCGCGATTAACGCGCTGAGGCCAACTAAGAGTAAGTTTCGAGCGTGCAGTTTTCCCTGTAACCTATGCATTCATCTTTCTCTCCTGGATCGAAATTTATAATTTTATTGTACTTTAACAGTTTGCTCTTCCCTGAAATTTCCCTGGCGGATCCAATACTTCTCGGTTAAGAATATAGGTTGTCATTGCGAGGGGGGGGGGTACTCCGCGATTAACTTATGCTTTCATCATCGTTAACCCCCCCCCGAAGCAATCCCCCGCCCCGTATGAGATGAATATCACTACGGCGTTGTCGGTGAGATTGCTAGCCCTCCTGCGTCGGGCCGCTGCGCTTTTACGAAGTGCGCGACGCAGGAGCGCTACGGGGGTATCATCACTTGGAGCCCTAAATTGTCGGTTTTTATTTCCCCCTCGCAATGACAGATTTTATCCCTTGAAGTCTTGCTGGGCGATCGCCCCGACGCCAGCACCGGTGATGCCATTTCCTGTAATGATTGGGTTCAAGAAGCCATTAGCCATTAACCATTAGCCATTAACCATTAGCCATTAACCATTAGCCCAGTTAATAATTACCTGGGGAACAGTTGCCAGATACTTTGGTATTCGCCTTTGATGTTTGATAAGATGCGAGCGTACAGGGGAATCATCTGTTGATAAATCTCCACATTAGCAGCATGAGGCCGATGTCGGATATTTTCCCCCAGCATTTCCGACACTGCATTTAAGGATGCTATTTCCTTGAGTGCGTAGAGTCCCAATACTGCTGCACCCAGACAGGCACTCTCATAGGTTTCGGGTACGATTATTTCCCGATCGCATATATCTGCTAGCATCTGTCGCCAGAATTCTGACTTGGCAAAGCCCCCTGTCGCTTTGATTCTTTCTGCTGTCCCTGTCAATTCTTCTACTGCTTGCAATACCTGCTGTAAGTTAAATCCTATTCCTTCTAGCACTGCTCTAATTATATGGGCTTTGCTGTGGTCTAGAGATAGACCGAAAAATGAACCTCTGGCCCTAGCATCCCATAGGGGCGATCGCTCTCCGGTCAAGTAGGGATGAAATATCAGTCCTGCGGATCCCGGAGGTGCTGTTTGGGCGATCGCGGTTAGCAGATCGTATGGATCTGCACCCAATTGATTTGCTGTTGCTACTTCGGCATCGCACAGGCGATCGCGCACCCAGCGCAATACTAGGCCCCCGTTATTTACTGCCCCTCCGATTACCCAATGCTTTTCCGTGAGATTGTAGCAAAATATCCTCCCTTTGGGGTCAGTTTTGGGTCTGTCTACTACGGCCCGCACTGCCCCACTGGTGCCAATGTTAATGGCCAAAGTTCTGGGGGCGATCGCCCCTACTCCTAAATTTGACAATACCCCATCACTGGCGCCAATTACCGTCGGTATATTTGCCGGAATGCCCATTGCCCTGGCCTGCTTTTCATTCATAGACTCTAGCACGTGGGTGGTGGGTACTAATTCTGATAATTGCCCTTGGGTGATGCCCGCTATTTCCAGCGCCTCCCGATCCCAGGTTCGTAATTTTAAGTTTAGTAAACCCGTGGCTGAGGCGATCGAGTAATCGATGATATACTCTTGGAAGAGGTGATAAAATACATATTCTTTAATGGAAATAAACTTAGCGCTGAGTTCAAAAAAATCCGGATATTCGTTCCGCATCCACACCAGTTTCACTAACGGAGACATGGCATGAATGGGGGTGCCAGTTCTCAAGTAGATTTCCGGTGCTACCTGCGATCGCTTGAGTTTTTCTGCCCATTTGGCACTGCGATTATCCGCCCAAGTTAGACATTGAGATAATAGCCCCCCTTCGCCATCGACTGCAATTAAACTATGCATGGCGGCGCTAAAGGAGAGACAGAGTAAATCCGTCGGGTCAATTTTACTCTTGACTACCACTTCTCGGACGCATGCGATCGCGGCATGGAAGATTTCCTCGGGGTTCTGTTCGGCAGCATCGGGAGTAGGTTTGTATAAGGGATACTCAACAGTATGCTTGTATACTGGTTTTCCCGTAGTGGTGAATAATACCGCTTTTGTGCTGCTCGTGCCAATGTCTATACCAATGACATACTGATTATTCTGATTCATCTTTCTCCAGTTCCAAGGGACGGACGGGGGATATGAGTTATAATAGACAGATCTGTGCTTACTTCATTTTATTATACATCAATTTCTCCGAATATAATCCATCATGAAAAACAAATCCTGGAAAACTGCGATCGCCGCAGCGGCAATAATGGCCCTGGGGACGGCCTGCCAGCAACGTCGGCCCACTCCTACTCAACCGACTGCTTCGACGACGCCCACCGCTACCTACTACTGCGATCGATCTGCCGACGGTACGCCCACGACCTTTGTCAAAACTGCCAGAGGTAAGATACCATTAATTCGCTGGGAATCAGATGATTTCGCCAGTGCGGGCTATCCTCGGCAAAAGCGGTGTGAGATAGTATCCGAAAAATTCCAGTCATATTTGGAACAGGGCATTCTCAATTACATTACCACTGGCAGGGACAATGACGAACGTGTTATTTGTGTCTCCAAAGAGGAAGGCGGTCGTTGTCATGGCACCCTCTGGACTCTGAAAAAAGATGATGATGCTGATGAGTTGATCGATCGCTTATTGCAATTGAGTTATGCTTCTGGTGTTCCTTTTGCTCAAAATTCAGATGGTTACTCTCAAGTTTACATTGAAATAGATAATATCTTGCGCAATGCCCCCATTGAGAAGTAATAGGTGAAAAGTCCCGTTCGTAGTAAGCGCTTTAGCGCTTCAGGTTGGGTGCATCTCATATTTGCAAATATATCTGTAGGGGCGAAGCATTTCTGCGACAAGTTGTGTCATCAGTTGACAGATTTACTATCGAAATGCTTCGCCCCTGTGCAAGTGAGATGCACCCTTCAGGTTCGTAGTAAGCGCTAAAGCGCTTACTACGGAGAATGAGGACTAAAGTCCTCACTACGAACTTAACACAAGATGAGGACTGAGGCTAGGAAATTTGAAATCTTTTCAGAAGTCAAACTGAGAGGAGATATTCCTGAGGATAATTTGCCCCAGGGTATTTCGGCAATTATAGTGGATTATTGTCCGAGACCAGAAGGACAAGAAGATGGCTAGGTTTTAGAGGTATTGGACGAAAACGGGAATGGTTTTGAAGTGATTGCTGTCTCGGTTGCAGAAATTGAACCAATAGTAGTGCCTGTTTATCTGTAAACGCCCTTTGCGTTTAAGTACATAGGTGGCATCCGGATTGATATTTTTACCAACTGTCAAGTTCAGAGAATTTAATTTCAATCACTGAAAGCCTTATTTATAGCAGTTCTCAAATTGCCGTGATATGCTGTTGGGGAGATTGCTTCGGGGGGGTTCGCTCACAAAGCATAAGTCGATCGCTACGTACCCCCCCCCTCGCAATGACAAATTGGCGATTTAGCTGTACCACATCAATTTGAGAAACGCTATAATAGGGCTCGATCGCCCAAAGTCCCCGGCGCGATCGCCCTTGCCCACAAATATCAAAATAATTTTGTACGACTACTTACTACGAACCCCGGGGCCAACGCTAAAGCGTTTACTACGAACCTCCCAGAAAACGCTAAAGCGTTTACTACAAACCTCCCAGAAAACGCTAAAGCGTTTACTACGAACCTCCCAGAAAACGCTAAAGCGTTTACTACAAACCTCCCAGAAAACGCTAAAGCGTTTACTACAAACCTCCCAGAAAACGCTAAAGCGTTTACTACGAACCTCCCAGAAAACGCTAAAGCGTTTACTACGAACCTCCCAGACAGTTTAACTTGCAGCAGTAGGCTGTTGTTGCTGCGGTTGCATAAACATCGGCGGTTCCGTGATTATCCCAATTAAATTTTGGCTCGTAAACCACAAGGCTTGCTGTTTCCCGTTGATGGGCAGTTGTAGCAATCTGGAAACATTCTGGTTTTGCGGGTCCGATTGAGCTGCAACCAACTTTAATAGATTCAACAGCAACTGTGAATCTGATTTCATCGGTAGAGTATACTGATGTCCTCCCGCTAGGAGAATCGTCACTTTTACATCCCTGGATTCACCTTGCGGTGGTGTTGTTGTACTTTCCATGTATATTTCCTAATGCAAAAAATGTCTCGTTCCAGTCAAGACCATTACCAATCCTAATTCATTAGCTGCGGAAATGGAATCTTTGTCGCGGATGCTGCCCCCAGGCTGGATAATGGCGGTAATGCCAGCAGCTGCGGCGGCACGCACGGAGTCGTCGAAAGGGAAGAAGCCATCGCTAGCCAATATCCCCCCCTGGGCCTTGTCCCCTGCCTGTTTCAGGGCAATCTCTACTGCACCGACGCGGTTCATTTGACCTGCCCCGATGCCCAGGGTAGTTCGATCGCGCGTAACGACGATCGCATTTGATTTTACATGCTTGACCACTTTCCAGGCAAACAGCAGTTCATCCATCTGCTCTGGGGTAGGTCTGGCCTCGGTCGCCACTTGCCACGCTTGAGGGTTCTCCACCTCCTCGTCCGACCCCTGGACCAGAAAACCTCCCGCGATCGCTTTAACAGTCCGATCTACCCCCTCATGCATAGTCGGCAAGGTCAATACCCGCAATTTAGGTTTCGTCGCGAGAATAGACATAGCATCTGGTTCGCAGTCCGGGGCCACCACGCATTCTAAAAATGTCTGGACCATCAGCTGGGCCGTGGGGGCGTCGATCGCCCGATTCAAGGCTACTATACCACCAAAAGCGGATACCGAGTCAGCAGCGAAGGCTTTTTCGTAAGCTTCTGACAGGGTACTGGCCGACGCGACGCCACAGGGATTGGTATGCTTGAGGACAGCTGCTGCTGGGCTGTCTGTAAATTCACTAATCAAACGACGGGCCGCTTCTAAGTCTACTAAATTGTTATAACTCAGTTCCTTGCCTTGCAGTTTTGTCGCTGCCGCCCAACCACTTTTATTTGTCCCAGTTTCATACCAAGCAGCCGGTTGATGGGGGTTCTCTCCGTAGCGCAGCACTTGCAGCTTTTGTCCTGAGAGGGTAAATTGTTCCGGTAGAGTCTCTGCTGCTTGACCCCCTAGGTAGGAGGCGATCGCCCGATCGTACTCCGCTGTATGGGAAAATGCCGCATACGCCCGTCCTTGACGAAACTCCAGAGAAGTTTTTCCCCCCCGATCGCGCAACTCCTGCAAATAGGCATTATAATCCGCAGGATTACACAAAACAGTCAGGTGAGCGAAGTTTTTCGCAGCCCCCCGCAGGAGAGTCGGTCCGCCAATATCGATTTGCTCGATCGCCTCTGGTAAGGTAACATGATCTCGGGCGATCGTCTGTGTAAAAGGATAGAGATTGACGACAACCAAGTCGATCGGGCGAATATCGTGACTTGACAAATCAGCCCGATCCTGTTCCAGATCCCGCCGTGCCAGGATCCCACCATGAATGCGAGGATGCAAAGTTTTGACCCGACCGCCCAAAATTTCGGGAAAACCAGTGTAGTCAGCAACTTTAGTTACGGGTAAACCAGCATCTTTCAGGGTAGCCGCCGTGCCACCACTGCTAATCAAATCGAAACCAAATTCTTGCACGAGAGCGCGGGCCAAGTCAATCAGTCCAGTTTTATCAGAGGTACTCAGCAGTGCTAGAGGTGCCATCGCTATAGTTAGAGGAATCATCCATATTGTGCCTTCACTAGGATAATACAATTTGTCAAAAATATAGCTACATTTATTGGGAGAAAAAGCCTTGTCTTTACAATTTATTACCATTCCACCAGCCAACGGTCAAGCGCCAAGCAAGTTAATGGTCTGCTTACATGGTTGGGGTGCCAATATGCAAGATTTGCCCCCAATAGCGTCAATGCTGAACCTGCCCGAATACCAATTCCTCTTTGCTGATGCTCCTTTTAGCCATCCCCAAGTGCCTGGGGGTAAGATGTGGTATGACCTGGAAAGCCAGAATTATCAGGGCTTAACGGAAAGTCAGCAGCTACTCATAAATTGGTTGCAGTCTCTAGAGAATAGCACGGGCGTTCCCCTGTCGAGCACTATTTTGATGGGATTTTCTCAAGGTGGGGCCATGACGCTGGATGTGGGATTAACTTTACCCTTGGCAGGTTTGGTTTCTCTGAGTGGCTTTTTGCATTCGGCACCTCAGCTAGCTGACCGGACTATATCACCTATTTTAATGGTGCATGGTAAACAAGACCCAATTGTTCCTCTGGAGGTTGCCCAACGTACTAGAGATACTTTAACAGGGCTGGGCATAGCAGTCAAGTATCAAGAATTTAACATGGGACATGAGATTAGACCAGAGGTTTTGCATCTGATGCAGAGTTTTGTGGTAGATCTAAATAGCTAAAGGTTCGTAGTAAACCTAAAGGTTCGTAGTAAACACTTTAGTGTTTACAGAGAGCCAGGACTAAAGTCCTTACTACGAACCATGAGGCTATCGCTCTTCTCCCGAGGATATTATGCTGTGGAAAATTCCCAGAATTTTGGGAACGTTACTGATATAATATTCTTGGGTATCAATATCAACCCTCCTATCGGTCAATCTCAAAAAGCGCCAAGCTGTTCCCGTCGTCACCACACCATAAACTGAAGTAATTTTATTTTCTTCTCGTTCGTTGAATATTTGTGCCGCCAACATTTGCGCTACACACTGTCCCAAACCTCCGATAAGATCTTCATTCTTCGCCTCTACTAAGGTAATAATTGGAGCCCGAATGAATAACTGTTCGGGAGAAAGACTGATGATATAATCACATTCACCATTTAGTCCTTGTTCAGTATCTACTGTCAGGTTTTTACCCGAGAACAGACTAATTTTATGCTTGATTTCTTGTTTTAACTCTAGCAATATAGGTGTGATTATCATTTCCGATCGCGCTTTCTCTGTATTAATATCAATGGCTAGAGGTAGGTAGTTATCCAAGACAAATTGGAGATACTCGCTGTATGTGACTTCGGGAATGAAGCCAAATAAGTTCTGTTCTCGGTTAACTTTTAAATCAAATTTCTTTACTATTTCAGAGAGGTTAAAGCTACTGTATCCCATTTTGAAAATCCTCCAGAGTGCATCAAGTTATTACAAATTGATAGCAGTGGTGATTCCTGATTCGCTAGCAACGCCGAAACCAGGTTTTTAACGGGCTGCGCGCTTCTTACCTGGTTTCTCAATTGCGATTAATCGAACCCTTCCAATTGGCAATGGGCAATTACCAAAGTGCTCTTACAGGTCTGCCTGGTGCAGCTGGTGCTAGCGGTACGGTCAGTGCGGGCACTTGAGGACGAACCCTCTGGGGAACCTGTGGGATCCGCTGCCGAGGGGGTGTGGTGAAACCACGCTGTGGAGTTCTCTGAGTCCGCTGTAGCTGGCGTCTGACTTGTCGTACTCTTTGTAGGAGACTGCTCGAAGCAATCCGTTGTGATGTTATCACTTCTCGACTTACAGCGACTATACTCCGACCCTCCAAGGTAGCAGAAATCCTCATGCCAACTACTATGCCCTGGGCTCCTCTTTCTTGCCAGCACATAGAGATGACCCCCGCCCTGCCGTTGTCCAGGTTCAGCTTCACCAGATCGCCGACAATCTCTACGATCTTGCCACTGACGACTTGCTCTCTGCCAGACCTCTGGCTCACCAGTTGCTCTTGGGTCAGTTCATCCCCACCCCTGCCCTCAACTGGCTGACCAATTGCGGGAGCGGCGATCGGCAGCAATACTGCCAGGGCCGCACCTGCCGATATCGTTATTTTTTGAATATTCATCTGTTCCTCGCTACAGTTTATGCTATATTAGCAGCTTGTGGACAATTGTGACAAACCATGACTGCAACCACCCAATTTCAGTATAAGGCACTATACAAACCCAATCAACTGATTTACGGTACGGGACAAACTGCGGTAGTTACGGGGTGGACTGTCAAGCAAGCAGTTGCCAAGCACTTGCATGTGGCTGAATTTGCTGTAATTGGCCAGTTGTACAGCCCGACAAGGGGCATTAGTCTGCTAATCAGGAATTGGTTGGCGAATCCCCACGTGCGTTTCTTAGTCGCACTAAATGCTACTAAGGAAGATCGCAATGCTGGTGGGATAATCTGTTTGTTGGATTTCTTCCGCAACGGGTTTACAGAAGGCAGAAGCGATACAAATCGCCCCTGTTGGCTGATTAATTCTCCTATCCCTGGCTACATCGATCGAGAAATTGATGCTAGTATACTACTTCAACTGCGAGAGTCCATAGAATGGCAAGAGGTATCGTCAATCTCTGAGGCAGTCAGTCAAGTTAAGTTATACTCCCAACGGGGTGTAGTTCCACCTTGGGGTTCGCCCCAGGAATTTACTCTGACTGAAATCGAGAGTAAGATATTGCCTGGACCCCGTTACGGACATAGAATAGAAGGGCAGACGATCGCCCAAACTTGGGTAAAGATTATTCACAGGATTAGAACTACGGGAACCTTGCGACCTACGGGTTATGACGGTCAATGGCAAGAGTTAATCGATCTGATGGCTGTGGTGACGTCCGAACCCCGGGATTTCTATTTTCCCGAACCAAATTATTTGCCTGTAGACCGGGCCTTTATCCAAGAGTACATTCCACAAATTTTAGATGATGCTCCCTACCGGGAAGGAGTAAAATATACTTACGGTCAACGCTTGCGGTCCTGGTTTGAACGAGACCAAATCGAGCAGGTTATTGCTAAATTAATTGGAGAAATTGACGCGGCCAGCGCAGTCATGTCACTCTGGGACGTGCAGGACCACGAAAAGGGTGGTAGCCCTTGCTTGAATCATATTTGGGTCAGGGTTGTCAATGGGGAATTGTCCTTGACGGCCACCATTCGCAGTAATGATATGTATATGGCTTGGCCGGCAAATGCGATCGGGTTACGGGCTTTGCAGCAATATATCCGAGATGCGATCGCCTCTCGTTCCGATTATAACCTGAAGATGGGACCGTTGATGACTGTAAGTCAAAGCGCTCATCTATATGACGATACTTTTGAAAATGCCGATGGGCTGATTAAAACCCAATATGCTAAAATATGTCAGCAACGAGACTATCACGATCCTACCGGGAATTTTGTCATTACCGTGCAGTCGGGTAAAATCCTGGTAGAACAGATGACACCTGGTTTGGGAGAGGTAGTTAACCGTTATGAGGGCAGATCCGCCCTTTCACTTTATCGGCAAATTGCCGCAGACTGTCCGGGGATGCAGGTGGAACATGCCCTGTACTTGGGCACGGAGTTGCAAAAGGCCGAGATCGCTTTGTCTAGGAAACAGGTCTACGAACAGGATAAACCACTCTCATGAATTATTTGGTACAGGATAAGATCGTAAATATGGAAGCAGAAAGACCGACCTGGGACGAGTATTTCCTGATGTTGGCGAAACTGGCAGCTACTCGTTCCACTTGTCTCGCTTTTCCCGTGGGGGCGGTCATAGTTAAAGATCGGCAAGTGCTGGCAACGGGTTACAATGGTTCCCCATCTGGTTCAGTTCATTGTACGGCTCAGGGTTATTGCTATCCGGGACTGAGTAGCTGTGATGCTAGTAAAAGTATGCCCTCCCGCGCCGTTCATGCTGAGGCTAATGCGATCGCTCAAGCAGCCAAGCACGGAATTTCCACAGATGGTGCCAGTATTTACGTTACCTTAGAACCTTGCCTCTATTGCTTGAAGTTAATTATTTCTGCAGGAATTCATGAAGTTTTCTATGAAAGTATTTTCAACAGTGGAGAAAAAGCCTTGGTGAGAGATTCTTTTGTTTCGGATGGCTTAGTTACCCTGAAACAAATTTGCCTCGATGAAGCTACTGCTAAAAGAGCAGCTTCATCCCTACTTCATCCTACTTCGGTTAAAAGGGATAATTGTGGTTAGTAATTCCCTCACTTCGCTGTTAGCCCGCCGGGGGTTCAAACCCCCGGCTAATAGCTAAAGTCGGTTAAAACCGACTGAAAACCTTATGGAGAAGGCGGTTAGTCCACGCTTTGTGGACTTGAGCTTTTACACGAGGGTTAAAACCCTCGGCGGGCTATTGCGACAGGTGCATTCCGGTGAGTTAAAACAGACAACTGACAAGGATCTTAGGGCCGGTGACTGCGACGAATTTCCGTGATTTGGTCGGCCACGTCTAAAAGCACTGGGGGCATTTCCGGTCCAGTCAAGATGATGTCAATATGAGGTGGACGCTTTTCTAGCAAGGCTAACACCTCTGGTTCTGGAATCAGACCCAACTTAATGGCCAAGCTTAATTCATCCAGAACTACCAGGGAATATTTGCCAGTGAAAATGATTTCTTGAGTCCAGTCCCATAGCTGCTGTAAGCAGGAAGTTTCCACTTCATCTATCTGGGGGCTGTCAATGCAGCGAGGTAAGTCGCAGCGCACCCAGTCTAAGTTTTGCCCTAACTGAACCGGACGTTCCGGACCTTGACCGATACCGCCTTTGAGAAACTGCACCACCAGCACTGGCATACCCTGACCGGCAATTCTCAGGGCTTGTGCCATGACGCCGGTGAAAAAGCTGCGCTGGGAGCCTGTGAAAATTTGCACCAGTCCTTCAACTTTCGGGATTATTGGCCGTTCCAGGTTGAGGGCTGGGGTTTCTAACTGTGAGACCATGTAACAACTTCCAATCGATAACAGGACCGATGGTAAGTATATGCTTGACAGGGTAAATCAAATCTGATATAATCCCTTTCTTGCTTACACTGGGCAGTAGTCTGCTGTCATCGGCCCACACTAATATATCAATATATAGTGTTTTTGGGGGAAATTAATCGAGAATTCACACTAGATATGGGTAGGGGCCAAGATCGGCTCGGGAGTCGAGCAGTGGCCCAAAAGCCAATAGCAGAAAATCTAATTTTGATGGCAAAATAGCTTTGTGGGGTGGGCACCGCCCACCAGCAGTAGGGAGGACAAGGGCGCGTGAGATTGGTGATACTGGGAGGGCCTGGGGCGGGCAAGGGCACTCAGGCCAGGCGGCTATGTAATGACCTCCATATTCCTTTGATTGGGACTGGAGACATGTTACGGGAGGCGATCGCGGCTCAAACGGAGTTGGGACGCCAAGCACAACCCTATGTGGAAAAAGGGGAGTTGGTGCCCGATCGCACGATGATTAAATTTATTAGCAACCGGCTACAGATGGCTGACATAACTTCCAGTTGGCTGTTGGAGGGCTATCCCCGCACGGCTTTTCAGGCGGAGGAGTTAGATTTCTTGTTAGAGAAGTTGCAGCAACAGCTCAATTGGGCCATTTGGCTAGACGTGCCCGAAGCGGTGACGATCGAACGCTGCTTGGGCCGATCGCGTGCGGACGATCGCTCGGAGGTGATACAGCGTCGCATCCAATTATTCTACGATCGCACGATGCCGATGATGGAGTATTATGACTGGCGTCAGCGGCTGTTGAAGATTAACGGCGACCAGATGCCGGACCAGGTTCAGCAAGAAATTTTAGCGAAACTGTCTTCATAATTTTGAGGTTAAATCAATGTCTTGGCAACGTCCCGATGGTCGTCAATTAAAGCAATTGCGTCCGATTCATTTTCAGCGAGAATTTACTCGATTTGCTGCAGGTTCGGTGTTAGCTAGCTGTGGCAATACTAAAGTTCTCTGTACGGTAACGGTGGAAGAGAAGGTGCCTAAGTTTCTGGTAGACTCTGGTAAGGGGTGGCTGACGGCTGAATACCGCATGCTTCCCAGTGCGACGCCCCAGCGACAAGCTAGAGAATTTCTCAAGCTTTCGGGACGTACTCAGGAGATTCAGCGACTGATTGGACGCAGCTTGAGGGCTGCTTTAGATTTAACAGCCTTGGACTCATTTACTTTGACAGTAGATGCGGATGTTTTGCAGGCGGATGCGGGGACGCGCACTACCGCGATTACGGGTGGATTTGTGGCCTTGAGCGATGCTGTGGCAAAATTGGTACGGCAGGGTGTTTTGGCCCGATCGCCCATTTGCCACCAAATTGCTGCTGTTTCGGTAGGACTGTTGCAGGGCGAGCCAGTTTTGGACTTAAACTATGCCGAAGATGTGGAAGCTGAGGTAGATTTCAATGTGGTAATGAACGAACAATTGGAGATGATTGAAATCCAGGGGACTGGCGAATCGGGCAGTTTTAGCCGTCAGCAGTTAAATGGGATGCTGGATGTGGCAGAAATAGGCATCGAGCAATTGTTAGCAGCGCAACGACAAGCTTTAGAGATGCAGTCTGCTAGCTAAAACTAAAATAGCAGGCGATCGCCCACCATTACTGCTTTTAAGTTAGAATCGGATCGATGCGATCGGTCATTAGCAAAGGAAGCAGTAGAACTATGGAATCAGTAATTAAGGAACATATCGAAATCACGCCGGGGGTATGCGGCGGCAAACCGCGCATTGCCGGACATCGACAAATTCGTTGGCAGGATATCGTCATCTGGCACGAACGGATGGGTCTTTGTCCTGACGAGATCGTGTCCCAATACCCCACCATTACTCTAGCTGACGTGTATGCAGCTTTGGCGTATTATTTCGACAATATGGATGAAATTCGGCAACAGATTAAAGAGGGAGAAGCATTTGCCCTGGAAATGAAGGCTAAAACTCCAATTCCTTCTCTAGTTCAACACAAGTTAAAAAGTCTCAATGGCACAAACGTAAGAATTCCACTTGGATGAAAATGTCAACAATTACGTCGCTGATGGCTTGCGAAAGCGTAGCGTGCGGCATTGATGTGACAACCACCCCAGAAGCTGGACTAATTGGTGCCTCTGATGAGGTGCAACTTGCGTTTGCATGCTCTCAAAATCGAGTGATTTTTACTCAGGATAATGACTTTCTACGGCTGCATAATAGCGGAGTAAACCATGGGGGCATTGCTTACTGTATCCCAGGACGTCGTTCAATTGGAGAAATGATTGGAGGATTAACTCTAATTTGGGAGGTACTCGAACCTGAAGAGATGGTGGGACAGGTTGAATATCTGTAATTGGCATAGGCGATCGCTCTCAGGCGATCGTCCTGTAGTCAAAAGATTTTTTGTGTTAGGATCGGAGAGATGTCGATCGCCCATTAGCAAAGGAAGGAGTAGATATATCGAATCAGTAATGAAGGAACATATCTCCGATCGCGCCCGGGTTATGCGGGGGGAAACCGCGCCTTGCCGGACATCGACAAATTCGTTGGCAGGATATCGTCATCTGGCACGAACGGATGGGTCTTTGCCCTGACGAAATAGTTTCCCAATACTCAACCATTACTCTAGCTGACCTGGTTTGAGGCTATGCATGAGGGTAATTTAGCATACTATTTCACGAAGAGCCAAATAATGTCTAATTCTCAAACTACCGAAATGAATCAACCGGGTTTATTGCTAACTCCTGGCCCTGAAGGTTGGTGGGACTCGGAACGGGTTTCCTCCCCTCAGGTCATGCGCTGTCGGGATCGCACTTGGAAAATGTGGTATTACGGGCGCGATGCCAGTTTCGATCGCCAAATCAATTTGCCCACAGGTCGCTGTGGTCTGGCGGTTTCCCCCGACGGCGTCCAGTGGGAACGAGTCAAAGGGCCCCTGACAATGGGGGCGGTGTTTGAACCTCACCCAGATCCTCAAAGGTTTGACTCAGGTCATTTAGGCGTTAGCAATGTCAATTTCTGGGATGGTCTCTATTGGATGTGGTATTTTGGGGGCGATCGCCAGGTCATAGAGGTCGGCAAGATTAAAGCTAAAGGACTTCAGATGCTTCCGGGTTGCGCCATTTCTCGTGATGGCATCAACTGGGTAAGATTAGAAGGCCCCCACCGAGGTGCATTCCTTAATTGTGGACAACCGGGAGAGTTTGATGCCCTGTTTTGTGGTTGGCCCCAGGTTTTGCGCGATGGCAATGGCTGGAAAATGTATTACCACACTTTAAATGCTACCAGAGAATTTTTGGTTGGTTTGGCTGTATCAAGGGATGGTTTTTGCTGGGAAAAAGTCGGGCAAATCCTGGGGCCGGGAGAACCCGGTAGTTTTGACGAACGGGGCATTGGCACTCGCCATGTCTTGAACATCAATGGTCAATATGTAATGTTCTACGAAGGACTCAATATTAGTGGATATCATTCTATTGGCTTGGCTATATCTGAAGATGGCATAACTTGGGAAAAGCAACCAGGTTCCGAAGCCAGTGGTGCTGTTTTTAGCCATGCCCCCAAGGGTTCGGGTCGTTGGGATGCACAGGCGATCGGGACTCCCTGTGTGGTACCCATGGACGATGGTAGTTTTCGGATGTACTATATCGGCAGCAATGAGGGGGAACACGATGAACTTTCTCGTCAGCAGCAAATTGGTTTAGCCGTCAGTCAAGGTAAGAATTTTTATCAGTGGCAACGGTGGGGAGAATAATCATCGATCGGGAAAGTGTTTCCGCCGCATTAGCTATAAATTTGGCAGACTAAGCTGTCGTGCTAATGCTACGGCATTAATTGTTAGCAGTGCAACGACAGGCTTTAACAAGTGATGAACAAACATGATGAAGAAACTGCCCGAGATGCGATCTCCACTACCTATTTTTGATGAAACTGTACTCTTCGTCAAACACTTCCTCCCAGTTAAGGGAGGTTAATTGACTTTTTATCCCCATTTCATCTTCAGCATCTTTGACTGCCCTTTGGAAGCATTTTTCCCAGATAGATTCAAGGTAATCTCTATTCAGACTTGGCATTTCCTCTTGAATATCTTCAATCTCATTTCGAGCAGAGCGAATGCTAATACTCCAGCTCGAACTCCGATGTTCTGGTTGAGATTTTCACTTGACGATATGGATCATCAGCCGGATAAGCTGGCTTTTGACTGCGCGTTTTTCCGATCTACCCATAGCTTCAATTAAAGCATCTAAACATTCCCTAGCTTCCATTGAATTTCCTTCTTGCAAAAGTTGTTGCACGGCAGTGGCAGTTTGATAATGAGAGTTGATGGCTAACCAGTTCCAATCTTGTTTCGTTGGCATTGCTACCTCCTTTTTTTCTATTATCGGCCAAGATATTCTCTTTGTAGGCGATCGCCCCAGATGCTCCCGACCGGTGGCAACTTCGGGCCTTGGTGGACCTGTGACCCCTACCGATCGCAGTCTCATAGGGTGACGGCGAGATCGGCTATCATCATCAGTGCGCCCGATGGGCTTTATATTAAGACCATGCCATCACGATTTCCGTAAGCCTGGGAATCACTTACGGAAATCAAGCAGTTCTCAACTACCGGTAGGGTCTGACTGTACGACCCACCCTTTGAACTGGTGGGCCGTACACGCCGCCGTACTACCTATTGAATGACAGTGTGTACGGTTCACAGCAATCACATTCTCAACTAGGACAACGGAGAAGAATATATGAAATTGGCTTACTGGATGTATGCAGGTCCGGCTCACATTGGCACCCTCCGCATAGCCAGTTCCTTCAAGAACGTCCACGCGATCATGCATGCCCCCCTCGGGGATGACTACTTCAACGTCATGCGTTCCATGCTAGAGCGGGAGCGGGACTACACGCCGGTGACCGCCAGCATCGTAGACCGCAACGTTTTGGCCCGGGGTTCTCAAGAAAAGGTGGTAGACAACATCGTCCGCAAAGATAAAGAGGAGAGTCCCGATCTGATCGTGCTTACCCCCACCTGCACCTCCAGCATCCTGCAAGAAGACCTGGAAAATTTCGTCTCACGGGCCCAGATGGATGCCAAAGGGGACGTGATGCTAGCGGATGTGAACCATTACCGGGTGAACGAACTGCAAGCAGCAGACAGCACCCTAGATCAAATAGTCAAGTTCTACATCCAGAAGGCGAAGAAGAAAGGGGAACTCCCAGCAGGCAAAACGGAAAAACCCTCCGTCAACATCATCGGCATTTCTACCCTCGGTTTTCACAATCAGCATGACTGCATCGAACTGAAACGCCTGATGGCCGACTTGGGCATTGAAGTGAACGAGGTAATACCCGAAGGGGCCTCAGTTCACAACCTGAAGAACCTGCCTCGCGCTTGGTTTAACCTCGCCCCCTATCGGGAAATTGGCCTGATGACGGCCCGCTATCTGGAACAAGAGTTGGGTATGCCCTATGTGGATATTACGCCGATGGGCGTGGTGGAAACGGCCCGTTGCCTCCGCAAGATTCAACAGGTACTCAATGCCCAAGGCGCTAATGTCGATTATGAAGAGTATATCGACAATCAGACTCGGTTCGTTTCCCAAGCTGCCTGGTTCTCCCGTTCCATTGACTGTCAGAATTTGACCGGTAAAAAAGTGGTAGTGTTCGGTGACAATACTCACGCTGCTGCCATGACCAAAATTCTGGCCCGGGAAATGGGCATTCACGTGGTTTGGGCCGGAACTTACTGCAAGTATGATGCTGAGTGGTTCCGAGAACAGGTCAGCGAATATTGCGATGAGGTGCTCATTACCGATGATAATGGCGAAATCGGTGATGCGATCGCCCGGGTGGAGCCCTCGGCCATTTTCGGCACCCAAATGGAACGGCACGTGGGCAAGCGCTTGAACATTCCCTGCGGCGTAATTGCTGCCCCCATTCACATCCAGAATTTCCCGATCGGATACAAACCCTTCCTAGGTTATGAAGGCACGAACCAAGTTACTGATTTAGTGTACAATTCCTTCACCTTGGGGATGGAAGACCATCTGTTAGAAATCTTTGGCGGTCACGACACCAAGGAAGTAATTCACAAAGGCATTTCTGCTGACTCTGACCTAAACTGGACTAAAGATGCCCGGGCGGAATTAAATAAAGTTCCAGGTTTTGTTCGCGGTAAGGTCAAGCGCAATACCGAGAAATTCGCACGCGATCGGGGCCTAGATGAAATCACCATTGAAGTCATGTACGCTGCTAAAGAAGCTGTCGGCGCTTAAGTTCCCCCCCCCGCCGCCCTCACCCTGAAGGGTGGGGCTACCCTTACAAAGCCCGCCTGCGCGGGCTGTAGCTAGAAGGGTATCATTATGAGGTATACTGTCGGTCAATCAACTGGGTTTCTACCTTAGACTCGATGTGCTGGGAATTGATGATAGAAGACTAGGGGGCGATCGGGCCTTAACACTTTTGAACGAGTCAAGCTAGAGGTAAACATGGAATTAATAGCTGTGGGATTAATATTTGTCTTAGGTTTTATGAGTTTGCTAGCTGCATTTATCGACCATAATATTTTGACCAAGCTGCCAATCTTCGGAATGTTCTGTGGCCTATTATTTTACAGTGTGACATCCGGAATTGCCTATAAATTTAGCGAGAATAATATCTGGGCAGCAACTATACCAATTATCGGATTAGCTACATGCTATGCTACTATTGTCGTCCTCGATCGATTCAGCAATGATTTAGTTTTGGGGTATTGTTATGGTTTAGCATCTCCTTTTATTATATCAGTTGTCATTAGTACAATCATGAAAAATAATGAGTGGATAGAAGGTATTTTATGGCTGCTAGCTATTGTTTTAATGACATTTTCCCTAATCAGATGGACTAAAATGAAAGAAAAAATGATCGAGAATAAATTCAAACATTACCAAATATTTTTGTCAATGATTAGCGTTTGTTTAGTCGGAGTAGCCACGGGAATTGCCTTCGTGTATATTTATTTCTTATCAACCGGAATTGACAGCTGATAGACTTACAGCCGATGAGCGATCGCCTCCGCCAACTGGTAAATCATCCCAGGAAATATGCAGTTTTGCCTCCTCTGGCAACTCATTAAGTTATAATATACTATCAGACAAATCAGCAAATTTTCTGACTATGTTAACACAGACCCAGACAACCTTTAAACAATTCAAAATTCAAAATTCAAAATGGGGAAAGTCATTAATAGTAATGGTTTCAGCATTTTGCTCCAGGCAATTTAACTGCGCGACAGCTCCGTAGCGATCGCCCAAAAATGCTGGGAGTCTGCTAACATATCTAGAAAGAGTTAAAGCCCGAACTACCAAACTTAATTAGGAAGCTGCACGTCCCGCAAAAACTGGGCACTTTCTTCTGGCGAAGCCGTATTAATATACATGCCGCTACCCAATTCAAACCCGGCTGTTTTAGAAATCCTGGGGATAATCGATATGTACCAGTGAAAATATACTGTCTCCTGCTCCTTGATTGGTATAGAACGGATTGTATAATTATAATCTGGATTATTCAAGCCATAGTACAACTTTGCCAGCACCGTTTTCAGGTTATAGGCAAGATCCACAATCTCTGGAGCGCTAATCTTATCAAAGGATGAGTAATGTCGGCGCGGAAAAATCCAGATACTAAATGGTGAAAGCTGCGCATAGGGCATAAACGCCACAAAATACTCGCTTTCTAAAACAATTCTCTCCTTTGCTTCTAATTCATCCTCTAGAGTCCGACAGTATATACATTCCCCCGTATCATCGAAATAGCGAATTGCTTCTTCTATGCGGTTTCGCAATTGGTGTGGTACAATGGGTGTAGCCGCTAGCTGCGAGTGGGGATGTTCTAGGGAAGTTCCGGCATCTTTCCCGTGATTCTTGAAGATAATAATCGTTTGCATCCCCGGATCTTGGGATATCTCCACATATCGCTGACGATAGGCCCGCAAAATCCGAGCTACCTCCTCAACATTTAGCAGTGCCGTAGTTAGGTCGTGACGGGGATGTTCGATAATTACTTCGTGATATCCTACTGCTGGCAAAGAACGATAAATACCATTTACCTTCCTCTCTCCTTCTATTCCTAGGGAAAGCGCTGGATATCTGTTCTTAACTACACGCACCCGCCACTCCTTCTCATCCCCGATCCGGAATGTTTCCATATTCCCCTCTTCGTTCCCCGGACAAAAAGGACAATTTACCTCGTGGGGTGGCAGCCCGATCGCCTCTTTTTCTCTAGCAAACTTATCCGGTCTTTGGGCCCTTTCCGTAGCAATGATCACCCATTCTCTGGTAATCACATTTTGTCTTAGCTCAGCCATTTTTTTCTACCAAACTCTTCTCAATTGATGAGCGATCGGCTGTTTTTTCCGCTACTGGTGGCATTCACCGTCTTAATTTTCTCGTTATTAATTGCTTTACTAACCAATTCTTCTCCGGCATCGGATCCGCTGGGCCGATGTGGCGTGAAACGCGATCGCACTTGCTTTCAAAAAGCGAGTTGCCATGACTTTCCCGCCTTTCAGTCTGGTCCCAAGTCCCTCATGGTCTCCCTGGCATCGCCTGTTTTCTATATCTCTACCTACTGGGGGCAACTGTCAATATCATCTAATTTCTACCTGAGTTGCTGGTGCATCTTCTTCTTCTACCTGAGTCTTTTGTCCCCCAGTCAAGAAAGTCTGACGGTCTTTTGACGGATCGAGCGTTCCCGTTCCCGTACCAGGTTTTCCCCCTCCTCCCGCCTTTCTAATCTTAGCATTTGAGTCTAAAACAGCTAAGCGAATTTCCATTTTCGGTCCCGAACTCCCCAAGCGCACTATCATCCCGTCTAATACTGGTTCTTGGGCGATCGCTTGATTATTCACATAGGTACCATTCGAGCCAAAATTAATAATTTCCCACTCAGTCTCATTTTGCCACAGTTCCAAATGCTTACGGGAAACCACCGAACTGTGAACCACTACATCATTATCTCTTGCCCGACCAACAGTAATTACTGAGTTTTGTTCCGGTTCAAAAGTCCAACTTTGAATCCTCTCGCGTTTTGTTGGATGCATTAGGGATAAGGTTATCACCGACATAGCATTTAGCCCTTTGATAGTCTAAAGGTTGCCTTCGCCTATTTTTTCTGCCTGGAAATCGGCAGACTTTAAATTGGGCACATCAGGGCTGGCGATCGCCCCTGCTGTCAACCCTCGACCTATTTTACCACATCCGCGTCCCCAGCGAGCTTTCCTGACTCTGTTTTTCCCTAATCTTGCTGATTTAGATCCGGTTTAGTTGATGGCTGAGACTCCTCATCATCAAATGGCACCCATGTGAGAGAATCGGAAGTCCCCGGCGGAGCCTTCTTTCCCTCCCGTCTCATCGCACCTTTTGTCTGTGTCATTACCGGTTCGGCTGTTAAATTTCCATTTTGGAGCTGCGGCCATTTTTGTGGCCACCGCTGTGGTTTCGCCCCCGTTTTCGCACTAATGCTGATTTTTATTTTCGGGCCCGAGCGAGCTAGACGAATCACCGTGCCATCCACAACACTCACTTGACTTATACGCTTACCATCCAGGTAAGTCCCATTCGTGCCTATATTCCGCAATTCCCACTGACAATCTGCCTCACGCCGTAACTCTACGTGGTGGCGGGACACTACAGCACTGTAGAGAATCACATTATTATCGGTAGATCGTCCAATCCTAATCACCGGTTCTTTTTCAAAAGTCCAATTTTGAACCGCTGTATCCTGAAGTGGATGCAAAAGAGTTAGGGTAATCACATCGGCAGTTTTCAGTTGGTGTGTAATTGGCAGGAGCCTCTTGGCACCAATCGGCACCGAAGGCTAGCTGCTCTAGTATATCCTATCGGCCAGCTTAAGACATTTGGAACAAGAACGTCACCAGGTCATTTTTACCCAGAGAGATCCGATCGCCCGATCGCAACCGGTGCCTATTGCCCACCGCGAGGGGCATATTGTTGATGTAAGTGCCATTGGCACTGCCCACATCTTCAATATAGTAACCATCTCCCTCCATTCTCAGATTCGCATGAATCCGGGAAACCACATCTGAATCTGCAAATCCCGACACATCTATATCTGGCGGCACTTTATCATTGGGCTTCCCTACATGGATCACCGGTAAGTGCTGGGGTAATTCGATCGACTGATTAGTTCTGACATGCAACAGCCTCGCACTTTGCTGCTGTAGCTGAGTTTGGGCATTACTTACTGCCGGAGTTTCTGTCTGGCTTAAGGATGTTGCCGGTACCTTTTGTGCTACTGATACTGACGGGGGGCTACTGGTGGCGAGCGGAGTCGAACCGCTAGTTTGGGTTGCTTCGGTTTCCTTCTCGCTCCTCACTGGTTCTGTGGTAACTGTCGGTTCTATCTGCTGTGCCGACATTTCTTCTGAACTAGGCATGGCATTTTCCCCAGGGTTCGTGGAAATCACTGTGGTTTCATTTTCATCTGCTTGGGCAGCAGCTGTTTGCAGTTGATTGCCACAGGTACCGCAGAATTTAGCATCCGCTTGGATCGTGGCTCCACAATAAGGACAATCAGTCATAGATGGTAAAGGTGTGAAACAATTTTCGCAGGCTTGAGCCCCATCAGGGTTAGAGTGATTGCAATTAGGGCAGACAATCATATTTTTTAGTAGTCTTGCCTAGGACAGTCTGATTTTAACAATTCCCAGGGGCAACTCGACTGTACAGCTCAAATATTGTCAATCTCCGAACCCGCCGTCTTGTCCAACAACCACCAAAGTTCTCCCTGGGGTTGGATCAGCCTAGCTGGATAGGCCATATCATCTGCTGCCGGTGCCAATATTTGGGCCAGGGCGGGTTTTTTATTGGCACCAGCTACTAGAAATAGTACGCAGCGAGCCTGATTTATTAGCGGTACTGTAAAAGTGATTCTGGGAGTACCATCTTTATCGCCCACTGTCACTAGCCGATCGCGCACGTGCAAAGCTTCCGTTTGGGGAAACAGGGATGCGGTATGGCCATCATCTCCCATTCCCAGCAAAATTACATCAAAAGCTGGGAACTTTCCAGCTGGCACTCCGAAAAACTCTCGCAACTGGCCATCATGTTTGGCTGCATCTTTCTCGGGAGACTCTCCATCGGTGGGCATGGGGTGGATATTAGCTGCTGGTATGTCTACCATCGCGAGCCAAGCCGTCCGGGCCATGCCGGCGTTACTATCTGGATGTTCTGGTGGCACATAGCGTTCGTCGCCCCAAAATACGTGAATTTTCTCCCAGGGTAATGCTTGGGCCGCCAGGGCTTCATACAGGGGCTTGGGGGTACTGCCCCCTGCCAGGGCAATGGTACAGCAGCCTCGGGACTGGCAGGCACTTTGCATATTGTCTAGGACTACTGCTAGGGCCCTTTCTATTAGTTCTGTCTTATCGGGTAAAACTTCTACTGTTTTTTGCATCTGTATCCATCATCCTCTTCCTAATGTATGATATCCACTATGCATCATATATTGGGTGTGGTCTTGCACCAGTTTAGTTTTGATGCATCATATCTGACTCCCCGGGGGTCATTGCTTCACAATAACCTCCCTTATGTCATTGCGACGGGGGTCTTATAGAAAGATTTCCCCCCTCGCAATGACATCAACAACGGAGTGAAGCGCAAGTATATCCTTATGCATCATATATTTCTGGATTCACGCAATTTGGCAAGCGATCGCCCCTGAGTCCGGCAGCCAAATTATCCGCACTGGCTTCGATTAATGAGTCATCGATGCGATCGGTCAGCAAGCATAAGAGTCCGTCGAGCTGGGGTATTTTCGATTGTAACACCTCGTAAGGGGGTGGCAGGGTTTCCGGCCAAATGTCTAATTCGGCGATCTCTCTTAGGCGATCGAGGCCCACTTGGGGAATACGACGAGTGACAAATACTTTGTATTTTGACATATCAAGAATGCAAGCTTGCTCAAAGAAATATTTTTCAGGATACTATGGGCTGTACTGCATATTTGCCTCGCCACAGACCGAACCCTAAAGGGTCCGGCTACATGAACAAAGCCCGCCTGCGCGGGCTACAGGAAATGCATTGCATTATCGTTGCACCCTTTACTCTTCTGGATCGAGAACGCCAAAAATTTCGTCTAACTTCTCCAGCAAGTCTTCTGCTAAATCCAGTATTTCGATTTCCTCATCCTCTGCAACGCTTTCCTCGCGGACGATCGCCACCAGAGAACCTGCGAGGATATTTTTCACCCCATAAGTTCTCTCCTGTTCGGAGGAAATGCCCAGACATGTTTCCAACGCTGCTGCTATTTGAGACATTGACTCAACCTTGAGGCGTTCTCGTACCCGCACCGCTACTTTGTCCTCACTGGAGAGAAACTCGATCATCTCTTCTTTCCTCTCTTCTGCGGAGTATTCCTCATCCGATGTTTCCCACCATTCTCCCTCTACATCTACATAGCGATCGATACAGTCTATGCCGTAATGCAGCCAGTCGGCTTGCAATTGTTGCGCTGCTGCTACCGCCTCCAATACTTGGGCTATTCGTTCTTGGGAATTGGTGTTTTCTGTCACTCTTTGCCTCCTATTTATTTTTTGGCTTTCTGCGCTTTTCTATTCTGAATTTTTGGTACTTGGCTGGTTTAATATTGTCGCTATTATACTTGGCGATGTTAACCACCTGAGTTAGATAATCATCTATAGCTGGATTATAGCTGATGAATAGTCCTCTCTCTATGCCCCAGTACCGGAGAGTTTCTTCCCAGTTGGCCTCCTTCTCTTGAGTATATTCATCTGCACTTTGGGTCAGTTGGACACAGAGGGGTATTGATTGATTATTACTAACGATTATATCCGTTGCCATGGACAGATCTGCAATATAACGGGACACGCCATCCCCTTGACGACTTGATATCTGATCTAGAATTGCTTTAATTAACTCCCTATCCGCATCTGCGTACTCTCCCTTCATCAGGCGGCGTTTCCATTTATAAAACTTGGGGTCATAGGTCCTTAACCATTGGGGCAATAATTCACTATACCAATATCTTTCGGTTGGTGACATGCCCTTCAAGGCTTCGCTTTTCTCTGCTGCTGACAGAGATTGGATTTTTAGCCACGCTTCTATATCTAAGATGAGCTGCTTCAGAAATAGTAGCACGTATTTCCTGGCTGTCAACTTTCCCGGCTTTTCTCTGGAAACCCAGTTGAATATCTTCTTTAACTTCTCCGCTTCGGTGGGCGCGACTGCCCCTGCTGTCTCGATCTGGTCTCTCAATTTATTGATGATCTCTTTGATTTGCAACTGGCGTTCTCCCCTGCTTGGCCCTCTTGTCTGTTCTACCTGAAATCTTGCACCATTGGAGATTAGTCAATATGTCTCCTGGCCCGCCCTTCGACGCAGCTCAGGACCGCCGGGGGTTAAAACCCCCGGCTAATAGCTTAAGTGGGTTAAAACCCACTCTCTACTTTGTCTACAAAGCGTTTTACCCTTGTTACGCACGGCGGAGCCTGGAAACGAGTTCACTTTGGCTCTGCCTAAGGTTGACAATGGTTCAAGATATGAGTCTCTTCCACTATACCCGATCGGGCGTCCATGTCAACCCTTTTCTTTTGCGGTAGTTCGTGCGATCGCGAATGCATGTGGGCTTTTTGAAGGTCTTCACGGGACCGGGGGACTTACCGATGGAAGTTGGAAAATCTCGGCAGAAACCCGGTAGGGGGTCTTCACGGGACCGGAACTGCACAACTGTTGTCTCCTCTTCCTCCGGAGGTATCGCCGGTCCTAGCATGACAAATTGCATACCGCCCTTCTCTTCTGGTGGGTAAATTATTCTGCTATATAAAGCGGGTGCAATGGCCGCCACTGGCGCTGTCCCAAATAACCTAGTGCTGTTTTTCCAAAAAACCTAGTGCTGTTACTCCAAAAAACCTAGTGCTGTTTTTCCCCATAACCTAGTGCTGCTTTTGGGAAAACCTAGTGCTGCAAAGGGGCAAACCTCCGGCTATTCACCTGATGGAGGCTATTTGGCCCACAGATGGAACCCGTACTCTGGTTACCATCGGACTGTGGGTGGGAATGGGCCGGATACCAGAGTTTGAGGTGAACCGCTCGACGAGGCAATAGCATAAAATATGTCATATACTTGAAGCAGCAGTGAACCCTATTGAGACATATACCATGAACGAACAAGGCCAGCAAGCATATTTGGAACTGATTCAAACCCTGCTCACTTGCCCCAGCGGACAGGTTCTGGAGATATTGCAGGCGAACAAAAACCTGATAGATGAGTCCTTCGTGCAGGTGATGGAACGGGAAGCTGACAAGATGGCAGGGTCGGAAGAGGAAAAACCCAATGGCTTGAAGTTGCGGCGGTTGGCAGGGGTATTGGCACTGATGCTGGACATTACCTCACAGGAGAATGCTCTGGAAGACTATGTTAATTTCTTGATGCAGGTGTTTCTAGCAGTTGCAGCCGATAATAGTTCTGAGTTAGTATACCCGCTGCTGGAACGAAACCTGGACTTGCTGCATGAGAACTGGCAACGGATACTGGAAACTCGGGTAGCTGAAACTTTACTTCAAATACAATCACAGAAAGCTCCCGCCATTGCTGAGGTAATCGTTGATTTCAGCAAGTTGATGCGAAAGTTTACCCAAGGCAACCGCTCGGGCAACGTGGAAATAGCGATCGCGGGTTATGTAACAGGCTTAAAAGTCTTCACCCAGTCAGCTTACCCTGAAAAATGGGCAATGACGCAATCTAATCTCGGGCTAGCCTACTATAAGAGAATCAAAGGAGATAAAGCTGAGAATTTGGAAGCGGCGATATCTGCTTATCACCTCGCGCTGCAAGTATACACCCAGTCAGCTTACCCCTACGAATGGGCAATGACGCAAAACGATCTCGGCGCTATCTACTATGAGAGAATCAAGGGAGATAAGGCCGAGAATATAGAACAGGCACTCTCCGCTTATCGCCTGGCATTGGAAGTCCGCACCCAATCGGCATTTCCCCAAGATTGGGCAGCTACGCAATACAATCTCGGCATTGCCTACAATTACAGAATCAAGGGAAATAAGGCCGAGAATATAGAACAGGAGATTTCCGCTTATCACCAAGTATTGCAAGTACACACCCAGGAAGATTTTCCCTCTGGCTGGGCAATGACTCAGAATAATTTGGGTAATGCCTACTATTACAGAATCAAAGGAGACAAGGGTGAGAATCTGGAAAACGCCCTGGCAGCCTACCAACGGGCTTTGTCGGTTTACACAAAAGAAGCATTCCCCACGGACTGGGCAATGACTCAGTATAATTTGGGCAATGTCTACTCTAACAGAATCAAAGGAGACAAGGGTGAAAATCTGGAAAACGCCCTGGCAGCCTACCAACGGGCTTTGTCGGTTCTCACTTCCGAGGCATTCCCCACGCACTGGGCTTCTACTCAGTATAGTTTGGGCAATGCCTACCGTGACAGAATTAAAGGAGATAAAGCCGAAAACCTGGAAAAGGCCCTGGCAGCCTACCAAGGGGCTTTGTCGGTTCTCACTTCCGAGGCATTCCCCACGCACTGGGCAATGGCTCAAAATAATTTGGGCGCTGCCTACTCTGACAGAATCAAAGGAGACAGAGCTGAGAATCTGGAAAAGGCCCTGGCAGCCTTCCAACGGGCTTTGTCGGTTCGCACTTCATCCGCATTCCCCACGAAATGGGCTTCCACTCAGAATAATTTGGGCGTTGCCTACAAAGACAGAATCAAAGGAGATAAGGCAGAGAATCTGGAAAAGGCCCTGGCAGCCTGCCAACGGGCTTTGTCGGTTTACACAAAAGAAGCATTCCCCACCAACTGGGCATTGACTCAGAATAATTTGGGCAGTGCCTACCGTAACAGAATCAAAGGAGACAGAGCCGAAAATCTGGAAAAGGCCCTGGCAGCCTTCCAACGGGCTTTGTCGGTTCGCACTTCATCCGCATTCCCCACAAAATGGGCTTCCACTCAGAATAATTTGGGCGCTGCCTACATAAACAGAATCAAAGGAGACAAGGGTGAGAATCTGGAGAACGCCCTGGCAGCCTACCAACGGGCTTTGTCGGTTTACACAAAAGAAGCATTCCCCACGGACTGGGCAATGACTCAGAATAATTTGGGCAGTGCCTACATAAACAGAATCAAAGGAGATAAAGCCGAAAATCTGGAAAAGGCCCTGGCAGCCTTCCAACGGGCTTTGTCGGTTTACACTTCCGAGGCATTCCCCACGGACTGGGCTTCTACTCAGTATAATTTGGGCCTTGCCTACTGGAACAGAATCAAAGGAGATAAGGCAGAGAATCTGGAGAACGCTCTGGCAGCCCACCAACGGGCTTTGTCGGTTTACACAAAAGAAGCATTCCCCTCGAACTGGGCAGCGACTCAGAATAATTTGGGCCTAACCTACTCTGACAGAATCAAAGGAGACAAGGGTGAGAATCTGGAGAACGCCCTGGCAGCCTACCAACGGGCTTTGTCGGTTTACACAAAAGAAGCATTCCCCTCGAACTGGGCAGGGACTCAGGATAATTTGGGCAATGCCTACCGTCACAGAATCAAAGGAGATAAGGCAGAGAATCTAGAACAGGCGATCGCCGCTTATCGCCTCGCATTGCAAGTATCCACTCCCCAAAGCTTTCCCATCGATTGCTTGCGAACGGGTGGCAATTTAGGTAATCTAGGATTTGAAAACGGCAATTGGCAAGTCGCCATTGAAGGCTACGAACTCGCGATCGCTGCTGTAGAACAAAGCCGCAACTGGGCAGTCAAAGAGGAACGCCGCCAAGAAATTCTCAGAGAATCCCTCGGTGTTTATGACAACATGGTGCAAGCCTGCATCAATCTCGGTCAACTGGATAAAGCCATTGAATATGTCGAACGTTCCCGTTCCAAGCGTCTGATAGACTTGATGGCGAGTAACGACCTGTATCGCGGGGGGGAAATTCCTGCTCAAGTCCGAGAAAAATTACAGGAGTACGAAGGGCTACAGCAGCAAATCAACGGAGAACGCATTCCCCATCAGTCTGATGATAACCAGGGAATGCTAAAAACCGATCGCGGTTCTACTACGCTCACCGCAAGCAGTTATCTCGGACGCGCCGCGTTTGAAGCCTACAGCGAAAATGTCGCCCAGTTAGAAGCCCAGAAACAGCAGGTTTGGGAAGAACTGAGGAAGCTAGACTTTGAGCTAGCTAGCGAGATTCAAGTTAACCCTCCTAACTTAGCAGCCATGCAGCAGTTGATAGCATCTCCCACCGCTGCCATTGTCAGTTTCTACAGTACCGACGACCATACCCATATCTTTATCCTGCGCCAGAATCAAACCCCACAGTTGTATACCTGCACGGGACAAGGAGGGAAAACCTTGCAACTGTGGATCCTCGAAAACTGGATACAACTCTATGTCGAGAACAGAACAGAATGGCTCCACCAAATGAATGGGTTTATCACCGAACTTGCCCAGCGCCTGCAACTGGAGGATCTAATTTCCCAGCACCTGGGTGACATCCAAGAATTAATCCTCGTACCGCACCTGTATCTGCACCAAATTCCCTTTGCCGCCCTACCCATCAATCAACTGGGAGAATATCTCAGCGACAAATTCATCCTGCGCACCGTTCCCAGTTGCCAAGTCTTAGAATTTTGCCACAGACGCCCCCCCATAGCAGCATCCATCAGCTACGGCACTGTAGAAGATGCCACGGAAGACTTGCCTTGCGCCGCCTTTGAATGCGAACAAATTGTCCAAATGCACGGCATTCCCGATCGCCTGCGCTTAAAAGGTTCCCAAGCAACAGTAGAAAACTATCGGCAGTTAGCCAAACAAGTACATGTCCTCCACTCCAGTCACCACGCCCAGTCGCGCCTTGACAATCCCCTGGAATCCCATCTACAGTTAGGGAATGGCAATATCACCTTGGGGGAACTGATGAGTCCGGGTTGGCGCTTGCCAGATTTAAAGGAAGTCTTTCTCTCATGCTGCGAGACTGGTTTCGGCGTGACCGAAATCACCGATGATATCATTACCATAGCCACAGGATTTTTGTGTGCGGGGGCCCGCAGCGTCATCGGAACCCTGTGGGCAGTAAATGACATTGCCACAGCGATGTTTTGCATCTTCTATTATCAGCAGCGACAGCAGGGCAAGAGTCGCCCAGAAGCCTTGGGAGAAGCACAAGTTCGGCTGCGGAACCTGACTGGCGAGGAATTGTCCGCAGAATACAAACCCCAAATAGAACCCCTGCTGAACGAGAAATCAACACAAGCGTTCGCAGCACGCAAGTCAGCCCAGAAGCAGCAAAAATACCGTGCCGAAGGTTCCCCAGAATACGAGAGTTTGCAGAAAGAAATTGATAAGTATGGTAAGATATGGATGAAGAGTAAAGATTCCCTAGAGAGTCTGAAAAACTATTGTGAAGAAGAATTGCCCTTTGCCTCACCGAATTACTGGGCAGCATTCACCTGTGCGGGGTTGCCCTGAGGTTGGGGAATGGTGAATGGTCAATAGTCAATGGTGAGTGGAAGAATTTGCTGTTATATTTACCCTCGTTCCCAGACTCTTTACCGGGCAGGAACAGGTTAATGGCCCGATCGGATGGATTATATTGGGCCCTAGTGATACAGTAGGCAGATGTAGGGGTGGTGAAGCGATGGAAGATATCAAGTCCCAAACTGGCCAGTCGAGCAAATCATCTACTAGCCTGATAATATTTACTCGCTATCCAGAACCAGGAAAAACCAAAACAAGACTCATCGGTGCTTTAGGGAAAGAGGGTGCTGCTAACCTGCACCGCCAGCTAGCCGAACATACCCTTCGTCAGGCAAAATCACTGGTAGGTTGGAACTCGTGCCCAGACCCAACCCTGGAAGTATACTTTACAGGGGCGACAGAAGCCCTCATGAGAGAGTGGCTGGGGGACGATCTAATTTATCACCAGCAGGGGAATGGCGACCTGGGTGACCGGATGGCACAGGCGTTCGATCGGGCTTTCAACAGTGGCGCGGTGCGAGTAGTGATTATTGGCACAGATTGCCCCAGCATCGACAGCAAATTGCTATTATACGCATTTGAGCGGCTGGACTCGGCAGACTTAGTGCTCGGACCAGCAGCAGACGGCGGCTATTATCTAATTGGTCTCAGGCGTATGGTCCCAGAATTATTGATCGGCATCGACTGGGGGACATCACGGGTGTTAGCACAAACATTGGCGATCGCCCAAAGACTCAACCTCTCACACCATCAACTGCCAGTGCTGGCCGATATCGATCGTCCCTCAGATTTGTCGTCCCTCCCCAGCGAATTAAGTAGTTCGTAGTTCGTAGTTCGTAGTTCGTAGTTGGACAGTCCTAAGCTTCAAATTACCACAGAGCAAGGGTTATAGCGTTGTTGACTAAAAAATCAGAGCTAAAAATAATTATGCACGACTACTTATGACTTCGGAGTCTAGCCCGATCATATCCATCATCATCCCCGTACTGAATGAAGCAGACCACATCTTGCCCACTCTCGCATCTATTGGCGAGGCCAAAGATGTAGAGGCGATCGTGGTGGATGGTGGTTCGGTTGATGGTACAGTTAATTTAGTAGAGAAAATTCCGTTCGCTCCCACCTCTGTGAAGGTGATTTCTGCGGCTACCGGTAGAGCATGTCAAATGAACGCTGGTGCAGCGGTGGCCAAGGGTGCAATTCTGCTATTTCTCCATGCCGATACCCGCTTACCCGTCGGTTTTGACCGCATAGTTAGGGACTGTCTGAGCAAGCCTCAGGTAGTAGCCGGTGCATTTCGGTTGCAGATTGATGGGGCCCTGGCGGGTATAAGACTGGTGGAAATGGGAGTCAATTGGCGATCGCGTCTTTTGGGCCTCCCCTATGGGGACCAGGGGATATTTATGCCAGCTACCGTATTTAATGATATTGGTGGGTTCCCTGACTTGCCCATTATGGAGGATGTAGCATCGATCCGGCGTCTACAGCGCCTGGGGAAGATCGCGATCGCCCCCGCAGCAGTGATGACATCAGGCCGCCGCTGGCAAAAACTTGGTATCCTGAAAACAACCTGGATCAATCAACTGGCGATCGTAGCCTATGTCCTGGGAGTTTCCCCCGATCGCATCCGCCGCTGGTATCAGAGCAAGTAAAAGAGTAAAAGGGAAAAAGTATGGCATAGGCAAATCAGGGCGATCGACATTACTGTTTAATCTGCCCTTGTGAAGATCGGCGCCATTCACTCTCTGAATGAATAATTGCATAGGAATAAGATGGCATCAAAACTGGGAATGATAAGATGAAAGTCAATTTCAAAGTACCTCAGGAAACTAAAAGATCATGAGAGCAAGTAATAGTAGTAGCATATCGCCCCTAGCAGCCCGATCGCTGCAACTGGTGGGCACGATCATGATAGTGTCATTTGCGCTGGACGCCCTGACTCTGCTATTTCCCCCCAATGTGACCCAGGTGTCGTGGCGACTGGGCTTCACAAGCCAGGTGATCGATCGGGGGGTAATTCCGCTAGTAGGTCTGGCCTTTGTGCTGGCAGGTCTTTGGATATCCAGCATGGCTACAGAATCAGGATTGGACAGTCCAGTAGAAAACCTGTTAAAAACCGGGTCAGTAATCCTGGCAGCAGTATTGGGAGTAACATTTTTACTGATAGCGCCGATCCACGCTGCCGATACAATTCGCAGCCGCAACCAGGCCATGCGCACGATCGAGCAGCAGGCAAGTCAGGCCGAAACCAGACTCTCTAGTAGCCAGTTTGAATCTGGACTTGAACGGCGGCAAAATCAGTTCAAAAGTCAGATCGAGCAACTGATAAATAGTCCCCAGGATTTCGAGCGAGTGGTGTCCCAAGCGCCCGCACAACAGGCGGATTTATTAAGAGGCTTTAAGCAAGATCCCAACGCCCTTAACGAATATATACAGCGACAAGCCACAAACCTACCCAAAGAAGCTCGCAAACAGATTCGGGAACGCAAGATGCAAGCGGAAAAGCAGACCCAGGAAAGAGCAGTCAAGTCAATAGCCCGATCGTTCAGCAGTGGGCTATTAGCGATCGGCTACTTGGGGATTGGCTGGACGGGATTAACCGGTGGCATGAGCGGTGGGAGAAAAAGGCGTCGGAAAGCGGCGGGGCTTTAATAGCAGAATCGAAGCAGAAAATTATCCTATCTCCCTCAAGTGTATGCTAGAGGGAGATAGGAAATCAAGGGGGAGTATGTCTGTTAGTGGTCAATCGTCAGGGGTAAGTAAATTTTCAGCCTCTCAAGCAAGCATAATCTATTCACACATAGTTGGAATGTTCTCGATTTATATCCTCACCTATAATGAAGAAATTGATATTGCCGCTTGTATTGAATCAGCGCTGCTATCTGATGATATAGTTGTGGTGGACTCATTAAGTAGCGATCGCACCATCGAGATTGCTCAGCGCTATCCAGTAAAGATCGTGCAGCACGCCTTTGAAAGTCACGGACGTCAGCGGACCTGGATGCTAAAGGAAATCCCCCCTAAACACGAATGGGTTTATATTCTCGAAGCAGATGAACGGATGACACCAGAGTTGTTTGCTGAATGCGTGGAAGCGACAAAAACATCGGACAATGTGGGCTACTACGTCGCTGAACGGGTGATATTTATGAATCGGTGGATTCGTCACAGCACCCAGTATCCCCGTTACCAACTGCGTTTACTGCGCGTCGGCAAAGTCTGGTATACGGACTACGGTCATACGGAACGAGAAGTTTGTCACGGACCGACTGGCTTTATCAAAGAAACCTATCCCCACTATACCTGTAGCAAAGGATTGAGCCGATGGCTGGAAAAGCACAACCGCTACTCCACCGATGAAGCTGTCGAAACCCTGCGCCAAATATCCGTGGGCAAAATTAATTGGCGAGACTTGTTTTTTGGCAAGTCGGAAGTGGACAGACGTCACGCCCTCAAAGACCTGTCTCTACGTTTACCCTTCAGACCAGTAATACGCTTTTTTTATATGTATTTTATACTAGGAGGCTGGCTGGATGGGTCTCCAGGTCTGGCCTGGTGTACTTTGCAAGCCTTCTACGAATATCTCATCGTCCTCAAAGTGTGGGAGATGAAGCACATGCCACCTCCCAAATTAGACAGAGATTGACTGGGTACACTGCACTTTTGCAATAAGCCAACAATCTTCGCTAATTGCTAATTGCTAATTGCTAATTGCTAATTGCTAATTGCTAATTGCTAATTGCTAATTGCTAATTGCGGGCTTGAGAATTCTTTGATTTCACCGACTTCACCCACCCAACCGCAACGGAAGTCCTCCTTGTCCTCCTTGTCCTCCTTGTCTTTTTGCGCTCTCAGCAGTGTACCCGATTGACTGGTCAGCGATCGGTTGTTAGCGGTCAGCTGTCAGTTGTTGACGTTGAACATGGATAGTCAAAATATGTCAGATATCTGATGAAGCTTTCGATTTCCATGTTTAAAGTCACGGATGTATGGTGTGGCGATCGCAATTGTCTTAAGATATTTGATAACCTGGGATGGTCACGAGGCGGGACACCGATCCCCACCGAAGCTGAGATCCCCTAGTCACCCGGTGATGCTCCCAAGCTGTCGTGACAACACCAAAAAACGCATTTATCGGAAGAATAAAAGTACTTGTGCTCAAAAATCTCAAGCAGAACTTAAAAAACGATCTGATTGCTGGTCTGCTGGTGGTGATCCCCCTAGCTACGACAATCTGGCTGACGATTACGATCGCCACTTGGGTAATAAATTTTCTCACTCTTCTTCCCAAGCAGCTTAATCCCTTTGACAATCTCCATCCCATCCTGGTAAATTTGTTAAACTTACTGGTGGGGCTGGCTGTTCCCCTACTCGGGATTTTGCTGATTGGCTTGATGGCACGCAATATTGTGGGCCGATGGCTGCTAGATTTAGGAGAGCGCATTTTGCAGGGAATCCCCTTGGCGGGTTCGGTTTACAAAACTCTCAAACAGCTGCTGGAAACCCTGCTGAAGGATTCCAAGGAAAAGTTTCGCGGCGTGGTGCTGGTAGAATACCCTCGCCCGGGCATGTGGGCGATCGCCTTTGTTACCGGTACAATTAGTGGCGACATCAAATCGCAATTCTCCCAGAAGATGCTCTCGCTTTTTGTTCCTACTACCCCTAACCCGACTACGGGCTGGTATGCGATCGTCCCAGAAGACGAGACGATTTCGTTATCAATTAGCATTGAAGATGCCTTTAAGGTGTTAATATCTGGTGGTATAGTTAGCCCCGATAGTTCGGTACCCTTGCCAGAACTAGGCAAAAAAGAGCGCCAAAGAGAACCGGCGCTGCTAGAAAACCAGCCAGCAATTACAGCGAGAAAAAAGGAACTATAGCGGTAGATGATTAATAGTGAATAGCAATTGATTTCGGACAAACCAGGTTGATTGTTATCCGATAAAAGCAGTTTATTTGTATGAGACAATGAAGATATTATTAGGGGGAATAGGCCATGCAACCTCGCAAAATAGCTCGTGAACTGGCTCTTCTGAGCCTGTCCCAAATGCCAAGGGAGATAGAAAAACTCTCAGCAAAACAGTTGCAGGAGCTGATGTTAGCAGCTGTGCGGACTCTGGCAAATGAAACATCGTCAGCACTAGAAATGGCGGCGGCGGAACTCCAAAGGGGGAGCGATCGCCTGATAGACAGTGAAACGATCGCCCCAAATCTGGCCAGTGCGAAAGCAATGGTAAAAGAAGCAATAGCGCTAACCAGCACGGCGATCAACCGTCTGGGTAGTACAATAGATTTTCCCGAAATAATTTATCAGTCTAGCAATATCAAAGAAGTGCAAGACTACGCCCTAGAGATAATCTGTCTGGTGAAGGGAAATAGAACTGAGGTGGATAGCATCATCTCTAAAGCTTTGGTGAATTGGCAACTAGACCGCCTGGCAAAAATTGACCGGGATATTCTGCGAATGGCAGTGGTGGAAATTTGGTATATAGGTGTAGATGAAAGGGTGGCAATTAATGAGGCAGTAGAGTTAGCTAAACGCTATGGAAATGAAGAAGAGTACAAATTTATCAATGGTGTACTGCGTCGGGTGCTAAATCTGCTCGCCAAAGAACAGAGTCAAACAAGAAGTGAAAATTTAACGCTGACAACTGACAACTGACAAAGGAAAAGGCAATGGTATTTAATTGGTTTCGCCGCCAAGTTAAGGGGTCTGAGGAATCTTCAGAATCGAAAAAGGTAGAACAGCCAGAGGTTGAAGAAACGGGAGAAAAAATGACTTCATCGCCAGCATCAGAGTTGGCAATATCTAGTTCAGACGGGAATTCAGAAGCCGCAGAAGATAACTTGAATTGGGCGAAGGCAGCATATGAAAATATTCAGCAAGCGAAGATAGATTCATCAGCATCAGCAACGTCGTCCGAACCATCAAGTCCTGCTGCGGTAGCTACGCCATTGGAAGGGCCCAGAGAGATAGCTTCTGAGAGTAAGAAGCCCAAATCTTTCCTAGAAAGGGCTAAGTCAGAACGTCTTGGGCGACTAGAAGAACTTAAGGAACGGGCGATCGCAGAACCAGAACCAGAACCGGAACCGGAACCGGGCTCATCTGAGGGGACAGATGAAAATTCCGGAGAAATTGCCTTTGATGAAGGCTTTTTGTGGTCGGCGGAAGTCTTAAAAGCCCAAGGACGACGTCCAGATGAAGTTTCTGTCGAGGAAATAACCTGGCTGAAACGACTGCGGCAAGGTTTAGGTAAAAGCCGTCGGGGTTTGATCAACCAACTGAAGGGAATTGTCGGTCAAGGACCGCTGAATCAAGATGCGGTGATGGAAATTGAGGCCCTACTGCTGTCTGCTGATGTGGGGGTGCAGGTATGCGACAGGATTATTGACAGGCTTCAAGTTAAAGTGAGAGAGGAGACGCTACCACCAGAGGCGGCGATCGCCTACCTCAAGCAAGTGATGCGAGATATCCTTGACAATCCCGGTGGTAAGGGATATGATAAAAACTTCGCTCCCCAAAAAGATACTCTGAATATCTGGCTAATGACTGGGGTCAATGGTGTCGGTAAAACCACTACGATTGGTAAGATAGCTCACTTAGCTCAAAAGTCCGATTATCGCTGCTTAATTGGCGCTGCCGATACTTTCCGGGCAGCAGCAGTAGAACAAATAAAGGTTTGGGGCACCCGCAGTGGCACTGAGGTAATTGCTAATCAGGGCAAAAATACTGACCCGGCGGCTGTGGTGTTCGATGCGATATCGGCGGCGATCGCCCGGAATACGGAACTGCTGCTGATAGATACAGCCGGACGATTGCAAAACAAGCAAAATCTAATGGAAGAACTGAGGAAAATTCGCCGCATTATCGATAAACAAGCCCCCGACGCCCGGGTAGAATCATTGCTAGTTTTAGATGCTACCCTGGGTCAAAATGGTTTGCGGCAAGCTGAAGTATTCTGTGAAGTGGCGTCCCTGTCGGGTGTAGTGTTAACGAAGCTGGATGGAACTGCTAAAGGCGGCGTGGCCCTGGCCGTAGCAGCACAATTAGGTTTACCGATTCGCTTTATTGGCGCTGGAGAAGGGATAGAAGATTTGCGTCCATTTTCCAGCTATGAGTTTGTCGAAGCATTGATCGGCGGCTGATGTTGATTGTAGAAACATACCACAACCAACAGTATTACATCATCCCATTCAAAATTCTCTCATTCAAAATTATGGCATTGCTCGCAGTCGAGCAAATGAGGCTCAAAGTCCGCGATTCGGGCCAACGCGCGTGACATCCCAGGGGGGCGACGGCGACTTGAAGTTCGACTTGCGCAAGTCGAACTGCACCGGAGATCCCATGCACTCAATGGCGGGTTTTGACCACACCCCACAGTATCTGCTTGACAGAGATGAGCGTTTCTGTCAAGCAGACAGTTCTGGTAGAAATATATACCGTTATCATCTCAGAATTCGCTAAAATTCCCACCAATAGCAGAAGCACCAACTCCTGTCTGCCAACAGCCATGACCGTCGAAATAATTTCTGAGAGTCAAGTTAAAGGAAATGATGCTATGCTGTATTGCCGGAAATTCACCCCATATTCCCAAGACAAAAACCTGGGTTTACTACTATCAAACCCAAGCTTAAACCTATGTATACCGCTGTCTGATGAATACTCTGCCCATTCCATATCAGCCGGACCAACAGAACTCTCACACTGGTGCGAGCGATCTGCACTGCGGCACCAATGACATTGCCTCACCAGAAAAAAACCCAGTTGTTGCCCTCAAGGAACTGGTGGCCCGGTTGCGCCGCGAACAGAATAAAACCCAAGACTTGTTGATTTCTCTAGGGTTTGCCCTGCGCAGCTTCAATAACCTGAATCAGTTTCTGGAATTGATCCCTCTGATCGCATCTCGGGTGACGGATGCCGATGGTGGTGCATTGGTGCTGTTTAAGCCTAACGGTCAGTTGAAGCTAGATCAAATGCATTGCCACCATACTGTTCAATGTCAGGATATCCGCAAAGCCCTGGAAACGGTCAATCGTCAACTCATACCTCCCAATGGAGGGGAACCGGTCGAGCCGACGCAGATATCAGCAGTCCTCGATCGGGAACTGAGACATTACTTAGGACCCCATACACAGCTGTTTGGCACGGCAATTCTGGCCAAGAAAACGGAAAGGGGACGTCTGTACATCTTGAGCGGGAACCAGGAATACAGCTGGACGGAGACCCGCCAGAAGTTAGTCCGGTTGGTGGCAGACCAAACGGCGGTGGCAATTGAAAATGACGAACTCTCAGCCGAACTGCGCAAAAAAGAACGGCTCTCGCGGGAGTTAGAAATTGGTGCGGAAATTCAGTTGCAACTGCTGCCTCACGAATGTCCTAAAATTCAAGGAGTAGAACTGGCGGCTCGCTGCCAGACGGCTAACCGCGTCGGAGGGGATTACTATGATTTCATTCCCGTCAGCCACGATCCTCTACGACCGGCATGTTGTGGGGATAATGAATCGGGCTGTTGGAGCGTGACCATCGCAGATGTGATGGGTAAAGGGGTTCCCGCAGGTTTGATTATGACTATGCTGCGGGGGATGCTGCGAGCAGAAGTCCTGAATGGCCACTCACCAGAACAGATTCTCAAGCACCTGAACCATGCCATGTACGCCGATTTGGAAAAATCTAATCGATTTGTGACCTTGTTCTATTCGGAGTATAACCCCCAAACTCGGATCCTGTCCTACAGCAACGCTGCCCACAATCCCCCTTTATTGTGGCAAGCGGCAACTAAAACCATTCAACGCCTGGATACAATGGGAATGCTGATCGGTCTGGATGTGGATTCTGAATATGAGGATGCTCAAACTCGTCTGGAACCGGGTGACACGATTATTTATTACACCGATGGTTTTACCGATGCGCCTAACCAAAAGGGCGATCGCTTCGATGAGGATAATTTGATCGCGGCTTTCCAGGCGGCTTGCCAGGAATATAGAGACCCAGAAACTATTTTGAATTATCTGTTCGATAGGGTATATGATTTTATCGGTCCGGGCAATGACAATTCAGATGATATGACTCTGGTGGTAATGCGAATTAATAATAGTGAATAATCAACAGGAGGAGTGGCAATGGAAGTTAATAAATTTATCAAGGGAAGTGATTCAGGACAGCATTTATACTTGCGACAAATAGTCTTAGCTCAGCAAACTGATGCTGACTTGGTGGAGAATGTTAAAGAGGCTTTTAACAACTTTATTGAAAGTGGGCAGGTATATGCCTTTATCCTCGGCATCATTCTCGGATATCTAGTGCGGAAGTTTACCACCTATGGAGGTTAGTTGTAAATTTGAATAATCAATTACCACAGCAACCAGAAGAAAAGACTTGGAGTCAGCGGTTTGATAAGGCGCTGCACCCGGCGATCGAGCAATTTAATGCTAGCATAGGTTTTGACATAGAGCTGATAGAATATGACCTCAATGGTTCGGTGGCTCATGCCAAAATGCTGGCCAGTACGGGGATAATCTCAGCAGAAGAAAGGGAACAATTAGTAGCGGGACTGGAGCAAATTAGATCGGAATACAGGCAAGGAAAATTCCAACCGGGAATTGATGCCGAGGATGTCCATTTGGCCGTAGAAAGGCGACTGACAGAAATAGCAGGTGATGTGGGCAAAAAGCTGCATACTGCCCGATCGCGCAACGATCAGGTAGGAACTGACACCCGGCTATATCTGCGGGATCAAATAGAGCTTCTTAGAACTCAGCTGCGCCAGTTTCAGGAGGTATTGCTAGACCTGGCGGAAGTCCATGTGGAAACTTTAATTCCAGGCTACACTCACCTACAACGCGCCCAACCTTTGAGCTTGGCACATCACCTGATGGCTTATTTTGAAATGGCCCAACGAGACTGGGAACGCTTGGGTGATGTCTGGAAGCGGGTAAATATTTCTCCCCTCGGTTGTGGGGCCCTAGCGGGGACGACCTTTCCCATTGACCGCCAATATACAGCCTCGGAATTGGGGTTTGCCAGTGCCTATGGTAACAGCTTGGATGGAGTGAGCGATCGGGACTTTGCGATCGAATTCTGTTGTAGCGCCAGCTTGATCATGGTCCACCTGAGTCGTCTATCAGAGGAAATTATTCTCTGGGCCTCACAGGAATTTGGCTTTGTCACCCTTTCTGACAGCTGTGCTACCGGCTCCAGCATTATGCCCCAAAAGAAAAACCCCGACGTACCCGAACTGGTGCGGGGTAAGACAGGTCGGGTTTTTGGTCATCTCCAGGCCCTGCTAGTGTTGATGAAGGGACTGCCTTTGGCGTACAACAAAGACCTGCAAGAAGATAAGGAAGCCTTATTTGACAGCGTGAAAACTGTTAAAGCCTGTCTGCAAGCCATGACGATCTTGCTCAAGGAGGGGATAGAATTTCGGACCTCACGCCTAGAACAAGCTGTGGCATCAGACTTCTCTAACGCCACAGATGTAGCTGACTATTTGGCCGCGCGGGGCGTTCCGTTCCGGGAAGCTTACAACCTCGTAGGTACAGTTGTGAAAACTAGCCTTGCTGCTGGCAAACTGCTAAAGGATTTAAGCTTAGAGGAATGGAAAGCCCTCCATCCGGCCTTTGAGTCGGATATTTATCAGGCGATCGCCCCCCGGCAAGTCGTGGCTGCCCGTAACAGTTACGGCGGTACTGGCCTCTCCCAGGTCAGGAAAGCCATTCAAGCAGGGCGCGATCGTTTAGCCACAGGATCGGGAGGTTAGATCCCGTGCTTTAGGTGCTGGCTACAGAGGAAGAGGAGTCCTTTTCCATATCGTCTTCCTCTGCTGTCGGTTGCCTGTCATACCGTCGTCTGGAGAAGCGACCTGTCTGTTTCCGTTTGCGAAATTTGCGGGCGTATGCTAGATTACGCTGCGCCTTTTCTTTCTTGGGGTTGCGGCGCTTGGCCATTTTCACCTCTAACTTAACAACAAAAATAATGCCTGGTTATCGGGTGGGATCATGCTGTTGCTAGTGCATCCTGCCCGATCGGCCCGCGGACGGTCCGAAAAATCGGCATGTGGGTAATGGGTAATTTTCTTAGTATAACTCAAGTTTCGACCTACTGTGGGGGCGATTCATGCTAAGATTGAAAATATTTGGCGATTTTTTCCAGCTTGATTGCCTCTCACAACTAACAAATCACTTATGGGTCGGTTATGGCAGTTCGTACAAACAGTCTTGGGTGTGATCTTCCGTCACCCGGTAACCGGTACTACCATCATCCCCAGATTGGCTGATGGTCGGATAGTGCTGGTGCGACGTCGTGACAATGGTCTGTGGGGACTGCCTGGAGGCTTGGTAGACTGGGGAGAGGATATTCCCACGACAGTACGGCGAGAGTTGGCCGAGGAAACGGGCCTAGAAGTTGTGAAAATTAGCCGGTTGCTGGGAGTTTATTCAGCACCAGACCGCGACCCCAGAATTCATTCTATTTGTATAACGGTAGAAGCGGAAGTGACCGGAAAAATGCAGGTTCGGGATACTAAGGAAATTAGTGAGGTTCGGGCTTTTGAGCTGACATCTCTACCTGAAGGTAAACTCTCTCACGATAATAACCGGCAATTAGAAGACTACTTGAACGGTCAGACTACTGTCGCTTAGCAGAGATTTATCAATTAACAATAGAGCGCATGCCCCAGAAGATTAAGTGAGGATCGCAAATGACCTTGGCTGCTATTGCCGGTGCATAAGCAGAAAGATAGGAGAGCAAAGTGGCGCGATCGCCCCCAGTCAGAGCGATGGCGGTCTCGGGAAACTGCCGGCACCAATCAGCGATAAAATCAACCATGCCAGCTAAGAGGGTGTAGACAATGCCGCTGGAAATAGCATCGGCTGTACTCTTGGCCCAACGTGTAGGTAGAGAGGGCCGAGCATTCACAACCGGTAGTGACGCGGTGTTGGCAGCCAAAGACTGTAATTGCAATCTCAACCCGGGCAGAATGGCCCCTCCCACTAACTGGCGATGGGCATCAGCAGCGGTGAAAGTCAGAGCAGTACCAGCATCAATTACCAGAACGGGCCACCCCAACTCGGTTCCCGCACCCAAGACAGCTAAGGCGCGATCGATACCCAGGGTAGGATATAGTCCTTTTAAGGGCAATTGTTCGAGAGCGATCGCCCGGGCGTGCGGATAAGCTTGCCAGAGTCGGGTTTTCCTGGGAACAACGGAAGCCAGATAAAGAGGTATGGGGCGAGAGTGGGAAATAGAAGTGAGCCAAGAAGGAACCAAGCTGGGTGGAAAAATCGCCTCCGGCCAGTCACCAGCAACCCATTGCTGAATTATTGCCGTCTCCCGATCGACTGGCAGATGGTCGAGTTCCCAGGTTGCTTTCAGGGTGGCACCGACAAATATTGCCCAGTGCAGCCGCGAATTCCCGATCGCTAAAGCTAGCCACTGCTGGTCAACTGACATAGCGCACATAATCGGTGTGAATTGTTAAAATTACTATAGCGCTAGTCGTCCGCTTTGATAACAGCGACTCAAGCGGTAAATAACGGTTCTTTGTCTAACTTTTAAGTACATGGTTTTAGCAGCTAGTGTTATGAGGAACATATTTCCACCCGAATTGCCAGTAGGTTCATTCTTTCCTTTACTACCTCTGGATAGCCTGTTTTCTACTCAGGGAATCATGGTAATGCTGCTGATGGCCTATGCAGGTGCCATGTGGATGTTCCTCAGCAGTGCGCCGAAAGTACATACGATTATGGTCTCCGATCTGGAAATAGCACGACAGTTCTACGAACAATTATTAGATTTACCAGTAGCAGACGTCCCCCTACACTACTATTACAACTACGAGCAAACTTTAGGTGCAACGGGGATCGATCCTCTATACTTATCATCTAGCAGCACGGCTGCTACCTCAATGGACCGTCCTGATGGTTTGTGGTATAATCTGAAAAAAAATACCCAGTTACACGTAATTTCTGGGGCAAGTTTGGGCTCCAAAAATCGCCAGCGTCATGTCTGTTTTGACCACGATTGTCTCGAGCAAGTGCTGATGCGAGTCCAGTTGCGGGCGATTAAACACAAAATTCGCCGCGACAAGCCACTGAATTTCTTAGTGAAAGATTTAGAAGGTCGCGTAATTGAAATGGCAGAAGTGTCCAATTAATGGTTCGTATATGGTTCGTAGTAAGGACTAAAGTCCTTGCGATCCAGAAGCACTAAAGTGCTTACTACGAACTATTAGCACAAAAATTCGAGAATCAGATTTTCAATGGCACTAAAGCGGTACTTAACTTTACTCACTGTGCTAGTACCCTGAGAGATAGAACTCCTAAAGTCTTCGTCGTTCTCCATCAGATCGATAAATTTATCGATTAAATCTGACTTCCGCTCTTTGAGAATTTGCAGCTGTTTCTCGTCTAACTGACTGAGGTTAAAGGACCAAGCTTCAAATAAGGCTTTATTCAGGGAATACCTTTTTTCAGGATTAGCTTTTTCTCGTTTCCGAAAACCATATTTATCAAAAATTTCAAATGCCGCTATCATCGCCCACTTGAATTTTGCTTCCAGTAACTCTATTTCCCCATCTTTCTTTTGGTTAAGATCGGCCATCGCTTGATTGAGAAAGACATCTAAACTTTTAGAATCGTAATCTTTGTAGTGAGTAAGATTGAAAGCTAGAAAGCGCAGGACAAACTCATGATCCACCATGCGTTTTTTCCGCCAATCTTTAATTCCTGTTGCATCCTTGAATTCTAAGGAGTCGGCAAGTCTAGCTAACAGTTTGGGCGCCTTTCCCGGATTCAAGGCGTGGCGGAGTTCTTGTGGCGACAGAGGTAAACCACCTCGGTTAATTCGGCGGAAGATGGTAAACTTAACTTCAGGAGGGGTACCTTTTTCAATAAGATAGACGGTCAGCAAAGTTTCCTTAATGCGACGCTGGTAATTGCGGGGTAGTTGCTCGTAGGTTGCGCCCTCAAAGGGAACAAGGAATTCTAGTCCCTTGAGCTTAAGTTCGCGATCGATGACAAACTGCTTAATGGCGGTCAGCCGTTGTAGCCCATCTATAACTAACCATTTATCTTCATCAGTCGCATCCATGTAAAAAGCAGGCAGGGGGATGCGGATGAGGATCGACTC
>JBFRWI010000050.1:0-41944 GCA_051439505.1 Hormoscilla sp. | reverse complement strand
AAGCGGTTGCAGCGAATTTTGCAGGATTTGCTGGCCCGAGTGGACGATCGCCTGTATCTTTGTCACAGCGATCTCGCCGTGAACGGACAGGATCAAACCGGTCCCTTGTTGGGTTTGGTGAATGCTGCCGTACCTTTTGGGAGGGAAAATTTATCTGTATAATCTTTTTATAGCGTTTCTCAAATTGATGTGGTACTAAAAATGGTCTGTTTGTCATTGCGAGGGGGGCTACGTAGCCATAAGCTTAGGCTTTATGAGCAAATCCCCCCGAAGCAATCTCCACAACAGCATATCACAGGAATTTGAGAACTGCTAGATCCCATTTTGATTTAACAAGTTAACTCAAAATTAAGATGTTTGGTGTAAAATAAAGGAACCTGGCTATTTTCAGGTAAGAGTGCTGTAATGGTTCAATTTTCCCGATCGCGTCGGAGGTTAATCTGGAATGGAGTCCTGTTGGGAGCAGGACTGGTCACATCACTGCTGAAGATTCATCATGGCAGGACACAGGACAATGAGTTCGAGGAAACAGAACAGATGACTTTCTCGGTAGAAATTATTGACGACTCCGAGTCGGAATCTGAGAGCAGAGGAAAAGCGGAGCTGTATTTACTCATAATGTCAACTCGTTATCCAAGAAATGCCGTGATGTTACCACTGAATGTTGGTGATAATTTAGGTAGGACAATTTTGACCGTAACGACCCCTTTTTGCTTTGCTAGCGAGCAAAGAGAGTCATACATTCTGGAACTGATAGATAATAACAAGAATATCTACAATCAATCGAAAAACAAGGTAGGTCCTGGGTTCTATCTAATCTACAGATCTGGCCATCTGTATGCAGTAGCTAATGATGTCAATCTTCCTCTAGAAGGGAGTGATATGCAGAAAAACCTTGGGGAACATCTGGGAATATTCGTCGAGAAGTATAGTGATGAAGATTACAACAGCTCCGGTTTGACGGTTTACAATGTTCCCTCAAATCCACCGAGGCAGCTAAAGAATGCCAATGAAATCACCATTGGACAAAACAACAGACGGAAAATCAAAATCAAGGTTTATTACCCAGTAATGGCAGGCAGTTCCTGGGCACAAAGATCTCATGGAGAGGAATATTCACCCCCTGCCAATCCACTACTTCCTGATCAGATCGCACAAGGAGTACCTCGAAACTTAAAACTCCTCAAGGAAGTTTGGCAAAAATTCTACATTGGACCAGTGATTCCCGGATTACAACAAGATGCGATTCCCCAAGGCATGACTTATTCCGATGACCATGACTTGATTATTATTTCCCATTATTTTGAACATGGTCCTCCCTCATTCCTTTCGGTGTTAGACAACTCCACGGGAAAAATGCTCTCTAGCATTGCCTTGAAAGAGTCCTCGGAAGCATTGCATCGTGGACATGTTGGAGGCATTGCGGTTCTCAAGGATTCTTTATGGGTTGCCTCTGATGGGCAATTATTTCAGTACGAACTGGGGACGGTTGTTTCTGATACGCCTTCAGCTGCTGTATTGCCTGTGGCCAGGCGAAAATGTGAAACTAAAGCGTCATTTTGCACGGCAACAGAAAATACCCTGTTTGTCGGTGAATTTGCAAAATACACCCTCTTAAAAGAGGAATACCCAACCGATCGATCTCATCACGTGCAAGATCGAAAAGCTGTTAAAAAATATGCCTGGGTCTGTGCCTACGATGCCCAGGATATATTGGGAAATCCCAAATTTGTATTGTCGGTCAGACAAAAAGTTCAAGGTATGCATGTAACCAACGACCGCATCTACCTGAGTATTTCTTACGGGCGCAAAAACCCTAGTAAAATTGTAGCTTATGAAAACCCAATTAACGAGGAAAAACATGCAACGGCAACACTGAGCAATGGGGAGACAGTACCCTTGTGGTTTCTGGATGGTGAGAACTATTTGGGAGCGATCGACCTTCCTCCCATGTCTGAAGGAATTGTCATGATTGGAAAGCAACTTGCCGTGCTCTTTGAATCGGGAGCTAGCAAGTATCAAAAAGGTGGGAAAGTTCCAATGGATGTCATAGTTTTACTAGATGAGTGGCAGATATATTAACAGCATGTTTTTTTATCGTACCGGATTTGTTAATTTTTATTTATCCGGCTTGACAATTCCCAGAGTAGTGCTATATGATCGTAAAAGAGATCGCTTTGACAATCCAGGAGTTGGCCCGAGTGGACGATCGCCCATGCAGAAGTTGATCGTTTATCGGCCCTCCCAGCTGTCGGATACCCTTGTACTCAGAATTTCTGGGACAAATAATGCCATATATCAGTTAGTTGTCCTCTCGGAAGGCAACGCCGGACGCCCGGACGGGGGGAACGGGGGGATTTGAGCTAACGGGTCCAACTCCGGACCGGAGAGAACAACATCAACAGATGCCTTATTTTTAGGACTCCCCCAAAGCTTGGATGCGCCGGATATGAAGATCAAATAAATATCCCATGGTCGGGCAAAAAAAATTACCATTACCCTTGACAAATAAAGAATAATTAGCTATATTTAATTTAGAATGTTGGTTCATGGGGGCTTGTCAACGTAACACAAGCCCAAGCGAAACCAGGGATGCCCGGCCCGGACTGCGCAAAAAGCGCCCCATTTGGGTCAAGCAACGGAAGTAGGCGCTTTTTGCGTAACTCCGGGTCAGGTAAATCTCTTTATCGCTCAGCTCAACTCCACTTGGGGAACCCTGTGGCAGGGTTCCCCCTGCGCATTTTTAAATAATTTAGCAAGTGCAACGGGCGAAGGAGCCACACCCCTTGTTGGGTTTGGTGAATGCTGCCGTACCTTCTGCTAGGGAAAATTTATCGGTATAATATTTTCATACCATTTTGATTTAACGAGGATTTCGGGCAGGCGATCCCGCCCGCCCTAGGCAACTTGGAGGAAAAACAACAATGCGTTACAAATTATTGGGGAAAAGCGGACTGCGCGTATCGGAACTCTGTCTCGGGACGATGACCTTTGGAGAAGACTGGGGTTGGGGTTCTGACTATGAGGAAAGTCGCAAAGTATTTGATGCTTTTGCTGAGGCGGGCGGGAATTTTATCGATACCGCTAACCTTTATACTAATGGTACGAGCGAAAAATATGTGGGGGACTTTATTGCCGCCGATCGCGCCAAATGGGTTGTGGCCACCAAATACAGTCTCAATACGGGCGATGGCGAAGTGAATGCTGGCGGAAACCATCGCAAAAATATGGTACAAGCAGTGGAAGCTAGCTTGAAACGCCTGCAATTGGACTATATCGATCTGCTATGGTTGCACGCTTGGGATTTTACTACCCCCACCGAAGAAGTCATGCGATCGTTTGACGATTTAGTCCGCGCCGGTAAGGTGCTTTATATCGGCATTTCCGATACTCCTGCTTGGATTATTTCCCAAGCAAATACGATCGCCAGTCTGCGAGGTTGGACATCTTTTATCGGCTTGCAAATTGAATATTCCTTGCGAGAACGGACTCCGGAACGAGAATTGTTACCCATGGCAACGGCCTTTGAAATTGGCGTGACCGCTTGGAGTCCCCTAGGCGGTGGGGTTTTGACGGGGAAATACAATAAAAAGCCTCAAGAAACTGCCGGTTCGGAGTCCAAGCGATTAGAAACTGTGGAAGGGATGGAAGTGAGCGATCGGGACTTGACCATTGCGGCAGAAGTAGTTAAGATAGCAGCAGAGATCGGACGGGCCCCTTCCCAAGTAGCATTGAACTGGTTGCGGCAAAAAGGTGAAATTATTCCCATTATCGGATCTCGCAAGGTCAAGCAGGTGGAGGAAAATCTTGCCTGCTTGGAGTTCGAGTTAACCCCAGAACAAATGCAGCAGTTGGATGAAGTCAGTGCGGTATCCTTGGGATTTCCCCATGACTTCCTCAAGAGTTCGATGGTGCAGGATTTTGCCTTTGGGGGGTCGCTGAAATTGATTGATAACCCCAGAAAATAATTCCGTTATCCTCAGATGTTAAGAAACCCGGTAACTTCTGCGAAACCGGGTTTCTGGCTGGCAGGAGATGAACTTGACAATTTTTAAGTCTTGCTATAGGATAATAAAAACGATCGCTTATAAAATCAGGAGATAGATGATGAATGCACAATATAAGGGAAAAACAGCTCTAGTTACCGGTGGCAATAAAGGCATCGGTTTTGCGATCTGTAAAGGATTAATAAATCTAGGCTTTGACGTGATTATAGCAGCCCGATCGTTCGCCAAGGGCAAAGAGGCGGCGGCCCAGTTAAAATCCCCTGACTCGCGCATTGCCGCCATGCAACTAGATGTTACTGACGATCGGAGTATTTTCCTGGCCGCACAAGCTTTAAATCGGTCATGCGATCGCCTGGATGTGCTGATCAATAATGCTGGCATTTTACCCGATCGGTCCGCGGACGGCCCGAAAAATCGGGGACAGAACCTGCTCAACATTTCTCGGGAGATGTTGGATCTGACGATGCATACTAATGCTTTTGGTGCCATCAGTGTTACCCAAGCTTTCCTCCCCCTGCTGGCAAAAGCCCCCGCAGCTCGCATTATTAATATTTCCAGCAAATACGGTCAGTTAGACACTTTGTCAGCTACTGTACCACCTGCTTATGGTTTGTCCAAACTTGCCCTCAATGGCGCGACTATTATGTTAGCAGATACCCTGCGATCGCAAGGCATTGCAGTTTATTCCATGTGTCCGGGCTGGGTGCGCACGGATATGGGTGGTGCCCAGGCTGCCCGATCGCCTGAAGAAGGGGCGGATACAGCTATTTGGCTGGCCACGGAAGCTGGACCCGAACTGAGTGGCAAGTTTTTCCGCGATCGGCAAGAGATTTCCTACTAAAATGGATGGCATCTTCGTGGAGGAGATTTCTCCGCCTCTCTTACGGGTCATCCAGATCCGATCGCCCACCACGATCTAATTGAGGGTACCGTGAATGCACTGTTAATTAACATCCAGGGTTTCAGGATTTTTCAAATACTTTTTCCGATCCGAAGTTAAACGGCGTTCTACCTTCTTCACATCTTCTGCTGGAGGTAGCGACTCGGGTCGGATACCGCGTTCTAGTAACGTTGCACGCACCGCCTCATTATTAGTGATATGCTCCGACGATATCGCCGCCTCCGTAGCAAGTCTATTCTCCCGAGAATTAAAAATTGTAATTTCTGTTGCAAAGTCCTTTGCTTTCAAAATAATCGCTGATAGCTTCTTCTCGGCTGAAACCCGCTCTGTTTCTAGTATTAGCTGTTCGATTAACTCCGCGCGTCGAGTCTGGATCGCAAAGTAGGTCTGAGCGAAAGCGATTTCCTGCTTTCTCGGGTCGCCATTCTGAGCAATAAGATAGCAAGCATAGCGGGTCAGCATAATGTCATCAACCTTTCCCTGGCTTCCAGAGCCGAGTTTGACCGTGCTCCCTGTAGGTATAAAATGATCGGAAATTTCACATCCAGACAGTTCGCAAATTTTTTCTGCCTTGGAAACAATTTGCAAAAAATCTTCCCAAAACTCATATCCAAGGAGATGTTGAATATCCCGAGCCAGCCAGAAATAAAACTGACCCTTAGCATTATTTGCACGTGACTCAAAAGCATCCAAAAACATCAAATTAAACTCCCAGATAGGTTGGCCATTAAACAGTCTTATGTGATTTCAGAGTTCTCTCTATAAATACAACTAAATCAATAATATCCATATCTAGGGTCACCCGAAAGACAATCAAATTATGTTGCATTGCAATTTCTTCCTTCCTTTTATCTATTTTTTTCTGCTGATTACTAGATTGATGATGTGGCTCATCAAACTCAATCAATATTTTTTCTCCCACAAGACAATCAAAAAGATATTTATCTAATCGGAATTGATATTGAAAACCTATTTCATTGAGATGGCAATACTTTTCTACTAGCTGAATGACCACAGTTTCATTTCTAATGGGAAAATAATTGTTAAGTTTATAGCTACTACATAGTTGTTGCAGTATAGATACAGCCTCTCTATCTAATTTATAGTTAACAATATTCCTCGATGCACCTGAACCAATTTTTGCTATTGATACGATCTTTTCTATTTTACCATTTAGCTGTTGATGTTTAATTATGCCAATTACTCGTTTGATAACCCCCTCAAAGTTACGCCACGCCCTATAACCCAGAAGGTGCTGGAGATCCCGTGCTAGCCAATATTCAACGCCGTTTTCAGTCTGCTGGACATGACCTTCAAAAGTTTCAGTTAGTTCTTGGATACTGTCAACCTTCATCGATTCTCCTTACTGCAATGCGATCGCATCCGTGATAACATTATTAAATGTGGTAGTCAGGGGGTGAAGCCTGCGGGCGAGCATATCACCTATTCAAGGTAAAGATTTACTCTCTGAAGGCTTCACACTGTATTGAGATGCACTCCCATGAAACAATGAACCCTTAACCATTAACCATGAGCTAAGGCTGAGGAATTCCTGGAACTGGAGGTAAGGGAGGAGGTGCCCCTGGGGTGCGAACTGGTGGTGCTGCTGGTTGTGGCGTGCTCAACAGGGGATAGAAGTCACGGGGTCGATCGCGCCCATCCAGGCAATTATTCATCACTTGGTTACTGGGGAGGTCTGTCTGGAGACTCAAACCCACCACACATTCAGAATATCTCAGGGGTAAGACCGATCGGCGGCAGTTTTCGAGAATATTTTGGGCAAATACCGATTCTGTATTCATACTAATATCAACGACACAGCTGCCTAATTCCATGGGACGGCGCGTCAGACGACAAGTTGTCAGGGCGTCAAAGGCGGGAATTTCTGTATTGTTAGCAATATTGGCGACGCATTTAGATAATTCCCTGGGTTTGAGTGTGGCCGAACAGGCGTCCGCTGTCTCTTGGGCAAAAATGCCTAGTTTTTGCAGCTGATAGGCACAGTACCGATAATCCCAAGTGGTGGCGGTCGCTGGTTGCACCGGTACGGTGCTGGCGATTAAACTGGCGATCGTCGAAAAGGCGATCGCCATAGCGGGGCGAAAACTCATAGCTGAATTACTCCTGACAACTTTCACGGTGGATAAGAAGATTTATGCGAGATTTTTTATTTCGACAGGTATTTCCAAGAGGACATTATAACCTACAGTTATAATGTAAGAAAAATATTGATTACGAGCGCAAGGTATCTATCTATGCATTTGAGCGAACTGACCCATCCCAACCAATTACACGGTCTGTCAATTCATCAACTCGAACAAATTGCCAGGCAAATTCGAGACAAGCATCTGCAAACCGTGGCAGCCAGTGGCGGCCATCTGGGTCCGGGGTTGGGAGTGGTGGAACTTACCGTGGCCCTTTACCAAACCCTGGACCTCGATCGCGACAAGGTGATTTGGGATGTGGGTCACCAAGCTTATCCCCATAAGATGGTAACAGGACGGTACAACCACTTCCACACCTTACGGCAAAAAGATGGGGTCGCCGGCTATCTCAAGCGCTGCGAAAGCAAGTTCGACCATTTTGGCGCAGGCCATGCTTCTACTAGCATATCCGCTGCCTTGGGAATGGCACTCGCCCGGGACTTGAAAGGGGACAACTTCAAAGCAGTGGCCGTCATTGGGGATGGGGCCCTCACGGGGGGCATGGCCTTTGAAGCCATTAACCATGCTGGACATTTGCCCCATACTAACCTGCTAGTGGTGCTCAACGACAATGAAATGTCCATCTCCCCCAATGTCGGGGCCATATCCCGCTATCTGAATAAAATGCGCCTGTCCGATCCGGTGCAGTTCATCAAGGATAACCTGGAAGAACAGTTCAAGCACCTGCCCTTTGTCGGCGAACGCTTTACCCCAGAAATGGAACGGCTTAAGGAAGGGATGAAACGTCTGGCGGTGTCCAAGGTGGGGGCCGTGATTGAAGAATTGGGCTTTACCTATATGGGACCGGTAGACGGTCACGACCTGAAAGATTTGATCGCTACTTTTGAACATGCCCATAAAATACCGGGACCAGTTCTGGTTCACGTGTCCACCACTAAGGGCAAGGGCTATGCGATCGCGGAAAAAGACCAAGTCGGTTACCATGCCCAAAGTCCCTTCAACCTGGCCACTGGCAAGGCCATTCCTTCTAACAAACCCAAACCCCCCTCTTACTCGAAGGTCTTTGCCCATACCCTGACCACATTAGCAGAGAATAATCCCCAAATTGTCGGGATTACCGCAGCCATGGCCACGGGAACGGGTTTAACGAAACTCCATGAAAAGCTGCCCAAGCAATATATTGATGTGGGTATTGCCGAACAGCATGCAGTTACCCTCGCTGCTGGGTTAGCCTGTGAAGGCATGCGCCCGGTTGCTGCTATCTACTCTACCTTCCTGCAACGGGCCTACGACCAGATCGTTCACGATATCTGCATTCAAAATCTGCCAGTTTTCTTCTGCATCGATCGGGCGGGAATTGTCGGTGCGGACGGTCCCACCCATCAAGGCATGTATGATATCGCTTATCTGCGCTGTTTGCCCAACATGGTGTTGATGGCACCCAAGGATGAAGGGGAACTGCAACGGATGTTGGTGACTGGCATCAACTATACGGATGGTCCCATTGCCATGCGCTATCCTCGCGGTAGCGGGTACGGCGTTCCCTTGATGGAAGAAGGTTGGGAACCTTTGCCTATTGGTAAGGGGGAAATTCTTCGTAATGGTGACGATGTTTTGCTAGTTGCTTACGGTTCCATGGTTTATCCTGCGGTACAAGTGGCGGAAATTCTCAGCGAACATAATATCCAAGCAACTGTCGTTAATGCCCGCTTTGCTAAACCTCTGGATGCCGAATTAATTGCACCTTTAGCCCAAAAGATCGGACGAGTCGTGACTTTGGAAGAAGGCTGTGTTATGGGTGGTTTTGGTTCTGGCGTCGCCGAAATGTTGCTCGACGCGGATGTGGTTGTACCCATCAAGCGCCTGGGCGTACCCGATATCTTAGTCGATCATGCCAAACCCGATGAATCAAAAGCAGACTTGGGTTTAACTCCCCCTCAAATTGCCGAAACTGTCCGCACGGCTTTCTTTAGCAAGCAGCTTACTGCTGTTAGCAGCTAGCCAGATTTTCGCACCCGCGACGATCGCCCATTCCTCTCGTTCCCAGGTAGAACCGGTAGAACCTGGGAACGGCCCATATCGGAAGCGACGAAGGCGGCTCGACGACCGGTTTGACAAAAATCAGAGCTTATATGAATATTCTGTAAAGATGGGCATTTGCACTTGACAATGTCTCCTGTGGACAGCATAATAAAAAAGAGGCGCGCTCGTTGGCGACGAGGTTCCCCAAATCAGGAGACGACCAAGCTTAACAGTAACAATCGCTCCACCCGCCTAGAAAATCCAACAAAAAAAAATCTCGAAAACTAAGATGGACAGGACAATAAAAAAGATTATTACTGCTGCCGCTACAGCCGCCGCAGCGACAATGAGCGTGGCGACAGTTGCCACATCTCCAGCCACCGCAGCCACTTTCACTTACTCGGGCACGGACGCACGGCTGGTCGGCTTCTCCTTTGAAAACCCCGACTGGAACGAGCCGTCCGACATCTATTTAGACAGAGGAGAGGTAAGAGAGTTAGGATTGAGATTAGACGTTTTCCTGGGGGATTCCTACTTGTTCTTTGATGCGATGTGGGATGAGGGTTCTTCCATAGCCGTGTATAGGATAGAGAACACGGACCCGTATACCGATGTAGTATTAGATGAGTATACTATACGTGCTGACGAGCTAGACGTCGTGGGCGCGACGAGCGTTCCCGAACCGTCGAGTGCGATCGCCCTGATGGGCGTAGCTGCCCTGGGAGCAGTAGCATCCAAACGGCGGCGTCGTTCTTGAACTTAACACCAAGCTGACATCCTGTCAAGTTTTTTTCTTTTTCCCGTAATTCGATACCTGTCAGACCCCCTTTTCTTATACCCCCAGGGCCGCGACAGGTATCGGGGGCTCCACAAAAAAAATCACCTGTAAAAATATCCATTTAATTGAGAAAAATTCCTATCGGATTGAGAAAAACCCCCTATTAGCACGTACATTACGGCATCAGGACAGACTGATGGCTTGTTTGACTCGCAACGAGGCTAATAGAACTTTTCCAGGGCAACTTCATAGGCGTAACTATTAGCACGGACAAAATCGATCGCCGCCGTCACAATATCATCCGGGTCGAGAGTCTGGGCCCTTTGAGCCCAAGGCAAAAGCATCTGCCCAAATGATTCTTGCTTCGGCTTAAGTTTGAGATTTTTTGGCAAGAAGTTGCTCCCCCTTAAGCAATTCAAAATTCAGAATTCAAAATTCAAAATGGGGAAAGTCATTGATGAATCTTTCATAGGATCCATAGTTAGAAAAGTCATAGAAAAAACCTTGTTGCATGCCAGCAGTTTTGGGATTAGCGTGAATGTAGCGGAGGGTATTTAAGCTGTCGCGCATTTAAATTGCTACGGCAAAAAGGCTGAACCCAAGCTCAAAATGGCTGTCCCAATGCAAGAATTTTGAATTTTGAATTTTGAATTTTTTAGTGGTTGGACATGATGCAGAGTCCATAGAGTTTGAACTGGTACTTGTCTATAGCCTTTTTGAGAGCAAAGAGGAAAACTTGCTTACATTGATGGTGAGTCAGCTTAAATTCGCGGTTGTTGCACCGAGAGGTGACGTGGTAACAATAATCTGGTAGGAGTTCTCGTGACATGAGGGAGAAGCAGTATTTCAATATATTTATTATACAGTCAATTGCTTGACCAAGGAGTACGGGGAGACCTCCCGTGGGGGTTCAGAAACCGGGTTTCTATGGAAATGGCTGCAAATTGTCCCTAAATTGATAAAAGAAACCCGGTTTCTTGTCCGTTGGCTATCAAGGACTTGTGACCACACCCGTAGGTACGGGGAGACCTCCCGTGGGGGTTCAGAAACCGGGTTTCTATGTAAATGGCTGCGTTTTGCCCTTAAATTGATAAAAGAAACCCGGTTTCTTGTCCGTTGGCTATCAACGACTTGTGACCACACCCCGCAATGCCTGCCAAAGACATCTACCACGAGACGGTCAAAACCGCCCTAACTAAAGATGGCTGGACCATTACCGACGATCCTTTCAAGTTAAAATGGGGATTGAGGGAGTTCTTCGTCGATCTGGGCGCTAAAAAAATAATTGTTGCCCAGAATGGCGAACGACAAATCCTCGTAGAAATTAAAAGTTTTCGGGGCCCTTCTCAAATTATGGGAAAGGGATGTAAAAGTGGGTGTGGTCAAAAGTAGTTGCAGCCCGATCCCCCCCAAACCCCCCCTTGCAAAAGGGGGGGCTTCCGGCGCGCCCCCCTTTTTAAGGGGGGTTTGGGGGGATCGGGCGACAGGGATGGCCCAGGAACGATCAACTGTTTTTGACCACACCCTGTAAAAGTTCATGCTTGTATAGTCCATATAGAAATTAGCAATGAGAAAATTTGGATTCATCGGGATGGCCTCGAAGATGGCATTGCCTTAGAATTGGTAGCCGCAGGCGTTCCTAAACATGATATTGTTCTCGCTTTCCACTCTCCCGAAATTCGCCCCTATACGGAATTTGCTGTCAGTTAAAAAGTCAGGATTTCTTGCGATGGATACATTAAAAAAATAGGCTCTTCGGTACAAAGCAAGGGTATTTTGTTAAAAAAAAGGTCTTCCAGCCTTGCTGCGCAAGGCTGAGAGCCACGCTCGTATCCCTAATGAAGGTAAAATGGCTACCCTCCTCCCTAAACTTATGAGCGGCAAACTCCGCGTCACTGAATAAACCATGAAACTCAAAGAACTGGTCGATGAAATTTTTATCAACCCTCGAAAACTCACTAACTATGCTCTAGACCCCGACAATCCAAAAGGGAAAGATAAAGCCTTAATGTTTGCCCAACATTTAGGTTACACAAAAGATAACTATCAATCCTTACTCGACCAAATTTCCCAAAAAGCCCCTGATGCAGAAGCAATCCCCCAAAGTCAAGACCAATACGGCACGAGATATCAAATCGATCTCGAAATTCAAGGAATAGAACCCGAACAAATCGAAACTGTACGGACAGGTTGGTTAATTCCTGAAAACTCCAAACAAGCTCGACTGATTACTCTTTTTATTAAAAAAATATCGCCATGAAAGCCGAACTTTTCGACCTTGTAGAACTGCTAGTAAACCTACCAGAACACAATCTAGTTATTGGCGATCGCGGTGCGATTGTCGAATGTTTAGATGAAACTCACTTTGAGATCGAGTTTACAAACGAGGATGGAGAAACGACTGCCCTTTGTCCTCTCTCCACCGAGCAATTTATGGTGGTTTGGCAGAATGAAACAAAACAATGGCTCGCGACTGCTGATAAAATAAAATGGATGAGTGCTCGCTTGTCCGAAGACAAACGGGAAGAACTGTTAAACTTTGCCCGCTTTCTCTATCAAAAGGCATGAAATACCTCACTGAAGACCCCATCGAAGAATACGCCCTCGATCGCCTGCAAGCCCTGCACCTCATCGACTGGGAACATCCCGAAAATAACGAATTCCTCGCCGTCAATCAATTTACCGTCAGCGAAAACAACCACCAACGCCGCCCCGATATCATCATTTTCATCAACGGCTTACCCCTCGTGGTCCTCGAACTGAAAAACGCCGCCGACCCCCAAGCCACCGTCAAAAGCGCCTATAACCAAACCTTCATTGGGGATACGAGCGTGGATCTCAGCTTTGCGCAGCAAGGCTTACAACCTTTTTTTAACAAAATACCCTTGCTTTGTACCGAAGAGCCAAAAAATACGGCGACATTGTTTATCGAGTCCTTGATGAATATTATCAACTTCCCTACTCCTCTGGAGACTTATAAAGACGTTTTGTTGTCAGTGAAGACCGCAGTAATTATCTGTTAATTACCCTGGGATGGCAAGATGATAAACGAGTTCACGGGTGCCTCGTCCATATTGAAATTATCAATGAGAAAATTTGGATTCACCGCGATGGCATTGAAGATGGCATTGCCTTAGACTTGGTGGCCGCAGGCGTTCCTAAGCATGATATTGTTCTCGCCTTCCACCCTCCCGAAATTCGCCCCTATACGGAATTTGCTGTCAGTTGAAAGGGCACCGCCCAATACTTCTCGGTTAAGAATCTAGGTTGTCATTGCGAGGGGAGGGGTACTCCGCGATTAACTTCTGCACCAATTGAGTTAACCCCCCCCGAAGCAATCTCCCCGCCCAGTATGAGATGAAGAACATATGGCGCGTCATCGGTGAGATTGCTTCGGGGGATTGATCGCGACGAGCCCTAAATTATCAGTTTGGGCATCCCCCTCGCAATGACAAGTTGTATCCCTTGAAGTATTTGGGTACCGCCCACCAGCGCAATGCCCCGATCGGACGATAATTTGACCGATCGCGTGGGGGCTAGAAACCGGGTTTCTTTTATCAATTATCGTCTGGTAGCTTAAATTGTAGCAGAAACCCGGTTTCTTGATTTAGTAGGTTCCAGAAAAATACTTTATCGACCCCGAACCAGCGTCCAACGCCCCTCAAAGGCTATCTGTGATATCGGGCACAGCTGCTGCTAGCATTGGTAGAAAATGTCTGCAATAGGTATTGACTTAGCTGCGGCTTTTACCTTAGTCTTGATTACGAACTCGCAAGCAAGGACTAAAGTCCTTACTACGAACGCCCACGACGAACTTAGTTTCAGCTATTTACCATGACATCGACTTCCACCCAGGTTTATCCCGTTATTTGGAACCAAGACCATGTTTTGCTGATTGACCAAAATCGCTTGCCCACTGATTATTCCGTGGTGGCCATTAATCGCTACCAAGATATGGCAGAGGCCATTAAAACAATGATCGTCCGTGGCGCACCGGCAATAGGCATCGCTGCTGCCTATGGCATGTATCTCGGTGCCCGGGAGATTCAAACCAGCGATCGGGACGAATTCTTGGGTCGGTTGGAAACAGTCTCCCAAGAGTTGCGGCAAACTCGTCCGACGGCGGTGAATCTATTTTGGGCAATTTCCCGCATGTTGAGGACCGCCTATGAAACCCTCGGTTCTGTTGAGGAAATTAAAGAGACTCTGCTGAATACTGCCAAGCAAATTCATGCCGAAGACTTACAAACTTGTCAAGAAATTGGCAAGCAAGGTCTGAAGGTATTACCCCCCGAACCCACTCAGTTGAATATTCTCACTCACTGCAATGCGGGTGCCTTGGCAACTGCTGGTTATGGCACATCCTTGAGTGTGGTGCGTTCTGCCTGGAGTCAGGGACGGTTAAAAAGACTTTATGCTGATGAAACCCGTCCCCGCTTGCAAGGATCGCGACTGACTGCTTGGGAATGTACCCAAGAGAAAATTCCCATTACCATCATTACTGATAGCATGGCAGCTCATTGTATGCAGCATGGCTTAGTTGATGCGGTTGTGGTGGGGGCCGATCGCATTGCCGCCAATGGCGATACAGCAAATAAGATTGGCACCTACAGTGTCGCCTTAGCAGCCAAAGCTCATAATATCCCCTTTTTCGTCGCCGCGCCCCTTTCTACCATTGACTTTAAGTTAGCCGAGGGCAGCCAAATTCCCATTGAAGAACGGGATCCAGCAGAAATTTACAAAATTGGGGATAGGATCTTTTGTCCGGCGGGTACGGAGTTTTACAATCCTGCCTTTGATGTTACCCCAGCAGCCTTGATTACAGCTATTATCACCGAACATGGTGCTGTCCCGCCCAGTGAGTTAAATCAGTTTCAGACCTTACAGGTTGTGTAGTCGATCTCAATGCATGATATTCGTAGGTTGGGTTGACCTTTGTTACCCAACAAGCACAACGTCAACAACATTTATTTGTTGGGTTTCGTGCGGAAACCCAACCTACGACATTAATATTTTTGCAAATATGCAGTGTACCCCATTAACCACCTGCCACAGCTGGGACAATACTAACTTCATCCTTATCCTTCAAAGGCGTCTTGATTCCTTCTAAAAACCTGATATCTTCGCTATTGACGTATAAGTTCAAAAAGCGGCGCGGTTGTCCCTCTTCATCACACAAGCGTTTTTTTATCCCAGGATAACTTTCTTCTAGAGAGTCGAACAACTCAGCAATATTGCTGCCACTAGATTCTAGCTTGGCTTGATCGTTCGTGAACTTCTGTAAAGGAGTGGGAACTAAAACTGTTACTGCCATTTTTACCTGATTCCTTTGTTCTTCTCATATTACTGCTGCACTGCCCGCCATCGATCGCATAGCCGTAGCTTGGTAATGGTGGGCGATGCCCACCCTACTCATCTTAGCCCGCGCAGGCGGGCTTCGTTCCTGTAGCCCCACCCTTTAGGGTGGGGGTGTGGGGTGGGGGTGTAATCTAGACCAATACTTGTTGCCATTCTAGGCGATCCAAGGTGCGGGCCCGTTCCATTGCCCGTTCAAAAGCGTCTAGTTTCGGTTCAATAGTCAGGGGTTCGCCGATGTAACCTTGGACAGCTTCCTGGGTTTTCAAACCATTTCCGGTGATGTAGGCAACTGTCGTTTCCTCGGGGTCAATTTTACCAGCTTCCACCAGTTTCTTCAACACGGCAATGGTGGTTCCCCCAGCGGTTTCGGTGAAGATACCTTCCGTTTCCGCTAGCAACTTCATGCCTTCGATGATTTCTGGATCCGTGACAGATTCAATGTTACCACCTGTCTTGCGGGCAATTTCTAAGGCATAGATCCCATCAGCAGGGTTGCCAATGGCGATCGACTTAGCAATGGTATTGGGTTTAACGGGGGAGATAAAGTCCCTTCCTTCCCGGAAAGCTTGGGCGATCGGGGAACAGCCTTCTGCTTGGGCCCCGCTGAAGCGAACAGCTTTATCCTCAACCAATCCCACCTTGACAAATTCTTGGAAGCCTTTATAGATTTTACCGTAGAGGGAACCGGAGGCCAGAGGGGCAACAATATGGTCGGGTAACTGCCATCCTAGCTGTTCTGCCACTTCAAAGCCCAGAGTTTTGGAACCTTCCGAATAGTAAGGACGCAGATTAATATTGACAAACCCCCATCCATAGGTATTGCCCACTTCGCAGCACAGCTTGTTCACTTGATCGTAATTGCCCTTAACTGCCATCACCGTGGGATTGTAGATCAAGGTGCCCAGGACTTTACCCGCTTCCAAGTCGGCGGGGATGAACACGCAGCAGTCCAGACCGGCATGGGCCGCGATCGCAGCGGTTGAATTAGCCAAATTTCCGGTACTGGCGCAAGAAACTGTGGAGAAACCCAACTCTTTCGCCCGAGTTAAGGCCACTGACACCACTCTATCCTTGAAGCTGAGAGTGGGCATATTGACTGCATCATTCTTTATATAGAGATTCTTTAGTCCCAGACGCCGCGCCAACCGGTGAGATTTCACTAGGGGGGTCATGCCGGTGCCTACATCTATAGGATTATTAGTTGTAACAGGTAAGAAGGGACGATAGCGCCAAATCGAGTTAGGACCGGCTTCTATAGTAGCGCGGCTGACGGAGAGGCGCAGTTTTTCATAGTCATACTTTACTTCCAAGGGGCCAAAGCAGACATCTTCGCAGATGTGCTTTGCTTCCAGCGGGTACTCTTCACCACATTCTTTACATTTCAGGGTGGTGCTAAAGCCGGTGGTTGTGTTGAAGGTGGGGATGGTGGTTGCTGCTGTCATGGCTGGTTACTTTCCTTGATTGCGATTGATGTTGAAATCGTAGCACGGGGAAAAAATACCCTGCAACTATACCCGAGTGTTTTAGTCGGGATTGAATTTAACAAAAAAATCAGATTACCATCGTACAGATGAAAGCCTTACCAGGAGTGAGTTTCAGGGCGATCGAACCGGAAAAATCTCCTCCAGAATCGACTGATGGCCCCGCCAAAATCCCCTCTTAACCCAAAAATTTGTGGAAAAAAATTTTTGGCGGTTTTTTTGGCCGCCCCTCTCTACCGGTGACTGCCGCTGCGCTTAGCCGCCGCTGACCGGTGGTATGAGGACAACTTCATCACCATCTTGCAGTGGGGTATCGGGTTCGACAAATTGGAGATTGATACCAAAGCGGGTGAGTTCGCGCCATTGCTGGAGTTCGGGATGTTCCGCAATGAGGTTTTCTAGGACTGCGGCGACTGGGGTATGTGGGGGAAATTGCCGCTGTAGTTCTGGGAGGCCATAGGCTTCTTGATAGGCGGCGAAGAGTTTGATGGTGACTGCGATCGCGGGTTCAGACATGGTAACTGTCTTAATATTTATTACATGATAGACTGATAATTAAGCTGTCGTGCAGAGAAAATTGCACATTCTGTAATGATGGAATACAGGCGCTCAACCCTTTGTTAGCTGGAGATCGGAGGATCTGAAAATAACCGTGCAGCGTTGCGAGGCACGAAGCAATCTCGAACGGAGAACTACTTATGAGTTGGGATATAGACGGCAATGGCACGCTAGATGCACTGACTGATGGCAGGTTGGTGCTGCTTTATCTGTTAGGGTTTACAGACGATACTCTGATTGCTAACTCAGTTGCACCGGATGCAACCAGGACAGGGGCAGAAATAATCGCCTACCTCGAACAAATACGCAACCAGTTGGATATTGATGGCAATGGGGAAGTAGACGCCTTGACTGACGGAGTTGTGAACCTGCGTTATTTGTTTGAGATTAGAGACGAGGCCCTGACAGCAAACGCGATCGCCCCAGATGCCACGAGGACGACAGCAGAAATAACTGCCTACCTAGAGTCAATAGTAGAACTCTCGGAGGTAGCAGCAGGGAACGGCGGCTTCGTAGTTAACGGTAGCAACCCCGATGACAATGCTGGCACCTCGGTCAGTACTGCTGGGGATGTCAATAATGATGGCTTTGATGACTTAATTATCGGGACTAGCGGTGCTGGCCTGGCCTATGTGGTGTTCGGCAATACCGACAACAGCACCGTGGATCTAGATAATTTGGGCAGTGGGGGTTTTGTCATTAATGGCCTGGACTCGGATAGCAGTTTCGGCACTAGCGTCAGTGGTGCCGGAGATGTCAATGGTGATGGCTTTGATGACCTGATTATCGGTGTACCCAATGCTGAAAACAATGGCCAAAGCTTGGCGGGCCAAACCTATGTGGTGTTTGGCAAGGCTGACAATAGCACGGTGGATGTCGGTAATTTAGGTAATGCTGGCTTTGCAATTAATGGCGCTAACTCCTTTGACCGTTCTGGCACCAGCGTCAGTGGTGCCGGAGATGTCAATGGTGATGGTCTTGAGGATCTGATAATTGGGGCTCCCAATGCTGGAGACAATGATAACTTCTATGCTGGGGCTACCTATGTGGTCTTCGGCAAGGAAGATAATCGCACTGTGGAGTTAGGCAATTTAGGTGCTGGCGGCTTTGTTATTAATGGTAGCGAACCCGGTGATAACTCGGGGGCGAGTCTAAGTGCTGTCGGAGATGTCAATGGTGATGGCTTCAATGATGTCATTATTGGGGCACCCCATGCCTTCGCTAGTGACGACTTCTATGATGCCGGGTCTGCTGGGGCGGCCTATGTGGTGTTCGGCAAAGAGGATAATACTTCTGTAGAGTTGGCCAATTTAGATAGTGGCGGCTTTGTCATCAGAGGTGCTGACTTTGGAGATAACTTGGGTACTTCGGTTACTGTTGCCGGAGATGTTAATGGTGATGGCATTAATGATGCGATCGTCGGGGCGCCCGGTGCTAACAACTTGGCAGGATCTGCCTATGCAATCTTCGGTAAAGCTGATAACACGGAAATAAATGTCGGTAGTTTGGGCAGTGCAGGTTTCGCGATCGCCGGGGCCAATGCAGGTGACAATTTGGGCAGTGCCGTTAGCGGTGCCGGGGATGTGAATGGCGATCGCCTCCCGGATCTGCTCATTGGGGCTGCCGGTGCCAACAATTTAGCCGGGGTTACCTATCTGGTGTTCGGGAAAGAAGACAACACAGATGTGGATGTGAGCAATTTTGGTACTGACAGTATTGTAATTAATGGCATTGCATCGGGCGATCGATCGGGCATAGCAGTTAGCGGAATAGGAGATGTAGATGCAGATGGCAGTTCAGATGTAATTATATCTGCCAGTGGGGCCAATGGCGATCGGGGGGCATCCTATGTCTTGCTTGGCAATACTTTTGATAACTCAATCACAAGCAATCAAGATCCGCTGGCAAATACCTCAGCAGTTCCCAACCCGTTATTATTGTGAGATGGTGATGAATCCTTTAATATGGTATAGTAAATTGGAATTTATGACCCGATCGTAGGGGTTCGCCCACTAAAATATGCGAGAGTAAATAGTTAATGTTATGAAAGAAACACCCTCTAAACAACAAATCAAGGAAATGCTCAAATGGTTAAACCGTAACGAGCAGCAGCTACAGCAGTATGGGCATCAATATGTTGCCTACAACGCTAATGGCATTATTGCTCACGGTGAAAACCTGCGTCAAGTCTTGCAGTTAGCAGAAGATAGAGGGGAGATTTTTTCTATTTACTTGGTTCCCTGTTTCACTGGATCTATTGTCATTCTCCCCATTAGCTTTCGGACCGTCAGTCGTCACGAGTGGTTACCAAAATATCAAGTAACTCTCCAGCACAAAGAAACGGTAATGCCTAGTACAATGATAGTTGATTCGGGGGCAGACTTTAGCGTCATCTCCCTAAAAACTGGTCAACATTTGGGCTATGCGTTAGCGGATGGAGAGGAACTATTAGTGGCACAAACATTAGGGGGTATGGTTGAGTATGTTTTACGGAGAGTGGAAATGACGATTGACAGATATAGTTTCACTGCGCCTGTTGCTTGGTTACAAAATAATACAACAGATGTGATGCTTTTGGGACGAGAAGTTGTCTTTGATAAGTTTAATATTGAATTTCGACAAGCGTCCGAAGAAATAATTTTTACCTGGCGAGAAAGCGATCGGTAAGATGATGCCAGCTATGATAGCGGGGATCTCTCGTTCCGTGACTCTGGCACGGAACGTAATGCCCGAGGCTCTGCCTCCAGTCAATATAACTTTTTTTATAACATTTATTTGCTTCTATTCTATGAGATGCACCCCCCGTGCAGAGCGTGAGATGCACCCAAGGTCATTGAAACCCGATTTTTTTCAAAACCGGGTTTCCTAATTTAAGCATCGATCGGCTAGCTTTTAGCCCTGCTGCAAGGGGCGATAGACGCGATAGTTGATTTCGGGGAAGATGTTGTCGATCTCCTCTACTTTCTCCAGCCAACCGCTATCGATTTTGCCCTGATTAATATCATCGTAGAGTTTGTCGAACCGCAGTAAGTGCGATCGGGTGCGGCGGACGGCATAAGGCACCATCGTACCCGTGCGCATAATAAACGCCCAGTCAGAAGATTGAGCCAGCAAAAGTTCCCGGGCGGCCTGGTTGAGGGCCTTCCACTCCAACTCATCAGCCGGTTCCCGAGAGGCCAAGGAAATCATCCGTTCTGCCACCTTGTGCAAATGGGGATAAACCCAGGCATTCGTTTCATTCAGCCAATACTCGTGGAAACCCTTATACCCCCAACTAGACTGAGAGGGACGACAGACTTGCTGAGTGGGATTACCTCGTAGATAATCTGCCAAATGGGTCATCTCATAAATATCTTGGTCAAACCAGGACTTACGCAAGAGGTAATCGATGAACCAAGGCCCCTCGTACCACCAATGGCCAAATAACTCGGCATCGTAGGGGGAGACGATCATGGGAGGGCGCTGCATAATCCCGTGCAGGTGTTCGGCTTGCTGCTGGCGATTGAACATAAAATTACCTGCATGTTCCGCTGCCTTTTCCCGCGCCCAGTAAGGATCGTACAGGGCCTTTTCAGACAAACCCAGACCTCGACCCGTAATCTTGTGGTATTTAATGCCAGTATTTTTCCGCTGTCCGTTGGGCATAATGTAAGGCTTGATGTACTCGTAGTCAGCCTCCCAGCCCAAATCCTTGTAAAATTCCCGGTATTCTGCGGCACCGGGATAGCCTACCTCCGAGGACCACACCTGTTGGGAAGACTCGTGATCGCGCCCGAAAGCTGCCACGCCAGTTTCGGTGAACACCGGTGCATAGCTGCCAAAGCGGGGGCGGGGACGGGCGTAAAGTATCCCATGTCCGTCGGTGAGGAAGTAGCGCAAACCTGCATCCGCTAGCATCCGCTCTACCCCTTCATAATAGGCACATTCTGGCAACCAGATGCCCTTGGGCGGACGCCCGAAACTTTGCTCGTAATGTTCGCAGGCTACCTGAATTTGGGCCCACACGGCCTCGGGATACATCTTCATCAGCGGCAGATAACCGTGGGTAGCGCCGCAGGTGATGATCTCCAGGTTGTTGCTATCCAGGAATTGCTTGAAAGCGGTTACCAAGTCGCCGTCATAACGTTCCCAGGTACTGCGAATCTCATTAAACTCTTTCTCATAATGCTCGGCCAGATAGCGCAGGTGACCGTTATGCTCGTTATGCTCGATCTCTTTTTGGACTAATTCCTCTAGCAGGGCCAGGTGGGCGTCGTACCGTTCTTGCAACAGGGGATCCCGCAGCATCGACACCAGAGGCGGTGTCATGCTCATGGTCATTTTGAAGTCAACACCATCCCGTTGTAAGCCTTCAAATACATGCAGCAGGGGGATGTAGGTTTCCGTGATCGCCTCATAGAGCCATTCTTCTTCCAGCACGTAGTCGCTTTCGGGGTGCCGGACAAAGGGTAGGTGGGCGTGGAGGACAAGGGCAACGTAGCCAATAGCCATAGTAATTCAGTAGTTATGGGTGAATTTGCAATTACAGTAGGAGCGCTAGCTTAACGATATTTTAAGATTTTCTGGTCATATGGGGACAAAACAGCCATCTGTCTATCCCCAGAAAGCAGAGCGATCCCAACGGGATCACTCTACCTCAAAATCATGCTAATTGAAAATGGCGATCGGGCTGCCCGCAGGAAGCGCGAGTATTTATACTTATCCCGAACCCTGAGTGCTAAGGCTTCCGGCAGGTGACTTATTTCTGCCGGGCTGCTCTAGCTAGTGGAAAATACATAGCTTTAGTTAATTTTTGTTTCTGTCTGTTAACAAATGTTATTTGTGTAACAAAATATGTAGTTTTGTTGCTAATAATTACATGTCAAATATCCTACTGGCCCGCCGTGGGTTTTAACCCACGCGCGTTACCAGGCGGAGCCAGGTAACGAGGCTTTCAGTCGGTTTTCAACCGACTGAAAGCCTTGTGGATAAAGTGTTTTTTTTACCCTCGTTCCCTGGCTCCGCCGGCGGAGCCGGGGAACGATCTATCGAGGCTCCGCCTCTAGTTGAGAATGGTGCAAGATATGATCTATGCCCCTTAATTACACAGAATTGACGCGATCGAGCTATATACTAGAAGAAAGTAATGTGTAATTAAGTCGATCCAAACTTGTGGATTATGAAACTCAAACCGATCGCCCTTGCGGTGATTTTCATTTCCATCGCTGTCGCCATTCCCGCTTTCGCTTGTATTTGGGACCAGGACACGATCGCGATGGAGCGGAAACGCTTTCCGGGAACTCTCGAACTCATCACTGGGAAGTTCTTGCGTCACTCACAAGAGTTCTATGAATGGCGCATCCAAGATCGCTTGCAGAAGTTAAGTCGCGATCGCAATAATCTAAATTACTACGACGATCTCGCGGTAGCCTATGACAAGACCGGTCAACATCAGAAGGCCATTGAAACTATGCTCGCCAAGAGCAAGCTGAAGTCCGGGCTGTACGAGACGGAAGCGAACCTGGGTACATTTTACATCCATGGGGGCCAATTGCAGAAAGGGGTTGAACATATCGATCGGGCGATTCAGATCAATCCCAATGCCCATTTCGGACGGGAGGTCTACCAAAAGCATCTGGTTAATTACGTGCTATCCAAACAGCAAGACGGGAGTGCAAAACTGCCCCTAGAAGACTCTGAGGTTCATTCTAGGTATTTTATGTCCATGACGAGATTCCCGATCGGATTCGCAAACTATATCATGGAAGCGCAAAATGTCCCTCGTCATGTCAATGAATACAATCCATATGAATATAAAGACAATGTCGAACAGTACGATACTGAACTAAAAAAAGCCCTAAAAGGCGTTAAGGGGATGATGAGATTTGGCAATTATGATTCCCCAATTTTATTGGAAGTTCTTGGAGACCTATTGCTCAGTGGAGACATTGATTCCGATGCCAAGCAGTTAGCAGCTCGTGCATATCTGAAGGCGTCATACGAGTTGGAATATAAGGCAATACAAGAGACATACCGGACATTCGCTGAACTAAGCATTGAGCTGCAACAATTCTTACAGCTTGATGCCCTTGAAGAAAGGTTTTTAGACGAGCTTGCTGAGGCTAACCGTTGGTTCGAGAGAGTCCGCGCTGACGAAATCAGGTGGATAAAGGCAGGAAAAAATGTCGAACGCGAATTTGCACAGAAGTATTATACAGATCCTGAAGTATCATCGCCGACAAACATCCCGATCGGGATGTTTATCCTCCCACTCGTAGGATTAATACTGTTGGGTGCTGTGGCGGTACGACGAAAGAGGAATGCTGGGCGCAAATGAATGGCTACATTGCATATTTGCGTTGCCCGAACCCTAAAGGGTCCGGCTACAGATACAAAGCCCGCCTGCGCGGGCTAAATCACATTTATTATCAATGTACATTTGCGAAAGTGAGATCCACCCATCGACAACGAGAGCATCTCAATGCATCCATTTTATCATTAAACTCTGCTAATTGAAGGTCGAAGGTCGAAGGTCGAATGGAAGATAGCGCAATTTTCAATTTTCAATTTTCAATTTTCAATTCTCCATTTGAGCCTGAATTCGCCGCCGCCATACTTCATAGGCAGGTTCTTCGCCATCGGGGGGCAAATTTTCTAAGGCTATATCTGTAATTTTAGCAGCTGCGGAAGCAGACATGCCGCAGAAAACCTGACAAGCTAATTCTGTATGATCTGTCAAATTAAATCCTCGCTGACGGGTCTTAGCTGCAAATGCTGCACCCTGGAATAGTTGCACCTGATGGGGTCCTGCTGCTGTCCGCAAAGCTGCCATTGCGATCCGATCGACACCACCTACATAGGTGCAGGCCAAACCCACCCCACTCCAAAGGTCCGGTTGTCTGATCGGTGAAAATTGACTAATAGTCTCCCGAATGTGGGTCACATCAGCGCCAGCAACAAACCACAAACTGCGACCTAAACCTTGGTCAAACATCCGTTGGGCGTAACCTGAAACTTTGTCAGAGAGAACCTGTTCCGTAACATAGCGTGAATGATGGAAAAAGCCTTCATGGAAGCCATAACCATCAATAGCCAGCCATTTCAGTAAGGGGTCGAGTTGGCTGACATACTTCTCCACATTTACAGGAACTCGTCCCAAAATCCAACCCGCACCTACATGAACCATGTAAGCATGATCCTCGCCACCACCTGCCAGGAATTCTTGGAGACGATGTTTTCGCCCGCCCGGGAGAAAGTCGAGGATAGCTAAACCCATTGCCGCCCCTTCAAAGGCTAACCCGCGCCACTCAGATGCAATAGCATTCAACTGGGGTACCAGTACCTCCAGCTTGTCATTTGCGATCGCGGCATGGTAGCCTTGTAGGAAAGTCGGACCGACTTTTTCTAATTGCTGCTGGATCTGAGGGTCAGTTGTTCTAAAGCCGCGTTTAGCAAAGGTTGTCTCTTCGGTGGAGATGCTGAAGAGGCGCTGGCGCAGCCATCCCCCCATGGGAGTCGGCGAGACATCGGTTTGGGGATGACCCGGATCTGCATTGAGACTTGGATCGTCATTGTCTTCCTTTGCGCGTAATTGGGCAAAAACTTGACGCATAATGATTAGCCGTGCTATGAAAGTTTTTAGCTACTTCGTGAAGTTTATCTATACTAACACTCCAACTCAGTACTGTCAAGCACTCTCATATCAACTTTTATTCTTGCCTTGACCTTTTTGGGAAACAATAGTCCGGACAGTTTTTCGACCCCATAACCACCACATAGCAAGGGTTACGGTATACTGGCATTATTTTTTTCGGTGGGTCAGCCCCGGTCAGCCCCAGGCTTACTTGCCTGCGTATTGCTCTGTTGAGCAAAGGCTTAGCCTGTAAGAAAAGTAGCTAGGTACACCCAAAACGGTCCGGAGTATTGTAAAGGAAGATTATAGCATCTCACAGCCAAATGATTTCTTGCTCTTACTCTGAATCCTTCTGGTTTTTCTTCTTTTGGATTCTTGAGTTCTCTCTCTTGAGCAAGGCTCCAAATCCTAGGGCTAGAAATGAACCTAAGATCGTGGTGGTAGGTTCGGGAGCGGCGACAACGACAGTTGCAGTAAGTCCATCATTAAATTTAGAAAGGACTTGATAAGCACCAGTTTTAGAAGCTGAGGTGGTTAATTCCATTGAGAAAGGGTAAGTTTTCCCAATCTCTAAAATTCCAGGAACATTAAAAGGTATATTAACAGGACTGCTAACCGCATCTAAAACTAATACGGAACCACTGATAGAAGTTCCACTTCCAGGACTAGTCCATGATGCAAATCCTGCATTGACTGTGGCGGATACGGAAGTGCTGTAACTACCAGTCAATTCTAATATATCGAATCCAGTTGCAACTTGAACTCCTGTCAAGCTTCCTGTCAAAAAACCTGGAACTTGCTGACCTACTGTTTCCGCCCCCTGTGGATTTACAGTAAAAAAACTACTTGCTGATATTGTGGCTGTTGCATTCTCCGAAAAATAGGAACTTGGAGATAATGGATCTACTGCTGCTCCTGCTATTACCTGCAAAAGATGAGGCATAGCTTTGCCACTTCCAGCAGCAAAGCTAGAGGAGGTGGTTACTGTAGGACTGCCTAAAGTCCAAGGAGCAAATGTAATCATAGCAGCCTGAGCTGAAATAGGCAATGAAATTAGAATTAAGGTATTTAACGCACTTGTAAGGATTGATTTGATCCGCATGACTAATTAACTCCACTGAAGAACATTTTTCTTATTAGTGAGATCGCCCCCCAACCATCTAGTCCCAGTCCCAGATGGTTGGGTTGACATCGGTTGCATTGTACCATCTTCTCACAATATACAAGCTTATCTCATTGAAATTGGCTCATTAACGGCTCAGAATTCCAGCTCATTTAGCAGCTCATTGTGGTTCACTGCTTGAATGTACTATTATCTTCAGTTTTTCCTTCTCCAGTCCCAGGGAGCAATCGCCCCAGGTTGAAGCCAGATAAGCTGTGAGGCATTTAGATTCAATAGTCGGGACAGTTTTGTGACCCACATTCCGGACTTCAATTAGTATTACAAAAGTAATACGGGGTTTTGGGTAGGTGCTGCTCTCAGCATAGGTCAGGTTTGGCACGAAATCCTACTATCCCATGTCTGACCTGGAGCCAACTTTATTTACCGCTACAGCCCCCAAAACCCTTGTAGCCCGATCGACAGTATTTAGCCGCGAAACCTCCTTCATCTCCTTCCTCCGATTAACCTTGAGCATTTTTGCCTGGGTGTGGTCATAAGTAATTGATAGCCGGGTGCATCGCCCGATACATGTATATAGCCCGCGCAGGCGGGCTTTGTTCCTGTAGCCGGGCCCTTTAGGGTTCGGGCGGGGAGGCCGAGTACCAACGGGCGCAAGACCACACCCTTTTTGCCTAGTCAAAACTAGATCGTCAACAAAAGTTTCAACTCTTTCCAGAGTAGAGCAAATATCCAGACTAAATTAGCTCAGTTGCGGCTCAATATCTCGGCTCATTTGGCGGCTCATTTGGTGGCTCACTTTTCCATGACCATTCAAAATAGCATGAAGTGGGCAATGCCCACTTCATATTTAATGCTATCTTAAGGAAATTGCCCTCGAAGATCAAACGAGAATATTCCGAGTCAAGTCATTATCCACCACCAACTGAATGATGCCATTGCTGTAGGTGGTGAAACCTACGACGGGACTGTTACTGCTAGCAGTGAAGCCCAAGTCCGAGAAGTCGGCATTCACGGCATTGCCGTTATTCCCTAACACTGTTAAACTGTTAGTCGAATCTGATAAATCCTGCAAATCCCTCGCTGATAAGGTCAGGCTATTACCGAAACCATTCAGGTCAATTACTTCTATCCCCGAAATGCGGCTATTGGCGATCGCGGTTAAATCCAGATTAAAGCTACCATCCAAACGCAGGGTATCGCCATTCCCGCTGCCCCCTGCTGCCCGCCGAAAGTCCAGAGAACCTATAGCAATGACATCGCTGCCCGCACCGCCATTCAGCACGTCGGCACCCCCGCCGCCGACCATAGTATCGTCATTCTGAGCACCCATGAATACTTCAGCAGCGATCGTCCCTACAAGCAGATCCGGACTGGTTCCCCCCAGTTGAGTTACCGAGTTAGTGAAGTTGCCTCCAAACAACACATAGGATGCCCCGGTCTCGCTGTTGGCACCTGGGGAACTCAACATGATGTCCGCAAAACCATCTCCGTTCAAGTCCCCGGCATTGCTGACCGCACTCCCCGCCCGATCGCCCGAAAGGGGGTTAGCTTGGTCGTTATTAATACCAGCGATCTGGAAGCCGCCATTGCCCAAACTATTGACATTTATCGTGCTGTTGTCCGCCTTGCCATAGACTACGTAGGCAGACCCGGCAAAACTATTTACCCCGATCGCCCCAAGGATCAGGTCGTCGAGACCATCAGCATTCACGTCACCAGCAGAACTGACGCTAAAGCCGAATTGGTCGGAGTTATTAACACCTGCAATAGTAAAGCCCGCAGAACCCAAATTGTTTAAATTGACTGCCGTACCGTCCGCTTTGCCGAAGACCACGTAGGCCGCCCCGGCCCCGAACCCGCCGGAGGCACCGGGGGCCCCGACGATCAGGTCTTGCAAGCCATCACCATTCACATCTCCAGCATTACTGACACTCGTACCAGAACGGTCATTGTTAAGGATGCCGTTGATCGCAAAGCCCCCAACACCCGCAGTCACGCTGTTTAAGTCCACGCGGTTGCTGTCGTTCTTGCCGAAGACGATGTAGGACTGTCCCCGACTGTTGCTAGCACCGGGGGCCCCGACGATCAGATCATCGAGACCATCCCCATTCACGTCCCCGGCATTACTGACACTCGTACCAGAGCGATCGTAGTTGTTAATGCCGTCGATAGCGAAGCCTGCCGTACCCAAATTATTTAAGTTAATTGTCCCGTTATTCTGCTTGCCGAACAATACGTAAGCTTGACCAGCATCGACATTATTATTCAAGTCGGCATTGGGAACCCCGACGATCAGGTCATCGAGACCATCTCCGTTCACGTCCCCAGCAGTGCTGACGGAACTGCCTGCCATGTCTAATGGGGTACTGCCATTAATGACAAAGCCCCCCGTTCCCAAATTGCTCAAGCTGACTGGGTTGCTGTCGTTCTTGCCGAAGACTACGTAGGCTTGTCCGCGACTGCTATTGGCACCGGGTACGCCGACAATTATGTCGTCGAGACCATCTCCATTTACGTCCCCGGCAGTATTTGTGGAACTGCCCGCCAAGTCATTGACGTTGATGCCGTTAACCAAAAAGCCTTCATTGCCCAAACTGCTTAAGTTGACGCCAGTGCTGTCGCCTTTGCCAAACACTACGTAGCCGCCTCCCCGACTGCCATTAGCATTAGGCACCCCGACGATAGTGTCATCGAGACCATCCCCGTTCACATCCCCCGCAGTACTTGCTCCGGTGCCTGCCCGATCGTTGCCATTGATCCCATTGATGACAAAGCCTCCCCGGCCTGCCACGATATCGGTTAGTTGCACCTGTGCTGGCAGGGCCAAGGAAGCTGTCGTTGCGACCTCATTGTTCGTCAGATCTGGGTCTTCTTGGAGGACATTGGTCACCTTGGCCCGATTGATCACTGTTCCCCAAACCTGTACGGTGCCTGTAACGAGCAGGGTGACCATCTGGCCGCTAGCTAAACTCGGTACGGTCCAGACTCCCGTATCAGTGTTATAAGTGCCAATGGAAGCGGCCCCCATCACATTTGCCATGCCCGCAGGTAATACGTCGGTAACTTGAATGTTCGTGGCATCCAGGGGACCGTTGTTAGACAGGTTAACGGTAAAGGTGAGAATATCTCCAATATTAGGAGTGGGGTTGTTGACTGTTTTGGTTAACTGCAAGTCCGCACCCACTCTCAGACTGACCGCACTGGTCGCTACTGGGCTGAAGTTGCTGCCGTCACTGACCAAAAATTGGATCCTGCGATGCTGCGGGTCGGGGGTCACTGCCGTGTTATTGTAGGTGACGCGACGCAAGACCTGCTGGTAATTTTCGACTGTGTCAATGCCAGTGAGAGTGAGAATGCCATTGTTGTAGTTGGCGTTGATACTGGTGCCGCTGGTATCGGCTGCTAACACTTCCGAAGTACCATCTAACTGGTTGGTGATGGTCACGGTGGCACCCGTAAGGTTGCTATTGTCCAGATCCTCCAGAGTCAGGCCCACCGGATCGACGATCCCGACTGCACCCTGTCCTTCAGTAAAGGTAGCTGAAAAATCAATCCCAAATAAACTTCCGTTCAGGTCTAAGGAGGGCAGATTATTTACATTCTCTACTTCCAGCACGAAGGATGTCTCGGCAGTGCCCCCGTTACTGTCATCCGCCGTGACCAGAATGGCGATCGCCCCAACATCGCTGTTGGATGGGGTACCGCTGAAGGTGCGACTGTCGGAATTGAAACTCAGCCAGTCTGGTAAGGGGTTGCCGTCGGTCAGGGTAGCCCTGTAGGTTAATATATCTCCATCCCCATCTGAGAAGCTATCGGAGTCAAATTGGAACTGGAACAGACCGCCTTCGATCGCCGTTTGGGCCGCGATCGCCGACGTAACTGTGGGGGGAACATTGCGAGGTTCGATATTTATATCAAAGCTATCGCTGACGGTACCGGACACTCCGTCATCCACCGTGACAATGATATTGCTAGTGCCCACAGCGTTACTGGTGGGTACGCCATCGATCGAACCCGTGTCGGCATTGATACTCAACCCCTCTGGCAGTCCCGTGGCACTGTAGGTGAGACTGTCCCGATCTCTGTCCGAGAAGTTGCTGCTGACATCTAAGCTGAAGGCCGTGCCTTCTTTGCCATTTTGAGCGGGGATCTCGGAAGTGACTGTGGGCGGGTCGTTCAGGTTGAACACTACAATGTTAAAGCGATCGCCGACCGTACCGCCCTTACCGTCATCTGCGGTCACGTCTACAGTTATAATCCCGACATCATCATCGGACGGAGTACCGCTGAAGATCCCATTATCGCGATCGAAGTTCAGCCAGTCTGGTAGAGGGTCGCCATTTTCTAAAGCCGCCGAGTAGGTTAAACTGTCACCATTAACGTCCGTGATGTTGCTGCTGATATCTAAGCTAAAGGGGTTGTTTTCGCTAGCGGATTGATTTTCAATTGGCACCAGGCTGGGAGGCTGGTTGTTAATAAAGTTATCTTCCGACAGTTGTCCTTTGGTGATCCCTGCTAGGGTTAGCTGCCCGAAGGGCGCGTTCAGTCTCACTCCACCCACTAGGGGCATGGCATTGTCGATCAGATCTCTGGCACTCAGTTCCGGAAAGGCTGAAATGTCAACCTGGTCTGCTGTTTCAAACGCGATCGCCAGGAAGATGGAGTTAGAGGACTCTTCGGGAACCACCAGTAGATCCGCTTCCCCGAGGGTCGGTAACATGATTACACTATCTGCTGGTCGCGCTGTCAGATTATAAGTTGCCATGATTTGTTTTTCGTTAGCTCCGTAATGTAAAGATAATGGTTAGGTTAAGTGCAAGCTACATACTAGCCCCGGCCAAGCCCGATTAGGGGTTGCACAACGACGGGATGATACGGGATGATACGGGATGAAAATTGCAAATTGCGAATGGTCAATTGAAATAGTTATAAATTGTCAGGAATAGACAAATACTGGCTTTTCAATTTTCAATTTTCCTCGTTAAGAGGCTCCCGCCTGGGAACGGCAATTTGCAACCATTGACTGCTATCATCGGTAAAAATGTGCAACGCCCCCGATTATTCCCACCCTCAAGCCCCCATTCTCAAGCCCCCCACCCTCAAGGGTGGGGCTAGGATCGACCTCGGGACTGTTCCCAACTGATATTACCATACTGTAACCGCCCGGTTTACCGCCCCCCCGATCGGTAAAGATTTTTTCTCTAGTAAAATAGATTTATTCATAGATTAATTTTAACTTGTTTGAGGGTAAGTTGAAAATTAATAGCGATCGAGCCTACTTGAGGTCTTGGGGCCTATACATTTCTTTACCTTGCCAATTGGCGGCATTTACCTTTGGCTGTAGGTATATTCACATGGAAGGCCCAGAAACCAGTTTTTCTGTAAAAACAGTCAAAAACAGTAGCACGGGATACCAAAAAATATAGCAGTCATGAATCGCCTAAGTTATGCCTAAGTTATGATAAAATAAGTAAAGTCAAGGAAGTTAATGCCGATGCCAATACGAGAATTGAGCTTTGTCAGTCAAGACCCGATCGCCTCACTACCTTACACCCGCTATCGCGTCCAACTAAATGCCGCAAGTGACGATCTCCCCGGAGAACTGGGAAAGTTAGCTAGGAGTCTGAAATGGAAACACAAAACTGCCATTCTGGCAGACATCACTAACAGTGCTATTTTAAGTCCAGTTCCGTTGGCCAGCCAGGACGATCGCTACAGTATTATAGAGGAAGAGTCAATTAACTTAGCCGAACCCAGATACGATCGCTACTTGTTCCAGGCTTGCAACTTTGCCCTGTATAATGCTTTTCAGAGCGCTCCGAAAATAGATCGCTTGCGCCAACGGATTTATTCAAAAGACCGGGTAACTACGGATGGGATGGAAAGTCAACGGTATCTGAAATTTGACTTTATCCGAGACGAGAATCAGCATTTAGTCCTAGTGCTTGACTTCGCTAACGAGTATCACTCCCAGTTGACGATCGACGAACTGAAGACTTTGAAGCCTGGCGATCGCTTAATACACAGCTATGATGACAAAGTTTGTGAATTTGTCCGCATCGACGAGGAAAAAACCATTAGCACGCCCTTATCTGCCCTCGGGAATAAGAGTATAATTGACTACCACAGGCAAAAAGGCAACCTGGATGATGCATTACTTAATTCCTTAGATCCCTCGACACCAGCAGTCACGGTGAAGTATAAAAATAGTGGGAAAAAAGATTTTGAGGCCAGCCACATGCCGCAACTGTTGCGGAAAATTTATGACCGAGAAGACGTAGAAAATAGTTTTTTTAACAAGCAACTCTTGCCCATTGGCGAAAAAGTAGAGAAGGCGCTTAAAAGCATTAAGTTTCTCAATGACAAAAATCGCTTTCTTCTGAATGGTACTCCTGTCAAGTTTTCGGAGTCCCTGCGCGAACCTCGCAATTGGCAAAATTTTAAGCAGAAAAATAATCTCGATTTTGGAAAAAGGATCTTTCCCTATCCAGCGGCTGGAATGAAAGCGCATAAGCTGTTGGAAAAGCCAGAAGAAATTCGCGCCTACATTCTCTATCCCCAGTCTTGGGAGTCTGATGCTAGAAGGTACACAGTTGAGTTAAAAGCAGAAATGAAAAAATTTGGCATCAACCTAAAACGGGTCGATCAACCCTACGATCCTCTCGATCGAGAGCAAGTGATGCAAATTTGCCAAGACATTAAAGAAGCCTGTAATTTTGTCATCGCTTACGTTCCCCAACCGGGGGAAGAATACTTTACGCGAGAAGTCAATCCTTACGAACTGATAAAGCAGGAGTTTTTGAAGCGGCAACTGCCATCTCAGATGATTACCAAATCTACCCTCAAAAGGGGATATAATGAGTATATTGGTCGGAATGTAATTCTGGGAATCAATGCCAAACTCGGTCATCTCAGTTGGCGTCTGCAAGATATGCCAGGAAAAGCCCAAGCTTTTATTGGTCTAGATTTTGGCAGGAAAAATCTGGACACAGTCCCGGCGGCTTTCTTGATAGACAGAACCGGTCGGACGATCGGTTGGTCAACAGCTAAGTTTCCTGTCTACAGAGAAGCATTCGATCGCATTCAATTTCTGGATTGGTTAAGAAATTTTGTCAGATTGTATTATGAACATTTTAAGTGCAAGCTGCAACATTTAGTGATTCATCGCGACGGTGACGTTCGAGATGCAGAGATGGAAGCAATTTCGGATTTGCAGAAACATGTAGCCGGAATAGAACAGGTGGATGTGGTGGAAGTAATCAAATCAGGGACTTGTCGAGCTGTAGAATATAACCCAGAGAATCCTAATAAGTCCAGCAACCCGGAAGATGGATATGCTTGGGAATATGCTCGCAATGAAGCGGTGATTCTGACGACGGGTTCTCGCGAGACTAAAGTAAGTCCCAAAAGTGCTCCCCGTCCCCTGCGCATTAGAAAAAGGATGGGTGATACGGATTTACTTACCCTCGCCGAACAGGTATACTGGTTAAGTCTGATGCAGGTGGGCACGACTCAGACTGTCCGCTTACCCATTACCACCTATTATGCCGATCGGGCAGCGTCTCGTGCCTTAAAAGACCTGCTGCCCCCAGGAATGCAGCGCGATCGGCGTTTGTGGTTTTTGTAATGGCCGGGGAAGCTTTCGAGTAGGAAAAGAAAGGAAAATGAATGAATTGACGGTAGAATCGATAACTGAGCTGATTACTAACTTTGCCAATTTCGTCAGCGAAACAGTCTCTCTGACAATAGCACAAGATCGTCATCTGGTCTACAATCAGTTTCTAGACTCAGAAGCAGGCTTCAACAGCTATAAGCTAGCTTTTCTGGACAAAGGGATTAAAAACTCACCCTATCGCAGTCAGGTGGAGAATTACCCAGAGTATTTAACCGAACAGCCCAAATTGGCGATCGGGGGAGTTCCCTCCTATCCCCAGGTAGGGGAGTTGCCCGCAATTGACGAACAAGCACTAGAATTTCTCCATCCCGACATCAAGCAAGCCTGTATTTGCATTGGCGGTAGCGAAGCAGGACCATTCAAAGCCCGTTGGTTGGGAAGAGAAGCCCTATCTAGAGGTGAGTTTTGGAGTACGACAAAAATCATTCCCATTTTGAATATCATCTGTGCCCTCAAGACAGATATCAATGGTTGTGCAGTCAGGGGTGATGACAAAAGCTTTGGCATCTCGGAACTGATGGAAGATATTGTTACCTATGCAGAAAAGATAGGTAGCTCTAATTCTATAGCAGCCATGTTTAAGCGTTTTCAGACATTTGCCGATCTAGAAGCATGGCTGAAGGGAATTACTGGTACGCGCCATACCATATTTCGGGGGATGTATGGTGAAGCGCCGTTAATTGCTAACCCGGAAGTGGTTTCCTCAGATGAGGTGCTATTGACTGCGGCACCAGAAACAGAGAAGGGTGAAAACTCAGTGACAGCTTATGACTTAACGAGAATCATGTCAATGATAGGATGGCATTATCACCTGCCACAGACAGCGCAACTACCTGGAAGTTCCTGGGACAATTTGAAACCATTTATTCTTGCCCTAGGCAAAGATACCGCCCGCTACCTTGACGTAGCCATTGAGAAATTAGGCATCCAAAATAGTATCTCCAAGCCTGTTATTCTCTCCAAAATGGGATTTGGCAAAACTAGCTGGCGACAGCGGACCGAGTTAACATATACCTGCTTTACTCAGTTTCATTACCAGGACAAACTAATGTCTGTAGCGATGACCCTGCGCTGTGCTAAAGCATTGGGAGATGGCGATCGGGAGGCGATCGAGGTAGAGGCCCGGATGGCTGCGGAAGTGACCGAAATTTTGAGGAGGTTGGTCACAGGAGAACTTCGGTAGGGTGGGCACCGCCCACCAAAGGCGATCGGGTGTGCATCTCATTTTTGCGTCCCTACCACGCTAGCTGCGATCGCCCAGTTTTTTGGTTTGAGAAAGGGGAATTTCAATGACAAACTCAGAGCCCTTACCAGGAGTAGAATTACATGTTAAATCACCGCCATGTTCCGATACCACGATCGAGTAGCTAGTTGACAAACCTAAACCGGTACCCGAACCCACGGGCTTGGTAGTAAAGAACGGGTCAAATATTTTCTGCCGCACTTCTTCACTCATGCCCGGGCCATTATCCGCAATAGCGATCGTCACCCTGTCACTTACCTCGGTTCTAATCCTAATCGTACCAGGGTCTTCCTTGTTACCAGATGTTCCTAAAGCATCGAGCGCATTACTAATGATATTCAAAAATACCTGATTTAGCTGACCTGGATAGAACTCGAATTTAGGCAGTTGATTGTATTCTTTGATGACTTGAATTTCTCGACCATTAGGGGTATTGTTGAGCTGATTTTCTAAGATTACTAACGTGCTCTCAATCCCTTCGTGAATATCTGCCTTCTTCAGCTCAGATTCATCTAATCGAGAGAAATTTCGCAGCGATCGCACGATGGATCCTATGCGTTCAGATCCTGCCTGCATTGACTTGATAATTTGCGGCATATCCTCTTTGAGAAAGTCCAAATCTATCTCATCTATTTCCTCATCTATTTCCGGTACTGGTTCCGGGTAATAATCTTGATACAACTCAATCAGATGGAACAATTCTCGGATATATGTCTCTGTATGGCTGAGGTTGCCATAGATGAAATTAACCGGGTTGTTGATTTCGTGGGCAACACCTGCCACCAGCTGTCCTAAACTGGACATCTTTTCAGTTTGAATTAGCTGTACTTGAGTGCGTTGCAATTCCTGCAATGCTTGTTGTAAATCCGCCGCCTGCTGAGTTTTCTCCTCTGATAAGCGACGCAAAGCTTCTAGATTACACAACTTCACCTGAGTTTGAATTCTTGCCAACAGTTCGTTTTTATAAATCGGTTTAGCCAGATAATCATTAGCACCGGCATCTAATCCCGCGATCAAATCTTCTACTTGATTTTTCGCCGTCAACATCAAGATGGGCAATTCATCCATTGAATATTGTTCTCGGATTTTTTGGCAGACTTCATAGCCCGTCATCCGAGGCATCATAACATCCAGTAAGATTAAATCCGGTTTCTCTCCTGACTCAATTACTGCCAAAGCCTCCGGTCCATTCGTGGCTTTGATCAGAGCATAGTTATGGGGGGACAAATAGTTCACCAGTACCTGAAGGTTGACCGGTTCGTCGTCCACAATCATAATTTTCAAGCCTGTTGGCAATGACAGATGTACGATCGGTTCTGGTTTCTTCTCTACAGCAGGAGGGGCCCCAGACATCCGGGAGCGCTTCGATGTCTGAGGGATGCTAGCTGCTGCGCAGCCGCTGCGCTGGTGCAAAAACCCCTCAGACATCGAAGGTACATCCGCCACAGCCTCGCGGTGCGTTGGAGTTGATACTAGGACTGGCGTCGGTCTTGCTACCTCCTCTCCAGATGACACTGGCAGGGTAAAGGTAAATCGCGATCCTACCCCCGGTGTAGAGTCAACCGCAATTTCTCCACCATGTAACTCCACTAACTGTTTAGTAATGGCCAAACCTAAACCCGTGCCGCCATATTCTCTAGAGATCGAACCATCTGCCTGTTCAAAGGATTCAAAAATTCGCTCTAATTTATCTGCCTCGATGCCTATACCAGTGTCGGCAACTGTAATTGCTAGCATTGGCGAAGATTTAGAATGCACCAATTCCCCTGATATTTCTACCGTACCTGATTTGGTAAACTTAATAGCATTTCCAATTAAATTATGCAGAATCTGTTGCAACTGATTTTCATCTGCATCTACTAAAGGATCCTCGGCGCTGAGGGAGTTAATCAACTGCAAGGACTTTTCTCCGATCAGGGGTTGAGAAAGGGTAAAAACTACATCTGCTATCTCTCTCACCCCTACTGGCACCCTTTGCTGCTCCATCGTTTTGTTTCTGAGCTTGGAAAAATCCAGGATATCATCGATCAGGCTCGACAGTCTGCGCCCCGATGAGGATATCGTCCTCAGATTTGAGTTTGCCACCTCTGACAATTCTCCGGCCACGCCATCGATTAAGGATTCCGCCAGACCGATAATCCCATTCAGGGGGGTGCGCAGTTCGTGGGAAGTGTTGGCCAGAAATTCATCTTTGAGCTTGTCGAGATATAGCAATTCGGCATTCTTCTTTTCTAGGGTACGAGCAGATTCTGCTAATTCCCATTGATTGTGGTAGTTTGTACTTAATATTGCTGACATAAACAGAGCCAATAGGGGCGAAAATACTGGAATTATCCAACCCCCTAAAAAAGCTAGGTAGCTGCCGCAGACTAGAATTACACCGGGTAGAAAAATTACTAATATTGTCGCCGTAAATAATTTATTTTTTCTGAACTGTTTTGTCTCCAGCAACATCCAGCACCCGCCTGCACCGGTGAAAGACCAAACCAAAATCCACAGCCAACTCACCTGGTTCGTTACAGCTTGCAGCAGAGTCCGCCCTGACAGAGCCGCCCTCAAGATCGTGCTCGTTACATTGGCATGAATTACCACCCCTGGAGTTCTTGCTACCTTATTACTAAACAGATTGCTGCTATAGGGCGTGTAAAACAATTCGTTCAGGCTCGCTGCTGAGACCCCAATAAAAACTATGCGATCGCGCAGCATTTCCCGATCGAAATTGTCTTCTAGCACATCGGTCATTGATACCGTCTCAAAGCGCTCTATCTGTCCTACATAGTTCAATAATATTTGATAGCCACCGACTTCCCCCGGTCCATAGCCTCCGGAATTTCCCGTCAAGGGGGAGAACACCGCTTTTCCCAAACCCAATCTGTCAGCATCTATCGACTGTAGCGTAATGCCCTCACTTTGCAGATACATTAAAGCCAGCGTTACCCCCAGTCCCTGTCTCAATTCACCCTCGGGGGTATTGATCCCTAGCAAGGCACGACGCACCTTGCCATCTGCATCTAGGAGTAAATCTGCCGCCCCCACCTGACCTAACTTACTCAAAGTCGGAGGTGGCGCGATCGCATCGCCACCTACTTTCTCGACGCCAATCAAATTCGGTGTCGAGTTAAATATCGCCTGCAATTCCTGATGTCCTGGTGCTACTGGTAAATCTCGATAAAGACTGAGCCCGATCGATCTGGGCTGCTGGTCAATCAACTTTTGCAGCAACTTCCCCATCACCCGATCGGACATGGGCCATTGTCCCAACCTAGTTATATCCGACTCATCTATAGTGACGATCGCGATCCTTTCGTCAACTGGTTCTAATGTCCGCAGGCTAAAGAATTGATCGCGGATACCCCATTCGAGTACCCCGAACACTCCTGTGATGCTCCCTGCGATCGTCACTCCTGCCACCCCCGTCCCGATCAGGAATACTCCCCGCCATTGCTCTATTTTCTTTTTTAGCTTGCGCCACATTTGTCAACACCCTAGTCGGAGAACTGTATATCTTATCCATTTTATCTTGGAGATTTTCTCGTTGAGGGATCTCCCGGAGCCTGATTTTCGCCGTCCCCCATCTGCTTTTGACCAATTATATCATACTTTAGTTAACTTCCCATCGCCCCGTCCCTACCGCATCTCCTACTGACTCTTTCTTGCTTGCTTGAGGATGCTCCTAGAGCACAACCCGGACTTAGTGCTCGGGTCATCAGTAATATTATCTAGATAATATTACTGATGCTACCAGCAGCATCAGAGGTAGAAGCTGGGGTGATCGCCAAGAAACCGCGAGGGTCAGAGCGTTGAGATCTCTCAGCTCGCTGCAAAAAAGACCCTATTTATAGCTTATACTCGATGCCAATGGGCGATCGCATAGTTGTAGAATTGACAGCGTTCTTGAATCACATCAATCACTCGCAGAAGACTTAGAGTTTGCACGGAGTTAGCGCTTAAGAGCAGATCTGACAGACGGGGAAGTAAGTCTTCCGTACCGATTTCTTCGAGCACTTGCATTACCGACCAATGCCACAAATTATCTTCTAACCCCGCTTGCAGCAAGGCTTCAATTGCTGCTGGGCTACCGATATTTCCTAAAGCTTCAGCTGCTTCTCGATCGACAGAGTGGTTGGGATCGGACATTGCTGAAAACAGCGGTTGAATCACCGACTCTGTACCGATGTCTCCTAAAGCTTCCACAGCGCTACTGCGAACCAGTTGCTCTGGATCTGATAAAGCCTCTTGCAATGCTGGCACTGCTACTTCCGAACCGATTTTGCCCAAGGCATTAGCTGCACTCCTGCGCACGTAAGGTTCTTCATCTTTTAAGGCTGCAATTAATGCCGACACTGCTTCGGGAGAATTGATATATCCTAATGCCTCAGCTGCATTGCTGCGCACGGAAGAGTATTCATCTTTTAAGGCTGCCAGCAGTTGGGGGAGAATTTTTGCTGATGAGCCAGTGTCTCCTGGGTCGTGCGAGTAGCGCTCCCAGGAGACACTGGAGGCATTTTCGATCAATGCCTCAGCTAATCCCTCAGCTGCAATGCTGCGAAGCTCTTGATTGTCACAATCCATTGCTTGTAATAAGGCTCCAACAGCATTTTCATTGCCGATATTTCCAAGGGCTTCAGCAGCTTGCATTTGCAGAGGAGCGTCGGGATTTAACAAGGCTTGGCTCAATACTGCTATGGCTGCATCTGTCCCCATCTGCCCTAAGAGATCCACGATCGCCCGATCGCTGATTTCGGGATCTAGCAAAGCTTGTTTCAGGGCCGATATCGTTTCTGGGGTGCCGATCTTCACGCTTGCCTCAACTGCTTTCTGCCGCACCTCTATATCGGGATTATCAAAGGCTGTTTGGAGGGCGGCAATGGCTGCTGGGGTGCCGATCTTCTCTAACAGCTCGATCGCCTTCCAGCTTAGATGGTATTCTTGCTCCGACACTACCGGTATGAGGGCCGCAATCACTGCTCCGATGCGGCCATTTTCTGCTGGGGTTTCCTGGAAGTGCGATCGGGCTTTCCCCATACTGCCGCCGATATTATTTAAGGCAACAGCCGCCGTATTCCGCACCAACAGGTCTGGATCTGACAGGGCTGACTGGAGGGCTTCAATTGCCGAGGTGGAGCCGATATTTCCCAATACTTCAGCAGCTGCCACGCGCACATTTTCCTCATCATCATGTCTCATTGCTTCGATCAGGGCTGCAACTGCTGCTGGAGAGTCTATATTTCCTAATGCTTCTGCTGCATAGACTCGCACTAACTCGCTTTCATCATCGGATAAAGCCTCAATTAAAGCCGCAACTGCTGTCTCGGAGTCCATATTTCCTAATGCTTCCGCTGCACTGCTGCGAACATCTTCATCTGTATCTTGCTGCAAGGTCGCGATCAGCACCTTAACTGACTCTTCCGAGCCCAGATTTCCCAAGGCCGAAGCCACGGCACAACGAACCTCTTCGCTTTCATCGGATAAAGCCTTAATCAGTTCGTCTACTACAGATGACGAATCAATTGTTCCTAATACCTCAGCTGCCGCACTGCAAATGTATTCGTTCCCGTGGGCACGCAAGGTTTTCGTCAACACCTCGATCGCCTCATTATTGGCGATCTCTCCTAATGCTTCCAGCACCAGATGATGAATATGTAAATCTGGATCGTACAAGGCTTTTTCTAAAGCCGGAACTGCCGCAGGTATGGGAATATTGACCAACTCTTCCACGGAGGAACGGCGCACGGAAATTTCTGGACTTGCTAAGGCAATATGCAGCTTTTCAACCATTAGTTGATTGCCGATATTCACTAAGGCTTCGGTAGCCATTTTACTGGCAGCATGATTCTCAGATGAGACAATCTCCTGCAACACCTCAATTGCTGCGGGACTGCCGATCGCTCCTAAACTGGCGGCGGCAATTTCACTCAGAGAGGAGTCTTCTGTTTGATTGTCCAAGGCTTGTCGATTGTCCAAGGCTTGTCGTAATAGGGGAATTACCGCTTCTGTACCTATAAAGGCCAACATTTCCACAGCTTTCTCTCTGACAAAGCTTTCTTCATCTTCTAATGCTTGGCCCAACAGGGCGATCGCCTCATTACTGCCGATCTTTCCTAACCCTTCGACAGCCACTCCCCGCACCTGGCGGGCTTGATCCTCTAATGCTTCTGCCAGGGGCGCGATCGCTGCTGGGGTGCCAATCTCTCCTAATGCCTTGACCGCACTGTAGACTACCGACTCCTCTGGAGCGGATAACGCTTGGCTTAAAGGCCCGATCGCCGATTCATCACCGATATCTCCCAATCCCTCGGCAGCGCTACTGCGAACCAAATCATCTGCATCGGACAAAGCTGTTAGCAGCATCGGCATTGCTACTGTTGATTTTGTCAGGCCCAAAAGCTTAGTCTTGAGTAAGGGCGGCACCTCTAACTGCGCAATTAAACCTACCGTAAGCTCAAGAAACTCTGGTTTTACCGCCCCTGCTAACCTGGCCCCCAGTCGCAGATCCACTTCTAAGGCTAACTTCACCACCCGCAGGGCCTGCGCTGATGCTGATAATTGCGGCAAAATCTCCGCTAGAGATTCTGTATTTGCCAGCCAATTGAGATAATCCTGTTTCAGTGTCCGATCGTGAAAATTGGGCAGCTGTCGTATTAGTGCTTCTGCGGAAAAATTATTTTTGTCGTCAACAGTCATACATTTACCTCATTTATCTGGTAACTTACTTTCTTGTCAAGTCTCACGGCCCGCCAGGGAGGGCGGGAAGTCAAGCGCCATCAGCATTTGATGCGGATGGGGGGTCACACCCCCCATTTTATTACCCCACAGGCTCTTGGCAACAAAAGGCGGGCTATTGGGAACGATAAATTCCCGCCCCGGCGGTACAGCTTTTTATTTATATACACAGCTCGAACAATTTGTCAAGTCGCCTTTAGGAGCGACAGAACATCGGTCAACTCTTGGGCGAGAAACTGGGTTCTGGTGCCCTTATTAATTAAATATTAACTTTTTTCTTCACCTCCTGGACTGTCTC
>JBFRWI010000049.1:0-17077 GCA_051439505.1 Hormoscilla sp. | reverse complement strand
GGGTGTGGTCAAAACCCGTTGATCGTTCATGGCATCCCCCAGTCGCCGGATCCCCCCAAACCCCCCTTAAAAAGGGGGGCTTCCGGAGCCCCCCCTTTCGGGAAGGGGGGGTTTGGGGGGGATCCTTTACAACTACTTTTGACCACACCCGTTCAAACCCCCTGCTAATAGCTGAAGTCGGTTGAAAACCGACTGCAAACATTTTCTTTTTTGAATGAATAGCAGGCGTCAGGTGCATCACCCGATACATTTATATAGCCCGCGCAGGCGGGCTTTGTTCTTGTAGCCGGACCCTTTAGGGTTCGGCGGCGTTCGGCAGCGAGGCCGAGTAGCAAATTTACCAACCGCTACCCTGTGGCAAACGCCGATCGACCAACTCTTGCAAAGAAATGTACTCGGGATAAATTTCTTCATCTATTATCTCATCTTCTCCGGCTTTACCCCGACCAAAAAGGGTCATCTTTGCCAGAACCTTGTTGGGGTTTTTCCCATTCTCTTGCTTCAGGGTGAACAGAAGATTGCTATCTGTACATTTAGATGAACTGTTGGTAACGAAGCAAACTACTGGATAATCATGTAGCATACCAGTAGTGAGTTCCAAATTGCTCAACATCCCGCCATTGTCTGCCACCGCCCTAGTCAAGCGTTGGGAAACAATGTTGCAACGTTTCTCTGGTGTATAATCAGATCCAAACTCTGTAGTATTCCATGCGATCATCGGAAATTCTGAAATCGCATTACCTCTTTTGGCAAAGGTTCCCCAGCTGTATTTGTATGGCCTACACTGGAAGGTAGTCGAAATGCTAGATGTTACTTGACCTTCCTGAGGGGAACATGCTATAATGCCCGAGAGAGTGATGGCAGTAGCTAGAACTTTTGTCCAGGGCCGCCGGTGTTTGACAATCATGGTGGCACCTCCGGTGATTTGGTGACTGGAAAAGGTGGATTATTCCTTATTTTACACCAGGGCATCGGGTGTAGTCACAAGTAATTGATAGCCAAAGGAACAGCTGGAGTCAGCTACTCCGCTTTAACAGTAGTGCGGCAAATGGGGGCGGATCTGAAAGCCGCGATCGGGGAACAGCGATCGGGCTATAATGTCGGTACTGAAACCGGGTTTATTTGGTTCAGATCTGCTACCTGTCTTCCTTCATCCAACAGATACTTCATAAAAGTCTCAGCCACCATGGACAGCTGCTTGCCACTGGGATGGACTACATACCAATAACGTTCGATCGGAAAATTTTCCACATCCAGGATAGTCAGCCTACTACTACCACATTGCAAGGCTAGGGTATGCTTAGACAATACCGATATTCCCAAACCACCCACGATCGCCTGTTTGATCGCTTCATTACTCCCCAACTCCAGCCTCACCTTAACAGAAACATTATGCTCGCGGAATAATTTCTCCACTGCCGTGCGAGTACCCGATCCTGGTTCTCGCATGATAAAGGGTAAGTCCGTCAGACGTTCTAGGGGAATATTTTTTTCCTCTGCTAGGGGATGATTGCAGTCTGCCATCACCACCAAAGGGTTTTCCAAGAATTTGTGACTAACCAGGTCAATATTTTCCGGTACTTGACTGAGAATATACAGATCGTCCAAATTATCACTCATCCGGGACCGCAGACCTTCATGGTTAGTCACCTGTAAGGACACATCAATGCCGGGGTAACGCTGACAAAAGGGTCCTAACAAGCGCGGCACAAAGTATTTAGCCGTGGTAATCACCGTTAGTCGCAATTGTCCCTGCTTCAGACCTTTGAGATCCGCCAGCGCCATCTCCAACTGGGATAACCTGTCAAAAATATCCCGGCAGGCATCAAATAGCTCTTCGCCAGCATCTGTGAGAAACAGTCGTTTGCCGACTTGCTCGAACAGCGGCAAGCCGACGGTTTTGGTCAGCTGCTTCACCTGCATAGAAATGGTAGGTTGGGTTAAATACAGTTCCTCGGCAGCACGGGTGAAACTACCGTGGCGTGCTGCCGCCTCAAATACTTTTAACTGGTGGAGTGTTGCCTGCTTCAAGTTCCCTTCTCCTCAAAGGAGCCTTAACTATAGATATTACTCTATCATATTTTCTTTTTATCAGCATTTTATTTATCGAAAATCCTTCGTGGGACTCTGTCAATTTAGGGGAACGGCAAAAACGGCCCCAATACTTCTCGGTTAGGCATCTTATTTGTCATTGCGAGGGGGGGGGTACGTAGCGATCAACTTATGCTCAATTGAATTAACCCCCCCCCCGAAGCAATCCCCTGCAAGGGTATAAGTCGGTGAGATTGCTAGCTGCTGCGCAGCCGCTGCGCTTTTACGAAGTGCGCGACGCAGGAGCGCTACGGGGAATTGGTTCAGGGGTCAACACAGCTGTTAATTTGCCAGCCCCCCTCGCAATGACAGGTTATTAACCGAGAAGTATTGCGGCTACCCCTGCGCCACCGGTGGCGATCGCGGCACAAGTTGCGGGTGCAGTTTGTAGCGCTGCGGCCCCGATCGCCACGTCGAGGGAGTAATTGTTGTTAAAGAAGGCGATCTTGTTAGTGTTAAATGACTCTTAATATGAAGCTTAAACTAGATGAAGGATGAACAATGACTCAAGAGTTTTCCGTTCATCCTCTATATCGTCTGCAAAATAATTTTAAGCGCTCATCTCTAACATCCGCTGAATCGGTCGCAACGCGGCTACTCGAATGTTCTCTGGCATGGTAATCTCGGGAGCGCGATCGCGCATTGCCAAATACAATTTCTCCAAGGTATTTAACCGCATGTGAGGACATTCATTGCAAGCACAATTGTTCGTTGGCGGTGCAGGAATAAACTGCTTACTAGGGGTCTGTTTTTCCATCTGGTGAATGATCCCTGGCTCCGTTGCCACAATAAATGCTTCGCTAGCACTCGATGAAGCGTACTTCAACAGTTAACTAGGAATGTAAAGGTATATTAATTAATAATAGTATATTTTACCAAAAGCTGTAGGGTGGGGAACAACCCACCCTACAGCTAGGAAATATTTTCAGGTTCGTTTTCCAGGTTCCTAGTAAGGACTTTAGTCCTTGCTCTGCGCGGCCCGGAAGCCGTAAAATGCTTAGTACGAACGGGCCCGGAATCACAAAAGTGATTACTACGAACCTAGCTGGGAATCACGCTTCGTGATTACTACGAACGCCAGGTTAAACCAGCACGGCAGCCGGTTGGGGTTGGGGCCAGCGTTCTACAGCTTTGCCGATCACTGCCAATTCTTGCATCAGCTCATCGAACCCTTCTGGTGTCAGAGACTGGGGTCCGTCAGACAAAGCTTTCGCTGGGTTGGGGTGGACTTCAATCATCAGAGAGTCCGTACCAGCCGCGATCGCTGCCTTCGCCATTGCCGGTACATACTCAGAACGACCCGTACCGTGACTGGGGTCGATCATGATCGGCAGGTGGGTAAGTCGGCGCAGCACTGGCAGCACCGATAGGTCCAAGGTATTGCGAGCATACTGGCGATCGAACGTTCTAATTCCCCGCTCGCAGAGAATCACATTCGAGTTCCCGGCTGCCAAGACATACTCAGCCGCCATCAACCATTCCTCAATTGTCGCCGACATGCCCCGCTTCAGCAGCACTGGCTTATCCTGGGCTCCCACCTTCTTCAGCAGGGAGAAATTATGCATATTTCTCGCCCCCACTTGCAGCACGTCCGCCACTTCTCCCACAACGGGGATATCAGCGGTATCCATCACTTCCGTGATTATGCCCAGACCGCTAGCTTCCCGCGCCTTTGCCAGTAGTCCCAAAGCACTTTCTCCGTGACCTTGGAAAGAATAGGGTGAAGTCCGAGGCTTGTAGGCACCGCCCCGCAGAAACTTAGCACCAGCAGCCTTGACCCGCTGGGCCGTCTCGACAATCATCTCCTCATTTTCCACAGAACAGGGGCCTGCTACCACCACTAGGGGATGATTTTCGCCAAAGGGAACCGGACCATCAGGGGTCTGCACCACCACCTCCGAAGGATCGCCGTGGCGAAACTCCCGACTCGCCCGCTTAAAGGGCTGCTCCACCCGTAACACTAACTCGATCCAGGGGCTAATTTCTTGGATCTGCTCGATATTCAGCTCGGCTGTCTCCCCAACTAAACCGATGACCACCTTATGCTGGCCGACAATTTTCTCTGGAGACAGTCCCCAGGTACCGAGTTCTTCACTCACGCGGCTAATCTCCACATCTGGAGTGCCGCTCTTCATTACTACAATCATGTCCAGTTCCTGCTGTTGTTCCTAGTTCTAAGAAATCACCCAGACGCTCTAGCGCCTATGGGTTTAATCATAATTTCCAATTTTCCACTTGGGGATTATTCTTTTTCTTTGGCAGACCGCCATGCAGCGGTCATGCGGGAGAAATTGGTGGTGAATTCTGGCCAACCTACTAGACTTCCGGGTGCATTTTCATCCCAAGAGGTTGAGAGGACGCCGTAGCTCAATCCCAAGACCCCCAACCCAAAACAGCCCATACTGGTCAGGAGCACCGCCACATTGGGCAGCGTGAACTCGGTGTAGACATGTATACCATAACTGACCCCAAAAGTCAACATGCCGAAGGCAGTCGGGATGCCCGACAGTAGAGCCATCCGCCGCACCATCCGCTTGCTGACAGCTTCTGGGATGGCCCTGTCTGCCTTAGATCTCGGCGTTTTTTTCGGCTCCTTTTTTACCTTTTTTACCGTTGAGGCTGCCTTTTCTGCCGATCTCGGAGTTTTTTTCGGCTCCTTTTTTACCGTTGAGGCTGGCTTTTCTGCTGCTGGGCTGGTTTTTTTGCGCTTACTCGTGGTTTCAAATGGCAGCCGATCGCGTTCTTTTTCTGGGGACATAGGTTTTAGCCACGAATTTTCAACCGACCGATCAAAGCCTGATAGCGGTTGGCATCCTGCTTTTTAATGTAGCTCAACAGGCGCTTGCGATTCCCAATCATCTTCAACAGTCCCCGGCGGGAAGAGTAGTCTTTTTTGTTGGCTTGTAGATGTTTACTTAGCCTGTTGATCTTTTCGGTCAATACGGCTACTTGCAGATCTGCCGAACCCGTGTCCGTTTCATGGCGCTGGTAGTCGGCCATTATTTGGTGTTTCTGCTCTTGCGGTAGACTCATGGATTATCTCTGGGGCTATTTATCATATTCAGCAACTTCTCATCATATCACATTCTTTTGCCTGTTGCTGTCAAGCCCAGATTTGACTATGTCAACCAGGCGATCGCCTCTTTGATCCAAGTTTCAGCATCGGGACTTTTCTGCAACCGGGTATCTTGGCTGAGGGCTTGCAAGGCTTGCCCCACTTCTTCTGTAGTATAGCCTAAAGCCAGAAGAGTAATTTCCACATCTTCTTGCAGTTCCGGTGCCAGTGCGGCGCTACTGGGAATGGGAATATCCGCCTGTTGACGCCATTCTGCCAGCTTATTCCTGAGTTCTAGGGAAATGCGTTCGGCGATTTTGCTACCGACCCCTGGGGTTTTGGCCAGCTGCTTGACATTGCCCGTGACAATGGCCTGCACTAAATCTGCCAGTCCTAGGGTGTCTAATAGGGCGATCGCCAGTTGGGCCCCGATCCCACTCACGCTCACCAACTGGCGAAAGAGGTCTCGTTCTGCCCCTGAGGCGAAACCATACAGCACGGGTTGTTCCGATCGCACTTGCAGATGAGTAAATATTTGCACCTGTTCGTCCCCTCTCTGAGACAATGTTGCTGCTAGACGCTTGCCGATCTGGACTTCATAACCTATCTGGTTAACTTCCAGAATTAGCATAACACGATTAGGGGTTGTTTTCTGGACTTGGGCTACCTTGCCAAATAAGTAACTAATCATTATTTAACTACTTAGAAAGCCAAAGTACCTCAAACCTTCCAGAATGCCCCCAGCGCAAGCAGCTTTTGCCTGGTAGTGATAGTCAGCAGCGTTTTTTTCATACCATTGGCGCAGTTCTGGCTGGGGATTCCCGACCATGATGCCCCGCACTTCTGGTACTTTAAATAGGGCAATATCATTTCCTGAATCTCCACATACTACTGTCGAAGTTGCAGGTATTTCCCATTTCTGACGCACAAACTCGATCGCCATACCTTTATCACCGTTCTTCGGCAGTATGTCCAGGTATTCGCCGCTACTGTAGATTATTTGACAGCTTAATCCTCTTTCCGCAAGCAGAGATTCCCACTGGGGGATAATTAATGCCGCCATTTCGCGAGTACAGAAATAGCCGATTTTGAAATCACCCTGTTCTGACTCTGGTTGGGGAACTAGGTCACCGAAATGCCCAGCAGTAGCCACTATATCCTCTCGGTTCCATGCTTCCGATAGTTTTTCTGACCATACCCGATCGGGTGTTTTCTCTATGCCATCAAAATATATTTCCGTTCCCACGGAAACAACTAGGGCATCTGGATCTAAAAGCTGCTTGCGGCTGCGCAGTTGCTGGTAGGAATGGCGGGTTCGCCCCGTTGCATAAACTATCTTCGTTCCCTCTTCCCTGCGATGCTTCGCCAGATGCTGGTTTAGTTCTGCCATCGCCTCGTCATCCCCTACCAGAGTATGGTCTAAGTCGGTGACAAACAAAAATTTCTTCATGAAAATTGAGAATTGTCAATACCCACGAATGACAGTGGGTGCGGCCCACCCAAAGAGATGCCCTCTCCTACTCTTCTGTTTCACTTCGAGGGGGCTAAACGTTTGCGTAGTGATTCTGCTCGCTTTTTCGCTGTGGCATTTTTGGGCTCTATCTTCAATACTTCTTCATAAGCTTCTAATGCCTGAGCGGTTAAGCTTTTTTTCTCGTAAGTATACCCCAGATTATTTAATGCTGTCACATAGTCCGGCACTGCCTTAATGGCTTCTTTATATTGGCGAATTGCCAGATCGTACTGTTCTTGAGCCGTGTAAGCAAATCCCAGGGCATTATATACTAGAGCGCTCTCTTGTTCTGGTAATTTTTCGACCTTCAGGGATTGTTGAAATAGCTTGATCGCCTGCGCGAACATTTTCTTGTCTGAATAGATGCACCCTAGTTGATAATATTCTTCCGAGGTGCCTTTCTCACTTTTCAGCTTCTTTTGCAGCTTTCCTAGAGAACTTTCGGTTTTGCGAGTTTTGAATATCTGCCGCAACACAAACAAAGCGGCTACAGCCAGTAAACCGAGAAATAGGGACAGATATATAATTGGTAATGGACTATCCATGGGCGGCAATAATTAGTTCGTAGTTCGTAGTTCGTAGTTCGTAGTTCGTAGTTCGTAGTTCGAGATTGCGAAGGGCCTCGCAACGCTGCGCGGTTATTTTTCAAGCTTCAGATCTCCAGCTACCAAAGATTTGAGCGCCTGTATTACATCATTACAGAATGTGCAATTTTCTCGGCACGACAGCTTAATTCAATTTTATTTTCCATTCAACTCGGGTACGGGCAAACCCCAATGTTTCGCCCGTTCTTCCAGCCAACCTGACTCTTTCCAACGGGCGATCGCCTGATTTACCTGTCGCCGTAAGTCATCATACTGCAATCCTTTGGGCATGACTACAGACAAGGCTTCTGCGGAAATCAGATAGGGTAGCAGCCGGTACTGGGGATACTCCTGCACCCATCCAGCTAGCACGCTGGCATCGGCAGCAAAGACATCCGCTGCACCAGATTCTAGCAGTACCAGGGCTTCTTGATAAGAGTCTACTCCCACCAGTCGTGCCTGGGGCATAAAATACCGCACCGATGCGATCGTGCTAGCACCATTTAACAGTGCTATCCGCTGTCCGCCTAGGTCTTCTAGCTGTCCTACGAACCCTAACTTGGTGACAAAGGCCGTACCATCTATATAGTAGGGCCTGCTGAAGCTGACTACCCGCAAGCGCGGTTCCGTTGAGGTTACTCCGGCGATCGCCAGATCTACTGTACCCGACTGCACTGCCTCTAACCGGTCTTGATTTGCTAGGGGCTGCAATTTCACCGCATCCGGACTGCCTAGCAGTTCCGCTGCTAGACGCCGGGCGATGTCAATTTCCAGCCCCTGTAAATTCCCGCTGGCATCCCGAAACCCGAGAGGACGCAGGTTGTCCTTTACCCCTACTATTAAATGTCCCCGCTGGGCGATCGCTTCTAGTTCTGCGGCCATCGCGATCTGCTGCCTCTGGGTACCGGCTGCCTGAGACAGGATCAGGGCGATCGCCCACAGAAAGCCAGTAATTTGATGAAAGGTCTGCGATTTGGGAGCCACAATTTACACTTTAACTCCTCATAACAATGTCTGGCGATCCTACAACTCATCACCACTACAGCATTAGGAGGCTTTGGCTTGGGCTGCCATTTCCACCACTTTTGCAAAGCCAGCAGGATCCAGGATCGCCATTTGAGCCAGCATCTTGCGGTTCAACTGGATATCCGCTTTCTTCAGGTTCCCCATCATCTGACTGTAACTCATGCCTTGCTGACGCGCTGCGGCGTTTACCCGCACGATCCACAGGCGACGGAAATCACGCTTCCGCTTCCGGCGATCGCGATAGGCATTCCGCAAGGCTTTCATTACCCTTTGATTTGCGGTGCGGAACAGTTTTGAGTGAGATCCGCGAAATCCTTTTGCCAGTTTGAGAATTTTTTTGCGGCGCTTGCGTGCTACATTGCCGCGTTTTACCCTTGACATAGCTAGTTGTTGTCCTTAGTTTTTGTTGTCACTTAGTTCCGTTTGTCTCTCTATCTTCCCCTAGAAGCCCCCCGGGTTTTGGGGCTCTCCGGTTATCCCCAGTCCACTTGTCACCAGTCATTTTACAAATAAGGCACCATCAAGCGCACGTTTTCTTCATTGGTTTCATGCACCAGAGTCTTCTTAGACAGACGGCGCTTCCTCTGTGTACCCTTGTGCTCTAACAGGTGATTTTTATTGGCCTTGCGGCGGAAGATCTTGCCGCTGCCGGTGGCTTTGAAACGCTTGGCAGCTGCTCTACGGGTTTTCAGTTTGGGCATGGCTCGGTTATTATTCGACAGGATCTCTTATCTTACACCCGATCGCCCGATCTCACAAGTCATCCCCCAACTGACTGCGAAGGTTCTAACCGGCAAGATTGCTGGGGTGGTCTTTCACCGGTGCTAGCCGGAGATTCGTCGGAAAAAACTTCCACCGCAGGTAACACCAGGCCAACAGGTGCAAGACCACCCGGTCAAGCTGTAATGGGAGTTACAAAAAAGGCCAGGGATTAAAGACGCGATCGCCCCATCGGCGAAGAAAATTTCCTTGACGTCGAGCGCCTTGAGTAGATATCATATCCTATGAGGCTACAGTCCCATCCCTCCCGGGTGCGCAATGAACGTAAATAAACAACTCTTATCAACTATAACATCCCACTGGTTGACCGAACCCATGTTGATAGTAGGGAATAAGTCTCTTTCCCTGCTAGATGTCTTAATCAAGATCGGGTGGTTAATCCTAGTGATGATCCTGACTCGTGGGTTAAAGATGTTACTCAAGCAACGACTGCTTGTCAAACTTGGCATAGACGAAGCTAACCGAGAAGTAATCTCTATAATTATCAGCTATGGCATTGGCAGCTTTATCTTTTTACTCGTCCTGCAAACTATGGGATTAAATCTCGCTTCTTTTGCCGTCATCGCAGGTGGCCTAGGAGTAGGGATTGGCTTCGGACTACAGGATGTTACGAAAAACTTTGTCAGTGGTCTTATTTTACTGGTTGAAGGTAAACTAAAGTCAGGAGATTATATAGATTTAGATGGGTTAATAGGATATATAAAGGAAATATCTATTCGTTCTACAGTGATTAATACTTTAGATAAATTTGATGTGGTAGTTCCTAACAGTCAACTGGTGGAAAACCGGGTGAAGAATATGAGTTCAGAACGCTACCACGGTCCGATTAAAATTTCCGTGGGAGTCGCCTATGGCAGCGATACAATCCTGGTCACGGAAACTCTGTTAGATTGTGCATATAGGGAACCAGCAGTATTATACAAGCCTCGTCCTAGAGTGATTTTTATCGGCTTCGGCAGTAGTTCTTTAGATTTTGAACTCTGGGTGTATGTCAAAAAAATCGATGACATAATTGCTATTAAAAGTTCCTTAAATTTTATCATTGACTATAATTTTCGCCAACATGATATCACTATACCATTCCCCCAAAGGGATCTGTGGCTGCGGAATCCCGAAGACTTGACCGGGCGATCGCCAGTTAGTCCGAAACTAGAGTTGGATGTCCCCAATATTCCCCAATTAGGGCAAAAACAGTTACCAGGAAAACAGATAGCATCTCTGAGTTCATTACTGCGGAGGCTGAGTTACTTTGAAAATTTTAACGATTTATACTTAAGAGAATTGATAGAACTGGGGTATCGACGCCGCCTGGAAGCATCAGAGGTGCTATTTCGCGAAGGAGATCCAGGAGATGCATTTTATATTGTGCTTTCCGGGTCGGTAGAAATATTCTTAGAAAATATGAATAAGCATCTGACAACTCTGAGATCGGGACAATTTTTTGGAGAATTGTCTTTAATGTTGGGAATTCCCCGCACGGCATCTGCTAGGGCCTTAAAAGATACAATTATGTTCGCCCTGGACCGCAAGGGATTGGAAAAACTATTACAGGAATATCCAGAATTGTCAGAGTCGATCGCCCAAGAGATCGCGAAGCATCAAGAGGAGTTATCCCAGCGGCAACAGGAACTGCAAGCAATGGGGTTATTATCGGAAACGGAATCCCAAAACAATCCCGTAGATTGGGTGCGGCAACGGCTGAAAGAAATTTTTAGCCTTTAATTACTATCTATAGGCGTAGGGTGGGCACCGCCCACCATTCAGGGGTTAAGTAAACTAGGAGTGAATGTGTAAATATATATTTTTGTCCTCCTACTTAATAGTAAGGCGGGCAGTGGACTAGGAACTGCTATAGTAAGGTGGGCAGTACACAGCCTACGAGAACTAGGGCAGTGCTCATCCTACAAGTAGGGTGGGCGGTGCCCACCCTACGAGAACCATATTACCGATTTCGTCTTGATGCAGATCCTGAGACAGCTACGCAGTTGGTTGCGTTTATCCCGCAAGCCCCAAAACCGTTGGCTTTGGTGTTTAGCCGCCGCCGTAATTTATGGGGCGGTCCTCATAGTTCCTTTCCCGGGACTGGAGATGGAAGCGAAACGGGCATTGGCCGTATTTGCGGTGACGGCTTTCCTCTGGGGAACTAATACCCTGCCCGTAGCCGTGACCGGACTGGTGGTGCTATTTCTGATTCCTGTCAGCGGCGTTCTCTCTTCGGAAGCTATCTATGCCTATTTTGGTAACCGGGCGGTGTTTTTTGTGTTGGGGGCCTTTATCCTGGCCAGTCCAGTCATGCGATCGGGGCTGAGTACCCGCCTGGCAGTAGCTGTGGTCTCCCGGTTTGGTTATGCTCAGAATGTGCTGATCGCATCTATCTTACTGCTATCGGCCTTGATGTCTTTTGTCATCAGTTCCTATGCAGTCACGGCCATGCTGTTTCCCGTAGTCTTGGAAGTGGTACAAGCAGCAGGGGCAAAGCCTGGCGGACGCTTTGGACTGGCGGCATTCTTAGCCTTGGGTTGGGGATCGGGCATCGGTGGCATCGCTACCCTACTGGGGGGCGCTAGGGCCCCCTTGGCCTTGGGGGTTCTCCGCAGTACCACGGGCGCATCTATTAGTTTTGTGCAGTGGTTTATCTGGTCGATCCCTTTAGTGCTAGCCTTGTTACTGGTTGCCTATGTTTTACTGCTGCAAATTGGACAGGGTACGGTTGTTTCTCTATCTACGGCTCACAAGTTCCTTTTGAGGCGATCGCGAGACCTGGGACCAATTTCTCAACGGGAACTGGGCACGGCGGCGATCACCTTGCTAACCATTGGGCTGTGGATTTTTCAAGGAGAAGCTTGGGGTTTAGATACGATCGCCTTTTTTGGAGTACTGTTGAGCTTCGTGTTCGGCTTGGTAGATTGGCAAGAGGTAGAAGAAGATGTGAACTGGGGGATTTTCCTGATGTATGGTAGCGCGATCGCCCTTTCGGCCATGCTGCGGGATACGGGGGCAGCAGCAGCCTTGGCGCAAAACTTGTTGGGCTGGATTGATTCTGGTAGTCTTGCTTTTGTGGCGATCGCGGCTGTAATTCTGATTTTAACAGAAGGCATGAGTAATGCGGCAGCAGTGGCAGTGCTGATGCCGATCGGGCTAGCGTTAGCAGCCAAGTATGGCATAGACCCTAGGGTGATGACTTTGGGAGTTACCCTGCCCTCGGGGATAGCACTTCTGTTACCCGTGAGTACGCCAGTGATGGCGATCGTGATTGGTAGTGGCTATGTATCTCCCTTTCAAGCCTTTCAGCGTGGCTTGTGGCTGAAAGTGATCGGATTTTTTATATTTTTAGCAATGGCTAAGTTCTATTGGCCAATAGTAGGATTGGGGGTGTAACATGAACGTTTGGCTAGCGATCGCCAATCCCTATGCTTATGACGAGGCAATGTGGCGGGCGATATCAGAGGCGCAGGAACGGCAAACTCAGCTAGTTGTAGTGTACTTTATCGGCACCCAGGCAATGGGTAATATGATGCACGACCTAGCAGAGGTGGGATTTATCGGTCATAGTTCCCTGCGGAATTTACAAAATTCCATGTTAACAGGTTACCGGGGGCTGGCAGATGACGTACTCAAGCGGGTGCAACGGAAAGCAAAGGGAACGCGGCTTCAGATTGAAGGGGTAGTAGAAGAACCGTCATTGTTTAATTATATCCGGCAGATCGCCAAGCAAGACCCGGCAAAGATCGTGATTGCCGGATCGAACTTAAACTCTCTGACACGGGAACTTGACAATTTGCCAGAAATAGTAGAGTATATTGAGGAAGAATAGGAGCAATAGTATGCAGCAACGTGGCGTTACCCTATGGTTTACGGGTCTGAGTGGTGCGGGGAAAACCACAATCAGTTCAGCAGTAGCGGAAGCACTGCGCGAGAAGGGATATTCTTTGGAAATCTTGGATGGTGATATTGTACGTCAGAACTTGACCAAAGGGTTGGGGTTTAGTAAGGAAGACCGGGATGAAAACATCCGTCGGATTGGTTTTGTCGCCCACCTGTTAACTCGCAATGGGGTGATAGTTTTGGTGTCAGCAATTTCTCCCTATCGGGAGATCCGCCAAGAGGTCCGGGAAAAGGTTAAGGATTTTGTGGAGGTCTATGTTAATGCGCCCTTGGCGGTCTGTGAAGGACGGGATGTGAAGGGACTTTACAAGCGGGCCCGTAGCGGAGAGATTAAAGCCTTTACGGGAATTTCTGACCCTTATGAACCGCCAGTCAATCCCGAAATTGAATGCCGGACTGACAAGGAAGAGTTGTCCGAAAGTGTGGCAAAAGTGTTGCAGAAGCTGCAAGAGTTGGATTATATTGCTTCAGCATAAGAACCTTCGTCGTAGGTGTTAGCCCGCCGGGGGTTAAAACCCCCGGCTAATAGCTAAAGTCGGTTTTAACCGACTAAAAACCTTATCATTTTAGCTATAATTTCAGCTTACACAGAGGTATATAGTATGAATTGCTCGCTTTATTAATCAAGATATATTTCCCGATCGGGGGCCGAAAGATGTCTACACGCAGACTAACATTAGATATACCTGTATCAGTATTTCGGCAATTATCAGCCCAGGCAAAGTTGACGGATAAATCAATTGAACAGGTGGCTTTATAGGCGATCGCATGTTCCTTGCCGCCGGTAGAGGCAAAAATACCGAAGCGAGATGAGATACTAGCTATTATAGCCGCCCATCGGGAAAAGCTGCAAGCAATGGGAGTAAAATCTTTAGAGTTGTTTGGTTCGGTGGCGCGGAATGAAGCAACTCCCGATAGTGATGTTGACTTTTTGGTGGAGTTCGATCGCCCAGTCGGATATTTTCGATTATTGGAGATACAATATTATTTAGAGGATATCCTAGATTATCCTGTGGATTTAGGAACGAAGAAGGCTTTGAAGGAACATTTGCGAGAACCGGTTTTGGAGGACGTAATTAATGCCATCTAGAGACTGGAAGCAACGCAGATATTATCCAATCTGTGTCGGAAATTCAGCGCAGTACAATTGACATGACATTTACCGAATTCCAAGCAGATGATACAATAGCGAAATCTGTTCTGTACGACTTGATGATTATCGGTGAAGCTGCGATAAACGTTCCTCATGAGATTAAATCACGCTATCCAAATATTCCGTGGCGTGGGGGATATGCGGAATGTGATAGCTCACGAATATTTTCAAGTAAAATTGGATAAAGTGTGGGAAACTATCTAAAATGATATTCCTCTGCTATCGCCACAATTACAGTATTTACTGGAACGGGAAGGGGAAGGATGAAGGGCGATCGCAGCTGTGCATACAGATGGGTTAATGCCTTACTAACCCTAGTAGCCTGTGGGGCATTTGGGGCCACAATTCTCGGGTTTGCGGGTCCAGTTTGGTGGGGTTTTGAACTTCTCTCCTAGACCCCAATACTGTTTAATTTTAGGATTAGCTATCATTGTCGGGGCTTTCTCTCGACAATATTGGAGCTTTATTTGCGGTCTGCCCATCGCCGGAAATCTCATTTTAATTTTGCCCCTATTCATCTCATCCCATCAAGGCAATCATTCCGGTTTATTGCCGTCGGTGACAGGGGCACCATTACAGATTGTTCATGCTAACTTAGATCGCAATAATCGGAATCTCGATCGGGCGATCGCCTACCTGAGGCGTCAAAAAGCCGATATTATATTTTTGCAAGAAGTTACCCCCCAATGGCTGACGGAAATTGAATCTCATCTATCCGGTTATCGGGTGTTGATTTCCCAGCCGTTAAAAAATACTCATGGGGTAGCCATGCTGGTGCCGCTGAAACTGAAAAATATAGAAATTATCAATACAGAAATTATCCATTTACCCCCAGGGTCAGACCGACCGATGATTGCAGCAATTATTCGCTATTCAGAGAAAGAAATTGCTCTGTTAAGTTTACATACCATTCGCCCCCGCAGTCGCGGCACTTCTGCTTATCAACAGCGAGAGTTTTCTGCGGCTGCACTATGGAGTCAAACTCAGCTTCAGCCAGGCAGAGAAGTGATTGCGATCGGGGATTTTAATAGTACCCCTTGGTCCGGTCGGTTTCGGCAATTTTTGCAACAGAGTAATCTCATAAATTCTCTCCAAGGATATGGACTACAACCCAGCTGGTTAGCAGGTTTTCCGGCAATTTTGATGATTCCCATCGATCATTGTCTCCATAGTCGATCGCTTCTGACTCAGCAGCGCCTAATTGGGGAAAATATTGGCTCCGATCATCTAGCATTATCCATAAAATTAGCTTTAATTCGTGAATTGTGATTAATATGTAGTGAACTGACACAAACTATGGAAGAGTTACTGGAACTCAAAGACCTACTGATACAATGAGATATAAAAGAGGGGCCCTGGCGATCGCAGAAGAACTAGAAGAGATGAGTCGTGATGATAAAATCACCGCCATTGGCAGTTATGGCGTGATTCTGATGTTACATTTAATTAATGATTTTAATGAGCGATCGCCTCACCTCCAGATGAAGGAAGTTAAAATAATGGCGTTGCACAACTTCGGGATGATGAGGGTTGCTAATTGCAGAGGACGAAGTCGCGCAGCGGAGGGGGCCCGGAGCGTGCAGGAGCGCTATTGTCAATGGTGAATTGAGATAGTCATTTGTCGTCATGAATAGATAGCTTTACTCTTTTCAATTAGCAATTAGCTATTAGCAAAATTGAAAAATTGGCTGCTATCATCGGTAAAAATGTGCAACGCCAAAATAATGTCTCGTTTGAAGCTCTCTGGTACTACGAACTACTTAGCGGCACTCCGAGACCCGGTTTCACCCTTGCTACTGGACCGTTGCTCTAGATTATGATAAAATTTATACAAGCTGTCAGGGAGTGCGGTCACAAGTAGTTGATAGTCGGGTGCCTCTGGTGATGCATGTAATATAGCCCGCCGGTAGGATCGCGCTCACCCGACCGCCCGGACGAAGGTTCTCCGACGCGGACCATGCACCGGTTCCGGCGGATCTGCGAGAGAAGAACCTTTTCCGCTATGAGAGAAGATCCTTTTCCGCTATGGGAGAAGATCCTTTTCTCGCCGAGAGAAGATCCTTTCCTCGGCGAGAGAAGATCCTTTCCTCGGCGAGAGAAGATCCTTTTCTCGGCGAGAGAAGATCCTTTCCTCGGCGAGAGAAGATCCTTTTCTCGGCGAGAGAAGATCCTTTTCTCGGCGAGAGAAGATCCTTTTCTCGGCGAGAGAAGATCCTTTCCTCGGCGAGAAAAGATCCTTTCCTCGGCGAGAAAAGATCCTTTTCCGCTATGAGAGAAGAAATTTTTCCCTTGAGGGAGCGGCTTTTTGTCATAATTGTCTATTAGAGAGCCATGTTTATTGACTTTTATCCACCCTCACCCCCTCACTCCCTCACCCCCTCGGAACCCCCTGAAAGTCTCGCCCGTTCGTTGCTCTCAAAGACTTCCCCCTTCGCGCAGCGTGGCGCAGCCACCGGGGTGAATTTTGAATTTTGAATTTTGAATTGCTGAGGGGGGGAGGTTATGGATCGTAAAAATAGGCTGTTTTCCCAAAAATGGCCTATTTTGTTCTCTCTCAAGATAGGAAGGGCCACCCCCATACCTCAAGGAAAGCCGCAACTATATGTTGCGCTTTAATCGTAATTTACCAATGCTCGCAACACATCAGGCGATGAAAGTCTGCCCGCTCGTTGCTTCCAAAGACTTTTCCAATGCAATAATTTTGAAGAAAGAATTTTGAATTGCTTACTACATTGTGTGAGTAACCAAAGCTTTTTTCAAAAATGGCCATTTTTGTAGAACTCCACAGGAGTGGGGTATATTAGACCTGAAAAATGGGCTCTGCCTGGGAACGAGTTCTAGAGGCTCTGCCTCTAGTTGACAAGGGTGTGGTCAAAAGTAGTTGGAGAGGATCCCCCCCAAACCCCCCCTTCCAAAAGGGGGGGGTTCCGGAAGCCCCCCAATAAAGGGGGGTTTGGGGGGATCCGGCGACTGGGAGGGCCGCCCGAACG
>JBFRWI010000048.1:0-32412 GCA_051439505.1 Hormoscilla sp. | reverse complement strand
ATACTAATTTGCCGATCGCGTCTACTGCTTGATACAGGCGATCGCACATCCCCCCCTGTAGAGCATTTTGATCTTCTTTTAGTTTCCCCACAACCTGCTCCATCTCATGGGCGATGCTTTCTACATCCGAGACTCCCAACATGCGAGAATCTCCTTTGAGGGTATGGGCCGATCGCAATACCTCTTCTAGGATCTCAGAATCATCGGGATGTTTTTCTAGATGTGATAAACCCGCTTCTAATTTCTGCAAATGTCCTAATGTTGAAGTTTTGTATACCTCTCGCAGTTGGGAATCTTCTATAAAAATATTGCTCTGCTTGCCGCCATGAACCTGCTGCTGTGGTGTATTTTTTGACTGTTCTACAGGTTCCGACTGCGTAGGTGCCATTAGTTGGGCCAACAGCTCAGAGGTTTTCACCCCCGATGGCGAACCCGTGACTGCTTCCGATACCAATTTGGAGAGCGCGTCTAATGCTCTATACAGGCGATCGCACATCCCCCCCTGTAGAGCATTTTGGTCTTCGGAGAGTTTAACTAAGACCTGCTCTATCTGATGAGTTATAGCTTCCACATCCGAGACTCCCAGCATCCGGGAGTCTCCTTTGAGGGTATGGGCCGATCGCAATACCTCTTCTAGTCTCTGGGTATCTTCGGGATGTTTTTCTAAATGCAGCAAACCCTGTTCCAGCAATGCCAAATGCTCGGCGCTAACAGTTTTGTATAATTCTCGGAGTTCGGAGTCTTCTATCATTTGTCAACCAGAGCGCATGTCACTTATTGTATGACATTCCATGGATCATTGACAACAGCTAAATTTTCCTTTCTGGGGCCCGAGCGGTTGAGGGACACGGGGACACACCAGACGCACCGGACGCGGGGAATTGAGTTAAACGGACGCATCAGACACACCGGACGCTGCTCGGGGGCCATCTGGGTAAGGGGGGTTCTCATCATCTTGTCAGCTGTCAACCGCAAGACTCTTTTTGCTGTCAATAATACTGCCGGTGGTCTTGAGGAGAGAAGATCGCAGAAAAAATCTCGGGAACATCCGGAACGATCGAGCCCCATTTGGTATCTGCCATGAAGTCTTATCTTTGCTGGAAATGCGGCTAATTGCGATTCGATAATCAGGAGATTAATTGTGGCAACTTTTCAACTTTTACCGGGCTTCGATGATGTAATAATGTTAACGGATGAAGCCGATACTATAGTGATAGCAGCGGGCGATCGCAGCCAAGATAGGGTGTTTAACTTTGACCCCGCGTCCGATCGGATCGATGTTAGTGCGATAGCAGGAGTCACTCCCCAAGAATTGCTGGACAGCATTATATCGCAATCGAATAGTTTGTTGCTAGTTGGCAGTTTCGGAAGTATCGAACTGTTGGAAGTCGCAGCAGACCAACTGAGTGAGGACAATTTTATCATTGGTGGTGGCAACGAACCCCCGATCGCCCTGGATGACTTTGCCATGACTATGGCAGGAACGGCGGCGGCGATATTTGTTCTGGACAATGATTTTGACTTTGAGGGTGATATCCTCTCAATTATAGACTTTGAGGCGACTACAATTGCAGGCGGGACAGTTTCCCTCGACAATAATGATACTCCCGATGACCCGTTCGATGATTTCCTCACCTACATGCCGGCTGCTGACTTCTTCGGCACGGATAGCTTTATCTATACTATTAGTGATGGCTTGGCTACGGCGACAGCAACGGTGAATGTAGAAGTGGTATTGCCAGTAGAACCACCCCCCGTTGCTACGGATGACTTTGCCGAAACAACTCAAGACATTCCTGTTGACATCGATGTTCTCGCTAATGATTTCACGATAGGTGTCGGTCCCGAAGTCGCGATCGCATCATTTGCGGAGACGACAGCAAATGGCGGGACAGTCATTCTGAATGATAATGGCACTCCATCGGACGCTTTTGATGACTCACTAGAGTATATACCAGCAGAGGGATTTACAGGAACTGACAGCTTCAGCTACAGCATCAGTAATGCCTTGAATGTAGCAGAGGCTTCAGTGACGGTGCAGGTAAATTCCATAGATGACACGGGACTTGTGGCGTCCGATGATACTGCGATCGCACGGGAAGACAGGTCAGAGACGATCGCCGTCTTGGAGAATGACTTTAACCCAGAAGGTCGCGCCTTTGGACTAATATTTTTTGAGAGGACGACAGAGAATGGAGGAACGATCGCTCGGGACAATAACGATACTCCCAGACTGACGGATGACAAGTTGGTATATACTCCCGCCGCTGGGTTCACAGGAACCGATAGCTTCACTTACAGTATTGGCGATGCACGGGGAAACATTAGCACGGCGACAGTAGATATAACTGTAGAGTCAGCACCCGAACCAGGACCTGTCGCTACCGACGATCGCGCCTCGGTTGCAGCAGGAGAAAGTGAGACGATCGCCGTCTTGGAGAATGACTTTAACCCAGATGGCGACTCCTTCGGACTGATATTCTTTGAGAGGACGACAGAGAATGGGGGAACTGTCACTCGGGACAATAACGATACTCCCAGGCTGACAGATGACAAGCTGATATATACTGCGGCAGATGGGTTTATTGGAGAAGACAGCTTCACCTATAGCATTGGCGACGCCCTGGGGAATATTAAAACAGCTACGGTAACGGTGATAGTAAACCCAGAACTTGGTTTACCTCTAATTGCTGAAGATGACTTCGCCACTACCCTTGCAGACATTCCCGTCAATATCTCTGTCCTGGACAACGACTCGGGTCCAGATGGCGTAGTAGAACTGATCGACTTTGAGGATGTCACCGGGAATGGCGGTATTGTTTCCCTCGAAAATAACGGTACTCCCAATGACCTGACAGATGACTTTCTGAATTATCTGCCAGCTTTTGGCTTCTTTGGTACGGACAGCTTCAGCTACAGTATCGGTGATGGATCGGGTCAGACCGCAACAGGGTTCGTGACTGTGGAAGTCGGTCCAGCAGGAAATGCACCCCCGATCGCCGCCGATGACTTCGCGGAAACTGTTCAGGGCATTTCGGTCAACATCGATCCTCTCAATAACGACTTCGACGAAAGTGGTAACCGTCTGGGAATTATTGATTTTGCCCAGACTACAGAAAATGGCGGAACTGTTACCCGGGATGAAGACGGTTCTCTGATGTATACTCCACCAGTGGGCTTTACTGGCACGGATGGCTTCAGCTACAGGGTTGGTGACGGCTCTGGGATTACCGATACAGCCTTTGTCAGCATAGTAGTCGATCGCATCCATCAGGACCTGCCTCCCCTGATCCTCGACCAAGAAGTCTACACCTTCTTCAACGAACCGGTGGATATCTTCGTTCTGGAAAACGAGTTCGACCCCCGGGACATTCGCCGGGAGATCCTAGACTTTGAAGAGACACCCGAAGGCGGAACAGTCACCCTGGATGATAACGGTACTCCAGAAGATCCCACAGACGACTTCCTCACCTACAGTCCCACGGATGGGTTTATCGGTACGGATGCATTCAGCTACAGCATTAGCGACGATCGGGGTTTAACCAGTACGGCATTTGCCACTGTTACGGTCCTTCCCGAAGGTCAGTCCGCTGTCGCCATAGATGACTTCACTAACATCTTCTTACCAGAAGAAAATCAAGTCAATATATTTGTCCTGGAGAACGACTTCAGCTTAAATGGAGATGCGATCGCCCTGACTGACTTTGACGAGACCACAGAAGGGGGCGGGACCGTAACTCGCAATAACAACGACACCCCAGAAGACCTAACTGATGACTTTCTGATCTATACTGCTGGTGAGGAATTCTCTAGCACGGACAGCTTCACCTACAGCATCAGTGACGGTTCCAGTACGGACACCGCAGTAGTAGATGTAGTAAATTTCTTCACCATCGCCCCACCCTTTCTACCCACGGTCTTTGCTGCTGACGATCGCGCCTTTATCACAGCCAACAGTCCTGCGAACATCCCCGTTCTGGACAACGACTTTAGCTTTCAACAGTCAGCAGAACTGACAGACTTTGACGACAGCACAGCAGCAGGTGGGACCATCACTCGCGATGAGAATGGGACAGCAGAAGACCTGACCGACGACCTTCTGGTCTACACCCCAGCTACAGACTTCGTGGGAACGGACAGCTTCACTTACAGCATTATCGATGATTTTAGTCCTACCAGCAGCACGGCAGTAGTAAATGTAGTGGTGGTACCTGCTAACAGTACAGTGTTCGCCGCTGACGACAATGCCGAAGTCATCAAGAACAACCCCACCAGCATCTTCGTTCTGGAAAACGACTTTGAAGTAAATGGCAACCCCTTAGAGATCCTAGACTTTGACGAAACCACAGTCAATGGCGGTACAGTCAGTCTCGAAGGTTTCTTCCTCCCAGAAATTGATGAGCCCATAGATGATATCATCATAGATCCATTCCCACCAATAGGCGGTCAAGGGTACCTGCTGTACAGTCCAGCGGATGGCTTCACGGGGACAGACAGTTTTACCTACAGCATCAGCAACCCAGATGGGGTTACGGACACGGCTACAGTACGGGTAACGGTAGCACCTAGCCCGCCTTTTGCTGGGTTTGCCTTCGGGGAGACCTTTGAAAATGCCCCTGTAACCATTGATGTATTGTCAAGTGCCTTTGACTTCGATCGGGACAGCATTTTCCTGACCGACCTTGAAGGGACATCAACATTTGGAGGAACAGTCAGTCTGGAGGATAACGGGACTCCCTCAGACCAGACCGATGACCTATTAGTATATGAACCTGCAACTGGTTTCACGGGTTTTGACGACTTCAACTACACCATCACAGACTCATCGGGGTTGACAGATGTGGGAGAAGTTTCCGTCAACATTTTACCAGCACCAGCAGGCTTTGCGACTGTGGATGACTTCGTCCAAACCGTAGCTGGTTTACCCGTGAAAGTTGGCGTGTTGGACAACGACTTTGAGATCGACGATGAACCATTAGAACTGATCTCCTTTGAACGGGAAACAGAGAATGGCGGTATTGTCACTCGGTTTGAGAACAACACCCCCTCCGACCAGACCGATGACTTCCTGGTGTACGAACCGGGTGAGTTCGATAGCGAGTTCTTTGGCTCTGACAGCTTCAGCTATACTATTGCTAATGCCGATGGCAGTACCGACACGGGGGTTGCATCTGTAAGTATCGCGCCGATACTAACCACCTTCGCTAATTTTGATGATGCTTATACCTTTGCCGACCTTCCCATTAACATCGATGTCCTGGCCAATGACTTTACTGTCGATAATTCTCCAGTGGAACTGATCGACTTTGAGACAACCACAGAGTTTGCTGAAGGTGCGATCGCCCGGGACGACAAAGGCACAGATGACCTAACCGATGACAGTCTCATTTACACCCCTGCTGAAGGTTTCACCGGGTATGACGAATTCAGCTACTCTATTAGCGATGCCGAGGACAATACGACGATAGGTTTCGTTTCAGTAACAGTGGATCCGCTACCAGAAGCAGGGTTTGCTGCTGTCAATGACTTTGTCAATACCTCGGGGAATGAACCAGTCACCATCCCCGTGTTGGACAACGACTTTGATGGCGAAGGGAACCTAGCATTGGACAGCTTTGAGGAGACGACATTTTATGGGGGGACGATCGCCCGGGACGGGGACGAACTGATCTATACTCCACCTGCCGAGGGCGAGAATGATTTCCTTGTCTTCTTTGACAGTTTCAGCTACACTGTCCGGGATCCTGACAGCAACTTGACCGATCGGGCCCTAGTGGAAATACAAATCTCCCCAGAACCCCCGAGTGCCGAGGACGACAGTGCAGAAACTCTACTCAACACGGCGGTCAACATTCCCGTACTGGACAACGACTTTGGTGTCGGTTCTGAACCCGGAGATCTCTTCTCACGCCTTGTCATTACTGGGTTTGAGACTACCACAGCTAATGGCGGACAAGTCATCCTGGACAATAACGACAGTCGTCCATTTGACCCTGCCATCAGCGATAGTCTGATTTACATCCCAGCCCCTGGCTTTACAGGCACGGACAGCTTCAGCTACAATATCAGTGATGGCTTCTTCGGTCCATTCGGTGCTAATGCTACTTCCACAGCTCTAGTAACCGTGACCGTATTGCCAGAAACTGAAACTCTGGGATTGTAGAATATCGACAAAATCAGCGAGTTAAACGTTCAAGCTGGCCAAGGCAACGTTCAACTCGCTGATTTCAACGTTATTCAGGGCGAGTTTTACGTGAAAATAGACCTTAACGACATTCAACTCCTGGAGTTAAACGTTCAAACTGGCCATAGCAACGTAGTTCTCAATAGGGACGACGTTATTGAGGGCGAGTTCTACGTTAAGATGGTCAGTACAAGGCAAAGAAAGGCGAGTTGGAAGTCAAGACAGGCGTTTCCAGGGAAAAAAAGAGCGAATTATACGTAAAAATCGGTCCCCAAAAGGTGAAGACCGGCGATTTAACGGTCAAGACAGGCGTTTCCAGAGAAAAAAAGAGCGCGTTCTACGTTAAGATGGGTCCGTACAAGGTAAAGACAGGCGAGTTGGAAGTCAAGACAGACATTTTCAGGGAAAAAAAGAGCGAGTTATACGTAAAAATCGGTCCCTAAAAGGTAAAGACCGGCGAGTTGGAAGTCAAGACAGACATTTTCAGGGAAAAAAAGAGCGAGTTATACGTAAAAATAGGTCCCCAAAAGGTGATAACATGCTATTTAACGGTCAAGACAGGCGTTTCCAGGGAAAAAAAGAGCGAGTTATACGTAAAAATAGGTCCCCAAAAGGTGATAACATGCTATTTAAAGGTCAAGACAGGCGTTTCCAGAGAAAAAAAGAGCGCGTTATACGTTAAGATGGGTCAGTACAAGGCAAAGAAAGGCGAGTTGGAAGCCAAGACAGGCGTTTCCAGGGAAAAAAAGAGCGAGTTATACGTAAAAATAGGTCCCCAAAAGGTGATAACATGCTATTTAAAGGTCAAGACAGGCGTTTCCAGAGAAAAAAGAGCGAGTTATACGTAAAAATAGGTCTCCAAAAGGTGAGGAAGGGTGTGGTCAAAAGTAGATGTCCGCGCTCCTTAGCTTCGCCCTGCTCGTAGAACCCTTGTCGGAATCTCCCGGATCGACTAAAGTCGGGTAGAGACCTCCAGGGGGATGCAAATGGTGCAAACTTCAGTACAATCACCATATTATCGTCCAGGCCGCATTGAAGTTACCTCGTTGAGAGACCCGGTCTTGCTTCAGGCGGCTCGGGCAGTTTATTATATTTACCTAGAAATCCCTCACTTGCAAACACGCCGTCCCCTAGGTGTGGTGATCAATCGCGAAACATATCGCTCGCTGTTGATATTTAAGAGCCTGCCGATCTTATTGCCCCAAGAATGCTTCGTGCCCCTAGACGACATCGAATCACCACAGTATGACTGAAGAGTAATATATCTCCAACCTATGGAAATACCTGCTGCTGTAATTGTCTTTATCCTCGGGTCGGCGATCGGGAGTTTCCTGAATGTGGTAATTTATCGAATACCAGCCGGGTTATCGATACTATGGCCACCGAGTCGCTGCCCCCAATGCTTCCACCAGCTAAAGTTTTATGAGAATGTACCAATTTTCGGCTGGCTGTGGTTAAGGGGGCGCTGTAGCAACTGCAAAAGCCCCATTTCCCGGCGCTATCCCCTGATAGAAACGACAACGGCCATGCTATTTTTACTAATTTACTGGCGCTTTGGCCTATCGGGGCAAACCCTGGGATATTGGGCATTCTTCTGCTGGTTGCTGGCATTATCCGCGATCGACACCGATACGATGACCTTACCAAATCCTCTCACCCAGTCGGGATTAGTGGCAGGTTTGCTATTTCAGGCAGCCACCGGTGCAGGTGATGTTCGTCCCCTGATGAATGGGATATTTGGGGCAGTTTTGGGTCTATGGTTGTTTGAGACCCTTATCTTGCTGGGATCTATCGCCTTTGGCCAAGCAGCAATGGGTGGCGGCGATGCTAAATTAGCAGCCATGATGGGGGCCTGGTTGGGCTGGAAATATTTGCTGCTAGCAGGGTTTCTCGCCTGCGCGATCGGGGCTTTTGCCGGTGGAGTGGCGATCGCCCTTGGGTGGCTGAAGCGGCGTCAACCCATGCCCTTTGGACCATTCTTGGCCCTGGGAGCAGCGGTAACAGCACTCTGGGGAGAAGCGATAATATCTACATACCTACAGTTATTTTTCCCAGTCACTTGAGAGGATCGTGTTTGAGATCGCAATTGTGTATAGGTGGCGATCGGATGAGTAATACTGTACTGATAAAATCTCTAATAACAAGGAAATAGCAGTTTTCATGTCTATATTTGATTGGTTTGCAAATCAACAAAAATCAGAGCCAATTAGTCGAGAACGACAAGAACGCGAGATAGCTGATGGACTGTGGAGCAAATGTCCCGCCTGTGATGCGATCGCCTATACAAAAGACCTGCAAGCAAACCAGATGGTCTGTCCCCAGTGCGAGCATCACATATCAGTAGATAGCGACGAGCGCATCCGTCAACTGATAGACGATCGGACTTGGCAACCCCTAGATCGGCATCTGCGTCCCGATGACCCGCTGAAGTTTCGCGATCGCAAAAAATATTGCGATCGCCTGCGGGAATACCAAGAAAAAACCCACCTCCCAGACGCAGTACAGACAGGTTTGGGAGAACTAGAAAGCTACCCGGTGGGCCTAGGGGTGATGGACTTCCGGTTCATGGGGGGTAGTATGGGGTCAGTAGTAGGGGAAAAACTCACCCGCCTGATCGAAAGGGCCACCGGAGAGGGTCTGCCTTGCATTATCATCTGTGCATCCGGCGGAGCCAGAATGCAAGAAGGGATGCTGAGTCTGATCCAGATGGCCAAAATCTCAGGAGCCTTAGAAAAACATCAAGAAGCGAAACTGCTCTACATACCGGTGCTGACTCACCCAACCACCGGCGGAGTCACAGCCAGCTTTGCCATGTTGGGAGACATTATTATCGCCGAACCAAAAGCAACCATCGGCTTTGCCGGTCGCCGGGTGATCGAACAAACCCTGCGAGAAAAGCTCCCAGAGGGTTTTCAAACCTCAGAGTATCTGCTCTCACATGGTTTTGTCGATCTGATTGTCCCTCGCACCCAGCTCAAGAAAACCCTCGTCCAGCTGATCGGCCTCCATCAACATGGGTCAATAGCAGCGAAGGATGGACAATCATTGCCAATGAATCACCATACCACCGGATTAACCAACTCTCAATTGATCGACAGTAGAACCAATAGCAGCATAAACTAGCGGACTGCCCTGGTGGTGGGAGGCGATCGCCAGCCGGGAAATCTGGGAAGCGCAAGAGAGATACCAATCTTCCTGGCAAGGAAAATACTTGGGAAAAGAGCACCGCAATGGCATGATGTTCATATGAAGCGCAACCCTAGATCCAGCTTTAGGGTACAATCGCCTGCTAGCCTCCCCTAGAAGCTGACAACAAGAGCTTGCTGATTGCCAGCCATTTCCTCAGCCCACTACCGGCTGCACCCGGGCATACCGCCATTGTTGGCGGCGGGTGTTGGGGTAAGGTTGATGGGCTTAAGGGTAGCTTCTGTGGTAAGTACGCGCTAGGATTGGGGTTGGCCAAGCCATAAAAGAACAAAAATATTTAGGGAGTTCCATGCTAAAAAAATCCACCTGGCTAGCTGTAGCCATTGTATTATTCACCTTTGTCATGTTTGTCAACAGTGCCACGGCCATCCAACTCGACGAAGCCAAAGGCACTGTGCTACTCAATGAAGAGGGTGAGACGATCGTCGTGAAGTCCGATCAGTATAAAGAAGGCAAAAAGCTGTTTGGCTATGCCTGTGCAAGCTGTCACGGCCAGGGAATGAGTAAAACTAATCCCAATGTCGGACTGGACCTGGAAAATCTATCTCTGGCAGATCCACCGCGCGACAACATTCAAGGGCTAGTGGATTTTCTGAAGGCCCCCATGAGTTTCGACGGAGAAAAGGACATTTCCGAGGAGCACCCTGGCATCAACAGTGCCAATGTTTTTCCGAAGATGAGAAACTTGACAGAAGACGATCTGGTAGATCTGGCGGGTTTTGTGCTTGTAGAACCGAAGGTAAATGACAGGTGGGCAGCTAAGAAATATTCCCGTTAAGGTAAAGGTCGGGAATTTCGGTTAGCTAGACCATTAACTCCGGCGGCGATGCCACAGCTTGATTGGCAAGCAATGTCAACAAACTGTGTCACCGCCGCAATTAGTTAGATTGCCCTAACCAGAAGTATAATAATATAAAATGGCGAAAAACTGTCCGGAGTATTGCCAAGAAATAATCAAAAATTGACAATTGAAAATTTAAGATGTTTCCCATACATGACGAAAATCCCACCCGATTAACCCCCTATTTGACCATAGGGCTGATTGCTACGAATATCCTGATTTTTCTGTATCAAGTTAGTTTGCCACCGCAAGAACTAGGAGGATTCTACCAGTTGTTTGCAGTGGTGCCCAGTGAGTTATCGGCAAGCTTTACTGGCGTGGCAGTCGATCAACCGGTGCCAGTGCCAGAGTGGCTGACTCTATTTACTTCCCAATTCCTGCACGGGAGTTGGATGCACCTGTTGGGGAATATGTTGTTTCTCTGGATTTTTGGTAATAATATCGAAGATAAACTGGGTCATGTCAAGTTTATCATCTTCTATCTGATCTGCGGGATGTTGGCAGCATTGACTCAGTGGTTCTTTTCCCAGTCTTCTAATATTCCTTCCTTGGGGGCGTCAGGGGCGATCGCGGGTATCATGGGAGCCTACATTCTCAGGTTTCCCCGGGCCAAAGTCCTCACATTAGTGTTCCTAGGATATTTTATCACTACCGTGAGAATCCCAGCGATGGTGTTTCTGGGTATTTGGTTTGTCACCCAAGCAATTTCCAGCTTTGCCAGTCTGAATGCACCCGCTAATATGGGCGGCATAGCATACTGGGCCCATGCAGGTGGATTTGTGTTCGGGGCGCTTTTAGCACCCTTGATGGGTCTATTTGACTATGATGAATAAGGAAATGGCTAATGGCTAATTGTTAATGGCTAATGGCTAATTGTTAATGGCTAATGGCCAACACCTGCCCTAATTTTTCATGGAGGTATGGGAAATGGGAAAACCTAATTTTTAGAATTTGAAAGTTTATCAATTGGCCGAAGAACTAGCGGATGAAATTTGGAATCTTGTTGGCTCATGGAACAAATTTACTCAAGAAACCATAGGAAAGCAAATCGTCAGATCGGCAGATAGTATCGGTGCCAATATTGCAGAAGGAGAAGGTCGGTATAACTACAATGATAATAAACGCTTTGTGAAAATAGCCAGAGGTTCTCTGAATGAAACTATCCATTGGCTAAGACGTGCATATAAGCGTAATCTATTGACAGATGAAGAAATTGACAGGCTAAAACAAATTATTGATGAACTATCACCTAAGCTGAATGCTTACCTAAAGTCAATTAGCAATTAGCAATTAGCAATTAGCAATTAGCAATTAGCAATTAGCAATTAGCAATTTTCAAGCTGGAGCCTGGATGCGTGGTAGAGAGTGCAGAGGCATATACTCTCCGTTAATGATGGCTCCTAAAAAGCGGAATTCTTCAGAGTCGGCCAGGAGATCGATCGACTCAGCCAAGACACTAGAGCCAGTATAACGAGGTCGGGTCACGAGAACAATGCCATCAGTATAGGGTTCCAGCAAGAGGGCATCATTACAGATACTGAGGGCAGAACTATCGATGACAACAAAATCAAAACGCCCCCGGGCATCTTCTAATAGCTGTCGCATTTCTGCAGATTCAATCAAAGCTGCGGCATGGGAGTAGGGGCCAAAACTGCGGACAAAGTAAAGATTCTCTACATCCGGCACCATGCGGATACATTCGGATATCTGAGAGTAGTAATGTAGCGGTTCTTCAGCATTGGAGGGGTGTTCATCTAATTTGAGGGCTTTGGCAAAAGAGGGCGATCGCAAATCGGCTTCGATCAGGAGAGTGCGCTTGCCAGCACGGGCAGAGGCGATCGCCAGATTATAAGCACTAACAGTCTTGCCCTCATTTCTCACCGTACTGGTCAACAAGATAATTTTCGGTTTCCCTTCAGCTTGACGTAGGTTACTACGAAAGCGCTCGTAAAATTCCAGATAGTGAGAAATGGCGGCCACCACAATTGGTTGCTCGCCGATATCGGGATCGTACAGATCTACAAAAGGCAAAACCCCCAGCATTTCTACCTCCCGTTCCCGCAGGAAATCTCGGATATCTTCCATTGTTTGCAACAGGGTACCGAGGGATCCCAACAGGAAAATCAACGCGCCGCCCAGAACGGCTCCTGCGGCACCTCCTGCTGGCAACAGGAGCCACATGGGTAAGGGAGGACTAGGTTCTGCTTTGTTGGTCACTCTTGCTAGTTCGGCAATGCCCAAACTGCTGACTGTCTCCGCCTCTGCGGTCTGAGCATCAATCAATTTCGCCTGCATGGCATTGTAAAAACTCTTTTTCAACTCTAGCTGTTGCTGCAACCTTGATTGTTCCAGTCGCTTGTTGGGCAAAGTTTCATAGCGCTGTCTGAGTTCCTGCTCTCGCTCGATCGCCACCTGCAATTGCCGTTGCAGCGATTCCCGCTGTGTTTGTAAACTGACTAGAGTCTGAGCCAGTTGTTGCCGTGCTGGATCCAGATTGCTGTCTTGGCGAATCGCCCCACTGACCAGTGGCGTTCCTTGGCCATGGCCGCCAATCACCTCAACTGCTCGCTGCTCTAGCAATTGCTCAGAAGATTCCAGTTCCCTAGCAAGCTGCACCATTATGGGGTGATCGGGTCGCAAATCCTGACTATACTGCTGTATTTGAGTTTCAGTTTGATAGAGTCGGGCCCGCAGATCGGCAATAATCGGGTCGGCACTGAGGGCTGCGGAAGCATAGGCTTGTTCCGGTGTCAGCCCCAGTTGCTCGGACAGGCTTTGCATTTGGGCCTCAATCCCCTCTAACTGCAGTTGAATCTGTCGTTGCTGCTGTTGACTGCCCAGAATTGACCCTGGCAATTGCCCAGCTTCGATCGCTAAGAGAGCCGTTTGTTCGCGTCGGATAAACTGTTCCAAATCTTGCTCGGCAGCCCTGATTTCCCCCAGCGCTGTTGGCAAGCGTTTGTTAATTTCGTCAATCACCAATCGCCAAAGGGTTGTATTGATTTGGCGACTTCGTTCTACCATTTCCTCCATTAATGCCGTCGTGATTATCTCCCCTTCCTCCTCATCGGTCGTTTTATAGATAACTCTCAGCTTTGAGGTATCTTTTCTATCCTGTCTCACATTTGTCGCTTTCAAAATATCCTTGACCGGGGTTTTCACTCCATCCTGTGATGCCACTGACTCCAGCACATTAGGAACCAGCAGTTCTTCCCGAGTCAGTTTCTGTCCCCGATCTTGAATCACATTACCGATCTCAGAAAATGTCACGGGAGGACGAGTGTACCTGAGCACTCCTGTAATCGTGTATTCAGTTTGTTGGGTAGTCGATTGCAAAAACAGATCGTAAACAAAGCCCCCAGCTACACCTACCAATATTCCCACTGGAATCAAAAACCAGTATTTATTTAAGGCAATCAGATAACGCTTAACAATGGGTGAAGTCATAGTCCCCTTTTCCTCTGTAATTCATTTTTTATTTGGTTAAACTCTTTTAATACCGATCAGTTTCTTCTTCTCCGATCGTCGTTGAATACATTATCAAATTGATTGAAGAACAACAGAAATCCCAGAATATCTCGGAATGGTTGGGTGATCGTCGTCAGGGCGAAACTAATCCTAGAAATCAGGGTTCGACCTACGGCAATGACATCGTTATTGCGCAGGAGCAGGTCTTGATCTGTGTCACCCAGCAGAGCGCTTTTACCGTCTAAGATGTAGGTAACTGTTCTACCCTCTTCTGGATCGAACCGGATCAAGGCAATGTTGCGGATGTCGGATATGTCAGGATTGGCCCCGATCGCGGCCAAGGCATCGACAAAGGTACTGCCGTTTGGCAAGGCGAGATTCCCAATGCCACCAGGGTATCTCAAAAGCTTGAGAGTGATCTGTGGTTCAGCTAGATTAGTAGTAGCGATCAATGCCCGATCGTAATCGCGATCGTCCGGTGACAGTTGAGGCACGATGACCACGTCTCCATTTTCCAAGCGTAGATCTGGTATGGGATCGAAGTTTTTCAGAGGGCTAAACAGGTCAATCTCTTTCTCAATTACAGAACCATCGATTAAAGTCCGACGTACCAGTACCCTTCGCAGGTCTGCTTGCTGGGTCGTGCCACCGGAGATCAGCAAAGCGGTAGATAGGGAAGGTTGACCTAGGGGATAGAATCCCTGTCTGACGACTTCCCCAGTAATCGTAACTTGGACGGGTCGCCTATTAACCAATGTCAAGATCACCGTGGGGTCAATGATAAATCGATTCAGGCCAAAACGAATTCTCTCTTGAGCTTCTTCTAAGGTCAGCCCTTCTAGGGAAACCTTACCCAGCAAAGGGAATGTTATATTGCCTTGCAGGTCAATTTGGGCTTGAAAGCTGAGGTCTTGAAAGCGGGGGACGATCACATTAATGGCGTCCCCGGAACCCAAGCGGTAGAAATCAAATTCATCAACTTCTGCTTGAGTCTCAGGTGTTAAATTCTCTGGGAATAACTCTTGGGTTTGGATAGCCAGTCGGTCATCTGGGATGATTTCTTCGGCATTTCTAACGCTACCAGACCATGCTAGACTTGCCTTGACCCTATTGAGAGTCCAGAAAATACCCGTGTAAGACAAGACTGATGCAGCAGCATGCAGCGTCGCCAGAGACAGGGCTATCCTATTTTTGCTTTGGTGGACCTGGTACATGATAACTGGTCTATACTAATCTTTAGTTTTGTATTTGAATGGACCTGCCATCAATGTTGTCTGGACAGTTTCGGCCAGTTCTTTTGCCTGGGGCCAAGTTTGTTCGATATCCCCCAGGGGTTCAATGGGAATCAACAGACAAACTGCCACCCACGGGGAGCGATCGCCCTTGACCATGGCCATTCTATCTGCCCAAAACCAACTGGTCGGTCCGGTCGAGCCCCCATCTGGTCTGGCATACCATTGTAGTATAGCATAGGTCTGTCGCTGATTCCAGCCCCGAAAGAAACGCGATCGCACTTTAACCGTCTCCCCAGGGTCTGTTGGCGTGATAGTAAACTGCTTAGTTTGGTAAGAATCAGTTTTCCAGTCGGAAGACATCTGCTGCTGATGCCCATTAATATCTACCCACTCTACCCGAGGTTGATCCACATGATCGTTTTGATTGAGTAGCAATAGCAGAACTTTTTGGGACTCCGACGACTGGATTTGCTGATATGACCATTTGTGACCGCCAATGGTAACGACCTGCTGAACGAGGGTTTCCCAACCGGGCAGGTTGAGACCTTGCTTGCGGATCTCTCGCAACTGCTTGAGAGTTTTGACTCGGGGCGGTTTTACCCAAGACCATTTACCGCTTAGGTAACCGGGAACTGCGCCTATGGCCATCAAGGCCAGCAGCAGTAGTAGTAAACTGATTTTGGCTCCGGACCTCGATCGGGCCTCAGTCGCTGGATTGGTCATTGGTAACTGGCTCAATGGTTTCATCGGGGATGTCCTCTGGGAAAGTTTTTTCGATCCAAATGAGTAGAAGCACCACTAAACCTAGCATACCAGCAGAATACATATCTCCACCCCAGCTTTCGTGCAGCCACTTAAACACTCCATCTTTGCCAGTCCCGTGAAAGTATGTGAGTAAGGCATTGCGGACTATATTGGCGGCCACACTAATGACCACCGATCCCGCTAATATGGAAATGGTTTTAGTGCGCGACGCGATCGCCCCGGTCCAATAAAGCAGCATTAAGGCGACATAAAGGCTAGTAAATAACATTTTCAGCCCTGCACAGTGGGGGGCTACTTCTACTACTCTGCCGCCCACAAACATGTAAATGCCCTGAACCGTGACATCTAAACCCAGTATAGATAAAATTAAGCTTGCCGTACCGGAAATGAAGCTTTGTAGGGGCAGGATGTATGGTTCAATTAAATAGGGAATTTCCGTTGGCGTTGCCAGAAATATCAGCAGCAAGGAAAATGCTTGCAGTCGGAAACCGGGGATGCCTTTGATCCACAAGCAAATTCCCGTGAGCATGGCCGGAAAGGATAAATTCACCAGTTCTGGCAGGCCGCTGAGGTAGAATACTGCCCCCAATGTGAGCAAGAAAACGCCCACAGGATGGGCCCGATCGGGGAGACTATTCCATTGGCGTCTGTTACTCCAGATGATGTAGGCCGCAAAGGGCAGTCCGATGAGGCCGTGGCTGAAATATTCATGTTCGATGCTGATACTTTTATTCAGCCAGCCATCGTACCAATGTACCATCAGGGGAGCGTAGATCGCCGCCAACAGGAGGGCGATCGCCCCTGGAAACATATATTTCTCGAAGGTTGGGGGTATTTTTCTAACAGTTGTCATTTGGTAGGGTGGGCATTGCCCACCATGTCTGTTGTCATTTGGTAGGGTGGGCATTGCCCACCATGTCTGTTGTCTATCAACTGACCACTAAGCACTATCAATTGACCGCCGATTTAATCGTAGCGACTATGCGATCGATTTGTTCGGCAGTCAGACCGGGATACATGGGTAAGGAGAGAATCTGCTGGCAGAGAGTTTCGGCCTGGGGAAAGTCACCAGCATGATAGCCTAAATATTTATAGGCTGGTTGTAGATGACAGGGAATGGGATAATGGATGCCAGTTTGAATGGCTTGGGCGTTCAGTTTCTCAGCTAGGATATCCCGGTCTATGGGGCAAGTGGACAGCAGGCGGATTACATATAAATGATAAGTGTGACCTGCACCGCTGTTATTGGTAATGGGAAGAATGCCTAGATCCTGCAATGGTTCTAGTTGGGCGTCGTAAATGGCTGCTGCTTCCCTGCGAGATTGGTTCCACTGCTCCAGATAGGGAAGTTTAACATTGAGGATGGCGGCTTGTAAGTTATCCAGGCGACTGTTGATACCGGATTCGGTATGATAATATTTGCGCGGGGCCCCGTAGTTGCGGAGCGATCGCACCTTTTGGGCCACTTCGGCATTGTTAGTCAAAACCATACCAGCATCCCCAAAGGATCCCAGATTTTTGCTAGGATAGAAGCTATAGGCTGCTGCCGTACCCACTCCACCCGCAGTATACCCTGAGTGTTGGGCCAAGTGAGCCTGAGCCGCATCCTCAAAAATCAGCAGGTTGTAGGTACTGGCAAAGTCTAGCAACTGGGGGGGCGAGACCATCTGACCGTAAAGATGTACTGGGACGATCGCCTTAGTTTTGGCCGTAATGGCTTTGGCCGCAGCTTCCAGGTCGATCAAGGCTGTTGCGGGGTCGCAATCGACTAAAATGGGCTTGGCACCGGCGCGGATGACGCCAATTAAAGTGGCGATAAAGGTATTGGTGGGTAAAATCACTTCGCAGCCAGCACCGATGCCACAGGCTTGCAATCCGAGGGCGATCGCATCCGTGCCACAACCAGTGCCAATGCCATGGGAAACCCCGGACTTGAGGGCAAAGGCGGCTTCAAACTCTGCTAAATCTTTACCGAGAATAAAATCTCCCCGTCGCAAAACATCCTGGACTGCTGCATCGATCTGCTTTTGCAGGGGCTGATGTTGTTGGGAGAGGTCAACGAAAGGAATGGTGGTTAGGGTAGTGGTCATAGGGTAGAGTGAGTTTGACATCAAGTGCCACCGAAGGCAAACGGTCTATTTTAGTTATGCGCTATTTCCGGGCTGTTGTGTAGGCGATAATATGAAGATTCTGTAAAGCTGTCGCAATTGGCGATGGATTTTCTCTCAAAACAGGGATTATACTGGGCCTATGGATTACGAAACTGCTCGTCGCTTTTTGATTAATATGACCAATGGTAACAACCCGGATACTTTCCTGGGGCGGCTACAGCAGGGGGAACCACCGATACCGGGTCAAGTTACTTCTATTTTACTATCCCTGAAGGTTCTGTTTGCAGCATTGCAAGGGGTCGAGGCCCTCGATCGGGAATTGGTCTACGTCCTGTACCAGCTTGCTAGTGAAGGTCGGTCTCTGTTCGATCGCTGGCGAGGGGCGGGGGTTATCTGGCCACCGCTGCTAGACCAAGACCTGACCCGCATTACCTACGCGGTCAGGAGTATCTATGCTGGCGTTTGGGAGGATTTTTCTCAACCCCAAGGTAAATTATTATATCCTTAATAGGGAGTAGATGCGGTTTTCGAGGAAGGATTTGGGGCGATCGCCTCTTGTTATTGCGAATCTCGGCATTGATGTGGTATATTTTAGATCTCCTATTTGTCATTGCGAGGGGGGGGATAACCGCGCTCAACTTATGCTTTATGCGTTAACCCCCCCCGAAGCAATCTCACCAGTTGCATATCACACAAAGGATGAGAAATGCTATAATAGTATCCTTAAATGTGATGGACAAGGCAAAGATTCTGGACGATCGGGAACTCAGAATGAGGGGGATGGAGGTTCTCTACAAGTCTCTTGGCCCTGCTGCTGCTTTGAGATTTCTGAGTTTGCTGTACTGGGAACCTACTGATTATGTAGAAATTTCTCGGCGGCTTTATGCAGAACAAACCATAGATGAGATATTTGCCAGGGCAAGGAAAAATTGGCAGGAGTAACTCCTTTGCGGGCGATCGCATCTCTGTTTTGGGGAATCATTTGGGGCGATCGCAAATTTTCTTGTTATCGGCAATAATATGCGATCGCGCTGATGTACAGGCCGGGGCACAGCGTCAGCGTGTGAGTTAATTAATTCAATTACCCGATAATTTATTGATGCCGTGCCCCTACATCTATACATTCATAACGGGCGATCCACGCATCAATTAATATATATTAATGACGATAGATGAGATATTTGCCGGGGCAAGGCCAAATTGGGAGGAGTAACCCATTTGCGGGCGATCGCCGGATCTGTTTTCGGGGAAATGATTTGGGGCGATCGCAAATTTTCTTGTTATCGGCAAGAATATGCGATCGCGCTGATGTCTAGGCCGGGGCACGGCGGCAGTTAATTAATTCAATTTTCCAATAATTTATTGATGCCGTGCCCCTACATCTATACATTCATAACGGACGAGCGCGCATCAATTAATATATAATTAATGACGATAGATGATATATTTGCAAGGTCAAGGCAAAATTGGCTGGAGTAACTCCTTTGCGGGCGATCGCATCTCTGCTTTCGGGGCAGTATTTTGGGCGATCGCCGGATCGGTTTTCGGGGAAGTATTCCGCTGGATGCGATCGAGGATATCTCTTAAATAGCTTTCATCTTCTGTCACAGGTGTACCGCCTCCGATAGAATGCGATCGCGGCAAAAATCCCGCAAAACTTTTACAGTTGCCACGTCCACTTTTCGACCCAAAAGGTCTTCTAAATCCTGCATCAAACCAATTCGATCTAAGAGACTGTGTCCCGGTTCCATGTCCACGAGAAAATCTACATCGCTGTCTTCGCGGTCTTCACCCCGGGCCACGGAGCCAAAAATGCGGACATTATCGGCTTGGTGCTGGGCGGCGATGTTCAGAATTTCTTCTCTTTTTTCTTGGACTAACTTTCTTAGAGTTGTGGCCATAGCCTTCCCTTAAGATTTCCTCTACAGTTCCTTTCCAGTTTAACGCAAGAAACACCCTAGATGAAATATTGACAAGATCGAGGCAAATTTATCATAACCAAACGCTTTACGGGCGATCGCATCTCTGTTTTGGGGAAATGATTTGTGGCGATCGCCGAACAACGCTCACGTATAAGCCCAAAATCTGTTCTCAGATATATCTTGCATCTGTCCCGATAGCCCGCCGGGGGTTCAAACCCCCGGCTAATAGCTAAAGTCGGTTGAAAACCGACTAACAAAATTATTATTTTCGCTATAATGTATACGCGATTGCAGCTAAATTTTATAATATTTTTGCATGAATATCTCGACAATAATTTATGGTTATCCTTAATGCCAATTTATTTAGCGTTTTCATAGAGAAAAAACGGCTACCCTCTGCGACGGGTTCTACCTGGAAACGGTCTTCTGAGGCTCCCGCCTCATATCATGGATCGAGAATGGTCCCAGTTCTCAATTCCAACCAACGTTTGAGGGACTTCTGACTTTCTCCTGACGGTTGACGGAGAATGATATTCTTGATGCTAATATCTTCATCCAGATCGGGCCAGTGTATGCCCTCTTTGCTACCTATTAATCGCCAATTGTTGCGATCGTCCTGGGATCCATGCAAGAGTCGAGGATACCATGCTAAGGGCACGGAAATGATGCGATCGTCGGACAAATTTACTGTTAACGAATCATCGGTAATTACCACTTGCTGTGCTTGGGGAATTTTTAGGATATCAATCATTCTTGAAGAAGTTCGTAGGGTGGGCACCGCCCACTGAGTCGGTATTAAGACTCTTCGGGAGAGTGCGATCGCCCCCCGATGCGAGGGCAGTTCAAATGTAATTTTACCCTCTTCACGGCTACTTGTCAAGCAGCGGGCTTTTGGGGCGATCGCCTATTCTGCTACTGCAAGGAAGTTTTGGACGCACGACAGCCCTCCGGTGGATTTCATTCTTCAACCCAACCGGAGGGCGATCGCACTGTAATTATTCAAATATAACCCTAATTGTGCAACGACAATTTTTTAAATCCATTCGGAAGGATTTTCCAAGCATTCTATAACCTTGCTGGCAATGTCAACATTAGGAAGTGCCCGCTGAGTTTCTAGAAATTGTGGATTTCGATTACACTCAAGGATATAACTTTCGTCATTTTCAGAAACGAGTACATCTACTCCAGCAAAAATCAGCTTGTCAAGGTTTGTAGCTTTTACTGCACAATCTTCAACACTCAAAATTTCTTCTAAAGGTATATTCTCTGGAGCTTCACGAGCATCTACAAATGAATTTCCTGCTTCTGCATTAGCCACAATACTATCTTTGCTTGCACATTTAAGAACTGTACCAATTGGTTTTCCATTGAGCATAAGAACTCTATACTCTCTTTTTCTTTGAACTTCTTTTTGCACGAGAAATGGTAGTTCTGTTTGTTTCTCAAAATAGGATTTTGCAAACTCTTTAATTTCAGCGACGCTACTTAATCTTTCAATTCCTTTCCCACCATGTCCCAGATCTGGCTTGAATAAGACTGGCAGATCCAAATTTTTCGATAATAAATCATCCAATTGATCCATATCCCATATAGCCCAAGAAGAAGGAACTTTAACTTTTGTTGCACGATGCAAAATAGCACCTATCTTTGATGCCGATGAAGATGTATAGTGATAAGGACGCTCTATACATGGAATTTGTAAAGCTTTAAGAGCCGTTGCTATAGTAGATATTTTTCTACTTTGTTCCACAGTTCTCCTAATCAAAACTCTATCGACTGTAGACAAATAACCTAAGTCAATTTCATTTCCTACCACCGAAAAACTTATATTGTTTGGATGAATATAAGTGACAACATGATTACGATCGCAAGCCGCTTTATATAGCTGCTCATCACTTTCTCTAAACTTCGCACCTAGAATGACGATTTTCATTTCAGCCTCCTTGCGTTATTTCAAATGAGTCACCTTTACAAAAATTACCATTTTTTATATTATAATAATCGTACTCTTTCTCGAAAAATTTCGTAACTCCTGTGAATGCATGTGTACATATAATACGAAATCTCAACCTTTGAGTGTCCCTATCCCACTTTTCGGATAATTCTTCATAAGTTATAAACCGATATGCATAATTTGCCTTGGGATCTTTTGCACTATATTTTTCAATAAAAAGAGGATCTGATTGTTTTAATTCAAGTTTTTGATTTTTTACAACCAGCCCTCCTTTTACCTGCACATCTTGCCCCCCTCTCTTCAATAGATGAAGTTGAGCCCTAATATTAACAATATCTGCTTTTGTCCTATTTATTACTTTAATTCTGTACAGAACCCTGCCATCTCCCTCTTGGTCTTTAGATATTTCCGGCGATATTTCAACGTTCGGTTTAAACCTAGATACAATTTGGTAAATCAAAGTACTCGTTATTAATCCCGATATGACACCGGTTAGAACCCTTCCCAAAATATAAATAATTATTTCTTCCACCATAGTTCCTCTCCTCTAAGCCAAAAATCATTATTAAACATTCTGTAGCAATTCTCTTCGAGTTGTTCTGCTTGTTGACTGCTAAGTACGACTTACTGTCCTCATTGTTAGGTAATGTCCTAATGGGCATTGCTACCTATCTTAATGACGGTTTTCATATTCGTCAGCCTTCCCTTGTTATTTCAAATGTGTCACCTTTACTAAAATTACCCTCCATTATATTATAACGTTCGTAATCTTGGGAAAAAATTGCAGAACTCCTGTAAATGGATGTGTACATATAATACGAAATCTCACAAATTGCCTTGCAGCGTCCCACTCTTCTTCTAAATTTTCATAAGTTATAAACCTATATGCATAACTTGCATTCTTATCTCTAACATCGAATTTTTCAATAAAAAGAAGATCTGATTGTTTTAATTGAAGTCTTTTATTTCTTAGGATCTCCCCTCCCTTTACCTGATCTTTTTTCAAAAGATGAAGCTGAGCCCTAATATTAACAATATCTGCTTTTGTTCTATTTATAACTTTAATTCTGTACAAAGTTCTGCCATCGTCTTTATCTTTGTCTTTAGATATATCTTCCGATATTTCAACTTTCGGTTTAATCATCGATAGAATTTTAAAAATCATAGTACTCGTTATTAATCCCGATATGACACCTGTTACAACACTTCCCAACAGAATATAAATAATTATTTCTTCCACCATAGTTCCTCTCCTCTCAGCAAACAATTCCTGTTTTACCTATTCTTAAGCTAGCTTTTCTTAGTTATACAAGTGTGTACATCAGTAATTATGTTAGAATTACTGATGTAATTTAGACTGCGCCGACTTGGCTAACGTCCGGATCGTGCTAGTCGCTGGCTGCTTGGGCTTAGACTCTCTCGCCCTTTTGACCTGTAGCATCGCACCGCTGTAAACTCCTCTCCTACTTATCTTAAGCTAGCTTCACTTAGTAATTTACGGGTGTGTATCAGGAATAGTATTAGGATTACATCAGTAATTTAGGATTCTACCAGCTATTGCATCTACTTACGAGCAGTTTGGCGGCATGAGACCGGCACTTGGACAGTTTTTTGGTTGAGGTAACGTCCGGATGGCCATTTCCATCACCGGCTGCTTGAGCTTAGACACTCTCTCGCCCTCTTTCCCTGTAGCCTCGCACCGCTGTCAACTGCTACATTGCTTATCATAAGCTAGCTTTATATAGTAATCTCCGGGTATGTATCAGGAATTGTGTTAGGATCCTATCAGTAATTTGGAAGAGACCGGCTATGACATCTACTGACGAGCAATTTGCCCAGGCCGCACAGCACTGGGACTTGGAAACCCTCTACACTGACTTGGCCTCCGCTAAGGGCAAGCGACTGACACCGGTTGAGAAGCTGCACCTGCGGGGGCTGCTTTGTGGCTGTAGTCCGACAAAAATTGCTGAAAGGCTGAACAAAAATGTCAAGGGCGTGGAAACGGATCTCTGCGCCACCATATATAAGTACGTTAAAAGTCTGGTGGACAAAAGTGGTGAAAAGATAGAAAACTGGAGAAATATTACTGAATGGCTTGATGATGCTGGATATCAAACTCAGTCCCCTGCTAAATTACCAGTCAGTGATGGTTCCCCAGGAAATAGCGTGGTTAATATAACTAATATGAGTTTTGATAACAATCAAATAAAAATTGATGCCTTCCTACAAATAACTATCCCGCTACCCCCAGAAATCTCTATCCAAAACCCGGCGGCAGATTCTCAGCCGGATGTCAACTTGGGTAATGCCCCTGCTGAGAATGGTTTTGTCAAAGATTTCAGGGAGTAGTCAGGTGGGAGAAAGAATGGGGATCATCTCAATGCAAGTAATCTAGCCCGCGCAGGCGGGCTTGGTAATGTAGCCGCACCCTTGAGGGTGCGGGGCTGCGGGGGGAACTTACAGGATCTTCAGCCCGCGCAGGCGGGCTTGGTAATGTAGCCGCACCCTTGAGGGTGCGGGACTGCGGGGGGAACTTACAGGATCTTCAGCCCGCGCAGGCGGGCTTGGTAATGTAGCCGCACCCTTGAGGGGGTGTGGTCAAAAGTAGTTGGAGAGGATCCCCCCCAAACCCCCCCTTCCAAAAGGGGGGGCTCCGGAAGCCCCCCTTTTTAAGGGGGGTTTGGGGGGATCCGGTGACTGGGAGGGCCGCCCGAACGATCAACGGGTTTTGACCACACCCCCCTTGAGGGTGCGGGGCTGTGGGGGGAACTTACAGGATCTTCAGCCCGCGCAGGCGGGCTTGGTAATGTAGCCGCACCCTTGAGGGTGCGGGGCTGTGGGGTAAGGCTAGCAGCTAATTCTGTTGCAGGTAAATCCCAAATTAATCGTAAAATCCCAAGAGCCATCACTTAAAGGACTGTAAAATTTACCATTACATGTAACAGTAATAAAAATAAGGAGAACTATGCAGCAACTGCATTTAGATCGCAACGGATCTCGCCAGCAAAAGAACCCGATCGGGACACAGCGATGGGATACATCCAAACCCCAGTTAGATCTGGAAGCCGCAAACCAGGGACTAGCGGAGGCCAAGGCCACAGAGATCGTCGAGTGGGGGGCCCAGACCTTCGGGGAAGGCTTAGTAATGAGTAGCAGCTTCGGCATCCAGTCTGCGGTCATGCTACATATGGTCACTAGCGTCGTGCCCGATATTCCCGTAATTTGGATTGATACTGGCTACCTACCACCAGAGACCTATAGATTTGCCGATCAATTGACTCAACGGCTACAGCTAAACCTGAAAGTCTATCAGTCTGACATTTCTCCAGCACGGATGGAAGCCTTATATGGCCGCCTCTGGGAACAGAACGACGTGGAAGCATTCAACCGCTACGACCAGATCCGCAAAGTAGAACCCATGCAACGGGCCTTAAAGGAACTGAAGGCCACAGCATCCCTAGCAGGACTGCGGGCAGATCAAACAGACCACCGCAAAACCTTGGGCTTCGTCAACCTACAATCAGGTCGATATAAGGTATTGCCCATTCTCAAATGGAACTCTAGAGACATATATCAATACCTGACTAGCCACAACCTCCCCTATCATCCCTTCTTCAACCAGGGTTACGTCACCGTAGGTGACTGGCATTCCAGTCGTCCCCTCACTTTCGCTGACGCCAGCGATCGGGACACCCGTTTTCGCGGACTCAAGCAAGAATGCGGCCTGCACCTGCCCCAGACCCCCGGTGAAGCAGAAAGCCTCAACTCCAGTACATTATGATTGTCAAACTAAAAGACCGCCCATTTCTAGGCGGTCTTTTAGTTGAGCGTGGATCTATACCCTTACATAGAGGAACCTATACCGACGTAGGCACCATAGAAGAACAGACCCACAACCACCAGTACCCCTGTACCGGCTATTGTTGCTACAATCCACAGAGGGATTTTTCCGCCTCCAGACACAGCTTTTTCCTCCTGACTTATTACACGACCTTCTCCAGTTAGTTGAAGAAATAACTGGAAAACAGAATCCCGAGAACAAAAATTAACAGCATACCCAAGTAAAGTGAAGTCCGGTTTAACTCTACTGGCTGCTTATTCGGATTACTGGAATTGCGATCCATGATTCCCCCTATCGTTGAATAAATTGCATTGCTGCGATCGCGCCCAAAAAGAACACCGTTGGCACAGCTAGCGTATGCACTGCCAGCCATCTGACCGTAAAGATCGGATATGTAACCGGTTCATTAGGATTGCTACTTGTCATGATTCCTCCTGGCTTAAAAATGGCTAATGGCGAATTTATGCTTATTAATTGTAACAAACAATTAATAATTCGCCATTTTCATCTGTAGTGATGCGATCCAAGTCCCCTCTCTAATAACAGGAGTCAGACAGGATTACCTCTTGGTGGGCAGTGCCCACCCTACCAACTACCAACTGACCAGTGACCAGTGACCACTGACCAGTGACCGCTGACATTACTTATTAAACTCCTCGATTTGCTTGCTGCCCCCGAAGCGGTCAGTCACGATCGGGAGTTCCTGCCGATCCTGAGTAAAATACTCATTGGGTCGGGGGGTGCCAAATACATCATATGCCAAGCCCGTGCTCACAAATAGCCAGCCCGCAACAAACAGCATCGGGATCGTGATACTGTGAATCAACCAATAGCGAATGCTAGTAATAATATCCCCAAAGGGACGTTCTCCAGTCGAACCTGATGACATTTTTTCTTGCTCCTATCTACAGAAATTGGACCAACTCCTACTATGATACCCAACATCATGCAGCTGCCGATGGCTGCTGATATTTCAGTAACACGCCATTGTTACCAATGATAAACCCCTTCTCTGGCGTCAAGAAGATAATCTTGTAAAAATTAGAAGGGATATCTTCTACTCCCCGGTCTTTTTGCCATGTTTCTCCACCATCGAAACTACACAGCAAATTCCCACTGCCACCAGCCACCCAAATTTCTGTGGGGGTGCGATATGCCAAATCTAGTAAACCCCAGCTAGTGGCCTTTTCCGGGTACATAGCTGGTTCCCACTCCTGGTAGTTACCTGGTTTGGTAAACTGGATCTGACCGCCTCTGGCCAGCATCCACAACCGATCGTCTTTGCCAAACCCCATATTCTGGACGCGGCGGGAACTATTGCGGTTATGGGCTTCCCAGGCATCTTCACCTGGGGTCCAAGTCGAATAGAAATTACCCTTGGCCGATACTGTCACGTACTTGCCATCAGCCGATCGAGATACATTTCTAAACACCCCCACTGCTTGTTTCACCATCGCCTTCCAGCTTTTGCCACCGTCTGTCGTCCGATATATTGCCCCCACATCTGTCGTCATCTCTGCCGATGATGGTCCGAGAGCCAATATACTTTTGGTACTGCCCGGTAGTTTAGCGCTCAACGGGATCCGAGACCATGTCTTACCTTCATCTGTGGTATGCAGTAGGATTGAAGGGATGCCCACCATCCATCCTTCCCGATCGTAAAAACTCACCGATGTCAAGCGAGTTTTTAGCCCATCCAAATCCAGAGTTCTCGGTTCCCATGTTTGGCCGCCGTCTGTGGTTTCCAAGATTGTCTCGTTGCTGCCTACCAACCACCCATGCATCAGGTCCGAAGTGAACCCTATGTCCTGTAGGGTAGAATCTGTTGGTATCTCTACCTGTTGCCAAGGATTATACGTCGTCGATGGCAAATAGGAATTTTTGCAGCTCACACAGAGCAGCACTACTACTAATAACGTTACAGCTCGCTGAAACTGTTTGACAATTAATTGCATCGCCTTCACTTACTGGGTATGAACCAAAGCCAGGGTTTTAGTTTAAGCCATAAAGACTGATAAAGAACAAGAATCCCAATAGCAGGGCACTAAAAATCAGTAGATTCTTTTGTGCTGGCGTCATCGAGTTGACGCCAAACCCATAACCCAGATTCTCTGCAAATCCAGAGGCTTCTCCGGCCACACCAATGTCCTCAAACTGGGAAACTCTGGCCCCGCAAACGGGACAGCGCCAAGAAGCTGGCAACTCAGTGAAGGGTGTTCCTGGGGAAATTTTACCCTGGTCATCACCTTTTGTGGGCTCGTAAATGTAACCACAGGATCGACATTCATATCGATCTAGCGCCTGTTCTGCTTTTGTCTCGGGCGTTTCGGTGCTCATTGCGCCGGTAGCCTCCTCAGCTTTTTTGCCTGAAATCTTAAAATCTATGTTAAATCTTATTACATCTTTGGGTACTTTTTCAAGTTTTTGGTTCTTTTCACTTCTTTTTTTTTGAGTCGCTACAGATCGGTGAGCGTTCACGAACATATATACTCTAGAATATATAGATTCACATTTATTAATCTGTAGCTTTTTTAGATAAACCAGGCGATCGCCAGATAACCGGTCAGAGACAGAGCTAAGCTGTCGCGCATTTAAATTGCTAGGCTTCTTATGCTGAAACCCTTGCCCTAAGAGGCTTTCCCCTTCGCGCAGGACACGCAGCCCTGTGGCGATAGCGAAGCGTGTGCAGCCATATACAGAATTGCTGAATTTGGAATTTACCAATTGCTTAAGACCGGTGTATGGAAAGTTAGGGCTGGAAGACCGGTGCGGGGGAAATGTCGGCTGGCAGGGGAAAGTCTGTCACCAGTTGGGCGATCGCGGCAATGCGCTCAAAGTTGGCCGCGACGCCAGGGAGATGTTCTGGATCTAAGGCCAAGTCCATTAACAGGGCCTGACGCTCTACATCCTCAGACCAGTCGATCGCTGTCTGTTCTGAGTTCATGGCAAATCGTTGCTGATTGTCACGCTCATTTTACCACTGGTCGTCTGGGTGCATCTCTCCCGCAAGCTCAGTAGGAGAGGCGATCGGGCAATTACATCTGTGAGAGTGCTATTATTGATCATTCTCTCGAATGAGATTATGAGCAAAGAGTTTCGAGAATTATTGCAAAAAGTCGGTAGCGGCGAGCATACCCACAAGGATTTAACTCGCTCGGAAGCTGCTACCGCAGCGCGGATGATGCTCCAGGGAGAAGCAACTCCGGCTCAAATTGGTGCTTTTCTGATTGCTCACCGGATTAAACGACCCACGGCAATGGAACTAGCAGGTATGTTGGATGCCTATGAGCAACTGGGACCGCAACTGGAACCATTACCAGATCCTTCCAAAGAGGTAGTTGTCTTGGGGGTTCCCTACGACGGGCGATCGCGAACTGCTCCCGTTAGTCAAATTACCGCTTTACTGCTGGCGGTTTCGGGCCTGGGGGTGATTATGCATGGCGGTAATAGAATGGCAAGCAAGTATGGTATTCCGGCATTTAACATCTGGAAAAGCTTGGGATTGGATTTTGATGAGTTGACATTAGCAGAGTTGCACTCATTACTGGTAGAAACAGGGTTGGCTTTTATCTATATACCAAAACATTTCCCCCAAACTGAACCCTTAGTTGCCTATCGAGATCAAATTGGCAAGCGTCCCCCCTTGGCAACTTTAGAGTTAATTTGGTCTCCCTATAAACATAACGTTCATCAGATTGCTGGTTACGTCCATCCGCCCACAGAAGCGACGCTCAAAAAAACATTTAAGCTGCGGGAGCAAACAAAATATACTTTAGTCAAGGGACTAGAGGGTAGCTGCGATTTGCGACTTTCCCAAACTACGATCGTCTCTGTTAGCGAACCAGAAAGTACCGAAGGTTTTGCATATCTGAAAGCATCTCCGAGAGAATATGGTTTACAGGGGAATGATGTGGCGATCGAGTCTGAGGCACAACTCCTGACAGAGATCGAGCAAGTGGTGCGAGGAAAGGAATCGAAATTGATGCCAGCAGCAATTTGGAACGGCGGTTTTTATCTCTGGCGTTGTGGGGTTTGTGCTAATATATCATCGGGAATTAACAAAGCTGAAGAATTACTGAAAAGCAGGAGTCTGGAGCAGAAACTGGAGGAAATGAAAGCCGCTATTAAAAAGTTAGCCCGCCGGGGGTTAAAACCCCCGAGTTACCAGGCGGGATCCAGGTAACTCGGTAGGAGTCGGTTAAAATTAAAACTCAGATCTTGCACCATTCTCAACTAGAGGCTCCGCCTCGCGCCGCGCGTTCCCAGGCGGAGCCAGGGAACGAGGGTATAATGCTTTTAGTGGGTTTTAACCCACTTTAGCTATTAGCCGTGGGTTTGAACCCACGGCGGGCTATGAGACTAATTGACTAATTGACAATGGTGCAAGATCTCAGTTAATTAATTACATCATGATATTGGCGTTTGCCCTGAATTAATATGTTTGAGCAACAACCAGAAAATATCCGCAAAAAAGTTAGAGAACTATCAACAGCGGCGATCGAACGTGAGGATCCTGCTGGCTGGTTTTAGGTGTGTTTTTCCGACCGGAAGCCGGCTGCAGCCCCGTCAGGAGCCCTCGGTATAGGATCAATACAGAAGGCACTCTTTCTGTGGTTTTGTTACCGGCGGACCTCAATGAGTTCGGAGTTCGGAGTTGTCGAACTCACGTCTGCCTTGGTCGGATGGTCTGACCGCCTTGGTCGGATGGTCTGACCGCCTTGGTCAGATGGTCTGACCGCCTTAGTCGGATAGTGTCCCCGCCGCAGTCCGATACTGTCCCCGCCTTGGTCGGATACTGTCCCCGCCTTGGTCGGATACTGTCCCTACCGCAGTCCGATACTGTCTCTGCCGCAGTCCGATACTGTCCCTGGCGCAGTCCGATAGTCTGACCGCCTTAGTCAGATGGTCTGACCGCCTTGGTCGGATGGTCTGACCGCCTTGATCGGGTTGTTCTCACCTGTTGTTTGATAGTGCCGGTGTTCCGGAAAGGAGGGGGACGATCGCCTGACGCTATGGAACCGGGATCTGGTGGGGGATTCTGCAACCGGGAACCAAATATGTAAAAATGTAAAGCGTCCATAGAAGGTTATAAATTATCGATTGTGTTTGTCCTCACCGGCTACGAATACTTCTTAGGCTTCCTACTAATCTGCGCGTTAGTACCCGTGGGAGCACTGAGCGTTTCCAAGCTAGTCGGCCCCCGTACTCGCGGTCCAGAACGACGCAGCACTTACGAGTCTGGCATTGAACCAGTAGGGGGGGCTTGGATCCAGTTCAACATTCGCTACTACATGTTCGCCCTAGTCTTTGTCATATTCGATGTGGAGACAGTATTTCTGTACCCCTGGGCAGTAGCATTTAGCAAGCTAGGACTCCTCGCCTTTATCGAAGCCCTGATTTTCATTGGCATTCTGGTCGTCGGTCTTGTCTACGCTTGGAGAAAAGGAGCATTAGAATGGTCGTAAATACGACAACCTCAGATATCAAACAGCAACTGATCAACCCGGTAGAACGCCCGCAAGTCACTAGCGAACTCTCGGAAAACGTCATCCTGACAACGGTAGATGACCTCTACAACTGGGCCCGGCTATCTTCCCTGTGGCCCCTGCTGTACGGCACGGCCTGCTGCTTCATTGAGTTTGCGGCCCTGATCGGGTCTCGGTTTGACTTCGATCGCTTTGGCCTCGTGCCCCGTTCTAGCCCCCGCCAAGCTGACTTACTGATCACGGCAGGCACGATCACCATGAAGTACGCTCCCACTCTGGTGCGTCTGTACGAGCAAATGCCCGAACCCAAATACGTGATCGCCATGGGAGCCTGCACGATCACCGGTGGGATGTTTAGCGTGGATTCTCCCTCAGCGGTGCGCGGGGTAGATAAATTAATTCCGGTGGATGTCTACATTCCCGGTTGCCCTCCCCGGCCAGAAGCAATTATTGATGCGATCGTCAAGCTGCGGAAAAAAATCGCCAATGATTCCCTGCAAGAACGGGAGCGGATCGGACAAACTAACCGATACTATAGCATCACTCACCAGATGAAGGCAGTCGAACCGATTTTAACAGGCGAGTATCTGAAGTCTGAATCAAGGCAAGCACCGCCTGCGGAATTAACAGAAGCAATGGGCATGCCGGTACCGCCAGCTCTCGCATCGACGGAAAAGGAGGAGGTAAACCGTGGCTGAAGAAGAAAAACCAGTACCAGCAGAGTCATCTGAACCGGTTGAAACTGGCAAGGTTTCCCAATGGTTGGCAGAAAAAAACCTTGCTCATGAAGCCTTAGCAGCGGATCATCTGGGGGTCGAGATGATTAAAGTAGAACCAGAATCCCTGCTGCCGGTAGCACAAGCCCTCCATTCCGACGGGTTTAACTATCTCCAATGTCAAGGGGCTTATGATGCTGGTCCGGGAGAGGCGTTAGTCAGTTTTTACCATCTGATTAAGGTCAGCGATGATGCCGATCGCCCAGAGGAAGTGCGGGTGAAGGTATTTCTCCCCCGGGAAAACCCCAGAGTCCCTTCGGTGTATTGGATCTGGAAAGCAGCAGATTTCCAAGAGCGGGAATCCTATGATATGTATGGCATCATCTACGAAGGTCATCCGAACCTGAAGCGAATTTTAATGCCAGAAGATTGGGTAGGCTGGCCTTTAAGGAAGGATTACATCTCCCCTGACTTCTACGAGTTGCAGGACGCTTATTAGAACCTTGCCGCCCGAACCCTAAAGGGCCCGGCTACAGTAACAAAGCCCGCCTGCGCGGGGTGTGGTCAAAACCCGTTGATCGTTCGGGCGGCCCTCCCAGTCGCCGGATCCCCCCAAACCCCCCTTTATTGGGGGGCTTCCGGAACCCCCCCCTTTTGGAAGGGGGGGTTTGGGGGGGATCCT
>JBFRWI010000047.1:0-34712 GCA_051439505.1 Hormoscilla sp. | reverse complement strand
GCAGGGGTAGGGGAAGAGAACTGGATCAGTCCCGAACAACGACTTCCCTACACGATCCGCTTTGAGAACGACGCGGAAAAAGCTACGGCCCCCGCAGTGTTCGTCACCATCACCCAACAACTGGACTCGGACCTGGACTGGAACAGCTTTGAAGTGGGAGACTTTGGTTTTGGGGACATCTACATAGAAGTCCCCGAAGGTTTCCAAACCTACAGCGAACGGGTAGACCTGCGGGACACCATCGGGTACTTCGTAGACTTCAACGCCGCGATCGATCCAGACAGTGGGGAAGCGACCTGGACCCTGGAGACGATCGAACCGGAAACGGGAGAATATCCGAATGATTTTGACGCTGGTTTCCTGCCTCCCAACCGGGAAAAACCGGAAGGGGAAGGGTTTGTCAACTACCGCATCCAAACCAAAACGGGTATCACCACCGATACAGTCATCGATGCGGAGGCGGAGATCGTCTTTGACACTAACGAACCCATAGATACCCCCGCCATTTTCCACACGATCGACATCACGCCGCCAACCAGCACAGTAGAGGAGTTACCGGAAACCGTCAGCAGTCCGGAATTTACTGTCAAATGGCAAGGGGACGATCGGGGCAGCGGCATTGCCACTTACGATATCTATGTGTCCGTGGAGGATGGTCCCTTTGAACTGTGGTTAGACGACACCAGCGAAACCGAATCAACATACCGTGGAGAAGTAGGTAAAACCTATGGCTTCTACAGCGTGGCGATCGATCGACTGGGATACAAAGAGGAAATACCAACTCTTGCCCAGGCACGGACAACAATGATAGAAGAGAACGTTGCGCCCGAACCGTCCGACGATGCGATCTCCACCGATGCCGATACTCCCGTCACCATATCTTCATCTGAACTATTGGCCAATGACCAAGATGAAGATGTTGATACCCTAAGCATTACCTCCGTCAGCAATGCGGTCAACGGCACGGTGGAACTGAACGCCGAAGGCGAAATAGTCTTCACCCCCGATGCGGAATTTATTGGTGAAGCAAGTTTCTCTTATACGGTGCGCGACTCAGAAGGAGAAGAGAATAGCGCGACAGTGACAGTGATCGTGAATGCAGTGAACGCCGCGCCCGAACCGTCCGACGATGAGATATCCACCAATGCCGATACTCCCGTCACCATCGAGTCCTCTCAACTGCTGGCCAATGACCAAGATGAAGATGTCGATACCCTAACCATTACCCAAGTCAGCAATGCGGTCAACGGCACGGTGGAACTGAATGCGGAAGGCGAAATAGTATTTACTCCCGATGCCGAATTCACTGGTGAAGCAAGTTTTGACTATACGGTGCAGGACTCCGAAGGAGAAGAGAATAGCGCGACAGTAACAGTGATCGTGAATGCCGTGAACGCCGCGCCTCAACCGGAAGACGATGCGATCGCCACCAATGCCGATACTCCGGTCACCATATCTTCATCTGAACTACTGGCCAATGACATAGATGAAGATGTCGATACCCTAACTATTACCCAAGTCAGCAATGCGGTCAACGGCACGGTGGAACTGAATGCAGAAGGGGAAATAGTCTTCACCCCCGATGCGGAATTTACTGGTGAAGCAACTTTCTCCTATACGGTTCGCGACTCGGAAGGAGAAGAGAATAGCGCGACGGTGACAGTGACAGTAAATGCAGTGAACGCCGCGCCCGAACCGGAAGACGATGCGATATCGACCAATGCCGATACTCCCGTCACCATAGAGTCGTCTCAACTGCTGGCCAATGACCAAGATGAAGATGTCGATACCCTGACCATTACCCAAGTCAGCAATGCAGTCAACGGCACAGTCGAACTGAATGCGGAAGGCGAAATACTATTCACCCCCGATGCGGAATTTGTTGGTGAAGCAAGTTTCTCCTATACGGTGCGCGACTCCGAAGGCGAAGAGAATAGCGCGACGGTGACAGTGACAGTGAATGCAGTGAACGCTGCGCCCGAACCGGAAGATGATGAGATATCCACCAATGCCGATACTCCTGTCACCATAGAGTCCTCTCAACTGCTGGCCAATGACCAAGATGAAGATCTCGATACCCTGACCATTACCCAAGTCAGCAATGCAGTCAACGGCACAGTCGAACTGAATGCAGAAGGGGAAATAGTATTTACTCCCGATGCGGAATTTATTGGTGAAGCAAGTTTTGACTATACGGTGCGCGACTCGGAAGGGGAAGAGAATAGCGCGACGGTGACAGTGACAGTGAATGCCGTGAACGCCGCTCCTCAACCGTCCGACGATGAAATATCCACCAATGCCGATACTCCCGTCACCATAGAGTCCTCTCAACTGCTGGCCAATGACCGAGATGAAGATGTCGATACCCTGACCATTACCCAAGTCAGCAATGCAGTCAACGGCACAGTCCAACTGAACGCAGAAGGTGAAATACTATTCACACCCGATGCCGAATTCATCGGTGAAGCAAGTTTCTCCTATACGGTGCGCGACTCCGAAGGCGAAGAGAATAGCGCTACCGTTATCGTAGCAGTTAACCCGATCGCCCCCGGGAACGAAATCAATGGCACCCCAGGGCGGGATAATTTGACAGGAACCCCCTCAGACGACATCATCACGGGTTTCCAAGGTCGGGATACCCTCACAGGTGGTGCCGGAAGCGATCGCTTTGTGTATAGCAGCATTCTCGATGCCGGAGATTTCATTACCGACTTTGAAATCGATAGCGATAAGATTGTCATGACGGATCTTTTGTCAAGTCTGGACTATGCTGGGGAAAACCCGATCGCGGATGGCTATATCCAAATCTCCTCCCGGGGCGATAGTGCGATGTTGTCTATCGATCCTGACGGTGCCCTCGGTGGCGGGCGATCGCGTACATTCATCATGATAGAAGGCACTTCTGCCGATGCAATGAACGAGAACAATAACTGGCTATTGTAAACGCCGCTGGATCCCCCCCTAACCCCCCCCTTGCAGAAGGGGGGGGACACGAGATAAGCCTTTCTTAAAAAGGTTTATTTGGGGGGATCGTGAACGATTCATGTCCGAATATTATCAGTCGGTTTTTTAACCGACTTTAGCTAAAAGCCTTTGGGTTTGAACCCCCGGCGGGCTGACAGCGAAGTGAGAGAATGAGAGAACTTTCGCGCACTCTGGTTCTTTCCGTTATGATGATTCAGCATTGACCGGAGTCGGTGATGAGTTCATCCCAGTAGATGCGATCGACTTTACCTTTTTAGACAATAACTATTAACCAAGAAAAAATCCGCTCGAAAAAAGTAGCGATCGATATCACCGTAGCAGAAAATTGCCAAAGATGATCGAAACATATCGAACAAATTATCGCGGCGATCGGCAATAGCAGCTTTTCTCATATTTTATCAAGTAGAGAGAATAGCAAGAAACGGGGTTTGCTGTTTGCTGATATCCTTGACAACTTGCGATCGCCCGTAGCACCTCCAGAGGGAAGCTTAGTTATATTAGTAAGTTCATTTTGACAACAGCCAGGCGAGGAGACATAGATGAACCCCAAAATCAACAAAAACCAGCTAGTTATTAACTGGCACATTTTAGAGAACTGCAACTTCTCCTGCGGATACTGCTACGCCCATTGGCCGCAGATGCGCCGACCCGAAGCGTGGAGAAGCCCAGAATTGACGAGTCGCATTCTGGAGGAATTGTCCCACATGCCCTCCCTCGTGCCGGGGGAATGGGTGGGCCCCCCTCGGTTGAACTTCGCCGGGGGCGAGCCGATGTTACTCTACAAAAACGGCGAATTGCCGAGGGTTATGAGCGAGGCTGAGCAGCTGGGATTCACCTTGTCCATCATCACCAACGGGTATCTGCTGACAGACGAGATTGTGGGGCAACTCGCCCCTCGTGTAAATATCCTTGGGATCAGTATAGATTCCGCGGATCCAGAGACCAACCAGAAAATCGGTCGTTCCCGCAAACGCGACGCCTCGAAGCAAATCAGCGTTGAAAGAGTAGCGGCCATATTCCGCTTGGCGCGGGAGGTCAACCCGAACATTGAGTGTAAACTCAACACAGTCGTCTGCACCTACAATTGGGAGGAGAATTTTCATTCGATGCTCGATAAAATTGCTCCTGACCGCTGGAAAGTTTTCCAGATGCTGCCCATCGCGGATACGGAAGAAGTTGCGGACAAGCAGCAGCCGTTCATCATCAAGGACTCGGAGTTCAAGGACTTCGTGTCGCGGCACGAAAGCTTGGACATCATGCGCCCCGAAAACAACGACGAGATGACTCACAGTTACGTGATGGTGGACCCGTTCGGGCGGTTCTACCAGAACGATCCGGTGGGGGAGGGGGAATTTCACCGCCACACCGTTAGCGATCCGATACATGAAGTCGGAGTCAGGAAAGCGTGGAGCCAAGTGCGCTTCGATACGGATAAATTTGTGTGGCGCTATCCGGGCCAATCGAGATAAATCCACGTCTTGAACGCGAAGTATATCTACGTTGGAATTGTGACGCAGAACACCACGGATAATGGTTGTTAAAGTTCTCGTCAGCCAGGAATTTTATCATATTATATTACTCGTGCTGGTTGCGTCTTGCCAACAAGCGATCGCGTATGCCCACTGGATTAAAACGGCGTTCAGCTCAGCAACGAATCTCTGCGGCAATCTTCTCGCGTTCGGTAAGATAAGCGTCAACTTCCTCTTTGTGTCTCAGATAGTAGCCGATCGCAAAATAGACATCGGCCAGTTGAAGTGACGGATAGCGATCGACGATTTCGGACGCGGGAACCCCTTCGGTGAAAGCGGCGATAACTGTATCTAGGGTGACGCGAGTTTGGCCCACTCGTAAGATGCCATCAGGGTGCATTTGTAGGGTGGGCACCGCCCACCAGGGTATCGCTAGTGTCATAAGCAATATACCATTTTGGAAAAACAATGCTACAATTACTTAAAATCTTTTTATTAGTCGGTTTTAACCGACTTCAGCTATTAGCAGGGGGTTTGAACCCCCTGCGGGTGAAGTGCGAAGTTACTAACTGTATCATCATTAAATACAAATGGTATTATGGTCTAATTGTGTCAGAATCCATCGTAAGCATAAGCCGTCTTAGTGGTAGCATTAAAATTTATCCATCCCACCTGCTTTTGTAAAGCTTGAAACAAATTATTTGCCCCCGCTACCACAGGAACCGGAAACTGTTCTAATTTATCCTTTTCATTAATCCCATTTTTTAAAAGACCGTAATCAAAGGAAAACTCCCCAACCAAGGGAATTTCATCCGCTTCACCCAATAAATACCAAAAATTCAAACCCGCTTTGACTATTGGTTCTTCCTCAAACTTCAACTTAGCAACTTTGCGGAATATTTCGCGAGCTTTGAATCCATTAACTATTGCAACTTCCATCCCCTCGTCAAATGGCATCTTATTTAAACCAGGAAACAGATTCGCGACTTTTTTAAAATCGCTGAGATCGGGAATTTTATCTGCATAAACAGATGTTGAATGAGAAAATTTACTGGTGAACTGGGGGATGATATCTTCTTCAAATTTAGTTTTCGTTTTCCCTGCTGCTGATGTAGACATATTTTGAGATGCAGAAAGGTAACGGTCTGGAGAACGGTATTTTAAGGTAATCTTGTATTTCTCTTTCTCATCACCTTCCTCCCTGACGCGCAAGACAAACCCTTGCTGGCGGAGAGTTGACCCATTTGTATCGAGATACCAAGTCTTCCTAGTTTCCTCATGCTTCTGTTTGTTCTGTTTGTCCTCAACCTCCCCGCCTTGCTTTTTTACTAAAAACTCGACGAGATTCCAAAACGCCTTCGATCCTGCTTCTCGATCTTGAAAGCGATCGACTTGGAGCATTAATTTGTATTCTCGCGACGTAATCGGTATGTTCGATTGATTCACTGTTTTTTCCTTATTTAATCTGTTATAGTCGGATATTGGTGTCGATCCAGGCTAGAAGCCTAACCCCAGTCTCTATTATAGCAACGCCGAGCGTCAATACTTCAAGGGATACAACTTGTCATTGCGAGGGGGGCAACTCTACGAAACTATTTGTCGATCCTCGAAGCAATCCCCCCCGAAGCAATCCCCCCGTCGAGTATTCGATGAAGAGCCCTTCTGCGTCGTCGGTGAGATTGCTTCGGGGGGGGGGGGTTAACGAGCGTTGAGCAGGCCGTTAATCGCTACGTACCCCCCCCCTCGCAATGACAAATAAGACGCAAAACCTACGAAGTATTGCGCCGAACGTCCTTGTGGAATAGGAGTTGACTGAAATTATCAGCCAAGGTTTCAGCGCCGCTCCCCCAGAATGTTTACACCTAATATAACCTTTCTCAGATAGATGCGATCGGATCTATGATTGATTAAGTACGGTAAATTGCCGACCGGATTTTGGTTTCAGGGATTTTACCATCGATCGCAAGGGCGCAGATCGTGAATCTGTCCCCGATGGTGGGTTTGGTCATTGGGACTGACGATCTAGTCCATGAGACGATCGCCGGTGGCCCATCCGTGGCCAGAAACCGGGTGGAAATAGCGGACGGGGCCAGACGGAACAACCGGCAATCATTACACTGACAACCGGTGGTAACAGCAGGAGCAGTCCCGGGAAATCATACCCGAAAGTCCAATCACCAGGGGATTTCAGAAAAAAATTGAAAAAAAATTGCCAAAACCCTTGACAACTGCCCAGAAAATATATATATAAGATGGTATATAATAGCAAATTAAATTCATCGAAGTCTATTGGGAAATATGCAGTGTACTCATAAATATGGAAAAAAATAGTATAAAAGAAATAATTTTCTTGGTGGAAGAAGGGCCAGAAGGTGGTTATATTGCTAAAGCGATCGGGGAATCTATTTTCACTCAAGCGGATAGCCTGCAAGAACTGCGAGAAATGATAAAAGATGCTGTTCATTGCCATTATCCCGATGAGCAAAATCCTCCGGTAGCTGTTGTCCGTCACTATTAGTCAACCCAAGGGAGCACTTGACAGCAGGCACTCCGATACGTTAAGCTAAGAATTGACTGGCTGTCCGATGCCGAAGCTTAGTTGGATATGGCGATCGCGTCCCCGGGAAAAAAACGCTAGCTTCATAGAGGAACAATTTATGCAAACCCAAGAAATCATTACAAACCCTATATCTACAACCAGCAATGTTCGAGAACAAATCCGTCAAGAAATTGAACAAGTACCGGATGAAATTTTGGAGAGCGCTTTAGAGTTTATTCTCTTTCTTAAATCTCGTTATTCTGACTCATTAATGGCAAAACAGACCCCCTCTACGGGGGCATCAATCCTCAAAACACTGGAAAGCATTGGTAAATGGGAAGGGGATGACTTTGATGAGTGTTTAGAGTTAGTGCATAATTGAGGCAAAAGCATGAGCAAGTTAACCATAGAAATTTCTGAGGATCTTGCAGTTGCTCTCCGAGTGCCACCAGCAGAGCGAATGTCGCGCCTGCGTCGGGAACTGGCCGTGAGATTATACCAAAAAAGTTTACTTTCATTTGGGAAAGCTCGCGAGTTGGCTCAGATGAGTAAATGGGAGTTTCACGAGTTATTGGGTTCAGAAGGGGTCGATCGCAGCTATGACCTAGAATAATTGGAAGCAGACTTGAAAACCCTGGAGTATTTAAATTGAAAGCAGTAACTAATTCTTATACTTTAGAACTGGGTTTCTGGGAACGGCGATGGGTGCATCTCACTTTCGCACGGGCGGATATAATATCTGTCTTTTAATGTCATGATTGATCGCCCGAATGCTTCGCCCCTACAGTTAAATCTGCAAATATGAGATGCACCCAACGGCGAACGGCGATCGCCTTCTCGACTGACGAGAGAATCCCATTTTACTCACATCTTGCACCATTCTCAACTAGAGGCAGAGCCTCGATAATTCGTTCCCAGGATCCCGCCTGGGAACGAGGGTAAAACGCTTTATAGACAAGGTAGAGAGTGGGTTTTAACCCACTTGAGCTATTAGCCGTGGGTTTTAACCCACGGCGGGCCAGGAGGCCGATCTCCAATGGTGCAAGATCTCAGATTTTACTCGTTTATATCGTTGAGTCGTTGCGTTACCAATCTGAGAATATCCACGATCTCCCCTTGGCGGCGATCGAGATTTTCCAATACCCGATAAATGCGAGACTGGTTTTGAGTAGAATCTGCCATTAAGCTATAGAGTTGGGCCCGATCGCGCTGGTACTCCTCCTGAGATGCTGCTACCCCCGATCGCAACTCTCGAATTGATTCTGTTAAGGCTTCAATGGCCCGCGCGTTCGATGCGGCGATTGCTTTTATCTCTTCGTCTGTCATACTGCTTGTTAGTGCTCCTATAGATCGTGGTAACTAGATTATACACCCGGTTTCCGATATCCCTGACCAATGTCTGAGAGGCGATCGCCGGTGGTCCATCCAGAGCCTGGCCGGAAACGAGGTTGAAATCGGGGGTGGTGGACGGCGATCGCCCGACAGAACAACCGGTAGGAGTTGGTGGCGGTGCTCGCCCGACAAATAACCGGTAATCCGGAGATGAGCAACCGGTGGTAACAGCAGGGGCAGTCCCGGGAAATGATACCCCGAAAGTCCCACCACCAGGGGATTTCAGAAAAAGTTGAAAAAAAATTGCCAAAACCCTTGACAACTGCCCAGAAAATATATAAGATGGATAATTGTCGCCAATAAACGGGAGAAAGGACTTTCTAGTCCTAACCGGTACCCGAAGCAAAGCAAGGATACTGAGCATCTGCCTTGGATGCTTAAGTCCCGGCGCACCAAGCCACAAGCCTATAAGAGGTAGAGGCCGCGAATGTTTGGAGACGTTACCCCATATTAAATTAGACTTGCATGCTTGCCCTGCTGGTGATCGGCAAGAATAGTCGCCGGATGGTGGTATGGGGAAATCTTAAATTCACCGCCAAGCAAGCCATAGGTAATCGCTAGGTGCTGGTGTTGGTGGATTGAACTGTGTAAAAAAAGGAGACGATTATAGTTGTGTCTGTAGGAATTCTGGGCACGAAACTTGGCATGACCCAATTGTTTGACATGGAAGAAGGACTCGCTATCCCGGTCACCGTGATCCAAGCAGGGCCATGCAAAGTGACGCAAATTAAAACTAAAGAAACTGATGGCTACGTAGCGGTGCAACTCGGCTACAAAGAAGTGCTGTCCAAGCGAAGTAATAAGCCGGAGATAGGACACCTGAAAAAGGCAGGAGTTGATACGCCCCTACGTCACCTGCGGGAGTACCGCACGGAAGTAGATGGCTACGAACTAGGCCAGGAAATTAAGGTGGATATATTTGAGGCCGGTCAAGAAGTAGATGTGATCGGCACGAGTATAGGTAGGGGCTTTGTTGGCTACCAAAAACGCCATAACTTCCGGCGCGGTCCTATGTCCCACGGTTCCAAAAATCACCGCCTGCCAGGATCGACCGGTGCGGGAACGACGCCAGGTCGGATCTATCCGGGAAAGAAAATGGCAGGACGCAAAGGGTGCGATCGCATCACGATCAAGAAGTTGAAGGTAGTGCGAGCGGATGCAGAACGGGGGTTACTGGTGGTCTCGGGGTCGGTACCCGGTAAACCAGGAACATTGCTGAATATTATCCCAGCGAAGCGAGTAGGCAAGAAAAAGTAGAGGCAGAAAATGGTTAGTTGTGCAGTCCGAAACTGGGAAGGACAAGAAGTAGGGCAGGAAAATCTGGAATTGCGGGTTGCCAAAGAAGAAAATGCAGCTCACATAGTCCACCGGGCCTTGGTAAGGCAAGTGAATAATGGCCGCCAGGGGACCGCGAGCACGAAAACTCGCGCCGAAGTTAGAGGTGGCGGACGCAAACCTTGGCGTCAAAAGGGCACGGGCAGAGCGCGGGCCGGTTCGATCCGATCGCCCCTATGGCGGGGAGGCGGGGTAATATTTGGACCCAAACCCAGAAGCTATGAAACGAAGATGAACCGCAAAGAGCGGCGTCTGGCCCTGCGGACGGCATATATGAGCCGAGTTGAAGATTTGATAGTAGTAGAAGAGTTCGCCGAGCAATTACAGCAACCAAAAACCAAAGAATTGGTAGGGGCGATCGCCCGTTGGGGAGTAGACGCAGGAGCGAAAGTGCTATTGATATTGCCAGAGAAATCAGAAATGGTATATCTGTCGGCGAGGAATATACCTTCGGTGAAGCTGATCCAAGCAGAGCAATTGAATGTCTATGACGTGCTGAATGCCGATAAAATAGTAGTGACGAAAGCAGCCTTGGCAAAAATTCAGGAGGTGTACGGTGAGTAGAAGAGACCCCAACGCCCTGCCAGATTTAATCAGACGTCCGATCGTGACGGAAAAAGCAACGCGGCTGTTAGAAGACAACAAATACACCTTTGAAGTGGACAAGCGGGCCACAAAGCCGGAGATAAAAGCGGCGATCGAAGATTTGTTTGACGTAAAAGTGGTCAAGGTAAACACCTTAATCAAACCCCGGAGAAAAAAGAGAGTCGGGAGATTCGTGGGATATAAAGCCCAATACAAACGGGCAATTGTGACCCTGGCAGAAGAAAATGAAATAGTCCTGTTCCCAGAAGTATAGTTAGCGAACGTGGCGAGATGGCCAGACGGCGCAACAGAGGAGAAGAAATATGCCAGTTAGAAATTATAAACCCTATACTCCCAGTACCCGCGAACACAGCGTATCGGATTTTGCGGAAATTACCCGCAGCGAGCCGGAAAAATCATTGACGCGATCGAAGCATCGTGCGAAAGGAAGGAATAATCGCGGGGTAATAACCTGTAGACATCGAGGGGGCGGTCACAAGCGACTGTACCGGGAAGTAGATTTTAAGCGCAAGAAGCACAACGTTCCGGCAAAAGTAGCAGCAATTGAATACGATCCCAACCGGAATGCCCGGATAGCCCTGCTATATTATGAGGATGGGGAAAAGCGGTATATACTGCACCCCAAAGGATTAGAAGTGGGGACGAAGATCGTCTCGGGACCGGAGTCCCCGATCGAAGTAGGGAATGCCTTGCCCCTGGGTAACATGCCCTTGGGAACCAACGTGCATAACGTGGAACTGAAACCCGGGCGGGGAGGGCAGATGGTGAGAGCTGCCGGTGCCACAGCCCAGGTAGTGGCAAAAGAAGGAGACTATGTGAGTGTCCGCATGCCCTCGGGAGAAGTGCGCATGATCCGACGGGAATGCTACGCCACCATCGGACAAGTGGGTAATGTGGAAGCGAGAAATATTAGCCTGGGGAAAGCAGGTCGCACGCGCTGGAAAGGACGCCGTCCCCAAGTCAGAGGCAGCGTCATGAACCCGGTGGACCACCCCCATGGTGGTGGAGAAGGTCGGGCCCCGATCGGGAGAAGCGGTCCCATGACGCCCTGGGGTAAACCAGCTTTAGGTTACAAAACCCGCAAGAAAAAGAAACAAAGTGATGCTTTGATTGTACGCCGTCGCCGGAAATCATCCAAGCGTGGTAAAGGCGGTCGGCAAAGTTAATGGTTAGTGGTTAGTGGTTAGTGGTTAGTGGACAACGAACAACTGACAACTGACTTGGTGGGCAGTGCCCACCCTACCAACTGACAACCGACAACTGACAACTGACAACCGACAACTTTCAACTGACAAAGAAAAAATGTCTCGTTCATTAAAGAAAGGACCGTTCGTGGCAGACCATCTGCTGAGTAAAATAGAAAAGCTGAACGAAAAAGGCCAAAAGCAAGTGATCAAAACTTGGTCGAGGGCATCGACAATATTGCCCCAGATGATTGGCCATACGATCGCAGTACACAATGGCAAGCAACACGTGCCCGTGTTTATTAGCGAGCAGATGGTAGGGCATAAATTGGGAGAATTCGCCCCAACTAGAACCTTTCGCGGTCATACTAAGGGGGATAAAAAATCGCGGAGATAGTGTGGGGCAGCAATAAGCAATTAGCAAGAAGGAAAAGGGGAAATGGCAATAGATACAGAATCAGAAACAAAGGCGATCGCCAAATACATCCGCATGTCTCCCCATAAAGTGCGTAGGGTACTAGACCAAATTAGAGGGCGATCGTACCAAGAGGCGCTAATAATTTTGGAGTTTATGCCCTACCGAGCTTGCGAACCGGTCAGAAAAGTAGTGCTGTCGGCAGCAGCAAATGCCGAACACAATCAGGGACTAAACCGAAGGGAATTGGTGATCAGTAAAGCCTATGCAGACGGGGGACCAGCATTGAAACGCTATCGACCTCGCGCTCAAGGAAGAGCATACCAGATTCGCAAGCCAACCTGTCACATTACGGTGGCGGTAGCGCCGAAATTAAATGACTAGAGATCAGCAAGATTAAGAGAGGGTTTGATTAGGTGGGACAGAAAATACATCCAATTGGATTTCGTCTGGGGGTTACCCAAGAACATCGATCGCGGTGGTACGCAGATGCCAAGCATTACCCAGACATATTGCAAGAGGACTATAAAATTCGTAAGTACGTAGAGAAGCATCTGAGCAATGCGGGCATTTCGGAAGTCCGGATAGAACGCAAGGCAGATCAAATAGAATTGGAAGTCAAAACGGCCAGACCAGGGGTAGTGGTAGGTCGAGGAGGATCGGGTATTGAAGCATTGCGCACGGGATTGCAGGCGACATTGGGAAGCAGCGATCGGCAAATCCGGATTAACGTAGTGGAAGTGGCGAGAGTAGATGCCGATGCAGCACTGCTAGCAGAATATATTGCTCAACAACTAGAGAGACGGGTATCATTTCGCCGGGTAGTCCGTCAAGCCATTCAAAGGGCTCAACGGGCAAACGTCCAGGGCATTAAAATCCAAGTCAGTGGCAGATTAAACGGAGCAGAAATTGCGCGGACGGAATGGACGCGGGAAGGAAGAGTACCGCTGCATACCTTAAGAGCAGACATTGACTATTCTTACCGCACAGCCCAGACAATCTACGGCATCCTGGGAGTCAAGATTTGGGTATTCAAAGGGGAAATAATTCCCGGACAAGAAGAACTGCAAGCAGCAGCACCGCCCCCAGCTGGTCGCAGGCGACAACCGCGACGCCGTCAGCAATTTGAAGACCGTTCTAATGAAGGTTAGCGGTTAGTAGTTAGTGGTTAGTTGATAACTGACAACTGACAACTAACAACTGACAACTGACAACTGACAACTGACAACTGACAAAAGTTATGTTAAGTCCTAGAAGAACAAAATTCCGCAAGCAACATCGGGGTCGGATGAAGGGAATGGCCTCAAGAGGGAACAAGATTAACTTCGGTGAGTATGCCTTACAGGCATTGGAACCTCACTGGATCACATCTCGCCAAATTGAGGCAGGTCGCCGTGCCATGACCCGCTATATCCGGCGGGGTGGGAAAATCTGGATTCGGATCTTTCCCGATAAACCGGTAACTATGCGTCCCGCAGAAACCCGGATGGGTTCTGGTAAAGGAAACCCAGAATTTTGGGTAGCAGTAGTGAAGCCCGGGCGCATATTATATGAAATCGCTGGCGTGCCAGAAGCAACGGCAAGAGAGGCGATGCGCCTGGCTTCTCACAAATTACCGATCAAAACCAAGTTCGTAGTCCGCGAAACGGAGCATTAGTACAATGGCTTTGCCGAAGATTGAAGAAGCTCGCAAGCTCAGTGATGAAGAACTGAGCGAACAGATTAAAGCCGTCAAGAAGGAACTATTTGATTTAAGGTTCAAGAAAAGTACCAATCAGTCAGAGGAAAAAACCCACCTGGTGAAACATACTAGGCACCGGCAGGCCCAGTTGCTGACAGTACAACGGGAAAGAGAACTGGCAGCAATCAAAACAAAGACTGTAGAGGTAACAGAGGCAGAGGTAACAGAGGCAGAGGTAGCAGAGGCAGAGGAGGAAAAATAAAGTTATATGCCTATTAAAGAGAGAGTGGGTGTAGTCGTCAGCGACAAAATGCAGAAAACTGTGGTGGTGGCAGTGGAAAATCGCAGCTCCCACCAGAAGTACGGCAAAATTGTCGTGCGCACCAAGCACTATAAAGCTCATGACGAAGAAAACCAGTGCAAAGAGGGCGATCGGGTGCGGATTAGAGAAACGCGACCCCTCAGCCGGACCAAACGCTGGATGGTGAATGAGATTCTCACCAAAGAAGCCAAGGTCAAAGACTTGAGTGCATCTGCGAGTCCAGAAGCATCTAGTCCAGAAGCATCTAGTCCAGAAGCAGAAGCTAATAGCTAATTAAAAGGCCAAAACCGTGATTCAACAAGAGTCTTACCTGAATGTAGCTGATAACAGCGGGGCACGGAAAATAATGTGTATTCGTGTCCTCGGAGGAAACCGACGCTATGCTAGCGTTGGAGATGTAATTATCGGCGTCGTCAAAGACGCTAGCCCAAATATGGCGATCAAAAAGTCAGATATAGTCAGAGCTGTGATCGTTCGTACCCGTAAGGGACTGCGTCGCGAGAGCGGTATGAGCATTCGCTTTGACGACAACGCCGCCGTGATCGTCAACCAAGACGGTAATCCCAGGGGAACCCGGGTATTTGGGCCAGTAGCCCGCGAACTACGGGATAAGAACTATACCAAGATAGTTTCGTTAGCGCCGGAGGTGTTGTGATGACCAAGAAGAAGGGTGTTAAAAGCGCCAGCGATCGTCCCATGCGATACAAGATGCATGTCAAGAAAGGTGACAAAGTGCAGGTGATTGCCGGTAAAGACAAAGGGAAAGTGGCAGAGGTGCTCAGAACCTTGCCAAAAGAGAGCAAAGTAGTAGTCAAGGATGTGAACAAAAAGACGAAGCATGTCAAGCCGAGGCAAGAAGGTGAATCAGGTCAAATAATGACATTTGAGGGGCCGATTCATAGCTCCAATGTCATGCTTTATTCAGAGAAAGAAAAAGTGGCATCGCGGGTAGGGTACACCATCAATGAAGATGGGAAGAAGGTGAGAATACTCAAAAAGACGGGAGAAATAATTGATTAGTCACGGCAGTTAAAGGGAGGGTAAATGGTAGATCAACAATTAAAAACGCGATACAAGGAGAAGATCGTGCCCGCACTGATGGAGAAGTTTAGTTACGGCAATATCCATCAAGTGCCGAAAGTGGCAAAAGTGACGGTCAACCGAGGGTTAGGGGAAGCGTCATCAAATGCTAAGGCCCTAGAAGCTTCTGTAAAGGAAATAGCTGTAATTACGGGCCAAAAACCAGTAGTGACAAGGGCAAAAAAGGCGATCGCGGGCTTCAAAATCCGCCAAGGAATGCCCGTAGGGGTGATGGTAACATTGCGCAGAGAGCGGATGTATGCCTTTCTCGATCGGTTAATCAACCTAGCGCTGCCCAGGATCAGAGACTTTCGGGGGGTCAGTCCGAAAAGCTTTGACGGACGGGGCAACTACACTCTGGGATTAAAAGAGCAGCTAATCTTTCCAGAAGTAGACTACGACAGCATCGATCAAATTCGGGGAATGGACATTTCCATCATCACCACAGCGAACACTGACGAAGAGGGACGCGCCTTGCTGCGAGAAATGGGCATGCCCTTCCGGGATAACTGAGGCAGTTAAGAAAAGAGGGAAAGATGGCGGTAAACGATACGATTGCAGATATGCTCACGCGCATTAGAAATGCTTCTCTAGCACGACATAAAACAGCAAAAGTGCCAGCAACAAAGATGACGCGCAGCATTGCTCGGGTATTAAAAGAGGAAGGATTCATCGGTGAAATTGAAGAAACGGGAGAAGGAGTTAAGCGATATTTGGAGATCTCCTTAAAATATAAGGGCAAGAACAGGAGCCCAATTATCACCAAATTGAAACGGGTAAGCAGACCGGGATTGCGGGTATACAAAAACCGCAAAGAATTGCCTCGGGTGCTGGGCGGGATTGGGATTGCGATTATATCAACATCAAGTGGGATCATGACCGATCGCGAAGCGAGGCGTCAAGGGATCGGAGGCGAAGTGCTTTGCTATGTATGGTAAGTTAGCACCAGGAGAATTATGTCGAGAATTGGTAAGCGTCCCATTAGTATTCCCAAGAAAGTAAGCGTCACCATAGATGGTCAAGAGGTGGCGGTGAAGGGACCAAAAGGAGAACTGTCCCGAGTCCTGCCATCGGAAGTAACGGTGGAAGAATCGGATGGTACGATCGTGGTAAAACGGGATTCGGAGTCGAGAAAAGCCCGATCGCGTCACGGCCTGAGTCGCACCCTAGTAGCCAACATGATAGAAGGGGTTGACCAAGGATTTATGCGGCGTCTGGAAATTCAGGGTGTGGGTTATCGGGCCCAATTAAACGGCAAAAACCTGACCTTAAACGTAGGTTACAGCAATCCCGTGGAGATTGAACCCCCGCCCCAGATTGAATTCTCAGTGGTAGACAACACGGGGAAGGCCGTGAAAACAGGAACGTTAGTAGTAGTCAGTGGCATTGACAAGGAAGTGGTGGGCAACATGGCAGCCAAGATCCGTGCTGTCCGTCCGCCAGAAGTTTACAAAGGCAAAGGCATTCGCTATGTCGGCGAATTCGTCAGACGTAAGGCCGGTAAGGCAGGGAAGAAATAAAGATGAAGCTGACAAGGAGAGAATCAAAGCGGCGTAGGCATGGTAGAATTCGTCGTCAGGTAGAGGGAACGACAGAACGTCCTCGCCTAGCGGTGTTTCGTTCTCATCAACATATTTACGCGCAAGTGATTGACGATAGCCAGCAACATACCCTGGTCGCAGCCTCAACCCTAGAACCGCAAATGAGAACCCAACAATCAAATGGGAAAAGTTGTGCTGCTGCGGCAGAGGTAGGCAAGTTAGTGGCCGAACGAGCAAAGGCAAAAGGAGTGGAAAAGGTAGTATTCGATCGAGGTGGAAACCTATATCACGGTCGCGTCCAAGCCCTAGCAGAAGCAGCTCGCGAGGCCGGGTTGGATTTTTAGTAAAATGTCATGGACAACAGAAGAGAATACTTGAAGGCTGGCAAGCTAGACGGGGGACAAGCAGATGGAAAAAAACACCGAAAAAGAAAAGGGAACTGGCCGGAAGAAAGGTAACCGCACTCGGGAAAAAGAATCAGAATGGCAAGAACGGGTGGTGCAGATCCGCCGGGTGACGAAAGTGGTGAAAGGGGGTAAAAAGCTCAGCTTCCGGGCGATCGTAGTTGTGGGCAACGAACGGGGTCAAGTGGGAGTGGGAGTTGGCAAGGCAAGTGACGTGATCGGGGCCGTGAAAAAAGGGGTCGCCGACGCCAAAAAGCATCTCATTGAGGTGCCCCTGAGCAAGTCCTACTCCATTCCCCATCCCACAACTGGAATTGCCACTGGTGCTAAGGTGCTGATGCGACCAGCGGCACCGGGGACTGGTGTGATTGCTGGTGGAGCCGTGCGCACCGTGTTAGAATTAGCTGGTGTCCGCAATGTGCTAGCAAAGCAACTGGGTTCAAATAATCCTCTGAACAACGCGAGAGCATCGGTGGAGGCCCTGGCAAGCCTGCGCACTTTTGCTCAAGTTGCCCAAGATCGGGGGGTTCCCATTGAAAACCTCTATGCTTAGTAAGTGGTTAGTGGTTAGTGGTTAGTGGGGATAACTGACAACCAACAACTGACAACCAACAACTGACAACCAACAACTGATAACCAACATGAGACTACAAGATGCCGTGCCCAAAAAAGGCTCTCGCAAACGCCGTCGGCGGATCGGGAGGGGAATTGCTGCTGGTCAAGGGGCAAGCGGTGGATTTGGTATGCGGGGACAAAAATCCCGATCGGGTCGCGGCACGAGACCTGGTTTTGAGGGGGGACAAATACCTCTGTATCGCCGCATCCCCAAGTTAAAGCACTTTACGGTTATAAATCGGCAGCAATATACTACGATCAATGTAAGCAAACTAGCATCACTACCGGCAAATACGGAAGTGACCCTGGCTTCGTTGATGGAAGCAGGCATTGTCACAGCCGATAAAGGACCGCTGAAAATTTTGGGAGACGGGGAGTTGCAGGTGCCCTTGCAAGTAAAAGCATATGGGTTTACAGCTTCGGCTCGCCAAAAGATAGAGTCAGCCGGTGGTAGTTGCGTCGTCCTAGATTCATCAAATTAAACAGCACAGCAGATCGCGTTCTCCCGCAACTTGGGAGAGGATCGGGTCGGTGCGCAGTATGACGAACGAGGTAATTATGGCGGTTAGTCGAGACAAAACCCCCAGCGCTCAGGAAACATTCATGCAGATGGCGCAAGCAGCAGGTCTCAGAGGCCGGGTGCTGCTGACCATTGGGATGCTGATTCTAGCAAGACTGGGGATATATATACCAGTACCGGGCATCGACCGGGCGAGATTCGCGCAAAATATCCAAGGAAGCCCGATCGTCGGATTTTTGGATCTGTTCTCTGGCGGTGGACTTTCCCAGTTAGGAATATTTGCTCTAGGAATTTTGCCCTTCATCAATGCTTCCATCATTATGCAGCTGTTGACAGCAGCCCTGCCATCATTGGAGGATTTGCAGAAAAATGAAGGGGAAGCTGGTCGGCGGAAAATATCTCAGATAACTCGTTACGTGGCCGTGGGATGGGCGGTGATTCAAAGTGTGGGTATTGCCCTATGGATAAGTTCCCAACAGGTGGCGATCGAGCCGGGGCCATTGTTTATAGCCAAGACCGTGCTAGCTCTGACTGCTGGTTCCATGTTCGTGATGTGGTTGGGCGAACTGATCACGGAACGGGGCATAGGTAATGGAGCATCCCTACTGATTTTTCTGAATATTGTTTCCACTTTGCCCAGGTCCATAGGACAAACAATCGAACTGGCATCTTCGGGCGATCGCAATCTCGTCGGAGGAGTAGTAATTCTGATCGGTGTATTCCTAGTAATGATAGTCGGGATTGTGTTCGTGCAAGAGGGAACTCGCAGAATACCGATTATCTCGGCCAGGCGTCAGGTGGGGCGCAAACTTTATCTAGAAAAAAGCAACTACCTGCCACTGCGACTCAATCAAGGGGGAGTAATGCCGATTATCTTTGCATCGGCGGTGCTGATTCTGCCAGTAAGTTTGGCGAATTTTACCAGAAGCGAAAGTTTAGCGCGTGCTGTCCAGTATCTGAGTCCAGGGGGAACGCTGTACGTGCCCTTTTATCTGGCGATGATTGTTTTCTTCAGCTATTTCTATGCTTCCTTGATTATCAATCCCGTAGATATGTCTCAGAATTTAAAGAAAATGGGGTCTAGCATACCCGGCATTCGTCCCGGTAGGGCTACCAGCGAGTACATAGAAAGGGTATTGAACAGATTGACATTCTTGGGAGCAATTTTTCTGGGCCTAGTGGCGATCGTGCCCACAGCGGTAGAATCTGCCACACGAGTGCGAACATTTCAGGGCTTGGGAGCCACCTCCCTGTTGATTCTGGTGGGCGTGGCTATTGATACGGCCAAACAGATTCAAACTTATGTGATATCTCAGCGATATGAAGGAATGGTGAAGCAGTAGTGACACGATTAATTTTTTTAGGGCCTCCGGGTTCGGGGAAGGGAACCCAGGCAGCTCAACTGGCGAATAATGAGCAAATTCCCCACATTTCCACCGGAGAACTGTTACGCAAGGCAGTAGAGGACAAGACCTCTCTGGGGCTTAAGGTCCAGTCTTACCTGGATGAGGGAGAATTGGTGCCGGATAAGGTGGTGGAGGATTTGGTGAAAGAACGCTTGAGTAAATCTGATGCCAGTTCGGGGTGGATCCTTGATGGCTTTCCGCGTAATGTGGTTCAGGCTGAGTTCTTGGATAAGCTGCTGGAGGAAGTAGGCCAATGGACTGATTGGGCGATCGCCATGGAAGTACCAGATGACGTCATAGTTGACAGACTAAGGGAACGAGGGCGCTCCGACGATAGCGAAGAAACAATTCGTCATCGCTTAGAGGTTTATCGAGAAAAGACAGCGCCCTTGATTGACTTCTACCGAGGTCGGGGGCAGTTGAAGTCGGTCAATGGCAATCAGCCGATAGCAGATGTGGCGGCTGCTCTCAAACAGGCGATCGGCTCCTAGCTGAAGAGTAGTGCATTTAACCCCAAAGCACAACGATGCACTCGCGCTACATGCGCTGCGCGTACTCTGGGCGATCGCACGACCCGGAGCGCATCGCCGGACCAACAGGCCGCCATCGATCTATTTTCAATGGATATCTTTGATAAGATATGTAAAAAGAGGTTGAATTAATGGGCAAGATAGGGTAAGGGGCGTCTGGTGGCAAGAGTAGAGTTGAGGAAAAGCAAAATTGGCTAAACAAGATTTAATAGAAATGGAAGGCACGGTAACAGAATCCTTGCCTAATGCCATGTTTAGGGTAGACCTGGACAATGGGTTTAACGTGCTGGCCCATATATCTGGCAAAATTCGCCGCAATTATATCAAAATTCTCCCGGGCGATCGGGTCAAAGTGGAGCTAACGCCCTACGACTTAACCAAAGGCAGAATTACCTATCGTCTGCGGAAGAAGTAAGCTAGTGGCTCAGAAAAAGGGGGAGGGGTGGCGAGACGGCACCGTAATGTCCCGTGGAAAAAAAGATTTGACAAGTACTGTAAAAATCTGATAGAGTGTTATATTTGTAGTGTTCGAGAACAGGCATGAAAGTAAGATCGTCCGTTAAAAAAATATGTGAGAAGTGCCGCATTATCCGCCGTCACGGTCGGGTAATGGTGATCTGTTCTAATCCCAAGCACAAGCAGCGCCAAGGTTAGGGAGGCATAAGCAGGTTTGGCGATCAGGGTTAGACAGGCATGGGAGACTGTTCTTAGTAGCAGAAAAACAATAGTAAGGAGAAAAAGAAGTGGCAAGGATAGCCGGTGTAGACCTGCCCCGGGACAAGCGGGTGGAAATAGGTCTGACATACATCTATGGAATAGGGCTGACCAGATCTCAAGAAATTCTAGCGACAACGGGGATAAATCCAGATACTCGGGTCAAGGCGTTGAGCGATGCGGAGGTAGCGGCACTGCGACAAGCGGTGGAAACCAACTATCAGGTAGAAGGAGACCTACGCCGTTGGGAAGGGATGAACATCAAGCGACTGATGGACATAGGCACATACCGTGGCAGGCGTCACCGGATGGGCCTGCCAGTAAGAGGTCAGCGAACCAGAACCAATGCTCGCACAAGGCGTGGATCCCGTCGCACGGTAGCAGGAAAGAAAAAGGCTAGCGCTAAGAAATAAAGCTAGCAGCATCTTCAACGGCAGAGCTCCCAAAATCCCCAGAATTATCGGGGTACTAGCTTTGCTAGCTAGGGTGCGAGTAGCGGAAAACAAAAATAGTTCATTGATGGCAAAAGCAGAAGATTATGGCGCGACAAGTAAAGAAAACTGGCTCCAAAAAGCAGAAAAAGAATATACCAAATGGGGTAGGACACATCCAGTCTACATTTAATAACACCATCATATCAATTACGGCTCCGAATGGAGAAGTAGTTTCCTGGGCATCAGCAGGATCGAGTGGGTTTAAGGGGGCAAAAAAAGGAACTCCCTTTGCAGCCCAAACAGCGGCGGAAAATGCGGCGAAAAGAGCAATAGACCAGGGAATGCGGCAAATAGAAGTGATGGTATCGGGACCGGGAGCAGGGAGAGAAACCGCAATTAGAGCATTACAAGGGGCAGGGCTGGAAATAACGCTGATTCGAGATGTGACCCCAATTCCTCATAATGGCTGTCGTCCGCCAAAGCGGCGTCGAGTATAAAACGCGGCGATGGGTGGCTGTTGGCGAGAGGAAAGTAACGGGATAAGTTGCCGAGAATTCAGGCGAAGGGAGGCGGAGCGATGACACAATTTCAGGTAGAATGTGTACAGTCGTATAAGGAAAAAGATCAAAGTCAGTACAGCAGATTTGTATTAGAACCCCTCGAACGCGGTCAAGGCACGACAGTAGGAAATGCTCTCAGACGAGTGCTGCTGTCAAATTTGTCAGGTGCAGCGGTGACAGCAGTCAGAATAGCAGGGGTAAACCACGAGTTTGCGACAATTCCGGGAGTCCGAGAGGATGTGCTGGATATATTGCTAAATATGAAGGAAGTAGTGCTGACAAGCCATTCAAGTCAGCCTCAGATTGGTCGTTTGCTGGCCAAAGGCCCAGTGAAGGTGAGAGCAAGTCAGTTTGATATTCCTTCAGATGTAGATATAGTACACCCGGGTCAATACATTGCTACCCTATCGCCAGGGGCGACCCTGGAAATGGAGTTTCGCATCGAAACGGGTAAGGGATATAGAACGGTAGAACGGGGTCGTGACGAAACAACAGCATTGGATTTCCTCCAGATTGATGCGATTTTTATGCCGGTGCGGAAGGTAAACTACCTGGTGGAAAACACTAGAGTAGGGGGCACACTGGAGAAAGACAGGTTAATAATGGAAATCACGACGAATGGAAGTATAACTCCTCAAGAGGCCCTGTCTCAAGCAGCTAGTATCCTAGTGGATCTGTTTAATCCGCTCAAAGATATCACATTTGAGCCAGTGAAGGATGAAGTATCGGATAACGCCGACCCAACAAGTAAGATTCCAATTGAAGAATTGCAACTGTCAGTGCGGGCTTATAATTGTCTGAAAAGAGCGCAGATTAACTCAGTATCAGACTTGCTGGACTATACCCAAGAGGATCTGCTGGAAATAAAAAACTTTGGTCAGAAATCAGCAGAAGAGGTGATAGAAGCTTTGCAGGTTCGGTTGGGGATTACCCTGCCCCATGAAAAACAAACAAAAACATAGCAAGTGGTTAGTGCAAGTGGTCAGTAGTTGGTTGTGGGTTGTTATTGACGACTGACGACTGACGACTGACTGATTACAAGTAAGCAGAAAGGTAAAAGATAATGCGTCATCGTCGTCGTGTCCCTAAACTAGGAAAACCAGCGGATCAGCGGAAAGCGCTGCTGCGCTCGCTGACAACAGCTCTGATTCGTGAAGGTCGGATCACAACAACAAAAGCTCGTGCCAAGGCGGTGCGATCGGCAGCGGAAAAAATGATAACGTTGGCAAAGGATGGCTCTTTAGCAGCTCGCAGGCAAGCATTGGGCTATATTTACCTGACGGGAAGTCAGGATAAAAATGAGCACATGCGGCAAAAGAAACAACTGGTTCATTCGCTGTTCGAGCAGGCCCAAGCAAGATATGGCGATCGCCAAGGTGGATACACCCGGATTCTGCCAACCGTACCGCGTAGGGGCGATAATGCGGAAATGGCGATTATTGAGCTAGTTTGAAGCAATTGCAAGCTAGCGAATAGTCAAGTCCGCAATATGGACAACTCCCACCAACAAACAACTTCCAGACAGCGAGTTGCCCTGGTCATTCAATACCTGGGCACTCATTTTCATGGCTGGCAGCGGCAGGGTCGTGGAGAACGGACAGTACAGTCAGAAATCGAAACAGCCATAGAAACGGTGCTGAAACGATCGGTACCGGTGATAGCCGCTGGTAGAACTGATGCGGGAGTTCACGCTGCCGGGCAGGTAGCACATTTTGAGGCTACCGGGAAGATTCCAGCCAGTCGGTGGGCGAATGTGTTGAATTCGCGGCTGCCGAAAGATATTTTGATTCTGACTTCAGTAGCTGTGCCGTCCGACTGGCACGCTCGCTTTTCGGCTAGCTGGCGTCGCTATCGCTATACTATTTATACAGATCCCAAACCGAATTTATTTGTCAGCCCCTTGGCGTGGCATTATTATTACCAGCCTCTGGATGCATCTAAGATTACCGATGCCCTGAAACCACTGATAGGTAAGCATCACCTAGCAGCCTTTCGCAGAGCTGGCTCGCAACGCCAACATTCCTGGGTAGAAGTCCAAGCAGCTGAATGCTCCCGCTCGGGGCCCTTCATTTATATAGAAGTGCAAGCTAACGGATTTCTATATGGTATGATGAGGTTGCTAGTGGGGTTACTGGTGGAATTAGGGTCCAAAGGGCGATCGCTTTCGGAGTTCACTCAAATCTGGAAAGCAGAACGCCGGGATTTAGTCAAGTACGCCGCCCCACCTCAAGGTTTGTGCCTGCTGCGGGTAGGCTACCGGGACTCCCCTTTTCGGTCGGAAGTGTGGAATAATAGCCAACCAAAGTTTCTTCTGTCTCCAGTAACCCTTACTTTTAACCAATAACTGACAACTAATAACTAACAATGAACAAAACTTATCTTCCAGCCCAAGATTCCTTAGAGCGTAACTGGTATGTTGTAGATGCTGCTGGTCAACGCCTAGGTCGCCTGGCCAGTGAAATTGCTAGAGTGCTGCGGGGCAAAAACAAACCGACTTTCACTCCTCATATGGATGTAGGGGACTTTGTGATTGTGGTGAACGCTGAAAAAGTGGAAGTTACTGGCAAAAAACGCAGCCAAAAACTATATCGACGTCATTCTGGCCGTCCGGGGGGCATGAAAACGGAAACTTTTGCGAAACTGCAAGGGCGGATACCAGAAAGAATAGTCGAGCAGGCGGTGCGGGGGATGTTGCCGAAAAATTCCCTCGGACGCAAGCTATTTACGAAGCTGAAAGTTTACAGCGGATCGAACCATCCCCATGAAGCTCAAAAACCCCAGGTATTAGAGATTAGGACAATTCCAGGAGAACTCAAATAATGCAAGCAACGGAAAAACAACTCGATCGCGCCGTGTATTGGGGCACGGGTCGCCGCAAGTCATCGGTGGCCCGAGTGCGTCTGGTTCCCGGGAGCGGTAAACTGACTATCAATGGCAAACAGGGAGACGAATATCTCCAGTTTAATGCTGGCTACCTGGGAACGACAAAAGCTCCTTTGGAAACTCTAGGCTTAGAAAGTGAGTATGATATTATCGTTAAGGTCACAGGAGGTGGCTTGACCGGACAGTCTGACTCGATTCGCCTGGGAGTTGCTAGAGCCCTATGCCAGTTGGATCCAGAAAACCGCAAACCTTTGAAAATTGAAGGCTACTTAACCCGCGACCCTCGCGCAAAAGAGCGCAAGAAGTATGGTTTGCGTAAAGCCCGGAAAGCCCCTCAATACTCCAAGCGCTGATCGGAAATCGCATTTGTTAGACTACTATTAAGAGCGCCCTCTTGTTGGGAATAGGTTGGCTGATACCAATCATTCCCAGGGTTTATTCCGAAAAAGTGGCCGTGCATGTGTAGCACAAATATAGATACAAAACAAATCAACAAGAGAATAAATTCATCATTAAGTAGGATGAGCGAGGACGCTGCTAAAATCAAGTTAACATATAGCAAACAAGGAAAAAGGAGTAAATAATGTCAAAACAAGACATTCATCCCCAGTGGTATCCAGAAGCGAAGGTTTATTGCAACGGGGAATATGTAATGACTGTGGGTTCGACTAAACCAGAACTACACGTGGATGTATGGTCTGGGAACCATCCATTTTATACCGGTACCCAGAAGATAATTGACACGGAAGGACGAGTTGAGCGCTTCCTACGGAAATATGGCATGATGTCACAAGGGGAGACGACAGAGACAGCAGCAAAGGATAAGAAGTAGCGGCGATCGCACACCAGAAGGTTGTCGGTGGCCCGCGATCGCGGAAAAATCAGGAAAACTGACCGCCGGTACCAAGGCAGAAAATCGCACATTGCTACTTAAGGGATTGAGGACAGTCCAATGACTGAAACTTATCTGCTGTCAAAGCTAAAATCGGTTGAAGAAACTTTTAATGAATTGACGAAACGTCTGGCAGACCCAGAGATCGCCACAGATCCAATGGAGGTGCAACGGGTGGCAAAAGCCCGATCGTCCCTAGAGGAGGTGGTGAATACTTTCGATCTGTGGAAAGGGACAACTACAGAGTTGGAGGGGGCCAAAGAGGTACTCAAAGAAGCTAGCGGCGACTCGGAAATGGAGTCAATGGCAGCTGGAGAGGTGAAAGAACTGGAAACAAAGCTCTCAAACCTGGAGGATCGCTTGAAGATTTTGCTCTTACCCCAAGATCCTCTAGATGAGAAAAATATTATGTTGGAAATTAGGGCAGGTACGGGGGGTGATGAAGCTAGTATCTGGGCAGGAGATTTGGTGCGGATGTACTCGCGCTATGCGGAAAGCCAAAAGTGGCAAGTGAAGCTCTTGAGCGAGTCGCCAGCAGAGATGGGCGGCTTTAAGGAAGCGATTCTGGAAATCCAAGGCGATCGGGTATACAGTAAACTGAAGTTTGAAGCAGGAGTCCACCGGGTGCAGCGAGTACCAGTGACAGAAGCGGGGGGCAGGGTTCACACTTCCACGGCAACGGTAGCGGTGATGCCAGAGGTGGATGATGTAGAGGTCGAAATAGACCAGAAGGATTTGGAAATATCGACAGCTCGCTCCGGTGGCGCAGGCGGACAAAATGTGAATAAGGTGGAAACGGCAGTTGACCTGTTTCATAAGCCGACGGGGATCCGGATTTTTTGCACGGAAGAACGCTCGCAGTTGCAAAACCGGGAGCGGGCTATGCAAATATTGCGGGCAAAGCTCTATGATATGAAGCTGCGAGAACAGCAAGAAGCGGTGACGGATATGCGGCGATCGCAGGTAGGAACTGGTGCGAGATCGGAAAAAATCCGCACTTACAACTACAAAGATAACCGGGTGACGGACCATCGCCTTTCTCAGAATTTCGTGCTGGCGCCGATGCTGGAAGGAAACCTGGAAAGCACAATTCAAGCATGCATTGCCCAAGACCAGCAGGAACGGCTGGTAGAATTGGCAACTCAATGATCGAGGTGGCAAAATAGCAATACAGGCCAAGAGGTGCTGACGTTATTGAGGCGATCGCACGGCTGCTATGGAGCACCGGCAAGTCGCCAAGTCATCTCGCTCGATCACACCGACGCCGCGCACTTGCGCTGCTGCGCGCTCGGTCTCCCGCCCTGATGGCGACAGCTAGCGGCGTGGAAGACCGCAGCAGGGAAAAAACCGATCTAGTTGCTAGCCTAATGGTGCCCAGTCATGCCACAACCTAACTCACAATCGATCGCGCAGCTCCTGAACCAGTCGCTGCAACCCCTAGGCATTACCACTAAAATAAAAATAGAGTCCGATTGCTTACACATATTGCTGGAGTCAGATAAGGTTCCAGATCGACAAGAGCTGGTCCCTTTAGTCTCGGAAGAAATTATCAGCCAGTCCATTGAATCTATCCCTAAAATGCGGATTTATGGGCGGATGAAGGGAACTAAGGCAGGCCAATGGAGTGAGGAAGTTGACCTGTCAGCAGCGCAGCCTCTAGATGAAGATGAATACCAAGAGGTGTCTGAGGAAACAGAGGATGGAGAACCGTTGGATGATGATGAACCAACGGACATGGAAGAAGATGAGTTGATTGAAGAGGAAACCCCAGGAGAAGAGTCCGAACAAAAGAGTTCTGATAAAATCAAAAAACTACTGCCCATTGCCGCTATTGTATTGGTGGTACTGCTGCTGGGCGTTGGGGTGTGGTTCTTGCTCCGAAAACCGGCACCGCAGCCAACAGCTACACCTGCACCTCAGCCACCTACAAAACCGACGGCACCAGCAACACCCAAACCCCCAGAACAGACTTTCCCAGAGACTGGGGGGGTGGATCCGGCTCAAGGCTGGAGGTTGGCGATCAATAAAGCGACTTCGGCGGCGGAGTTAACCCAAACGGCTCAAACTAAAGCTGATTGGGAAACGGTTGCTAGTCAGTGGACTGAGGCGATCGAACTGCTGAAAATTGTTCCGTTGGACCATCCCGAATATGACAGAGCGCAACAAAAAATTGTGGAGTATCAGCGAAATCTGGAATACGCTCAAAGGATGGCTGCTTCTCGCCCATAAGTATAAGTCTATAGCTTCTCGGCAGGAATTGTCAAGGAAATACCCCCGATCGCCCGTGGATTCCCGGTAGCCCTAACTGGGAGGCTGTGGGCTGATTTTATGATTTTTTAAGGCCAGACTCGGATGCCCAGTCTAGAATGGAGAGGCATAGGAGTTAGGCGGGAGCAAATATGATGGAAACTATTATCGGGACGGCTTTGTTTCTATTGCTCGGTCTGGGATTTTCGGGGCTGAAAATAGATCGGGAATATCAGCGGGGGGTGATTTTTCGCCTCGGGAGGATGAAAAGTGTCAGGGGTCCGGGGATGTATTGGATTATTCCCGTGCTGGACCAAAAGAAACAGGTGGATATTCGCACTAAAACTGTAGATATCCAGCCACAAGAAACGATTACTGCTGATAGCGTGACGATCAAGGTAAATGCTGTCCTCTATTATCGCTTAATTGACCCGGATAAAGCGATCAATAAGGTGGAAAACTACGAGATGGCTGTATATCAAACGGCCCTGACTACTTTACGCAATGTGGTGGGGCAAAATATTCTGGATGATGTGCTGCAAAACCGCGATAAAATTAACAATACAATCCAAGAAATTGTGGATGAAGTTACGGGCCCTTGGGGGGTGGTGATCGAACGGGTGGAAATGAAAGATGTGGAAATTCCTCCCAGTATGCAACGGGCGATGGCGAAGGAAGCGGAAGCGGTCCGGGAAAAACGCGCCCGCATAATTAAAGCGGCAGCGGAACAGGAAGCTTCGATAAAATTAGCTGAGGCTTCTCAGAAGATTGTCGAAAACCCAGCGGCTTTGGAATTACGACGCTTGCAAATGCTGACGGAAATTGGGGCGGAAAATAATACTACTACTGTGCTGATGATGCCTTCGGATTTTCTCATGATGGCAAAAAATTTATCAGATGTGGTGCAAGCAGGGAAAAAGTCAGAAACTCAATCAGCGGAGAAGCAAGAAATTTCGGAAGTGATTTCAGAGACGGCAACCCCCCGATCGCTGCAAGAGTCTAGAGAAGTTAATTTGAATTTTCTTACTGATGGGCAGCATTCGACATCTGATAAAATTATAGCTGATGGCTAGTCAATTGGCTTCATGGCCCGCCGGGGGTTCAAACCCCCGGCTAATAGCTAAAGTCGGTTGAAACCGACTAATAAGCTAATTCTTATAAATTGTAGCATTGTTTGTCAAAAATGGTATAATAACGGTAGCGAATATAAATCATGGAGGGGAAAATTAGCAGAGAAATTATTGAGATCAAATATATTTTAACTCACGCACTCATAGGATAAAGAGGTTGAGATGACCTTTACTTTTAATCCCGAGACTTATGGTACTTTATTAGCAAGGTATCGAGCAAAAACGATTTATACTGATGCTGAAAACGAACAGGCGATCGCATGGCATCGGGGCGGGCGCGTTTGTAACATTTTCATCCTCACCGATAATCTGCTGATGCCGTGCCCCGGAGGTTGCCGTGCCCCGGAGGTGAATTGCTGATCGCATGCAAGATCTGCCCATTGGCGTAAACATGCGGTAGGGGCACGGCATCCATAACATAACAATATTAACGAAAATATATCTATCGCCGTGCCCCGGCTGCCGTGCCCCGACAGTTAATGGCCGATCGCATCCCATCGGGCCACGGCAGATCGCCCTTCGCTAGGGGCACTGTGTCAGCACCGGGTCCCCCCTGTCGGTAAGATCCCATCGGCCATCCCATGGCATTACCTGGTCGGGAACGGGGCGCAAGCAAGGATAATGTAGGACCAGGGCATCCATAACATTTGGATATGATGGGAAATATTTAAGCTGTCGTGCATTTAAATTGCTATGGCCTACCCCTGAAATCCTTGTTCTCAGGACTTTCCCAATGCAATAATTTTGAATGCAAGAATTTTGAATTGCTGGAATCAGCCCTCATCTTAGCAGATGGGAAAATCACCCTGGGGCAAATGCTCACTCCCGGATGGCGATATCCCCAGCTGGAAGAAGTCTTTCTCTCCTGCTGCGAAACCAATCTCGCATGGATAAATATAACTGATGACATACTGACCATAGCAATTGGATTTATATGTGCGGGAGCCAGAAGCGTTATATACACCTTGTGGGCAGTAGATGACTTAGCCACAGCGATATTTTCCATCTTTTACCACCAATATCGCAAAGGTACAGACAAAGAGCCACCCCTGAGTCGTCCGCAAGCCTTGCAGAAAGCGCAACATAAACTGCGTACCCTCACCAACTTGGAAGTGGAACAGATGTTAAAGTCAGCCGAACGCGCCGCCAAACAAAGGGGAATGAAAGCCAAAAGAGCTGGCAAGGAAGAATGGTCTAAGCTATTCGCCTTAGCCTTGAAAATAAAAGAAAGGCAAGAGCAGTTGAAAGAGTTTGGAGAAATACCCTTTGCCTCGCCCCAATACTGGGGAGCCTTCATCTGCCAAGGCTTAAGATAATACTATTCGTAAAAAAGGTTGCTACACTTTCAAGCATGTAGTTCTCTCACTTCGCTGTCGGCCCGCCTTCCGTGTATCGTGGGAGCGCTACTCGCACTACCCACGATACACGGAGGGTTCAAACCCCCGCGTTACCTGGCGGAGCCAGGTAACGAGGCTAAAGGAAGGTTTTGACCGACTAATATCATATCTGATTAAATTCCCATAATAAAAATTGTCGTATCTGTAGGTTGGGTTGAGGTACGAAACCCAACCCTTGAGTTTAGCGTTCCACTCTCTAGTAAAATTCCGATGTTTTTTATCGTGACAAATTGCTCCGAATGATATTATCATAATGCTTGATATTTATAGCATTATTTTTCCAAAATGCGATAATATAAGCAATCTTAAGAAACCCGGTTTCCTGGCCTGGGAGCGTGAGGGGAGCGTTCCGATGGGAGCTGAGAAACCGGGTTATATGAGCTATCTCGGTGGGAATGCGAAAATCCTCAGCAGAAACCCGGTTTCTGGCCTGGGAGCGTGAAAGGGGCTCACTGGCCAGGAGGCCAAAAAGTTGCTCTAGCGGGACAAAATGCCGCCTCCAAGGGGCTTTCTCCCTGGGAGGCTTTGACTGAAAAGGTCGTGGCCAAGGCAATTGCACCTTGACGGTCAATAGATTTCATTAAGGAATAACTCAGATCTGCCAAGGAGGGACTGAGTTCTGCCCTGGAGTAACTCAGTCCCTCCTTGGAGTAATGGTTCCCTTGCTGGAGTGACTGAGTCATTCCCGGGAGTAACTGAGTCATTCCCGGGAAAAAATCAGTTACTCCAGGGACTAACCGAGTCATTCACTGGCGGCAAAAAGTCCCCCTTTGACTTGAAACACTGTGAGAAAAAGGAAGCTTCCTAACGTGAAGGCCGGAGAAATAACCTCCAAGGCCGGAGAAAACTTCCCGGCCAGAGAAAAGATCTTCAGGCCGGGCGAAGTAGACTGGCATACCCAGTTTCCGGTCCGACGGCGTCAGGGGGGCGATCCGATGCCAGCCAATACCTCAAGGTTTTGGATATAAGTTGTCATTGCGAGGGGGGGTACCGTAGCGATATGCTTATGCTTTGAGCGAGTTAAACCCCCCCGTTAGCGTAGCGGCCCGACGCAGGAGGGCTAGCAATCCCCGTCGCCCCTGTCCAGATGCATGGGCGGCGTAGTTGGTGAGATTGCTTCGGGGGGATGATCGCTTGGATCCCGGAAGATGTTTGTTTTGGTTTCCCCCCTCGCAATGACAGATTGTGACAGATTGTATCCCTTGAAGTATTGGGATGCCAGCGGTCGAAACCGGGTTTCTGGGACGATCTCGGTGGAAATGGGAAAATATTCGCAGACAACCAGGTTGATGGTCTGACAAGGCGCAGTTCCTGACGGTTCGGAGTAACCGGACAGGTCAAGCATCTAGGGGGTTGATAATAAAAAATCAATCAGCTACAGTAAAGAGAGTGCGAGTGCGATCGCAGTCAGCAGATCCACCAGAACGGAATTAGACTCTATGAGTATCAATGTAGCGTTTCCGGAAGAATTGTTAGTAGCCGCCCGAGAATCAGAGGAGAGTTTTGCGCGGAAAGTGAAGATATACACAGTCGGACAGTTGTACGCAGAGGGCAAAATATCATCAGGTATCGGTGCCCAAGTCCTAGGGTGTGACAAGTGGGAGTTTTATCGACTCATCAGCGAGTATGGGTTTGCCGTAATAGACTATCCAGCGGCAGAACTGGAAACTAGCAGAGAAATTGCTGCCAGGATGAAAAAATAGTAACTTAACAACCCTCTTGCTTTTGCAGATGAAGACAAAGATCAGGAATTTTACCAGAGGCATTATTAAACTTATTGAATTATCCGAACCTGACGATCTCGATCTTACCATTTTGTTAAAGATCTGATATACTTGACGGTAGCACTCCTTCCCAGGAGGCGGGAGCCTTCAGTTGCACCGTTCCCAGGTTCTACCTGGGAACGAGAGGATGCTACAATATGTTTAAATTATATTATTAGTCGGTTTTAACCGACTTTAGCTATTAGCCGGGGGTGGGATACCCCGGCGGTCTCAATCGCAAGACCAGGAAACTGGGGAGGTACGCCTATCGAAACTATCTACGGAAATCTTCAGGGTCTCAAATCAAGTCAACTGAAGCAGTTGCAACGACTTTATCATCAGCGCCTTCCGGGCGATCGCCTGACAACGGCAGAATTTGCTCAGCGACTGGCGGCGATCGGGACGGAAATCAACCAACCCCTCTGTAGCTATATTAATCGCCGGGGACAGGTAATTCGCGTGGGGGTGGGGACACCCCGCCAAACCCAAATACCGCCTTTGGAGTTACCTCGCTACGGTGCGGAACGACTCTGCGGTATTCGCTGCATTGCTACCCAACTTAAGTCTCACCCTCCCAGTGAAGATACTTTGACTGCAATGGCCATCCAGCGTTTAGATGCATTGGTCGTTCTCACTCTCACGGGAGGTGGGTTTACTCGCCGAGGTGGTGGCGCCACGGGTTACGTTAAAGAAGCATATTTAGCCCATCTCATTCCCGATCCCGAGAAAAATTGGACTATGTCTCCTCCCCTGAGTCTGGAGGAACTGGACGATCGGGATTTTCTGGACTTAGTATCCGGACTGGAAGAGGAGTTCCGCCGGGAATTTGTGGGCCAAGAAGTAGACTCGGACCGCGATCGGGTGCTGCTAGTGGGTCTGAGGACGGAGGATATCGGGTCCAGTCGGTTTGAAAATGGTTTAGCAGAATTAACCCGGTTGGTGGAAACTGCTGGTGGCGATGTTCTGGAGGTGATGCGGCAAAGGCGATCGCGCCCCCATCCCCAAACGGTAGTGGGTGCGGGGAAGGTGCAAGAAATAGCCTTGACAGTGCAAACAATAGGGGCGAATTTAGTGGCCTTTGACCGAGACCTGTCCCCGGCCCAAGTCCGGAACCTGGAACGGCAGACGGGGGTGCGAGTGGTAGACCGGACAGAGGTAATTTTGGATATTTTTGCCCAACGGGCTCGATCGCGGGCAGGTAAATTACAGGTGGAACTTGCCCAACTGGAGTATACCCTACCCCGTCTGACTGGACGCGGTCAAGATATGTCCCGACTGGGGGGCGGTATCGGCACTAGGGGTCCGGGGGAAACTAAGTTGGAAACCGAACGCCGGGCGATCGGGCGGCGCATATCCCGACTGCAACAGGAAGTAAATCAACTGCAAGCCCATCGATCGCGACTGCGGAGTCAGCGACAGCATCGGGAAGTGCCGAGTATAGCAGTAGTAGGCTATACCAATGCGGGCAAGTCTACCCTGCTGAATACATTAACAAATGCGGAAGTCTACACCGCCGACCAGCTATTTGCGACCCTGGACCCCACTACTCGACGGTTAGTAGTACAGGATCCGGAAACGGGGGCGGCGCGAACAATTTTGCTAACAGATACGGTGGGGTTTATTCACGAACTGCCACCACCATTGATCGATGCTTTTCGTGCCACCTTGGAGGAAGTAACGGAAGCGGACGCCTTGCTGCATCTAGTGGATCTCTCCCATCCCGCTTGGCAGAGTCACATCCGATCGGTGATGAGTCTGCTTGAGGAAATGCCAATCACACCCGGACCAGCATTGGTAGTGTTTAATAAGATTGACGAGGTAGATGGAGATACCCTGGCATTGGCCCAAGAGGAATTTCCCCAAGCGTTATTTATTTCCGCCAGTCAGCGCTTGGGACTGGAAACTCTCCGCCATAAACTCGCCCAGTTGGTTCAATACGCCGTTGCTTCCATATCCCCTACCCTAATACCCCCACCATAATATCCCCACCATTTATGGTGGGGCTACAGGAACAAAGCCAGCCTGCGCGGGCTTCGGAATATTGGTATAATATCGGAGAGATGCCAAAAATATGACTTCCATATCCCCACCATTTATGGTGGGGCTACAAGAACAAAGCCCGCCTGCGCGGGCTTGGGAATATTGGTATAATATCAGAGAGATGCCCAAAATATGACCAGTATCACGATCAGTAACCTTGATGACAACCTCTTATCCCGCTTACAAAAGCGCGCAGAAGATCGCGGACTGTCCCTCGAAGAAGAGGTCAAAGAAATTCTCCAGGCCGCCCTATTGACAGAAAAAAACTCTCAACCATTAAATCTTGCCGAAGCTATTGAGCGACGTTTTGCCCATTTTGGGGATTTTGAAATACCCGCGATCGTCAGAGAACCCATGCGCGAACAATTTTGATTATTTATACCATTTTGAAAAAAAAATTAGTTTAACATTATCGTTTTATTATCCTATTAGTCGGTTTTAACCGACTTTAGCTATTAGCCGGGGGTGTGGTCAAAACCCGTTGATCGTTCGGGCGGCCCTCCCAGTCGCCGGATCCCCCCAAACCCCCCTTAGAAAGGGGGGCTTCCGGAACCCCCCCCTTTTGGAAGGGGGGGTTTGGGGGGGATCGGATCCAACTACTTTTGACCACACCCATTAGCCGGGGGTT